>CADALT010000019.1 GCA_902788785.1 uncultured Ruminococcus sp.
TTTTTCTTGTCTTCTGCTTGACTTGCGAATACTTTAATTACTCAAAGTATTTTCAAGGGTTTTCGTATTCTTGGTTGTTCAATTTTCAAGATGCCTTTTCGTTATCCGTTCTCGTCGGACAACTCATTTATTATACCACATTTTCTTTCGTTTGTCAACCCCTTTTCAGAAGTTTTTTTGAAAGTTTTTTGTGGAGCTTTCTGTGAGGTGTTGTCCTCACTGACAGCTTAATTATTATACCGCAATTTAACTTAAATGTCAACCCCTTTTTACCTTTTTATTTTAAACAAATAGTTAATATTCTTCGTAAATAATTTGACATAACTCCCTATAAAGCTTACTTTGATGTCTTAAATCTCTATTTTACAACATTAACCATAAGTTCAGAATTGCTGTACCCCATTTTATTGTTCAATTTTACATATTTCTACCATAAACGGTCAACCTTATTTATAGAATAAGCTATTGAAAATCTACCTAAATAGTGTTATAATTCAATTGAACTCATTTTATACTATTATAAAGAGAAATTTTTTCTTCAGGAAAGGGGGCTTGCTTCATGGGTCAGCGCTATGTTTCCCACGACGGCTTTGCCATAAATTCCAGAAAGCCAAAGTCTAAATACGCAAAACGCCGTAAAAAACCCAGAAAACTTATAAACATAATTTTTTCCCAGAAGACCACCATCATCCTGCTGCTGCTCATGCAGTTCGCTCAGATATTCCTGGCTTTCACTTTTCTCAACGAAAACTACAGCTACCTTTCCGTTATTTTTTCAACAATGGGCATCGGCGTTGCTATATATGTCGTTAATACCGACCGCAACCCCGCCTATAAGCTTGCCTGGATAGTCCCCCTGCTGATATTTCCCGTGTTCACCACGATACTTTACATCATTCTCTCTAATCAGCCCTATAAGCGTAAAGTTTCAAATGCATATGTTCAGAAAAATCTTGATACCCGTTATCTTTTGCCTGAGGATAAACGTCTTTCCGATAAGCTTGAGATCCGTGATCCCGAGCTTTACAGGATAGTCAGGTACCTCGATGACAGCGCAGGCTTCCCGGCTTACCGCTGTGAAAGTGCCGAGTATTTTCCCCTTGGTGAAGATAAGTTCGCTGCGATGCTTAAAGAGCTTAAAAAGGCGAAAAAATTCATCTTCATGGAATATTTCATCGTTGACGACGGCGAAATGTGGGGCGAGATACTCGATATACTCATTGATAAAGCTTTTTCGGGTGTCGAAGTCAGGCTCATCGTCGATGGTATGGGCTCGCAGTTCACCATGCCCCCCCGTGATATAAAAGCCATCGAAAAAGCAGGCGGAAAAGTGCTTATCTTCAATAGGTTCCGCCCCATGATCTCGACTATCCAGAACAACCGTGACCACCGCAAAATACTTGTTATTGACGGAAATGTAGGTTTTACGGGCGGTGTAAATATCGCAGATGAATATATAAACCGCCTTCTCCGTTTTGGTCATTGGAAAGATACCGCTGTTATGATACGTGGTCAGGCTGTCTGGAATTTCACCATGATGTTTATCCAGATGTGGGAGGTCATCTCAAAAGATACCACCGACTATGATAAATACCGCCCCGATGAACCCGATCATGTCCCGAAAACACAGGGCATTGTCATTCCCTACAGTGATACTCCCCTTGATTCCGAAAAGATAGGCAGAATGGTATATACTTCCATTATAAATACTGCCAAGGACTATCTTTATATAACCACCCCCTATTTTATCCCCGATAATGAGATCCTTACTGCCCTCGAACTTGCCTCAAAATCGGGTGTCGATGTGCGCATAATCACACCCCATATCCCAGATAAATGGTACATCCAGTGCATAACCCGTTCTTATTACAGGGAACTTCTCCAAAATGGCATCAAGGTCTATGAGTATGTTCCCGGTTTCATTCATGCGAAGAATTTTCTTTCCGATGACAAACGTGCTGTGGTCGGCACGATAAATCTCGATTACAGGAGTCTCTATCTGCATTTTGAAGATGCCGTGTTTATGGACTCTACCAAGTGTATCCCCGATATCAAGGCAGATTTTGACGACCTTTTTGAGAACAAATGTCACCTCATCACCCATGAGGACGTTAATAACCTCAGCTTTATCAGCCGTTTCGCATCAATAATTTTAAGGATCTTCGCACCTATGCTTTAAGGGAGAAACTATGAAACTGTACAGAAAACCTGAACTATCAAAAAAGAAGGTCATCATCCTTCTGACTGTCATAATCTTGCTTGCGATATTCTGTTTTTACCAGAATAAGCACCTTACAGTCAGCGAGTATACCTTCCCCACTTATAAATTATCCACCGATGAAAATTCTCTTCGCATAGTTCAGATATCCGACCTGCATAACGCAAAGTTCGGCAAAAACAATAGCCGTCTTATCGAAAAAATATCTGCCAATTCTCCCGATATCATCGTTATAACGGGAGATATCGTCGATAGCAACCACACAAATATCGACACCGCAGTTGATCTCTGCACCCAAGCCGCAAAGATAGCCCCGTGCTATTATGTCACGGGCAATCATGAAACGTGGCTGACTAATTCCGATAAAACTAAACTTTTTGACGGTATCAAATCCGCAGGAGTGCATATCCTTAATGATGAGTCCATTACCCTTAATGAAGATGTCGTCCTCACAGGTCTTGATGATTCAAGCCTTTATAACGGCACTCTTGCCGCACTTTCACACGATATCCCCGAGGATAAGCTTCATATCGTCCTCGCCCACGAACCCCAGTATCTCGAAGAGGAATACGTTCTTTCTTCTCCCGACCTTATAATAACAGGTCATGCCCACGGCGGACAAGTCAGGCTGCCCTTTATAGGCGGACTTGTTGCCCCCGATCAGGGCTTTTTTCCCGAATATACCTCGGGCGAATATAACGCCTTATCATCTTCTGCTGACGGCACCGAACTTAAAACCACCATGTACGTCTCCCGGGGTCTCGGCAACAGCGTGATACCCCTGCGAGTTTTCAACTATCCCGAGATAAATGTGTTGAATATCCAAAAAGAAAACTGACCGAGGAAAATTTCCACGGTCAGTTTTTTCATATAATTATCTTCTCCCCCACATCGCTGATCTTTTCGCATACCCCGTCTTTTATGAGCCATGCTTCGCCTCTCAGCTCCTGCCTGCCATCTTTTATAAAGATGTAGCTCCCGTCGGGTATCGCATAGAACTCTCTGCCCATACTGTCGGGATATGCAATATCTTCAAATACCCTCAGCCCGTCCAGCACATCGTCCTTTTTGTCCTGATAATGCGGCAGTATCATCGCTTTAGTCAGACCCAGCCCTTTCAAAAACCTTCTGTACTCGGGGTCGGTCGCTTCACCATCAAGCTCGGGGTGCGCATATACGACCTCTGCGCTGTTCATCGTCCCTGCGCTCATGCCCATCAGCACACCGTCAAAATTCCCCAGCAGACCTTTCAGCCCTATCTCTTCAAAGAACTTGTTCTGCGTCGGCACATGACCGCCTGTCAATATTATAAAGTCCGAGTTTTCAACAAGCTGACCTGCACATTGTTTATTTCTCCCGTCCAGTATCTCCATCTGCGAAAATCTTATCCCCGATTTTTCAAAACTCTCCCTTACTTCTGTTGAAAATTTGTCCGTCTTTTCATGACAGTCGGGGTCCGAGCATATAAACAGCGCTCTAAAATTATCTTTAACCTCATTTTTCATCTCTGTCAGAAAACCGTTTACATCTTTAAATCCAAAAGTTACCCTATCTGTCAAGGGCACACTCGTCAGAAAACATACCATGTCATCATCTCCTAAAAAAACTGCCGAAGTTCTCACTCCGACAGTTTTGATTTTTATTAGATATCTATCTTGGAATAAAGTCCCGAACCCAGCATTGAATCCTCTGGCTTTGGCTTCTTGTATTCCTTCTCGAAGCTTGTGGTGAAATCAAAACCGCTGCTCTGAGGACGTCTGCCGCCCTTTCTTCCGCCGCCGTTTCTCCTGTTTCCGCCCTTGCCGCCACGCTTGAAGTCACGTCTGTCATCACGTCTTCTGGGATTTGTAGAGCTTATGATGACCTTTCTGTAAGGCTCTTCACCCTTAGACTGTGAAGTTACGCCCTCGATCTCGGATACAGCCGCATGGATTATGCGTCTCTCATATGGGTTCATAGGCTCCAGTGCGCTTGATCTGCCGTTCTTCTTAACGTTGTTTGCGATCTTTACAGCCAGCTCTTCAAGCTGCTGCTTTCTTCTCTCTCTGAAACCGTTTGAATCTGTGGTTATCCTGAAATACTCTCTGTCAACCCTGTTGCATACCAGTGATGCCAGATACTGTAACGAATCCAGCAGTTCACCCTTTGAACCAATGACATCCTGAAGTCCGTCGCCGTTTATCTCCAGAGAAATACCGTTCTCGATCTCGGTCACTTCGATAGTTATATTCCCGATACCCATACCTGTGAGTACCTTGTTGATATACCTAACTGCAATATCGGTCTTAGTCTCGATGTATTCCGCTTCGACCCTTGCATCGCCCTTTACTTTACCGAAAAGGGATTTCTTAGGCTCCTCTATCACAGTGAATGTGATCTTGTCCTCGCTTACGTTGAATTCTTTTGCTGCCAGAGCCTTTGCCTCCTCAATAGTGGGGGCAGTAAATTCCTGCTTCATTAGTCCAGCTCTCCTCTCGTATATAAAATTATCTCATCAGGTCGCAGCCTGTGATAAGCAAATTTAGTCGCCGTACTTTGCTGCCATCCTTGCTCTTGCGGCGCTGAGCTTGTCCTTCTCATCCTGAGTAAGGTCAGCATCTTCGTCGCCCATTTCCTCGGCAGCCTTTTTTCTGGCTTCATTTATTTTTTTCCTCTGCTCCTGCTTTATCTCGCTTTTGCTGAGTTTCTTGGGTTCTTCATAATCGTCCCCTGCCAGTGCTTTTCTGATAGCCTCGGGGTCCTTGCCTGCGCTCATCAGCTGTGCATCAGCCATTTTTTCCATAAGGGTCTTTTTGCCGCTGGCTTTTTTCTTAGCCATTTCCTTCTCGACCATTTCAGCCACACGATCGGGAGTATACACCTTGTTGAGCACGATGGTCTGCAACAAGCTGAACAGCGAGCTGAAGCACCAGTACATACCCAGACCGATAGGATACTTGAATGTGATCCACAGTGAGAATACAGGTGTAAAGTACAGCATTGCAGCGGTGCTGCCTGTCATCTTCGCCATGCTGGGGTTATTCTTCTTAGTGTAGTGCTGTGAAACAACGGTTACCAGTATCTGCAACAGGAAGCTGAGTACAGGAACAAGGCAAGTGATGGGGTTATCCTTCCAGGAAGGTGTAGTACCCAGATAAATGCCGAACATACTGTAATTGAAGTCTTCGGAGAAATTCTTCACTTCATTTGAAATAACACCGAGAACATCGGAATAATCTCCCGATGACTTATCCTGTGCGAACACGAAAGTCATAAGCTCCGGTCTGCCCTCGATGAGGTTCTGTGCAAAGTGAGATTCATCCAGTACAAAGGTATCTATATCGTTATGCAGCTTGATGGCAGCGATAACGTTAGCCATACCCTCTTCCTTCTTAAAACTCTTGGCAGACTTGGGGTATTCCTCTTCATTGGTAAACAGAGTTTCCAGCTCCGCATAAGGATCCTTGCCCTCAGCCTCATAGCCTTCTATCAGCTGTGCAAGAGTCGTATCATGGCTCTTTACCTCGCTGCTGACGATATGCAGCTGCTTTATCATCTTGTTCGATGCATTTACATCATCTTTGTCCAGTCCCGAAACGTAAGTCAGAGGACCATAGATAACAGGGATCATGGCAAAAAGTATCACCATCATTACCAGCAGCGGCAGACAGCTTGCCATAGGGTTTATACCTGCCTCATTATAAAGAGCCATCTGCTCTTCCTGAAGCTTCTGTTTATTTTTTCCGTATTTCTTTTCAAGCTGTTCAAGCTTAGGCTTTAGCATAGCAGTCCTTGCTGTGCTCTTCTGCTGCTTGATGTTCAGCGGGAACACTATAGCCCTTGTTATGAACGTAAATACCAGCAGTGCCACGCCGTAGTTCTTAAAAATGTAATAACAGCCTTTCATTATCCATCCCAATGGGATAGCTACAAGATTGAACAATTTACTTCCTCTTTTCTTTGATCCATTTTACTTATACTAAAAGACAATGTTCAAACATCTATCTTTTGATCTTACAAGAAAGCCGCAGCTCACTTTTTCCTTACCTTTTTTATCCTGAAATAATCCACCGTTACCCTTTCGGGTACATAGTCTACACCGCCAAGCGACCAGGGATTGCATCTTAACAATCTCCAGACCGTCAGCACAGTACCTTTTATTAAACCGTGTTTTTCATACGCATCCAGCGCATATGAAGAACAGCTCGGATAATACTTGCAGCTCGGCGGCAGCAGCGGACTTATGAATTTTCGATAAAACATTATCGGCAGCTTAGCTATCCATATGAATGGCGATCTCATCTATCTGCCCTTCTTCTTAGGCTTATCGAAAGCGCCTTTTTCGGCAGACTTGTTTATCTCACCGATCAGCCTTTCACTTATAAACCTCTCGATATCACAGCTGGTCCTTTCGGGCGCATCATTCCTCCCCACGAATACTATGTCGTATCCCATGGGCAGATCCTTCTCGCATGACCTGTATGCCGCCCTGACTATTCTTTTTACCCTGTTTCTCTTAACAGCATTGCCCAGCTTCTTGCCGGCTGTTATGCCCAGCCTGTTGAAGGGTGTGCCGTTAGGATAAAAATATGCACACACATATCCGCATACTGCAAATCTGCCGCTGCGGTAGCATCTCTGGAAGACCTTATTGTCCTTTATGACTTGTGTGAACAGCATATCCAATCACCGTTATATCTCTATAAGCTCTGAATATCGTCGTACAGTGTACCTTCTTTCGACGCTGTATGCGCCTTTCATGACTTTTTCACTGCCGCCCGACATAATATAAATATTTTTACAATTTACCTCAATAAAAAGATAAAGACCTTATACCAAGCAAAAAACACTCCACAAAACGCTATTATCCAAAAGACCATCACAAAGCCTTACAAAATCCGAACACGTCTGATTTTGCAGAGCTTGTACATATATGATCTTGCAATAGCGTTTCGTGTAAGACTGTTGCCGGTATACGGTCATTACTTTTCCTTAGTGACAAAGTTTTGCTCTGCCTCTTGCTCTTCTGCGTGCAAGTACCTTTCTGCCGTTGGAAGTAGACATTCTCTTTCTGAAGCCGTGGACCTTCTTTCTCTGAAGCTTCTTGGGCTGGTATGTTCTCTTCATCCTTATTCACTCTCCTTTTACACCGAGCAGCACCGCTCTAAAATTTCATTGGCACGTCCGAAACAGTAAAAATTACCCGTTTTCAGACATAGCCCTTGTAATATAACATTATACCTTACTTACATATAGTTTGTCAAGTCAGTTCACATTTTTTTTATATAATTTCTGATATTTATTATTATTTACCTTATCAAACTTCAAACACCCACCCTTTTCCCCTGTTTTTTCGAGCTTTCCGTCACTCTCATCACTTCCGTTTGACCCGAATATCACCTCAATCATAGTCCATTATCCGAATAAAGTAAATTTTTTATTAATTTAACATAGCTTTTGCCTGCTGACTTCTCTTTTTCCCCCGAAATATTACTTATTTTAACTTAATTTTCCCATACTATTATATATATAGGGGGTCTTGAAATTTCAAGGGGAATGTGATATAATAAATTATATATTTGTGCCCATTTGTATATTTGGAAAAATATGTAATTTTATTATATATGAAGAATACCCGAAAGGTAAAGCCGTCAGGGATACGGCAGGGTGTACCGCAAGGTGCGGCACATCGGTAAGTTTAAGGAGGTTATATTTAGATGAACTCATTCAATGAGGTTTTTGAGGAAGTATTGAAATACTGCTACCGTCTGGTCAATGACAAGACCACAGGCAGGGGTATAAGTGAGAGCGGTTATAACAGGTGGATAAAGGTACTCAAGCCCTATAAGCTTGAAAATAATACCGCCTATCTTCTGGCAGATACTGAGTTCGTTAAAGATACCACCACACAGGCTTACGGTGATCTTCTTAATGCAGCTTTTGAGGAAGTCATGGGCTTCCCTATCGAAGTCAAGATAATGGTCAGTACCAAAGAGGAAGAAGTCAAGGACGAGAGGACTGTAAATGTACAGCCTGCGGATTTCTCCGAGGAGGCTAAGGACAGCTATACTTTCGAGAACTTTATCAAGGGCAGCTCAAATGAACTTGCTTACGCTTTCTGTAAAGCAGTTGCCGATAAGTATGATAAAGAGATCAAGAGTGCTGAGGATATCGACCCAAATAAGGTCTTCAACCCCCTGATAATCTACGGCGATTCGGGACTTGGCAAAACTCATCTGATGAAAGCCATCGAGAATGAGGTAAGCAGGAACCATCCCGAGCTGAAAATAATCTATACCACAGGCGAAAGCTTTATAAATGAACTGGTAAGAGCACTTGAATATAAGGATACCATAAGCTTCCATGAGAAGTACCGCAATGCAGACCTTCTGCTCGTGGACGATATCCAGACCATTGCAGGCAAAGAGAGAATGCAGGAAGAATTTTTCCATACCTTCAACGATCTCTATAATGCAGGCAAACAGATCGTCCTCACATCCGATGTGCTGCCTACCAAGATAACCAAACTCCAGGACAGGATAGCTACCAGACTCAGTCTCGGTGTACAGGCAGATGTAATGCCGCCCGATTTTGAGACCAGAATGGCTATCGTCAACAGAAAAGCCGAGGGTCTTGATCTGAAGCTTTCAGATAGTGTAACAAGACTTATTGCAGAGAAGATAAAAGCAAATATCAGACAGCTTGAAGGTACCGTCAAGAAGATAAAGGCGCTCACTACCTTTACTAATGAGTCGCCCTCCGTATCCATGGCACAGCGTGTTATAAAGGAAGTTATGATATCCAATCAGCCTTCCGAGATAACCGTTGACAGGATAATCTCCGAGGTCGCAAATTCCTTCGATGTCACCGTGGAGGATATAAAGTCCAATCACAGACATTCAAATATATCCATCGCACGTAAGATAACCATATATGTTCTTAAAGAAGTAAAGGGCATGACCTACACCCAGATAGGTGCCGCCCTCAACAAGAACCATTCTACCATGACCATACACTACAGGGACGTGGAGAATATGCTTAGGAACAATAAGGAAATGAAAGATACTGTAAATGATATAATCAAAAATCTTAAAGAAAAGTAAGTCTGCTAAACTTATTAAAAATATTTGCAGTTATCAACATTTTCAACAGATTTTTCAACATAACTGTTATAGACTTAATGTCGGATATAACATTGAAAGCGAATGACCCCGGTCAAGTTTTCAAAAAACAAACACCCTGTCGGAATTTGTTTTCAAACGCAAAAAGTTGAAAATCTGACCCTATTTACATTTTCAACATTTTTTGAGGAAGTTTTTCATTTTCAACCAACATTTTTCCAACAATTCAACACCCCAAAATTTTATCAAGATCCACTCAACACCCCACCACTAAAAACTCACCTCCCAAATCATGCTGAAAAAATACCATACAGAACTTTTCAAACAAATCAACACCCCCTACTATTACTACTATAATTTTTCTTAACTTATGTTTTGTTTTTTGAGATAAAAATCGAGCGTTCATAGTGAAAGGATGATACGATGAAATTCATATGTTCAAAGCAGTCGCTTTATGATGCACTGGTAAATGTATCCAAAGCGGTGTCCGAGAGATCTACGCTTCCTTCGCTGGAGGGTATAAAGTTTTACCTGAAGGATTCCCTGCTTGAGATGACAGGCTATAACCTTGAAATGGGTATAAGAACAGTTATTTCCGTAAGAAGCGATGATAAGGGTTCGTGTATAATAAATGCGAAGCTTTTCTCCGAAATGATAAAGAAGATGCCTGCTGATGAGGTATTGATAGACGTTTCGGAAAGCTATCAGGTAACTATCTCGGGCGGTGTCACAAAGTTCAATATGTTCGCAGCTTCCGCTGAGGACTACCCCGAACTCCCCGAAAAGGACAGCGAGACAAAAATACCTATCTCTCAGCCCGTGCTGAAAGAAATGATAACCCAGACCAAGTTCGCTGTGGCTGTGACAGAAGATAAGCCCATACTCAAAGGCGAACTCTTCGATATCGAGAACGGTACGCTTACCATGGTCGCTATCGACGGCTACAGAATGGCTGTGCGCTATGAACCCGTTAAGTATGCCGAGAATATCAAGTTCGTAGTCCCCTCAAAGACCCTTTCCGAGATACAGGGACTTCTCAGCGATAATGATGAGGATGTGGTAAATATACATCCTTCAAGAAAACATATAATCTTTGAGATAGGCGGATATATGGTCTATTCAAGACTTCTCGAGGGCGATTTCCACCCCTATAAGTCCGCTATACCCAATTCTTCAAATACCGATGTGGTAGTTGACAGAAAAGAACTTATCTCCACACTGGAAAGAGCGATGCTGCTTATCAACGACCGCTCGCCTTCTCCAGTAAGATGCTATTTCGAGAATGACCACGTCAAGATAAATTGTTCCACCGCACTGGGTAAGATCTCCGATGAGATCAGCGCAGATGTGGCAGGTCCCGTTATCGAGATAGGCTTTAAGTGTAAATATCTGCTGGATCCTCTGAAAGTTATCGAGGATGATAAAGTCACTCTGAAAATGGGCGGCAGCCTGCTGGCTATGAAGATAGTTCCTCCCGAGGGCGATAAGTATACATATCTGGTACTTCCCGTTCGTCTGCCAAGAGAATAATATCTCTGGGTCAAAGAAAAAAACCGGGATCAGACCGATACCGAAAGGAAATATATGGATTATAAACAAAAAGAGATCGGCATAAAGTCCGAGTTCATAAAGCTCGATTCTCTGCTGAAATTTGCAGGGATAGTTGAAACAGGCGGCATCGGCAAGGAGATAATCCTTGAAGAACGCATCAAAGTCAACGGCGAGACCTGTACCATGCGAGGCAAAAAAATACGTCCGGGCGATAAGGTGCAGATAGATGAGATAAAGACTGAGCTGGTCATAGTCTCAAAAGTGTAATAAGGAAAATGTAAATGTTCATCACAGAGCTTTCCGTCAACGGATTTAAAAATCTAAAGGATATAGATATCAAACCTCATGATAAGATAAATATATTCTGCGGCAGGAATGCCCAGGGCAAGACCAATCTGATAGAGGCGGTCTGGCTGTGCAGCGGTGCACGGAGTTTCCGCAGCACCAAGGATAAGCGCATGATAGGCGATGATGAGCAGGTCATGGATATAGATATAAACTTCAAGAACAGTTTCAGGGAGCAGGATATCAGGTATGCCATGGCAAAGCCCAATATCAAAGAGAAAAGCGTGAGCCTTAACGGCGTAAAGCTGAAAGCTCCCTCAAAGCTTTTCGGCAGCCTTAACTGCGTGATATTCACTCCCGAGGATCTGGAGCTTTCAAAGGGTTCGCCCGAAAACAGGCGGCAGTTTCTGGATCTGTCGGTGTCTCAGATAAAGAATTCCTATAACGCTGTTATATCCAAGTATGAAACACTTATAGATCAGCGCAATATGCTGCTTAAAAATATAAACTACGGCAGAAGTAAGCGTGAGGAACTCGAAGCCTGGGATATCCAGCTTGCCCAGATGGGCGCATATATCTCACTTTTGCGTTTCAGCTATACACGTAAGCTCGGGATATTTGCAGATAAGCTCTATAATGAGATATCAGGCGGCAGCGAAAAGCTCGACCTCAGCTATTATTCCACTGTCTATGACAGTTCAATGCTGGGGGCTGCATCTGTTTATACAGGTGAACTTACCGAGCATTATCTGAATGTGCTGCATGATAATATAGAAGACGATCTGCGTGCAGGGTTCACGCAAAAAGGCGTACACAGGGATGATATGGTCTGTCGCATAAACGGTATGCTCGTCAGAGAGGATGCCTCCCAGGGACAGCATAGGTCGGTCGCACTCGTGCTGAAACTTGCACAGGCTTATATACTCCATGAGGAGATAGACGATTATCCCGTTATACTCCTTGACGATGTTCTCAGTGAACTTGACCCCTCAAGACAGAAATTCGTCATATCAAAAATACATGATATGCAGGTCTTTATAACTTGCTGTGATATGAATATCCCCTTCGATGAGAACTCTCACGGGAAGATATTCAATATCGAAAAGGGTCGTATATCGAAACAAGACCCTACCGAGAAAGGCAAAACAAAATGAAACTTGTAAGATGCGAAAAACATCATCTCTACCCTGCTGACCTTTACTATGAGTGCCCGTTCTGCAGCGGTGAACTTGATGAGGACAGCGAGGATATAAAACTCCCCGAGATAGAATATCTCTCGCAGGAAATGCCGCAGGAAGATGATGAAGATATAGAGTACGGTATCGAAGAGATAAGATCCGAGGAGACCGCCGAGATAGATAAGATCATCTATTCCGGAAGAATAACTGCTGAAAGACCGTATTATTCTATAGATACTGCCGATCCCGACGGTGAAAAATATACCGATAAAATAATCGGCAAAGCCGAAAAAGAGGCTATGATAAAAAAAGCCAATGCGGAGTATAACCGTGAGCATGAGCTCCATATAAATTCCAAGATGGAAAATGCAGAGCTTTGGCTAAGAGAAAATACCGAGGGTCTGCGTGATGCTGTCGATGAGATCATTGATATGATAGGCAATGCTCCCGAATCTACCGATGTTATAATGGGCAGCAGTTTCTGGCATGATTATTTTAAGAAATAATAAGCATGATACGGAGGAAATATGTATCTTCATATCGGCAATGACTATATAGTCAACGTAAAGAATATCGTGGGCATATTCGATATAGAGAACAGCTCCACATCAGCCATTACCCGAGATTTTCTCTCGGCGGCAGAAAAAAATAAACGTGTCACATATTGTACCTATGAGCTCCCAAAAAGCTTCATAGTGTGCTTTGATGATAAAACTTTGGAGGAAAAGGTCTATGTCAGCCAGCTAGGCGTTGCGACACTCCTCAAAAGGTATAAGAAGAATAATTTGTGATCCGTGAAATGTCATGGCTATGCAGATGGCAGTGATATTATAAATGCTTATTATTAAGCAGAACATGGATCAAAAAAAGTTCGGAGGTATCAGATTTTGGATAACGATAACATTAAAGAGGTCAAGGAAGTCGAGGTAGAAAATACCGAATCTATCTCACAGATCGACAAAAGCAATAACTATGACGAAAATCAGATAGAAGTGCTGGAAGGTCTGGAGCCTGTCCGTGTAAGACCGGGTATGTATATCGGTTCAACAGGTCCCAAGGGTCTGCACCATCTGGTGTATGAGATCGTGGATAATGCCATAGATGAGGCGCTTGCAGGCTACTGCACAGAGATCATCGTGGATATACTTCCGGGCGATGTTATAAGAGTAGTCGATAACGGACGTGGTATCCCTACAGGTATCCATCCCAAGGAGGGTATATCTGCGGCTACAGTAGTTTATACAGTCCTGCACGCAGGCGGTAAGTTCGGAGGCGGCGGAGGATATAAGGTCGCAGGCGGTCTGCACGGCGTTGGTGCATCTGTCGTTAACGCTCTGTCCGAGTACCTCGAGCTTACTGTATACGATGGCAGCGAGATACACTTCCAGCGTTTTGACAGAGGTCATTACAGCGAACAGATGAAAGTCATCGGCAAGACCGATAAAACAGGTACCGAAGTCAAGTTCAAGCCCGACCCCCAGATATTCCAGGAAACTACCGTGTTCGATTATGAAGTCCTCCTGAAAAGACTCAGAGAACAGGCTTTCCTCAATGCAGGCATAAAGATAGTTTTCTCAGACCTGAGAATTGCCGAAAAGCCCGTCAGTGAAGTGCTTCACTATGAGGGCGGTATCAGGCAGTTCGTTGAACATATCCATAAGACCAGAGGTGTCGAACCTCTTTCCGAAGATGTTATCTATATCAACGGCATGGAAGATGATATGTTCGCTGAGATAGCTTTGCAGTATAACGATACATATAACGAGATAATCCTCTCGTTTGCCAATAATATCCATACGCCCGACGGCGGTTCCCACGAAATGGGCTTCAAGAGTGCGCTGACCAAGATACTCAATGAGTACGGTAAAGCACACGGTCTTGTAAAGGATAATGATGATGCACTTATGGGCGAGGACTGCCGTGAAGGTCTGACAGCCATAGTTTCCGTAAAACTCACTAACTGTGAGTTTGAAGGTCAGACTAAGGGCAGACTGGGCAATCCCGAGGTAAGACCCTTCGTCGATAAGATGATGAAGGAAAAACTCAGGAATTATCTGGAAGAAAATCCTGCGGTAGCAAAGGCTATCTTCGAGAAATCCCAGCAGGCACAAAAGGCAAGAGAAGCCGCAAAGCGTGCCCGTGAACTTACCAGAAGAAAATCCGTGCTTGAATCTGCCTCACTCCCCGGTAAGCTTGCTGACTGTTCCGAAAGGGATATGTCCATGACCGAGATATATATCGTCGAGGGAGACTCTGCGGGCGGTTCTGCAAAAGAGGGCAGAGACAGACGCTATCAGGCTATACTCCCCCTCTGGGGTAAAATGCTCAACGTTGAAAAAGCACGTATCGACCGTGTTTACGGCAACGATAAACTGATGCCCGTGGTAACTGCACTGGGTACATCTATCGGTGATGACTTCGATATCAGTAAGCTCAGATACGGTAAAGTCATCATCATGGCGGATGCCGATGTGGACGGTTCTCATATCAGAACACTGCTGCTCACATTCTTCTTCCGCTTCATGAGACCCCTCATCGAACAGGAACACGTATATCTTGCACAGCCTCCCCTGTTCAAGGTCGAGAGGAACAAAAAGGTAAGATATGCTTTCACCGATGAGGAGAGAGATAAGTATATAGCAGAGCTTTCGGATAACGGCAAAGTCAAGGTCGCTGTCCAGAGATATAAGGGTCTTGGTGAGATGGACCCCGAACAGCTTTGGGAAACTACCATGGACCCCGAAAGAAGAACTATGATAAAAGTAACTATGGAGGACGCCGTAAAGGCGGACGAGATCTTCACCATACTCATGGGAGATAAGGTCGCTCCTCGTAAGGAGTTCATAGAGAAGAATGCAGAGTACGTCAAGAACCTTGATGTATGATGCCATCAATCTGAGAGGAGCGAACTTGAATGAAGATCGATATCTCAAAGAATAACGGCGGTACCGATAACGAGGAGCTTGTGGAAAAATTTTACGAGCGTGATATCCCCGGTATGGAAGAGCCCGAAGTCGATGAGGATATGATAAGTGAAGCCGAAGAGGAGCAGGATTATAAGCCGGCAGGCAAACTGCTTACCAGCTTTCAGTATAATGTTACCAATGAAGAAGAGGAAAAGGCTTTCACCGTTTTCCAGCAAAAATATGTCTATAAGCGCAATTGGGTAATAACAGGACTTTTCGCAGTGGTCGCACTGATGTTCATAATATCCATTGCCAAAAACCCAGGCGGTTATATCAATTGGGTGCTGTTTTTCGTGTGCCTTGTTATGATATTCACTACCTGGTTCAATACATTCAGGGTGAAAAAATACCTGATGGCTGCACTGAAATCTCTGGAAGATGATAAATACAGGTTCACCCTGTATGAGGACTGCTTCAAGATCGAAACAGTATTCTCCGAAGAAGAAATGGCAGCAGAGGACTTCGTCCCTGTAAAACCAAGGATAGTCAGATTTGATGATATATCGCTGAACGTTGTTGAAAATCCTAAGATGTTCGTTATAATTCTTCGTAAGGAGACCATCTACGTGCTTTCAAAGCGTGTCATCAGCGAAAAGGATCAGACAATGCTGCGTGGCAAGCTCATAGAAGTCCTCGGCGAGGATTACGAGACTAAGGAGCTGTAATATGAATGAGATAAAGAACAAGATAAGCAGAAGCGGCGTGATATTTCTTATCGGCGGGCTTATGTTCGTTGTTATCGCAGTCCTTATGATGATAGCCGATGCGGATTATATATTTCACGGCGAGATCACTGATCTTAATGCTGTTATCGAAAACGGCGAGTCTATGCCCTATGACAGAGATTCTCTTTCCTCGACCTATGTGACATATACGCTGTATATGCCTCTTGATGCCTACGGATATAAGACAGATTTCTCAATTATCGGCAGTAAGACTTATAACTACGCTGTCGTTGATGAAAGCGGTATGATACTTTCGGTAAAGGTCAAGGATAAGAAGATAATGGAGAAGCTCGAAAGTCTGAGCGGTGATAAAAATGATACCATGACCGTAACAGGCAGACTTTCAAAGAATGGTACCAATATGACCCATTTTCTCAAAGATAATTACAGCACTTTTGCACAGAATGAAGGCCTTGAGCTTACTCAGTATGTTATAGATACCACAGCAACAAGAGGCCATACAGCATTTCTTTACTGCTTCGGTATAGTTATGGGAATAGCAAATCTCATAATATTCATTTCAAGAGTTATAAGGCTGCGCCGAAGATAAGTTCAGCACATAATAAATAAACGATGAGGTATAACATTACCTTTGAATAAAAGGAGTTGATCAAGTGGACGAATATAATCTTATCGATCAGGACGTGGAAAGCATAATGAAGGAATCTTTCCTTCAGTATTCCATGGCGGTAATCGTATCAAGAGCCCTTCCTGATGTAAGAGACGGCTTGAAGCCTGTTCACAGAAGAATTCTATATACTATGCATGAGAACGGTCTTACCCCCGATCAGGCATACCGTAAGTGCGCCGATACCGTAGGTTCGGTGCTGGGTAGATATCACCCTCACGGCGATGCTTCCGTGTATGATGCACTGGTAAGACTTGCCCAGAGCTTTTCTCTGCGTTATCCTCTGGTAGACGGCCACGGTAACTTCGGTTCCGTCGATGGCGACCCCCCGGCTGCTTACCGTTATACCGAGGCTAAAATGGCTAAAATGGCTGTTAATATGCTCACCGATATCAAGAAAGATACGGTGGACTTCCAGCCTAACTATGATGACAGACTTCAGGAACCTGTTGTACTGCCGTCAAGATTTCCGAATATACTCTGTAACGGCGCAGTAGGTATCGCCGTTGGTATGGCTACCAATATCCCTCCCCATAACCTCCATGAGGTCATCGAGGGCATGAAGATAGTCATGCAGAACCCCGATTGTACCCTTGATGAACTGATGGGCGCTATACATGGCCCTGACTTCCCCACAGGCGGTATAATCATGGGCAGGAGCGGTATACGTGCCGCTTACGGTACGGGCAGAGGTAAGATAATACTGCGTTCAAAGACCTCCATCGAGGAGATAAAGGGACGTAACTGCATCATCGTTACCGAGATACCCTATATGGTCAATAAGGCAAGACTCGTTCAGTCCATTGCCGACCTGGTCAAGGATAAGCGTGTCGACGGTATACACGATCTGCGTGATGAAACAGGCAGAGATGGTATGCGTATCGTTATCGAGCTCAAAAAGGACGCTAATCCTCAGGTCGTTCTGAATAAGCTGTTCACATATACCCAGCTTCAGGACTCAGTAGGCGTTATACTGCTCGCACTTGTAAACGGTGTGCCCAAGGTACTTACTCTTAAACAGATCCTTCAGGAATATATAGATTTCCAGGTAAGCGTTATCCGCAGAAGGACCGAGTTCGACCTGAAAAAAGCCAAGGAAAGAGAGCATATATTGCAGGGTCTTGTAATAGCCCTCGATAATATCGACGAAGTCATCGAGATAATGAAGGCTTCCAAGAACGTTCCCGAGGCTAAGCAGAAACTGTGTACAAGGTTCGGTCTCTCCGATGTTCAGGCTGAACATATCGCTCAGATGACACTGGGTCGTCTGACAGGTATGGAACGCCAGAAGATCATGGACGAGTTGGCTGAGATCACAGCCCGTGTGGCAGATCTGGAAGATATTCTCGCTAATCATCAGAGAGTTCTCGATATCATTATCGAAGAAGTCGAAGCTATACAAGAAAAGTACGGCGACGAAAGAAGAACTCAGATCGAGAATGTCAGCGGTGAAGTTGATATCGAAGACCTTATCCCCGTGGAGGAAAGCGTCGTTACCTATACGAATGTCGGCTATATCAAGCGTATGCCTATCAGCGTATACAAGGCGCAGCACCGTGGCGGTAAGGGCGTAACAGGTATGAAGCAGCGTGAAGATGACTGCATCACCGAAATGAGCGTTTGCTCGTCCCACGATAATATACTCTTTATCACCACAAAGGGTCAGGCATATAAGATGAAGTGCTATGAGCTCCCCGAGGGTTCAAAGGCATCCCGTGGCGTTAATATCAAAAATCTGCTGGAACTCAGCGATGATAACCTGATAGCCGCCATGATAAAGGTCGAGGACTTCGATGAAGATAAGTTCATCGTCATGGTGACAAAGCGTGGTAAGATCAAGCGTACTCCCCTGTCGGCTTATAAGAATGTGCGCAAACACGGTCTTATAGCCATAGGTCTTGACGAAGGCGATGAGATCGCAGGCGTAAGACTCACAGGCGGCAGCAACGAACTGCTCATTGCTACCCATAAGGGTATGGTCATCCGCATCAACGAGACCGATGCAAGAGTAATGTCACGTACAGCCCACGGCGTAAGAGCCATCAAGCTCAAAGGCGATGACTACGTGGTATCCATGGCAAGAGTCCGTGAGGGCGCAAGCGTCCTGACCGTCAGCGATAACGGTCTCGGCAGACGTGTCGCACTGGATCATTATCCTGTACGTCACAGAGGCGGCTGCGGTGTACTCAACTATAAGAACGGCGAAGTCTGCGGCATAAAGGTAGTCGATGAAGAGGACGATATCATCATGATATCCTCCGATGGTATAGTTATCAGAATGAGAGCCTGCGATATCAGCATGATGGGCAGGTATTCAAGAGGTGTAAGACTCATGAGACTCACAGGTGATAATAAGGTCGTTACCTTCACAAGAACCGAGCACGATGACGAAGCTGAAATGGCTGAGATAGAAAAGGCAAGTGAAGAAGATATCCTTGCTTCCGAAGCCGAAGAAAAAGCAGAGGTACTTGAAGAAGATACCATTGCCGAGGATTAAAAACATCAAGGGGAACCTTTGCGTTCCCCTTTTCAATTCATAACGATAGGCACACAGAATATGTATAAGTTAAAAATATATCCTGTTTTGCCGACCAACTATTGATTGCTACCGAGCGCCTATTTAATCTTTTAAACAAAACAACGTAACGAATAGGCGTCCCGGGCTAGGGTCTACTACCTGTGCCGACCAACTATTGATTGCTACCGAGCGCCTATCTAATCTTTTAAACAAAACAACGTAACGAATAGGCGTCCCGGGCTAGGGGGAGATGATGAAATGGCTCTTGACGGAGTATTTTTAAGTACCATAAGAAAAGAACTGCTGTCTCTGATAGGCGGCAGAGTCGATAAGATACATCAGCCATCAAAGGGTGAGCTGCTTATTGCGCTTAGAACCGTTGACGGACTGAAAAAACTAATAATAAATACTGTCTCGGGTACGGCGAGACTGCACCTTACCAAAGCCGATATAGAAAACCCGAAACAGCCGCCCATGTTCTGTATGCTGATGAGAAAGCACCTTTCTTCCGCAAAACTTGTGGATATCAGACAGCAGGGCTTTGAGCGAGTTATCATGCTTGATTTCGATGCGGCAAACGAATTGGGTGATATAGTAAGGCTCACCCTTGCTGTGGAAATGATGGGCAGAAGATCAAACCTTATGCTGCTCGATAAGGATAATAAGATCATCGACAGCATAAAGCGTATCTCCACCGAAACTTCCGAAACTCCCGTACTTCCGGGCGTTATCTATACCCTGCCCGAAATCGACGGAAGAATATCCTTGACTGAATGTTCCCGTGAAGAATTTACCGATAAACTTTTTCAGTTCCCTAATATGGAGCTTTCAAAGTCGATCATGAAAACGTTCCAGGGCATATCGCCCGTGTTTGCAAGAGAGTGCGCCTTCGTGCTGTCACCTTCCGAGGAGATCATCACCGCCGACCTCACCGAAACACAGCAGGACAGACTGTGGGACTATATCCAAAGCGTCAGATCACAGCTTGAACATAACGAAAATGATTTCGTAGTGTTGAAAACTCAGACAGGCGAGCTGAAAGATTTCTGCTTTACAAATATAGGTCAGTACGGCGGATTGATGGAGGTCAAAAAATTCGACTCCCCCTCCCTGCTGCTCGATTATTTCTATTCCGAGAGAGATACGATCTCCCGTACCAGACAAAAAGCGCAGGATCTCTTCAGACTGCTGACCAATACCATCGACCGTACCGAACAGCGTGTACATAATCAGGAACTTGAGCTTAAAGACTGCGAACGCCGTGAACAGCTCAAACAGTACGGCGACCTCATCACTGCTAACCTCTATGCCCTCGAAAAAGGCATGACCGAAGCGAAACTCGTAAATTTTTACGACCCCGAACAGCGTGAAGTCACAGTCAAACTCGATAAGCGCCTGACTCCTGTCCAGAACGCTCAGAAGTATTTCAAGGAATACCGTAAACTCGATACAGCCGAAAAAATACTCCATGACCTGATAGCCAAAGGTACGGAAGAAGCCAAGTACCTCGATACCGTGCTCGATGCGCTGACCCGTGCACGTACCGAGGGCGATATAGCCGCCCTACGTGAGGAACTTACCGAGCAGGGCTATATTAGCCGCAGCCGCCAAAAAGGCAAGCCACCCAAGGCACTGCCCCCCATGAAGTTCCGTTCCAGCGAAGGCTACGATATCAGGGTCGGCAGGAATAATTCCCAGAATGACCGCCTTACCTGTAAAGAAGCCCGCAAGACTGATGTGTGGCTGCATACCAAGGACATCACAGGCAGCCATGTCATAATCAGCTGCCCCGAACCTCCCGAGGGCGCAAAGTTCACTCCCGATGAACTCCCCCCCGACAGAACTATCGAAGAGGCTGCAATGATAGCCGCTTATAACTCCAAGGGCAGGAATTCTTCCCGTGTCGATGTGGACTATACCTTCGTAAAGTTCGTAAAAAAGCCCGCAGGCTCAAAACCGGGCATGGTCATCTTCACCCATAATTATACCATCACCGTTAAGCCCGATGAGGATATCGTGAAGTCCCTAGAAGTATAGTTATATATATTTACCAATTTTTACTATGATAAAGCTCGGCATAAAGTGAAAAAATGCTTGACAAAGTGTGAAAAATGCGTTATTATATTGGTATGGTGTATTTTCAGATATAAAAAGATATTACTATATATGCAAGTAAAACTTGAAAGGAGTGGCTTTTATGCCAAATTGTCCCGAATGTAATTTTCCCTATGAAGAGGGTCAGAAATTCTGTAATACCTGCGGTACTAAACTGCCATCATTTATAAAGCAGAAGGTGTGCCCCGTATGCGGAAATACCCTGCTGGAAAATACCAAGGTCTGCAATATCTGCGGCACTCCCGTTAACGTTCCGCAGGATACTACTGCTGCCGAGGAGATAGCCAAGCAGAAAGAAGCACTGGCAAACCCCACTATGGATGAAATAGAGATACCCGAGATAACCGATGAGATGCTGGGTCTTACCGAGGAACCTGTGAAGACAGATGATATGCCTACTATGGATAGTATCTTTATGCCGGGACAGGAACCTGCAAAGAAGCCCAAGCCCGTGGCAATAAGCAAGCCTGCACCTGCACAGCCCACTCCCATGCAGACTCCCAACGTACCACCCACACCACAGGTACAGCAGCCTTATCAGCAGACAAATCAGATGCCGCAAAATCAGTATCAGCAGCCTCAGATGGCTCAGAATACGGCACCTAATAATCAGTATGTTCAGACTAATATGCCTGCACAGAATCAGATACCACAGCCTGTGATACAGCCCGGTGCAAATAACTATTCTCAGCCGCAGATGCAGCCTAATCAGGGCTTTGCGCAGAATAATATCCCGCAGAACAATATGCAGCAGAATAGTATCCCTATGAATAGTATCCCCCAGAACAACATACCCCAGGGTATGCCACGTAACGGCGCTAACGGACAGTCGGGTCAACCCGGCAAGAGTTTTAAAGACCTACTTCCGTTAATTCTCATAGGTGCAATAGTCCTTGTGATACTTATTGATGTGTTCGTGCTTTTCAGAAATCAGATCTTCGGAAATAAGGCGAACTCAAATGCATCGGTCATCACCATTGAGGACGATACAGTAAATTATATCGAATAATACAAAAGCTCTTCGGTTTTTCCGAAGAGCTTTTTTTACTATTTGTTTGTCCCGTTTCGTATGAGTATCGTGTATTCGATGCAGTCCTCTTTGTCCACACGGTTTGCCGTGGCATCTACCCCTGCCAGCTTCATGACTTCCAGCGCTTTGTTCACCGAGTTGAAAAACAGCCGCACGTCCCGAAGCATCACCGCACGCTTCTCGTAGCTGCTTTTTTTCGCCTCTTCCCTTTCCAGTTTTTTTATGTATTTTTCCAATGTATCCACCGTCCAGCCGCCCTCAATGGAGCGAGCCAGTATCTCACGCCGCAGACTATCGTCCGCTATGCGCAAAAGCGCCCTTGCGTGGCGTTCTGTCAGTCCGTGCTCGATTATGAGCTGTTGCTCTTCCCTGCTCAGCTTCAAAAGCCTGAGCTTGTTCGCCACCGTTGAACCAGCAAGCCCCAGCTTTAGCGCAGCCTCTTCCCTCGTCACCTGTCCGCTTTCGATCAGCGCATTTATGGCGCAGGCTTCCTCAAAACAGTTCAGGTCGCTGCGCTGTATGTTTTCGAGCAGTGCCAGTACAGCAGACTTTCCGTGGTCCGCCTGGATTATTATGCAAGGCACACTTCGCAGCCCTGCCAGCTTTGCTGCCCTCAGCCTGCGCTCACCCGAAACAAGTTCAAACCCGACCTCGGAACGCCTGACCGTCAGCGGCTGAACTATGCCGTTCTCCGAAATACTTTTTGCAAGACTTGTAAGCTCCGCCGAATCAAAATGCTTTCTCGGCTGTGACGGATTTGGCGTTATCTCGCCAATGCGCACATCAACTATCCTGCCCAGCTCACGCAGTTCGTCCTCGGGCTCCTGCACCTCCACAAAGGCTTTAGTTATCAGCCCCGTTAGCTTTCCCATGCACTCACCTCCTTTACACGATTATTTTACCACCTGTTTACTGCGATTTTAAGTAAAATATGTCAGTTGAAATTTTTCTGTTTTCGTCCTGATAAGAGATATATCTCGTATTTTAGACATAGTTTTTTATTTTTCTATTTTTGGTTTGTCGAATAAAAATGTTCCATGTGGAACATTTTTTGCAGCACTTTATAGAATTGTTCCACGTAGAACATTTACATTGGAAATTCTATTTTAAATCTGCACGATGACTTTACATTTGTAAAAATGTGTGTTATAATAATTATATTAACGACATAAATTTGAAATGAGGAGATAAAATGGGAAAAGTCATTGCCGTTTCAAATCAGAAAGGCGGCGTTGGAAAATCCACTACAGTCTGCAACCTGGCGGCTGTTTTTGGAGCAAAGGGCTCTAAAGTCCTGATAATAGATTTTGACCCCCAGGGCAATACGACCACCAGTTATGGTATACAGAAAAAAAGCATACGCAATACCGTGTATGATGTAATAATGGATGAGTGTAAATTGTTTGAGGCTGTCTGTGCCACTGCGTTCAGAGGTGTGTCCGTCGTACCGACTACACAGCACCTTGCAGGTGCGGCAGTTCAGCTGATGAGTATGGAAGACAGAACAAGAAAACTGCGCAAGGCACTGGATGAAGCTCGTAATTTCTATGATTACATCTTCATTGATTGTCCGCCGACACTGGATATGCTCACGATAAATGCCCTCGTTGCGGCAGATTCTGTGCTTATACCTTTGCAGTGCGAATTTCTCTCGCTGGAAGGTCTTGTGGAACTTCACAACACTATTGACAGAGTGCGTCTTGATCTCAACAAAAAACTGTACATTGAGGGCATACTTTTTACGATGTGTGTCGAGCGTTATAAGATAACAGGGCAGATAATCAGTGACGTTAAAAAGCATTTTCCAAAGGAAGTTTTCAGCACTGTTATACCTCGTAATGTGGCACTTTCCGAGGCACCCAGCTTTGGTCAGCCTGCCATCTACTACGATAAAAAAGCCAAGGGTTCCAAGGCTTATGAGGAGCTTGCAAAGGAAATGGTCAAGCGTAATAAGAAGCGAAACAAATAATGTTCCACGTGGAACATTCTGACATAAAGGAGAATATAATGGGAAAGAAAAACAGGATGGGCAGCGGTCTGGACGCACTTTTTGCAGATGACAGCCACGCTGCTGTTGAAAATACAACAGAAAATAACGATGCAGTGACTATGGTCAAGATAACGCTGCTTGAACCCAACAAGGGTCAGCCGAGAGGGATCTTTGATGACGATAAGCTTTCCGAACTGGCTGACAGCATCAAGGAAAACGGCATTATTCAGCCGATACTTGCACGACCTCTGGAAAACGGCGGATACCAGATCGTGGCAGGTGAGCGCAGATGGAGGGCTTCAAGGCTGGCGGGGCTGACCGAGGTGCCCGTATATATCAAGGAGCTTGATGACAAGCAGACTATGCAGATGGCGCTTATCGAGAATATCCAGAGACAGGATCTGTCGCCCGTCGAGGAGGCTCTTGCTTATAAAAATCTGATGGACAGCTATGGCATGACCCAGCAGCAGGTGGCGCAGGCTGTGGGCAAATCACGCCCGTCGGTTGCGAATTCGCTGAGGTTGCTGGAGATGGATGAGAGTGTCCGTGACATGGTGGACAGGGGAGATATATCCTTTGGCCATGCTAAATTATTGCTCGGTATAGATAAGAGTATGCAGGCAGATTTTGCCAAGATGATAGTTAAAGAGGGCTATACTGTGCGCCAGCTGGAGGCGGCTATCGAAGAGGCTGAGCGTGAGTATGCAAGACAGAATGATGCCGAGAAAAAGGCGCTGCGCAAGCGTTCCGTTAAGAAGGAAAGACCTTTCCTGAAAGAATTCGAGATGGCGGTGAACGCTAATTCTCAGGTCAAGGTCAAGGCAAAGTCCGAAAGCAGCGGCGGAGTTAAAGTCGAACTGAAGCTGCCCAAAGAGGCTGACGCTGAAAAGCTGCTGTCAAAGCTAGCTGAACTTCTGACCGAAAAATAATGAGTCAAAAGGAGAGTGCGCTTTGAGTATGAAGAAGCTTACCGGCATACACGGTATGGATAAGGTGCTAGAAAAGCTGCCTGATGATCTTCAATACTTTTATAAGTTTGGCAGCAACATAGAAAGCCTTAACTACGAGAAAAAGTTCGACTATGAAAACAGCTTTGATGAGATCTCGGTCATCGGCATGATACTGGCGGATAATTCGGGAAAGTACAGGATAAAGCTCGAGCTTTTCAACGTAACAGGGGAGATCGCATTTGATATGCTCAACGGCTTCTTTTTGGGATTTACCATCGAAGATAATTTCGACCTTGGATATGAGATTATAAAACGCTACCGTATAACAAGTGCCGAGCAGGATATCAGTTTTGAGGTGTTCTGCGAGGATATAAGTATTGAACTGTTATAAAAAACGTCCGTAACAAGCTGAATGTTACGGACGTTTTTTAGTTGTATATTATATATTCTGTCAGCTTTTTCAGTGTGCTGTCGCTGTAGTGCAGACCGTCGTCGATGAAGCTTGCGCCGCCTGTGATCTCATGAACGGTGGTGAAGCTATCAAGCAGATCGCTTGATCTTACCGCCTGTGAAAGCTTGTCGTTATAGTCTGATACATATTGGTTGAAAACTTCCTGCGGTGTTGAATAGATCGGTCCGTCAGCTCTGCCGCCCTCAATGCCTATCATCTTCACTGTGGGCTTATAGGTGGTGCCGTTATATTCATAGGTCATGGAAGCTATATCTTCCGCCGCAGATATTGCAGCTGCGATGTAATTGCTGTTGTAGTTGTAGCTGAAATCGTAGTCGTTCACGGTGGCAAAGAAATACACGGTACATTCGCCCTTGGTGCGTATCTGTTCATGGAAGCAAGCTTCGACATCCGCCTTGTGAGACTCCGACAATATGGGGTAAGATGTGCCGCCCGCATAATGTCCTGCCCAGACTGCGAACACCGCATGATCGCTGCGGTCAGCCCTTTGCTGATAAACACCCAGCTGACAGCAGCGGCTGTCACCTATGACTATCTTACCCGAGGTATACGCTTTAGAGCTTGCAGGGGTGTGGAGATAGTCCATATTCATGCCGTAGTTGCCCTGCGGTTCAAGCAGACCGTTGGGGTAGCCCACTGAAAATGCCCAGTCATCATAATCTTTCCAGGACACGTAAGCAGGGTAGGGCTCGGTGATCGGCTCTTCTTTGGTGAGCGCTTTGATGCCCTTGATGTGGGAGGCTATCAGTGCGATATCAGCAACGTCGATCTTGCCGTTTTCGTCCGCATCAGCCTGCGACTGTCCGTTCTCGTCCAGTGCCTTGATACCCTTGATGTGAGAGGCTGTAACGGCTATATCTGCCACATTTATAACGCCGTCGCTGTTTGCATCGCCAAGCTCGGCAGCTGATGCGCAGATGGTCTGCGATGCGGCTATGACTGCTGCAAATATGGCTACGGCTCTTTTTGTTATGGTCATATCAGTACATCCTTCTCTGGGTAGAAGGTCTTGAACCTGACATTCTGCCGTCCATGGAAACATCTACGCCCGATGTTCTCTCCTCGGGCTGGATTATGACGGTAGCAGGTGCCTGAGGCGGCCACTCGAACATATAGGATTCGCCCGAGCTCTGACCTATGAAGTTTCTCCATGAGATATCGGTGCGCAGGGTGGGGTCTGCACCTATCCAGCAGACGGTAGCATCGGGGTCGGCTTCAAGGGTCGTGCCTGACTGGATATTGCTGAGTACCAGCGGATTGCCGTCCACGAGTATGGCAACATAGGAGTCATTGCCCTGACCTGTCAGTGTGGAAGTCGCAAGACCTTTCTGTGAGATAACGCCTTGACCCAAAAAGCGAACGCCGTACTTACATTCTCTGGAAAAAGCCAGTATATTCTCGCTTTCGATGGAAATAGTCTCGTTGGGTTCAAGCTTGTATACGACTACGTGCTGCTGGTCGTTTGCATAATAGGTCACGCTGTCGCCCTGAAAATCAACTTTCATAAGGGGCAGATTTTCGCCCGTTACACGCCTTGCCAGCTGACCCAGCAAAGCCTGTCCGAAGTTCTCCTGAGGACCCAGCATGACTTTGGTGAAGGTATAGTTTTTCTGACCGACACATTCACCGCCGATGAAAGCGCCTGCTTTTGTATATATGAAATCTCCGCCGCCACGACAGGTTATCTTGAGGCAAAGCTCGTTTACTGTTTCAAACATTACCATGATGATCTCTCCTTATAAGCTATTCCAGCGCCACGCCATACATTCCGCAGAACTGCGCCAGATCTTTGTTTACTCCCGAACCTACTGCGTTGAACTTCCATTCGCCTTTATAGCGGTAAAGTTCGCCCAGCACCATTGCAGTGACCGTGCTGTAGCACTCGTTCATCTTGAACGACGCTATCTCACGGTTTGTGCGGCGGTCAAGGATACGTGCATAGAGGTTCTCGACCATACCGAAATGGAGTGCGCTGCGTGAAGCTTCGTATATGGTCACTGCGAATGCTATCTTCTCGATCCTCTGATCCACACGGGCAAGATCAAGTTCGATCATTGCATCATCGGGGGAGTTGGGGTCGTCTTTGAAGACCTTGTAGTGCACACTGTTTTCGGGGCTGTCGGGCTGACCGTAGAATATGAACCATTCGTCCCCGGGGACTTTGCCGTTCTGCCCAAGCATGAAAGCTGATGCATCGAGTTCGCATCTGCCGTCTTTAATATCCCAGCCCAGACAGATCTTCAGATCATTCACAGGTCTGCCGTCACGGTCTTTTATGGAATATTTCTGACCTTTTGAAAGGGTATCGCCTGTAGTTGCGGCACGTCTGCGTTTTACCACAGGCTGTGAATTTACGGGGTTTGAAGCGTAGCTGGCGTTGCTGTTATTTACAGGCTGAACTACGCCGAAATTGTTATTTGGGGTATTGCGCACGGGCTGATAGTTGTTGTTTGGAATGTTGTTCTGCGGCTGATTGTTGTAGTTATTGTTGGGGAAGTTGTTCTGGGGCTGATTGTTGTAGTTATTGTTGGGGAAGTTGTTTTGCGGTTGGTTGTTGTAGTTGTTGTTTGGGAAGTTGTTTTGTGGCTGGTTGTTGTAGTTGTTGTTAGGGAAGTTGTTTTGTGGCTGGTTATTGTAGTTGTTGTTGGGGAAGTTGTTTTGGGGTTGGTTGTTGTAGTTGTTGTTAGGGAAGTTGTTTTGTGGCTGGTTGTTGTAGTTATTGTTAGGGAAGTTGTTCTGTGGTTGGTTGTTGTAGTTGTTATTGGGATAATTATTCTGAGGGTGGTCAATTATATTTCCGCCGTTAAGACCGCCGTTCTGCATGGCATTGCCTGCAATGGCACCCACTGCCGCACCTGCCACAAAGCCGTTTACCGTACTTTGGTTGATGCCGCCCATCATACCGTTCATCATTCCGCCGTTCATGCCGCTGCCCATCATAGCTCCGGGACCTGACATCAGCATCCCAAGGTCGTTTATAGGCGGGCGCACAAAATTCTGTGTGCCGTAATTATCTATCAGATCGTTTCTGCCCAGTGCGGCTCTTGTTATCATAGGGACCATAAGACCCATAAGTATGCCTCCTTTTTCTGTTTATTCAGAATAATTATAACATACTTCTTTGATTTTTTCAAGACCAAAATAAAGGGGTCATCTATACAATAAAGATGCCCATATAAAAAAGATGCCCATATAAAAGTTTTGCCCCCAAGCGATAAAAAGCGCTCGGGGGCATTGTATTTGTCTGTTGAGATGGACCGTCAACTAAAGCTATCATACATCTTCTTCAGGTTCCCATGTATTAAAGATAGCGGATATCCCGTATTTACAGGCTGAATCATAGCAAGAGAGCAGATCGGGTTCATTTTCATAATTATCCCTGCACGATAAACCGACCTCTTCGATACTGACAGTTTCCCAGCCTTCCGAATCAATATAATTTTTAGCCGAATCTATTGCAGAACGCTGATCTTTGGCTTTTACCCAGCAATTTATAAATGCGCCTTCAAATTCTTTTGATTCGTCATTGTCTGCACAAGGTCTTGCTTCGACCATTAAATAATATATACTCATTTTTCTTCTCCCAAAAATTCGGATCATGTTGGAAACAATTATAGCACGGCATAGAGGTATTGTCAATAGAAATATGGTCTGTGGTCGGTGTTGTTCAGCACAGGGCAGGGATGAATTTTGCGAAGATATAGAGTCCGTCGCTGCCTGCGGTGACTGAGTGGGGAGTGCCTTTTTTGAGTATGGTGACAACACCGCATTCGTAGTTTATGGCAGTACCCTCGTTTATGCAGATGCCGTCGCCTGCAATGACCTCATGTGTTTCAAGCTGAGTTTCGTGGATATGCTCGCCTATGGACTTGTTTGGTGCTATACGCACAAGGTGGTAGCTGAACTCGCCGCCCGTATCTTTTGCGCTTAGCAGATGCTTTAGCTCGACACCCTCAAATATGGGGTGAGCGTTCCACTCAAGGTCTTCAAAGTTTTTTCTGCCATAGGGAGATACGAATGTACCTCTGTCAAATTTTTCAAATGATGCTTTCATATAAACATCTCCTTTCATGAGAACATTATACATGAAAGCATCGGTTTATTCTTGTAAAAAATTGCGCAGTGAGCGGATGTAATCGCCCGGGGCTATGCCGACAATGCGCTTGAAGTATTTGTTGAAATGGCTCTGGTCGTAGAAACCCATATCAAGGGCAGTCTCGGTCAGGTCTTTGCCGTTTCTCAGCATTTGCTGGGCTTTTCGGATACGGTTCTGTACCCGAAAACGGTTGGGGGTAAGCCCTGCTATACTTTTAAATCTTCTTATATAGTGATATTTGCTCATATAGGAATTTTCGGCAAGGCTTTCTATATCTTCTTCGGTCTCGGGAGCGGTCTCAAGTCTGTTTCTGTCGCAAGTAAGCAGTTCGTCCTGTTCGCAGACTATATCCTGTGCCGCACTGCATACGGTCAGTGCGGTGCTGATAAGCAGCTGTTTTATATCATCGCAGGCAAGCTTTTCCTCTGACCAAAGACCATTTACCGCAGAGGTAAATAGCGCAGATAAGCGGTCTTCATCGACCGTGAGAAGTTCTTTTGAGATGCACATGGATACCATATCCACAGGGGAAGAGGACTTGATAGAATGATTTTCATAGGGCAGGAGAGAGAACACCTCGCCTTTTGAAAGGGTGCGTTCCTTTTTGTTCAGAGTGAGTTTTGCTGTACCCGAAAGAATGGCGGAGATCACCAGATTCTTAGTATGGCAGTGCTCATCAAACCGCAGTATGCCTTGTGTTATGACTACAAATTCCAAATGCTCGGAGATATAAAAGCGTATCTCGTTCATGCTGTCACCTCGTCGGGGTCAGTCGTCATCGAAGAATGAGAAATTTGCAGCTTCTTCTGCACGGCGGAGGAGTTCCTGCAACGATCTCAGATCTTTTTCGGCGCCATCGAATTTATCGGAGAAATAGTCTGCCAGAGGGTCACCCTCATCATCGTCCCACATGGAGGGGGGACGGTGTTCGCTGCGCCATTCTTCGCAGGTAAGGTCTTCGAGGGAGGAGTATGAGTATGAAGATATATCCTCGGGGGCAAAAATTCTTGCGTCGGTACGGTCGCAGATAAGCACGATGCGCCAGCTGTCAAACTCGGCGGTGCAGAAAGGCAACTCGAACACACGCAAAAGCTCGGCACCGAAACGCTTGCTTATAGTGGGTGCAAAGCGGCTGTTCTCGGTCATATAGGCATAGCCCTTATCAAAGTCCGCAGAGGGGAATATCATGACCTGCACAGAGCCTTTATGCGACAGGTCGATGCCGCCCGTCATGGCGAAGCGGAACACGTAGTCGGTATATTTCTGCAAATGCATATCGCTGACGAGCAGAGTGCGGCTCCTGCGGCTGCCGCTTATATCCCAGACCTCGGTATCAGGGGATATGAATGTCCGTGCGGCAGAACTGTTCTTTGAGCGTTTATCTATCTCAAACACACTTGGGTCGAATTCTATTATCTTGCTCACGGGACAGCTCCTTTCTTTATATGTTGAATATAAGTATAACTCATTTTATTTGATTTTTCAAGGGGAGAATGAGTTGACAATATTATCCATTTAATGTATAATCAAATTCAAGGCAAAACATCATTATAATGATCTGAAGAAGGAGGGGGTCTGTATGAATATTGTTTTTGAACAGCTCAATCCCGAAAACTTTGAAAAAGCAAGGGCAATAGATCGCAGTGACATTCCTGAAAATTTTGTTGATACAGCAGATACTATAATGGATATTACAAACTATGGGCTTGAAAACGGTCTCATCGGTCATACATATCTTATCAGATCTGACGGAGAGTACATCGGGCTTATAATGATAGGTGAAGCGCTGGTATGGGATACCGACCCACCGCAGCTGAGGGAAGAACCGTTCTATCGGCTGATGGGCTTTGTGCTTGATAAAAAATGCCGTGGGCAGGGTATCGGAGGAGAAGCTATGGAGAAAGCTATAGATAAGGTATATGAAGATTTCGGAGTGCGTCCGATAATACTTGGCTGTCACAAGGATAATACGAGGGCAGTCAGGTTCTATATAAAACACGGATTTAAAAAGACTGAATTTAAAGAGGGCAATGATGTGGATTATTTGCGGTATCCCAAAAAATAATATACGGAGATAACATCATGGAGAACAAGTATGAGTTTGGCGGCTGATGGTATAGTTTAAAACTATATTATGGTATCAAAAAAATATGCTTGACTATATTAAAATTTTCTGATATAATCCATATAGGTTTAGTAGAAAATGATATAATGACGGTCCACGACCTCATACATATACGGAAGGAAAGATAAAAATTGAAAACTAACGAGTTATTTAAGGATAAGACCACACTCTCTTTTGAGGTTTTCCCTCCAAAGAGCGATACACCCATAGAGAGCATATACAATACCATAGACGGACTTGCGCCCCTTAAACCTGATTTTATCAGCGTGACCTACGGTGCAGGCGGCAACGGCAGCAATGCGACCATCGGCATTTGCGGAATGATAAAGGAAAAGTACGGCATCGAGCCTGTGGCACACCTGGCGTGCATAAACCTGACCCGTGAGAAAGTCCTGTCGGAGCTTACGGAGATGAAGGCGGCAGGCATAGAGAACATACTGGCGCTGCGTGGGGATATAAATCCCGATATACCGCCCCATGAGGATTTCCACTATGCCAGCGAGCTGATACGCCTTATCAAGGAGCAGGGGGATTTCAACATAATTGGTGCGTGCTATCCCGAGTGCCATCCCGAGGCGGGGTCGATGGTGGAGGACATCAAGCACCTGCGTGAAAAGGTCGATGCAGGCTGCACACAGCTGATCTCACAGCTGTTTTTCGACAACGAGGATTTCTACGCTTTCCGTGAGAAGGCTGCCATAGCAGGCATAAATGTGCCCATAGAAGCAGGTATAATGCCTGTGACCAATCCCAAGACCATTGCACGTATGGCGACCCTTTGCCATGCAAGGCTGCCAAAGAAGTTTTTGACCATCATGTCGAAGTACGAGAACGACCCTGTTTCCATGAGGGAAGCAGGCATCGCTTATGCGGTATCGCAGATAGTTGACCTCATAGCAAACGATGTGGACGGCATACATCTGTACACGATGAACAATCCGTACATTGCCACGAAGATATGCGATGCGGTCAAGACGTTGTTCTGATAAAGATCAGATCCCGCTCTCCTGAAAATGGGGGGCGGATTTTTTTGCAAAAAATAAAGACTGTGACATTTATCTACTGAACTGTCATAGTCTTTTTTTTTAATATATTTATTGTGTGTTGAAGCAGGTCGATCTCATCATCGGCGAGGTCGCTTACGTCGATATAACGCTGTTTATCTTCAAGACCAAGGAGGTAATCGGTGGTGACATGGAAAGCTTTTGCTATCTTTATCAAGATCTCGGGGGAGGGGTCTCTTTCGGAAAGTTCATAGTAGCTTATGGTTGCTTTTGTTACCCATATCCTATCGGCAAGCTGCTGCTGAGTCAGACCTGCATTAAGGCGAAGTTCTTTAAGTTTTATACTGAAATCAACTATATCAATACCTCCGTTCAACTGTTAGTTTACCACAGACGGGAAATAATATTGTTGACTATTTATAATAAAATAGTTGACAAACATATTTTTTTATGATATTATGTAATTACTATAAAAATCACAAGGAGGTTAACCTATGAAATGTAGAAAACTAACAGCGTTTTTGACGGCTTTTGCTTTGCTTTTTGGGGTGGGCGGAACAGCTAATGGAAAATTTACAATTTTTGATGGTGGATTGAGAGTGGGGGCGGAAACTAACAACTCAAAGGTTTCTTTATCAGGGTATATATGGAGAGATGGTCTATCAGGAAAGACTATAACTGCTAGGGATGGGATATGTGATCTGATTGGAGACAATGATTACAGAGTCGATGTTCCTATAAGTGGAAAATCAGTGCAATTAATTAATAATAAGACACATGTATCGTATACAACCTATACAGATGAAAATGGTTTATATGTATTTGGAAATGTAAATGTTGCAGAGTTGCAGAATTATTCCATAAGAATTGACTATAACGGACTGGATTATGAAGCAGTAGATCCTAACATAGATTTTAATGTAGATGATTTCAACAAAGTTTCAAAAGGTAACGAAGATATTGACAGAAGAAACTCATTAAACCAAATGGGGCTAAATGTTAGTACCGGTAGACCAACGGATATAGATTTTACTATTTCTACAAGTATATCCGGAGAGTTTATTGAGGAATACTATAAATCTTTATGTAGCAATGAAAATACAAATATAAATGAGATAGAGTATTTGAATATAGGATTATATGCAAGAGAGATGCCAGATTTTTCTCTTATTGGTAATACAATAAAAGTAGATTTAATAAATGACGGAAATAAATATAGTTTTATACATTCTGGAAGAACGCCAGACGATGCAGTCGATAATGACTTACCTTACAGTATTCAGTTTAAAGACTATTTTTATCCTATTAATGAACGTATAGTGAGTAGTGTAAATGATAATGATTTATCCGAAGTTGACTTGTTTTATAGAATAGGATTTAGTAACTTAAGTACAAATCTATATGGTGAGATAAACTCAATTAATCTTTTTTATCCCGATAGCGTTGAATTGGAAGAAATGTATTTATCAGATAAATATTTCATATATGATATGAGCGGATGTGAAAAAATCAATTATTCACAAACTGATATCAAGAATGATTCTACCAATAGTTCTTTAAAGGGATTTATATTTAAAAACATTGTTTTTGAGGATTCAGTTGTACTTGCTCCCCACCATAACAAAAATGCAGAATCTAATACAAAGTATATATATATAAAATATAAATTAAAAAACACATTGGAAGAGATAGTGGAAAAAGACATAGGTATTAGTATTTGTAGTGAAATAAGTAGCTATTCCGTTTTTTCTGATGAAAACTATACTAAACCATATCTTGCATATGACAGAACTTCTACACCGAATAACTATGTAGAAGGAGTATTTGATGAAGATGATGGAGATCCTCGATCTGAAAAATTTATAGATAAAGGTGGAGATGGGTTTAAAGTACAATTACGAACCGAACTACACGGTGATCCTGATGTTCACACATATACACCGATAATTAAGAAACAACCGACTTGTGACGAGCCGGGAATCAGAAAGTATAAATGTAAATGCGGTGATTTCTATACAGAAGAAATACCGGCACTTGGTCATAAATGGAGCGATTGGGAAGTGACTAAGTTTGCGACCGAAGACGAAGAAGGTACAGAAACTCGTGAATGTTCGGTGTGTCATACCAAGGAAAACAAAGAGATACCGAAAATTAAAAAGGCTACAAGTTCTTATGAATACGAAAGTAGCTCATCAAGGATAATTGGAGGGACAAATTCAAAAAAATCAGAATCATCTTCTTCCAGACCCGATGTATCTTCAAAGGCTGATAATAGCAGCAAGGCGGACACATCTTCAAAAATGCCTGACAGTTCGTCTGCAGCGGACAAGGCTAAGGACGACAGCTCAAAGGCTGACGACAAGACCACCACGCCCGAGGAAGACAAGCCCGTCATTAAGGGCGATGCTAACGGTGACACGGAGATAAATGTGGCGGATATTGCGGTCACAGCGGCGCATATCAAGGGCATTAAGGCTCTTAATGAAGCGCAGGAATTATCGGCAGATGTGAACGGTGATAAAAGCGTAAATGTGACAGATATTGCCATGATAGCTTCTCACATAAAAGGCATAAAAGCTTTATCATAAGTTTAAAACAGAGTCTCACGGCGAGGCTCTGTTTTTTCAACACTTCGGACTTTAAAAAGTTAATATTTTTTTAGTATTATACCGGTTGACAAATCAAAGAAAATCGTGTATCATTATATGATATTATAAGTAAAAATATATACGATCTTATGGGAGGTAATGTTATGCTCGATACTAATGCAAACAGCAAGTTCGGAAAAGAGGGTCTTACCTTTGACGATGTGCTCCTGATACCCGGTGAGTCCGATTGTACACCTGATATGGTGGATATCCATACTCATCTTACCAAGGATATCGTACTGAACACACCTATCATGACGTCAGCTATGGATACTGTTACAGAGTCCAAGATGGCGATCGCTATTGCCCGTGAGGGTGGTATCGGTATCATCCACAAGAATATGACCATCATACAGCAGGCGGAGGAAGTTGACAAGGTAAAGCGTTCGGAGAACGGCGTTATCGTTAATCCTTTTGCTCTCACTGCCGACAAGACCGTTGAAGAAGCTGACGGACTTATGGGCAAATACAAGATCTCCGGTGTGCCGATAGTTGACAGATGCGGCAAGCTGGAGGGTATCCTGACTAACAGAGACCTCAGATTTATAACAGATTTCAGCATGAAGATCGGTGATGTTATGACCAGAGAAAATCTGGTAACAGCTCCTGTTGATACTGATCTTGACGGTGCCAAGAAGATACTGATGCAGCACAAGATCGAGAAGCTGCCTCTGGTTGACAGTGACGGCATACTCAGGGGACTTATCACTATCAAGGACATCGAGAAGGCTGTACAGTATCCTAATTCCGCAAGGGATCAGAAGGGCAGACTGCTCTGCGGTGCGACAGTCGGCATGACCACCGATATCCTTGAAAGAGCAGGCGCACTTATCGACGCACAGGTCGATATACTTGCACTTGACTCCGCACACGGTCACTCAAAGAACGTTATCGAGTGCCTGAAGAAGCTGAAGGCAAACTTCCCGAACATACCCGTTATTGCAGGCAACGTTGCCACCGCAGAGGCTGCACGAGCTCTGTGTGAGGCAGGCGCTGATGCTATCAAGGTCGGCATAGGACCCGGATCTATCTGCACCACAAGAGTTGTTGCAGGTATCGGTGTTCCTCAGATCACAGCAGTATATGACGCTGCTTGTGCGGCTGCTGAGTACGGTGTACCTGTTATCGCTGACGGCGGTATCAAGTATTCCGGCGATATAGTAAAGGCTCTGGCAGCAGGTGCAAACCTGGTTATGCTGGGCTCACTGCTGGCAGGCTGCGAAGAGGCTCCCGGTGAGACTGAGATCTATCAGGGCAGACAGTTCAAGGTATACAGAGGTATGGGCTCTATGGCTGCGATGGCTAAGGGTTCAAAGGACAGATACTTCCAGACCAACTCCAAGAAGCTGGTTCCCGAGGGCGTTGAGGGTCGTGTTGCATACAAGGGACCCGTATCCGATACTATTTTCCAGCTGGTCGGCGGTATCAGAGCAGGCATGGGCTACTGTGGCTGTCACACTATCCCCGAGCTGGGTGAGAAGGCTAAGTTCATACGCATAACAGGTGCAGGTCTGAAGGAGAGCCATCCTCACGATATTTACATCACCAAGGAAGCTCCTAACTATTCGGCAACTTCGGGTATGTAATATTTGCACCGCAGAGCTTGTATGTGATATTAGGTGCTGTGGTTTGGTAATAGTCAAAAAAAATTATATGGAATAATAAGGCAGGGTCTTATCTCTGCCTTATTTTTGCCTTGACAATACAGTTAAAATGGAGTAAAATATGATTAAGACTAACAGACTGATACTGCGAGAGTATACCATGGATGATCTTGATGCGCTTTATGAGATACTTTCCGATGAGGAGACTATGGCGCACTATCCCAAGCCCTTTGATATGGACAGGGTAAGGGGTTGGATACAGTGGAATATAGAGAATTATGCAAAGTACGGTTTCGGTCTGTGGGCGCTGGTGCTCAGGGAAACGGGCGAGATGATAGGCGACTGCGGTCTGACAATACAGGATATAGACGGTGAACAGCTGCCCGAGATAGGCTATCATGTTCACAAGAAATATTGGCGCAGGGGGCTCGGGAAGGAAGCCGCAAGGGCGGTGCGTGACTGGGCTTTTGAGAATACCTGTTATGATATACTGTACTCGTACATGAAGTATACGAATATTGCGTCATATTCGACTGCCATAGCAAATGGAATGAAGAAGGTGAAGGAGTATCCTGATGAGAAAAACGGGATATCCTACGCATATGCCATCACTCGTGATGAGTGGGAGAAAATACGCTGAAAGCTGTTTTATGGAGAATAATATGGGCAACCTTATAACTTTAGGTGACGATGACTTCAAGATGTCAAACGGGCTGACGGACGTATTTATCGACTATATGCTGATAAGCGGTTCAGAGCTTGCGAAAACCGACAGCGAAAAAAGGCTGACGGCTTTTCTGGCTGAATGCGATCAGAATTACCGTGGACTGGGTACAATTGGTTTTCATATTGACAAAATGCCCTGGGACAAAGAAAGCTTCGACGCTGACAAGCGGTTCATGCTGGGTGCGATAAAGCACGCCCGTGAGCTAACTTACGATGAGAAGATATGGGATATGTTAATGTATCAGCCGAACCATGAACATATAGAATATGCACTTGACGGCTTTGAAAGGCTCATATCAAAAATGTGCAAGGCTGACATAAAGGACGATATACTGAAAGAATGGCTGCACGACTATGGTAACTATGGCGGCTCGGTGAAATGCCTGAGGCACGATACTATAATGTCCGTATGCGGCTGCAAGCTGTGCGGTGATGGCTGTAAAGACAGACATCCGATAACATATTGAGTGAGAGAAATTGAAGAAAACAGACATATATACCAAGGACAACAAGGAGGGAACATATGCTGCCATTTATACAGACAGCCTATTTGTTTGCATTGGGCAGCATAATAGGCTGGGTACTGGAGTTTTTTTACAGAAAATTCTTTGACCCTGTGAACGTTGAGCGAAAATGGCTCAACCCGGGATTTTTGACGGGTCCTTATTTACCGCTTTATGGGTTTGCGCTGCTGCTTTTGTTCTGGCTCAGGCGGCTGGAAGGATTCATACCTATCGAGAACAGTTATATTCGCAAAGCGGTGCTTTTTCTGATAATGGCAGCGTGCATAACGGCGCTGGAATATTTCACGGGGCTGATATTTATAGTAAGGCTGAAAATAATGCTTTGGGACTATACGCAGTTCTGGGGGAACATACAGGGCATAATCTGCCCGATGTACAGCTTTTTTTGGCTGGTGCTGAGTTTCGGGTACTGTTTCTTCCTTGACCCGACCATCACGCAGACGGTGGAAATGCTGATGAAAAACTTGCAGTTTACGTTTTTTGTGGGACTTTTCTACGGGGTATTTTTCATCGACCTATGGATATCCATAAACAACATGGTAAACATCTCGGAGTTTGCAAGGGAACACAACATAATCGTCAAGATAGACGAACTCAGGGCGCAGATAGAGGCTTTCCGAGAGAAGACGAAGGGCGGTGCTGCACATTTCTTCGTGCCGCTGAGATTTTCGGACACGCTGCACAACAGCCTTGAAAGGTACAGGGAGTTCCGTGAAAATCTGAGCCTTGGAAATATCCGTGAGAATTTAAAGGATAATATCAACAAGAACATCGACAAGATCAAGAAAAAATAAAATGGGCAGGCAGTATCAAAAAATGGTGCTGCCTGTTAATATAATCAGAGAAAGCAGGTGGCGGAATGAACAAAAAGGTATTGATCCTACACAGGATACTGTTCTGGGCAAATGTGCTGATGCTTGCAGCGACACTGGTTTATTATCTCATAAGATGGGGAAGTCTTGGGGAAAATATAGGCATACACTTTGGACCTGACGGGAGTTTTGATGTGATCGCATCGAAGGTATACGGTTTTTATCCGCACCTGATAGGCGGACTTATCATAGGCGGTATAGCGGCGGCTGACCATTTCATAATAAAAAAGGATATGGGGCTGAGGATCAGTGAAAAGGGCGAGAGGCTGTTAAGGGCGGAAGCTGCTTTGTCGCTGGACGTATTTTTGTGTTTATGGTGCGTATATTTCGCTGCATGGTCATGGTCGGTATCGACACAGAGACCGATGGTAAAAGCTGTGTTGCCGATAATAAATGTTTTAGGCAACGTTTTGCTATTTGGTTTGACAGCACAGGTAGTTACGTGGATAAAGTTCAGGGAAAAGGGCGTAAAAAAGTCCGAGGACACAGGGGCAGCGCACAGGATGTGCAGACTGGTGGCTTGGTTAATGACCGCAGGCAGTATAGGATTTATGCTTGAGGCTTGGGACAGGCTGCCGGGTGATGAAAAGCTGTATTTCGACCCTGCATATGATGGGCTGGCATATATTGCCAACTTCGGGGAATATATGGACAAGAGGCTGCTGGTGATACCGCACGCATTATGTATCGTGCTGCTGGCGATATTCGAGATATTGGGCAGAAGGGCAGAAAAGGCGGAAAAACGACAGCTTATGTCGCTGTTTGACAAGCTGAAATTATTATGCGGTCTGTTCTTCTTCTGGTGGGAATTGACTTTATGGACGGAACAGCCCATAGGCATAGTATCGGTGGGGATATTCACGGTGCTGTGTGCGGCGGCTTTGGCAGTTTACATTGTACAGAAGCGCAAAGTGGAGAAACAGTCGGAAAATAATTAACGTACATAATAAAAGGAGCGGCTGCGTGCTGCTAAATGAAAAGTGAATAATGAATAACTAATAGTGAATAGTTAAGGTATCGCCTTTGGCGATATATTTAAATATGTCCGCAAAGCGGACACCTTATAACGCAAAGACACTTCTGCTGTGATACAACAGAAGTGTCTGAATAAAACTTCTTTACAGAGCCTGCGCTATGCGACCGCTCCTTTGAAAGTATTATAGAAATTTAATGAGCTGTAATGAGATAAGGTACGCTGCAACCCTCATGAAGGCTGCGAGCAGGATACCGCCTGCGGAAACGCCTGTGATGAGCTGATTTACCCAGAAGACATCATCTGCGGTAACGGGGTGGAGATCATCGCCTATACGCTGGCGGCGGACAATGATACCGTTGCGGGACTCATCACCGCCAAGCCTGATATTGAGCGCACCTGCGCAGGCTGAAAGGGTACAGCCCGAATTGGGGCTGGGGGAACGTCTTTTATCACGGGTATAGACCTCGTCAGCGCCCTTTTTATCAAGTTTGAGGAATGCTGCGTCCCAGCGGATAAGCATAGCTGCAAGTCTTGCGGGGATAAACATGACCACATCATCGAGCTTTGCGGCGACCTTGCCGAAATGTATATTGCTGTCATCTTTAAAGCCCACGGTATTATCCATGATATTGACACATCTGCAGAACACAGCGCCCAGACCTCCGCACAGGCAAGCCCAGAACATTGGGGCGATTATCCAGTCGGCGGAATTTTCCGCAGCGGTCTCAACAGCGCATTTAGCGCAGCCCTCGTTATCAAGTTCGTCCACATCACGGTCGGTGATGTGTTTAAGGTATCTTCTGGCGGAATTTACATTATTTCCTCGTACAGAACGGAAAATGCTCTGTAAGTTGCGGCGCAGGTCTCTTCCCGACATGGAGAGCCAGCACAGCACACCTTCTGCAATGATGCCTAAGATAACGCTTATCTTATAGCAGAGAAACAGCACAGCCACGCTTACACCCATGCATATGAGCAAAGTCATGACGACCAGCATTATGCCTGCCATATTCTGTGCCTCGGGGGAATCGAGGTAAGCTTTTTTCAGGGCATTCTCAAGGAGTTTGACCAGACGTTTGACTGCATTTATCGGGTAGAACTTGCCGCCTAAGTCGCCGAGCATCATATCCAGTACGAAGCCCAGCGCCAAGGCGCACAGCGAATTCATTATCATATCTATTCTCCAATCGTTAAATGATAAATGGTTTTAAATAAACGTACATGGTAATTATAACATATCTTTTAAAAAATGTAAAGACAAAAGTGCAGAAAAAAACAGGCGTTCAGATACAAACGCCTGTAAAATATACTAATAGATCATTATATCGAACTTTCGGTGACACCTTTACCCAGGGCGGAAGCGTGTTGGATAACGCCCTTATCGGTGAATATGACTATTATATAATCGTTCATTATGTCGCCGTCGAGCTCGGTCTTCTTGACACCGTCGATGGAAAGCTCCTTAACAGCGGTCTGACCATCGGGTGATCTGCCGAAGACCATCGAATATTCAACACCGTCACGGTTTTTGCCCTTGAAAGTGACGGCATTTTTACTGAGGTCGAAGCCCCAGTGTTTTTCTTCAAAATAGTTATTAAAAGCTTTGCTGTAGCTGCTTGCTACTTCGACATCTTTACTCAGCTTGAAATTATATCCTGTGTTCATGATCCTGAATATGCTGCCTGCGATATACAGTCCCATGCCTACGATGATTATGATTATGAACTTGATAAAGTTTGCAAAACCCGGACCCACAATACTGCGTGTCTTATCTTTACCGCTGCCGACTGAAGCGGTAAAGGCACGGGTCTTATCCTTATCTATCTCGATATTATCCAACGAATGGACTTTATGAGCCTTTGGTGTGCCATAATTTTCGTCGAGCTTGTCCATCATCCTGCCCGAACGGTTTGCGGCATACGGTGTCTGTGCCTTTAATCTTGACGCTGTGAGACCGTCGCCTCTGTCTCCGCTGGAGAACTGACTTTTGAATACTGCTTCCGAACCTCTGTAGGCTGGCATAACTTTACCACATCCCGGACATAATTTTTCTGAGCTGTCTACTGATGCTCCACAGAATTTGCACGTGGTATTCATTCAGTCATCAGCCCCTTTCATAATTCCCTTATAACAGATCTGTCCCTATACAGACCTTGACATCCCTATAATTTTATATATATCTGATAACACCGACAACTTTACCGAGTATTTCCACATCGTCGGCAATAATAGGTTCCATAGTATCATTTTCGGGCTGGAGCCTGAAATGCCCGTTTTCTTTATAAAATGTTTTTACCGTAGCGTCCTGACCATCTACCATAGCCACGACCATATCGCCGTTCTCGGCATAGCTGCCTTGTTCGACCACCACGATATCGCCATCGAGTATGGCTGCGTTTATCATGGACTCGCCCCTGACTTTCAGCGCAAAAAGCTGTGAAGCGTAGCTTCTTGACGGCTGGAAGCTGATATATTCGCTGACATATTCTATAGCCGTTATGGGAGTACCTGCTGTTACGGTACCCACAAGCGGTATCAGCATTCCGTTGCCGCCCACAAGTTTGATGGCACGGTTGCGGTTATCGCTTTTTTCAAGGAAGCCCTTTGCCGTAAGGGTCTTGATATAGCGATGGGCGGTGGAGGTGGACTTGAAGCCGAAGTGTGTGCAGATCTCTCTGACCGTAGGGGGGTACCCTTCTTCGACTCTGGTCTTTATGAAATCGAATACTTTGCGTTCGTTCTCAGTTACCTTCATCGGATCTCTCCTTTCGTCGGTCATCTTTTTATGCAAACGACATGGAATTTTCCGCCGTTTATTTCAGCTTTGCAGCCAGCATTTTAGCCAGCTTATAGACATCGCCGCAGCCGAGGGTGATAACTATATCGCCCGCCTCGCAGTTTTTAACGATATAATCGACACATTCTGCGAAGTTTTTCTCTTTCTGTTCTGCGGTCTGCATATCAGCTATTTCGTGGGGGGTATCGAACCAGACTGCATTAGCGGTCTTTTCGCCCAGCATCTCGCTGTAGATGCCGTGGATATTTTTCTCACGGCTGCCCATTATATCGGTGATGACGGAGATATCTGCTATTTCCAGCGCCCTTGCGAAATCATCCATAAGTATCTCTGTCCTGGAGTAGGTCAGAGGCTGGAAGACTGCCCAGACTCTTTTAAAATCAAGACCCTTTGCCGCACGCAGAGTTACCTCGATCTCCTTGGGGTGATGAGCGTAGTCATCGACGATGGTAACGCCGCCCACCTTATCTATCAGCTGAAATCTTCTGATAGCGCCATGGAAGTTTGAGAGTCCCTTAGCGGCAGCTGCGAAGTCAAGACCTGAATATCTTGCGGCAGCTATGGCAGCCAAAGCGTTGAGGACATTATGGTCGCCCGGAACATTTATCTCCATCTCAGCGACTTCATCGCCTTTAAAGAAAACCTTGAAGGTAGTCACAAGACCCTCTTTTTTCACTATCTCGGCGGAATAATCATTCTTCTTATCCCAGCCGAAGGTAATGAGCTGTTTGCCCGAGATGCCCTCGACAGCTTTAAGGGTATTGGCATCATCGCCGTTATATATCACGGCTTTGGTTGCCATTTCGGCGAATTTATGGAAACTCTTGATAATATTCTCGATAGTTTTGAAATACTCCAGATGGTCGGCATCGACATTGAGTATAACAGCGCAATCCGGGTAGAGTTTAAGGAAATGGTCCTCGAACTCGCAAGCCTCACAGATCATGGTCTGTGAGCTGCCCGATCTGCCCGAACCGCCTATGCTTGGCAGTTTGCCGCCGATAACGCAGCTTATATCCTCATTTGCATCTACGAATATCTCGGTTATCATGGAAGATGTGGTGGTCTTGCCGTGGGTGCCGCATACGCAAACGGCATTTTCGTACCAGCTTGTGATAACGCCCAATATCTCTGCCCTTTCGCAGACGATGGCATCGCTGGCTTTTGCGGCGATGAGTTCGGGGTTATCCGCCATGATGGCAGCTGTATATATTATAAGTTCCGCACCCTCGATATTTTCAGCCTTTTGACCCAAGAAAACTTTTATGCCAAGTTTTCTTACGGCTTCGAGAGTTTCGGTCTCGTTATTATCAGATCCGGTGATCTCATAACCTTTAGAGTGGAAGATCTGTGCCAGCGGATACATACCCGATCCGCCGATACCTATAAAATGAACTCGTTTTATACTATTAAGCTGTTCTTCTGTCAGCTTTGGACTCATGATGATCGGACCCTCCCAGACTGCCGAACCATTTGCTTAAACATTTGAAATTTTTCCATTTATGTTTACAAACTTTAAGGAACGGCGAATAATACAAACATATTTTCTATTATATTATACTGCAAATTCTTTCAAAAATAAAGGCTTTTAAAGAATATTTATTATAAATGTGGGAAAAATTTAAACAATCGCAATAAATACATGAAAGGATGCGCTTTATGAATATTACAGGGATCAAAATAAGGAAACTTATGGAAAACGGAAGACTCAAGGGCATAGTCAGTGTGACGTTCGACGATGTATTTGCGGTACACGACATCAAGATAGTACAGGGGGACAAGCGCCTGTTTGTGGCGATGCCCAGCCGCAGGGACGAGTACGGGGAATACCGTGACATAGTACATCCCATAACCCATGAGGCACGCACCGAGATCGAGGAGCGCATACTTGAAGCTTTCCGTGAGGAGAAAGAGCGAATGCAGTAAACAGGTAAAAAGACCCCGTAGAGTATACGGGGTCAGCTCATCTTAGAATGCGATCTTCTTGCTGATATAATCGACCAGCTCGTCGATCTTTACTCTTTCCTGCTCCATAGTATCTCTGTCACGGACAGTTACGCAGCCATCCTCAGCTGTATCGAAATCGTAGGTGATGCAGTAAGGAGTACCGATCTCGTCCTGACGGCGGTATCTCTTACCGATGGAACCTGTTTCGTCATAATCAACGCTGAAGTGCTTAGCGAGTGTATCATACAGCTCGCCTGCCTGTTCGCCCAGCTTTTTGGAGAGGGGCAGTACGCAAGCCTTGAAAGGTGCAAGAGCAGGGTGCAGGTGCATAACTGTTCTTACATCGGGCTTTTCGGGAGTACCGATATCTTCCTCGTCATAAGCCTCTACGACGATGGACAGGAACAGTCTCTCAACGCCCAGAGAAGGCTCGATAACATAGGGGATATATCTCTCGTTAGTCTCGGGGTCGAAGTAATCAAGGCTCTTGCCCGAGGTATTGATATGCTGGGTCAGGTCATAGTCTGTTCTGTCAGCTACGCCCCAGAGTTCGCCCCAGCCGAAGGGGAAGAGATACTCGAAGTCTGTGGTAGCCTTGGAATAGAAGCAAAGCTCCTCAGCGGAGTGGTCTCTCAGCCTGATATTCTCCTCCTTGATATTCAGGCTCAGCAGGAACTCCTTACAGAAGTTTCTCCAATACTGGAACCATTCGAGGTCGGTGCCGGGCTTGCAGAAGAACTCAAGCTCCATCTGCTCGAACTCTCTTACTCTGAATATGAAGTTACCGGGAGTGATCTCGTTACGGAAGCTCTTACCCACCTGAGCTACGCCGAAGGGAACCTTCTTACGGGTAGTTCTCTGGATATTAGCGAAGTTTACGAATATACCCTGTGCAGTTTCGGGACGCAGGTAGAGCTCTGCCTTGGAGTCCTCGGTGATGCCCTGGAAAGTCTTGAACATCAGGTTGAACTGACGGATATCTGTGAAGTTATGCTTGCCGCAGTTAGGACAGGGGATATTCTTCTCCTTGATATAGTCCATCATCTGCTCATTGGACCAGCCTGCAACGTTAGTGCCGTCGAAATCCTCGATGAGGTTATCTGCACGGTGTCTTGTCTTACACTCACGGCAATCCATCAGAGGGTCGGAGAAGCCGCCCAGATGACCCGAAGCCACCCATGTCTGGGGATTCATGAGTATAGCGGAGTCAAGACCCACGTTATACTTATTCTCCTGAACGAATTTCTTCCTCCAGGCATCCTTTATATTATTTTTCAGCTCAACGCCGAGGGGACCGTAATCCCAGGTATTTGCCAGACCGCCGTAGATCTCACTGCCCGGGTAAACAAAGCCTCTGCCCTTACAGAGAGCGACGATCTTTTCCATTGTCTTTTCGGTATTTTTCATGGTGACATTCTCCTTAAATAAAATATATACATACACATATATTGTATAACATATTTCCCCCGATGTCAAGACCTTTCGGGTGAAAATATCCGCAGGACACGATAAAGCATCCTGCGGGATAAGATATATCACTGTACGTATCAGCTGAGAGCTTTGATGCCCTTGATATGTGAAGCTATCATAGCGATATCGGTAACGGTGAGGTTATTATCGTTATTGACATCGGCAGCCTTGAACTTATCGCCTGTCAGGGCTTTGATGCCCTTGATATGGGAAGCGACTACAGCGATATCGGCGACGTTTATTTTTCCGTCGGAGTTCGCATCGCCGTTCAGGGCAGTATTTGAGTTTTTATCCGATGCTTTTGCTGTGAAGTAGCCCGGGGTCTTGGGGGTATCTATACGAGCATACTCTCTGCCGATCTTATCATAATTTGTGCTGTCATCGTTTTTGGTACCGTTGCCGCCCACAAGCTTGCTGCTGTTGCGGAAAGCCTCATAGGTTTTATCGATATTATCAGAGTTCCACTTATCTGATACTATGATGGTAGTAAGAGAGGTACAGTCAGCAAACATATGATTTATATCGATCAGTTTATTGGTATCAAAACTGCTCAGATCAAGTTTGGTAAGAGCGCTGCAGCCTGAAAACATATATTCCATATGCAATACCTTTGAGGTATTGAACTTGCTCAGGTCGATGGACTTGAGAGAAGAGCAGTGATCGAACATATACTCCATAAATGCTACATTTGAAGTATCAAAGCTGCTCAGGTCGATATTGGCAAGCGAACTGCAATAAGAGAACATACCGCCCATACCATCTGTCTTTTCAGTATCAAATGAACTGAGGTCGATGGACTTTAGCGAAGTGCAGTGATCGAACATATTTGTCATGCTGAATGTATTTGATGTATCGAACTTGCTAAGATCGAGAGAGGTAAGTGAGCTGCAGTGACCGAACATACCGGACATATTCGTTACATTTGAAGTATCAAAGCTGCTCAGATCGAGGGAGGTAAGCTTATCATTATCTTCAAACATACCTGCCATGCTTGTTACCTTTGATGTATTGAAAGCGCTCACATCAAGGTCGGTAAAATCACAGCCATCGAACATAGCTGTCATATCCGTTACGTTTGAGGTATCGAACTTGCTAAGATCAATGCTCTTTAACGCACAGCCTGCGAACATCTGAGCCATGTTAGTTACCTTTGAAGTATCAAACTTGCTGACATCGACCGAGGCAAGTGAATTACAGCTATGGAACATACCTTCCATATTTGTTACTTTTGAGGTATCAAAGCTGCTCACATCAATATTGGCAAGTTTACCGCACTTATCGAACATATAGGACATATCGGTTACTTTTGAAGTATCAAAACCGCTTATGTCGATGGACTGAAGATCGAAGCAGAAACCGAACATATTGGACATATTGGTCACTTTTGAAGTATCTGCCTTGGACAGGTCGATCTCTGTACACTTAGGAAAATCAAAGAAAAACTTGGTGCAGTCCGCAGGCAGGACGGTGCCTTCCTTGGCGATTATTTTTTTGACCTTTTCATGCACATCATTGCCATTGGATACGGAGTATGGCAGGATATCTTCAGCGGTCACGTTTCCGCTGAGGACAAGGGTATCACCATCGAGCTTTACATTTTCGCTTGCGGCACTTGCCACGACAGCGCTGTCAACATTCGGCAGAACAGGCAGGATCACTCCGTTTGAGAACACGAGTGTCAATGCGAGTGCGCCGGCTAAAAGGTTTTTCGTTTTCATTAAATATCCTCCTTAGAATATTAAAATTCCACCAAAACAACACCAAATTCATTATATCACGAAAAAATACGGTTGTCAACAAAAAAGCCGCCGATGAGACCACCGACGGCTTTGGATATTCAGTTTGGTGATATTAGTACATACCGCCCATTCCGCCTGCACCTGCTGCGGCTGCTGCCATAGCTGCATCTGCTGCGGGATCCTTCTTGTCAGCAACGAGGCTTTCTGTTGTCAGCACCATAGCTGCAACGGAAGCTGCATTCTGGAGCGCACTTCTTGTTACCTTGGTAGGATCAACGATACCTGCGGGTATCATATCAACATACTCGGAGCTGTACGCATTGAAGCCGTAGCCTGTCTTGCCCGAACGAACGATATTGTCGATGATGACGCTGCCTTCAAGACCTGCGTTTGCTGCGATCTGTCTCAGAGGCTCTTCCAGTGCTCTGTAAACGATCTGTGCGCCTGTCTTCTCGTCGCCTTCAAGACCCTCTACCAGAGTCTTTACAGCAGGCATTGCATTGATGAGTGCTGTGCCGCCGCCTGCAACGATACCTTCCTCAACAGCTGCCTTTGTAGCTGCAAGAGCGTCTTCGATACGCATTTTCTTTTCCTTCATCTCGACCTCGGTAGCTGCGCCGACCTTGATGACTGCAACACCGCCTGAGAGCTTAGCCAGTCTTTCCTGGAGCTTTTCTCTGTCGAAATCGGAAGTTGTGGTTTCGATCTGACCCTTGATCTGGTGGATACGATCCTGGATATTTGCGCTGTCGCCTGCACCGCCTACGATGATGGTGTTCTCCTTCTGGACAACGATCTGTCTTGCATTACCCAGCTGCTCGATGGTAGTATCAGCAAGCTCCATACCCAGCTCTGTGGAGATGACCTCGCCGCCTGTGAGGATAGCGATATCCTGGAGCATTTCCTTTCTTCTGTCGCCAAAGCCGGGAGCCTTGACAGCAACACAGGTGAAGATACCTCTGAGCTTATTGAGTATCAGGGAGCTGAGAGCCTCGCCCTCAACGTCCTCAGCGATGATGAGGAGTTTCTTGCCCATCTTTACGATCTGCTCCAGCAGGGGAAGGATATCCTGCATATTGCCGATCTTCTTATCGGTTATCAGTACCAGAGCATCGTCCAGAACTGCTTCCATCTTATCTGTATCTGTTACCATGTAGGGGGAGAGGTAGCCTCTGTCGAACTGCATACCCTCAACGACCTCGCTGTAGGTCTCAGCTGTCTTGGACTCTTCAAGAGTGATAACGCCGTCAGCAGTTACCTTCTCCATAGCCTCAGCGATCAGCTGACCGATGGTATCATCAGCAGCGGAAACTGCGCCGACTCTTGCGATCTCCTTGCTGCCTTCGATCTTCTTGGAATTCTTGATGATAGCGTCAACAGCAGTATCGACTGCCTTGGACATACCCTTTTTCAGGATCATAGGATTAGCGCCTGCTGCGATATTCTTCATGCCCTCTCTTACCAGTGCCTGTGCGAGCAGGGTAGCTGTGGTAGTACCGTCGCCTGCTGCGTCATTGGTCTTGGTAGCAACTTCCTTAACGAGCTGTGCGCCCATATTCTCGAAAGCGTCCTCGAGCTCGATCTCCTTAGCGATGGTAACGCCGTCGTTTGTGATGAGGGGAGCACCGAACTTCTTATCGAGAACTACGTTCCTGCCCTTGGGTCCCAGTGTTATCTTAACGGTATCTGCCAGCTGGTCGATACCTGCCTGAAGTGCTTTTCTTGCTTCTTCACCATAGATTATCTGCTTAGCCATGATAAAAAACCTCCATTATATAAAATTCATTCTATTTCCGTACTTTGATATTATTCAACGATCGCCAGTACATCTTCCATCTTAACGATGGTATAATCCTGACCGTCTACCTTTACATCTGTGCCGCTGTACTTGGAAACCAGCACCTTATTGCCTACTTTGACGCTCATAATAACTCCCTCTTTGCCGGGACCTATTGCTACGACTTCTGCTATCTGGGGCTTTTCCTTTGCAGCACCTGTGAGGATAATACCGCTTGCTGTTGTCTCTTCAGCCTCGGTCATCTTGATGACTACTCTGTCCATAAGTGGTTTGATGTTCATAATGAAGTTCCTCCTTATATGTAAATAATATTTTGGTTTGGATGGTGTTAGCACTCTTCCTCGTCGAGTGCTAACTATATTGTACCACGATTTTTTTAAATTGCAATATATATAAGGTATTTTTGTAGAATTGCACAAAAGCTCGGTTAGACGATTTAAAAAGTTTTAGCCTAATGTGTATGTTAATAAGTCGAAATATGTGTTATAATAATATGAAGAAGTTGATATATATAATTATGTCCTGCGGGTTAATATTCCGTAAGACGGATGGTTGAAGCGAATACGTTTCGTTTATCGGCAGCTATCCGACAAGATTTGCAGTTTTGTGAACTCTGGCTATAAATTTTGTACTTTTCAATAAAAATTTATGGTGAGTTAACAGAATAGACACACATTGTGATTGTAAATTTGTTATAATTATTGCAACAATTTAATTTCTTTTAATTTGCTGTCTTTTGGTGAACAAGGCAGCGCTAGTAAAGTGCTACAGTCCGGGTCGTGGCTGAGCCGATGAAAGGAAGATGGATATGTCACTGGGAAGAGTCTTGGTAGTTGATGATGATAAGAATATCTGTGAGCTGCTTCGTCTTTATCTCGAGAAGGACGGCTACGGCGTTATCCTGGCGCATGATGGTGAAGAGGCTGTCGTTAAGTTCAACGCACTCAAGCCTGATATCATTCTGCTGGATATAATGCTGCCCGGTATCGACGGCTGGCAGGTATGTCGTGAGATCAGAAAGAAGTCTAATGTGCCGATAATCATGATAACAGCTAAGGTAGAGACCTTTGATAAGGTACTGGGTCTTGAGCTGGGTGCGGATGACTACATAGTCAAGCCCTTCGACACAAAGGAAGTTATTGCGAGGATCAAGGCAGTTTACAGAAGAGTTGGTCAGTCCTCTGCGGAGAGCGAGATCAAGGAAGTCAAGTATGACAAGCTGTCTGTAAACATGACAAGATATGAGCTGAGAGTAAACGGTCAGGTACTGGATACACCTCCGAAGGAGCTGGAACTGCTGTTCCATCTGGCATCCAACCCGAACAGAGTTTACACCAGAGATCAGCTGCTGGACGAAGTATGGGGATTTGAATACTATGGTGATTCAAGAACTATCGACGTTCATGTAAAGAGACTTCGTGAGAAGCTGGAAGGCGTTTCGGACAAGTGGGCGCTCAAGACTGTCTGGGGCGTAGGCTACAAGTTTGAAGTCGCAGAAAATAATGAATAAAGGCAGAAGTATTTTTACAAAGTACTTTGCGATATGCTCAGCAGTAATACTGATAAGCTTTTGTTGCTTAGGAACAGTATTACTGCTTGTTTCTACAAGGTACTTTCTGGATTCTAAAAAGAGCCTTATGCTGAAAGATGCGAAGGCTCTTCGTGATTATACGAAGGAAAAAATGCTCGAAGAGCCCGACGGGTATCTTAATGATGTCAGGTCGGAGCTGAAATACTATTCTATCGCAAGCAATGCGGATTATCTCATATGCAGCAGCGACGGATATGTTATTGCTAACACAGGCGGCAATAGGGGCAATCCTGATGATAACAGCGAAAATACGGATGACAGCGGCGAGAATATCGAAGATGGCAAAAAGAAGTCGGATGAAAGCGAAGTCTGGATAGATAAGGATCTGCTTTCAAAGTTCGACAGCGAGGGCAGGTATCAGTATTCAAAGCTGGGCAGTGATCCGGAAGAGGTCTGCCATATCATGGGCGTATCATTCCAGGCGAACGGACCTTTGTACTATGTGCTGGCGTATTCTCCAAAATCCACTCAGGACAGTTATACGCAGAATATCATGGAGATATTCATGGTGTCTGCCATCGGCGTGCTGGTGGTGGTCATGTTCCTGGTGTATTTTGCTACGCTGAAGCTGACATCGCCTATAACCGAGGTCGCAGAGATCGCTAAAAAGCTGGGTTCGGGCGACTTTTCGGTGACGCTGCCCGAGTATAACACGAAAGAGTTCGACCAGTTGAGCACGGCTTTCAACGAGATGGCGGCAAACCTGAAAAGCTATGATACCATGCGTAACAGCTTCCTTGCCAATGTATCGCACGAGCTGAGAACGCCCATGACCTCCATAGGCGGTTTCGTGGACGGAATGCTTGACGGAACGATACCAAAGTCGCAGCAGACTTATTATCTGAGGATAATCTCCTCGGAGGTCGCAAGACTTACAAGACTTGTAAAGAGTATGCTCAACCTGGCAAAAATAGAAGCAGGCGAACTTGAGCCTAACAAGACTAATTTTGCGGTGACTGAGCCGATACTCGATACACTGCTGACCTTTGAGCCCAGGATAGAGGAAAAGAATATCGAGATACGTGGTCTGGACGTGCAGAGGATAAATCTGTATGCTGACCTTGACCTGATACATCAGGTGATGTACAACCTTATCGAGAACGCTATAAAGTTCGTGGATAAGGGCGGATATATCGAGTTTTCCTTTGCAGAGGATACGGAGGGCACATCGGTAACTATACGAAACAGCGGCGAAGGTCTGGCGGAGGACGAACTTCCGCTGGTGTTCGACAGATTCTATAAGACCGATAAGTCGAGAGGTATCCATGCGCAGGGTCTGGGACTGGGTCTTAATATCGCTCGTTCGATCATTGAGATACACGGCGGTCAGATAATGGTCAAGAGCCGTAAAGGTGAGTTTACGGAGTTTACTTTCACCATACCGAAGGCTGATGCGAAACTTACCAAGGCTGATGCCAAGGCAACAAAGGCTGAGGCTACCAAAGCTGAAAGCAAGGCTGCAAAGGCTGAGGCTAAAGCGACCAAAGCCGAGAGCAAAGCTGCAAAAAGCAAAAACTCTAAGAAGAGCGAATGATAGCGTAATGCAGAGACAGGGGGGTGCTGTATCGGCATCTCCCTTTAATTATACGAAAACAATTTCAGGAAATTCCGTAATAGTGTGATCTTTGAGTCGGGATAGGAGAACGTCCATGAACGATTTTATCATGAACTACGGTGCAGGACTGCTGGTCTGTGCGGTGGGGCTGTTCTTTATTATAATGACATATGCCGCACATTTTGCAGGCAGCAGCGGTGTACCTCTGTGCGGAGGGCTGCTGATAGCTTTTGGGTTTCTGCTGACACCTAAGAAATATCTGGCGCTGCTGTGTTTTGCTGACCCCGGGTGGATTTCGCTGGGGTACATGATATACAGTGCCATGAAAAAGCAGGAGATCGAGGAAAAGTTCCAAAAGATATATGCAGAGCGTGGATTTGCGCAGGGCAGGGCGTTTGAGGGTGTACAGCTCAGGGTGTACATACACGAACGGGACGAGGAGCTTTTGTACAGATTATATACGTGCAGTTTGTTTGAGCTGCGCATACCAAAGCTTTACTATGCGCTGTGCTGCGATGAGGACGGGAATTTCATGGTTGTGGCTGACAGGGGCAGAAAGGGTGAAGTGCCCGAGATACTGCCCTTTGAGGACGGCATGAAGATCACGGCTAAAGGTGATGGTAAAAAGGACTACACCGTAGAGCTGAGTATGATAGTGGACGATATTTCCGACGAAGAGGACGAGCAGGAAGACGGTATACAGAACAAGAGGTGAGGTACTTGGATATAGAGGATAAGATAACAGAGGCGCAGGAAGCACCTGTGAAGGATATTACGGAGGCTGCGGAGGAATTGGCGAAAAATTCCGAGGACGCATCGGATTACAGCAAAAACTTTTTCACCATGCCCGAGGGTTCGGTTGATGAAGATGAGATAGTCGATAAGGATTTCTGGAAGGGTCTGACTTTGCCCGAGGTGGATAAGCGTCCCAAAAAGGGCAGGGGCAGGCGCATTGCCGCAAATATGCTGATGTCGGTGGTGTTCCTCGCAGTGGGCTTCGGGATAGCTTGTGTGAGCGCAAGGGGACGAGGCGTTATATCGAACCTTGTCACGGGCGGCAAGCATATGACTTTCACTATGCCTGTAAAAGACCGACCCGAGGCGGATGACGAACTGAAAGACGAAAAGGGCAGATATACTGCACAGGGCATTGCGGAGATCTGCGGACCTTCGGTGGTATCGCTGGATATATTCTCTGAAAAATCCGAGTTGATACCCATGGGAAAGGGCAGCGGAATAATCATCAGCGAGGACGGATATATAGTATCCAACGCCCATGTGGTGGATAAGGGTACACAGGGCATAAAGGTGGTGCTCAGCGACGGCAGGGAATATGCGGCTGAGGTCATAGGCTCGGACCCAAAGACTGATATTGCGGTAATAAAGATACCTGCACCTAAGCTCACCCCTGCGGAGTTCGGCAACTCGGATCAGGTTAAGCTGGGCGAAGATGTGGTATGTGTGGGAAGCCCCGCAGGATACAGACATTCACTGACAAAGGGCATAGTATCCGGTACCAACAGGATAGTTTCGCCCCAAAGCCCCGGCATACAGGTAAAGTGCATACAGGTCGATGCGGCAGTAAACCCGGGCGATTCGGGCGGTGCGATGTTCAATATGTGGGGGCAGGTAATAGGCATAACCTCATCGAAGCTGGCTGATGTGGACTATGAGGGCATAGGCTTTGCCATAGCCACCAACGATGCAAAGCAGATCGTCGAAGACCTGATGGAGTACGGCGAAGTTCAGGGCAGGGCAAGGATAGGCATAACCTATGTGCCCATATCCAAGGAAACTGCCGAATTGACAGGTGCGACTCCCGGACTGAAGATCGACAGCATTGATCCTAATTGTGATGTGTCGAACACAGACCTAAAAGAGGGCGACCTCATCACAGCTATCAACGGCACAGATGTCACGGAGATAGATGACTTCTCACGATTTGTCAGCGGTTTGAAGCCCGGTGACGAGGCTACTTGTCATGTGGTGCGTGAGATAGACGGCGGACGCAAGGAGTTTGATATTACTTTCAAGCTGGAGAATGACAGAAGTTCGCTGACAGAAGCGGAAGAATAACAGAAAAATATCCCATGCGATACGTGTGGGATATTTCTATATGGAGGAGATAATATGACAAACAAGGAGATAATGGAGACAGCCTTGCAGCAATCTGCATACGATATGAACTGCAAGCCAGAGGATTTTTTATCGGGCGGGAACGTGATGACTCTATCGAAAAAGCACCCGAAAGCCAGACGGTATCTTGATCTTCCGCTGGAGTGTGACCTTGTATCATACGGGAACAATATAGTGGCGCAGACGAGCGAGCGCACCAGGGCGGCGGTCACGGAATACATAAACAGGTACACTTTTTATAATTGTTTTGAGACACCGCATATGTATGCATTAAACGATCTGCTTGCGCCTTTTGATATGAGGGTATGTTTCATGGCGGAATACTTTTTGCCTGATGTGGACAAGCTGAAAGTTCGGGACTGCGGACTTGAGCTTAAAGTTCTGCAAAGGGATGGATTTGCAGAGTTATATAATGAGCAGTGGAAAAACTGTCTGACCTTTAGTGACAGGGAAAGAGACGTGCTGGCGGTCGGTGCATATGACAAGGGCAGGCTAGTGGGACTGGCAGGATGTTCGGCGGATTGTGAGCAGATGTATCAGATAGGGGTAGATGTTATCCCTGAATACAGGCGGCGAGGGATAGCTTCTGCGGTGACAAGCAGGCTTGCGCTGGAGGTATTGGCGCTGGGAAAGGTTCCGTTTTACTGCTGTGCATGGTCAAATTTACGCTCGGCACGAAATGCGTTGAGCAGCGGTTTAAGACCTGCGTGGGTCGTGATGACTGCAAAGGGTAATGAGTTTGTGGATAAGATGAACAAGTGAATATGCAAAAAAAAAGGACAGCCGAAGCTGTCCTTTTCTATTATACAGAGAAACTGTATTAGTTTTTGATAGGCTTGATGCCCTTGATGTGAGATGCAAGAGTTGCGATATCAGCAACGTTGATGTTGGTATCACGGTTTACATCTGCACGCTTCTGAGCGTCATCACCCAGAGCCTTGATGCCCTTGATGTGAGATGCTACCAGAGCGATATCAGCAACGTTGATGTTGCCATCGTTGTTAACATCACCCAGATTTTCTACCTTGCCATCAGGCTGTGAATCGTCATTGCCGGACTTGGAAGATGTGTTGTCAGGCTTTGAGCTTGAATTGGAAGGTCTTCTGGATGTGGTACCGCCATTGCTGTTATCAGACTTAGCTTCACCTGTTTCGTTTATCTCAACATCGATAGTCTTGGAAGCAGTACCTGCTGCATTCTTAGCAGTGATCTTAGTAGTACCCATACTCTTGATGGTCAGCTTACCATTATTGTCTATAGTTGCGACCTCGGGGTTGCTGGACTCCCAAATTATGGTATCAACAGACTGTGCACCGGAACCATCGAACTGGTCGCACAGGAAGGTATAGGAATTCTTCTTCTTTGCGATAGCGAACTTGCCTGTTATCTCAGCCTCGCCGTCGTTTTTAGACTTCTTTAATACGATAGTCTTAGCGACCTTATCGTTATCAACGAAGGTAACGTTGCTCTTATTCTTTTCAGCGTACTTTTCAGCTGTACTGCCGGATACACCGTAGAATGTGGTCTTTTCTTTTCTGTTGCAGAGATTCTTCCCAAGCTCAACAGTATCGTTAGAACCAAAATCAACAAATTCAAGGTTGTGATCGTCGTTGAAAGCATATTCCTCAATAGTTTTGAGTGCGGAAGGCTTGCTGAGATCCTTCTGCAGATATACATTCTTCAAGAACTGGTTAGCAGCAAGTGCGTAGCCGCCGACAACTTCAACGCTTGAAGGCAGTGTGAATGAGTCACCCTCCATGTAGAGAGGACGAACCATGATCCTCTTCATATCCTTGGAGTAGAGAATGCCGTCAACGCTGCAGTAATTCTGGTTATTCTTATCAACATTTATCCTTTTCAGGGGAGTATAGGTATCAACAACCTCCTGCTTCAGTCCTTTCAGGTGGATGTTGAACATAGACAGCCAGATCTGGTCGGTGGTTGCAGGGAAGTTTACGACCTCCATGCAGTAGTTCTCTTCAAATGCCTTTTCCTTGATAGCTGTCATGTAGTCGGGGAATGTGAACTCGCCTGCCTTATCGGACTTCTTGCCGAATGTATGCAGATAAGAGCACTTGCTGAATGCCTGTGAACCTACCTCTGCCATATGTGCATCAGGCACATAAACAGTCTTAAGGTTAGTACAATTCTGGCAGAAGCCGTCAGGGATCTTATCGGTATATGTCTCGGACATATCTAATGTTGTAAGAGCCTCGTTGCCCTGAAGCATATTCTTGCCCAGGAAGATCTTGCTGCCGTTTGCAGGCTTGCCTATCTTGAGGTTAGTGATGGCAGACTTTGTGAAGCAGTTATCACCGATCTTCTCGAGAGTGTCGGGGAATGTGGAGACACTTGCTTTTTCAGCAGAAGAGATCAGTGCAAGTGAGGTACAGTTTTCAAAGGCTTTATTGCCAAGCTCGGTAAGGCTGGAATCCTTAGCCCACTGTATCCTTTTAAGTGCAGTACAGCCGCTGAATGCTTCAGATTCGATATTCTCTACATACTCGGGGATATATACTTCCTGCAGAGCCTTACAATCCTTGAAGGTGCTGCTGTAGATATTCTTTACATTGGAGAATGCGAAGCCCTTGCCATCAATTGAAAGAGGCATATGTTCAAGGCTTGAGCACTTTAAGAATGCGGAAGGACGGATCTGAGTGATAGTATCCTTCATTTTTACTTCTTTAAGGCTTGTACACTCTTCAAATGCATTATCGCCTATGGTCTTTACTTCACCAAGGAAGTATATCTTCTGGAGTGCATTACACTTTTTGAATGCAGCTTTCTGGATCTCGAAAACGCCTTCGGGCATATTGATGGTATCATTTGCCTGACCGTTAACATTGGAACCCAGCAGATGTGTGCAGCCTTCAAATGAGCTTTCGCCAAGGATGGCAAACTGAGAACCGTCTTCAAATGTGAGATATTTGAATGCCGAGCAGTTTCTGAAAGCTCTTAATCTTATTGCAGCCAGTGTTTTAGGCATATAGAAAGTATCTTCATATTTAGATGCATCTACACCCTTGGGGACTATTCTTGTGAGGGCTGTGCAGCCATCAAATGCGCCTTCATGGATATCATTCAGTTCAGGGGATATAGTAACATCAGTAAGTCTTACACAATTAGAGAATACACCCTTTTCGAGTATAGGCACGTTAGCTGTGACCTTTGTCAGAGAAACGCAGTTCATAAAAGCTTCCATACCCATATGGGTGATATTTTCACTCTCGACATCGGTGATACCGATACAGCCCTTGAAGGTCTTGTCCTGGATAACAGTATATGTATCGGGGAATATGAGCTTGTTCTTTTGGTAATCAGATTTTCTGGATCTTGGATACATAGAAAGCTTTTCGCAGTTCTGGAATGGACCACCTGTACTCTCCTGTATAGCAGGCCAAATTACATCATCTTTGATTTCATATGGGCTTGCACCGACAAATTCAAGTATATCAGATGTCTCGACCAGTTCGAGCATGGTACAATCTTTGAATACGCCCATACCTATAGTAGTATTGACATCGGGGAGAATGATCTCATCCAGTGCTACACATTTTTGAAATGCTTGGTCGTCAATTACAGCACATCTGGAGTTTTCAACACTTGTACCGAATGCAAAGTCGTTGAGCTTTGAGCAGCCGAAGAATGATCTTCTGGGAAGTACTTCGATACCATCAGGCAGTCTGAAGTTCTGGAGAGCTTCGCATCCCTCGAATACCCTTGTACCCAGATCTGTTACGCTGTCGGGAATGCTGTTCATATAGTCGTCAGCAAATTTGATGTTCTTGAGCTTTTTACAACTCATAAATGCACTGTTTCCGATAGAGGTAAGCTGATTATTGGAACCAAAATCAACATCGCTGAGGTTCTCACAGCTTTTGAATGCGCTATCATTGATCGTGGTAAGGGTAGCGGGAAAAGCCACATCCAGAAGACCTGTTGCGCCACTGAACGCATTTTTATCGATCGTTTCAACGCTATCCATAGTAAGGTGCTGTATTTTTTCGCAGCCCCCGAATGCACCTTCACCGATATATGTTATACCTGAGAGATCCAGTGTGGTGGATCCTGTACCCTGGAGGATATTATCGCCTTTGAAGGCGCCATTACCTATACGGGTGATATGTGAGCCGAAATCTACATCCTGAAGAACATTATTGAAACCAGTTGCAAATTTTTCGCCTACCTCTGTTATCAGATCATCCTCAAAATAGATATGTGAAGCATATTTAGCATAATTGTCCCAATCAGGAGCTGCAAGTATGACATTCTTACCTTCAAGGCTGCCGCCGGCTGCTTCTTCACAAGCACTTCTCAAAGGTTCCATATTGATGTGGAGATCAGTAGTATTGTAAGGAACTCCTAGGAATCTTTGCAGACCATTTGAGCCTTTTGGATCTGAGTTTCTTACCGTGATAGTAATATTTTCGCCATTTACTGTGATCGTTACTGTAGCATCATTCATTTCGAGCTCTGTTGTAGCTGCCGATGCTGAGATCAATGCAGGTGAGAATACATTATAGCTGTTTGCCGGAGCTATGGAAGCCACCATTAGCAAAGCTGCTACACCTGCAATAATTCGTTTTTTCATTGTTTTTCCTCCTTCTTAGGATTGTTCGTTTATTGGTTAAATTATTTACCTATCC
>CADALT010000020.1 GCA_902788785.1 uncultured Ruminococcus sp.
AAATTCAGAAAACCACGTATTTTAGCCCTTCATAGCCTCTTCAACAGCAACTGCGCAAGCAACTGTTGCACCGACCATCGGGTTGTTGCCCATGCCGATGAGACCCATCATCTCAACGTGAGCAGGAACGGAAGAAGAACCTGCGAACTGTGCGTCAGAATGCATTCTTCCCATTGTATCGGTCATACCGTAGGAAGCAGGGCCTGCTGCCATGTTATCGGGGTGCAGAGTTCTGCCTGTACCGCCGCCCGAAGCAACAGAGAAATACTTCTTGCCTGCATCGGTTCTTTCCTTCTTATATGTACCTGCAACAGGGTGCTGGAAACGTGTGGGGTTAGTGGAGTTACCTGTGATGGAAACGTCAACGTTCTCCTTCCACATGATAGCAACGCCCTCGGTAACATCATTTGCACCGTAGCAGTTTACCTTAGCTCTGAGACCCTCGGAGTAAGCCTTGCGGAATACTTCCTTAACTTCGCCTGTGTGGTAATCCATCTCAGTCTCAACGTATGTGAAGCCGTTGATACGAGCGATGATCTGTGCAGCGTCTTTGCCCAGACCGTTGAGGATAACTCTCAGGGGGTTCTTTCTTACCTTGTTAGCCTTCTCAGCGATACCGATAGCGCCTTCAGCAGCAGCGAAAGACTCGTGGCCTGCCAGGAAAGCGAAGCACTCTGTGTCCTCTTCCAGCAGCATCTTGCCCAGGTTACCGTGACCCAGACCTACCTTACGCTGGTCAGCAACAGAACCGGGTATGCAGAATGCCTGAAGACCCTCGCCGATAGCAGCAGCAGCGTCAGCAGCTCTTGTGCAGCCCTTCTTTATAGCGATAGCGCAGCCTACTGTGTAAGCCCACTTAGCGTTCTCGAAGCAGATAGGCTGAATGCCCTCTACCAGCTTATAGATATCAAGACCCTTAGCCTTGCATACATCAGCGCACTCCTCGATGGAATTGATGCCATACTCCTTGATAACGGCAAGGATCTGCTTTTCTCTTCTCTCATAAGATTCAAATAATGCCATTTTACTGATCCTCCTTATTCCTTTCTGGGGTCAACGATCTTAACAGCATCAGCAACTCTGCCGTACTGACCCTGTGCCTTCTCGAAGGCTGTGTTTGCATCATCGCCGGCTTTGATGAAGTCCATCATCTTGCCGAAGTTTACGAACTTGTAACCGATGATCTCGTTGTCCTCGTTAAGTGCAAGACCTGTAACGTAGCCGTCTGTCATCTCCAGGTAGCGGGGACCCTTAGCCAGTGTACCGTACATTGTACCTACCTGTGAACGCAGACCCTTACCCAGATCCTCCAGACCTGCACCGACTACCAGACCGTCCTCGGAGAATGCAGACTGCGAACGACCGTAAACGATCTGCAGGAAGAGCTCTCTCATAGCTGTATTGATAGCATCGCATACGAGGTCTGTGTTAAGAGCCTCGAGGATAGTTCTGCCGGGCAGGATCTCAGATGCCATAGCTGCGGAATGTGTCATACCCGAGCAGCCGATGGTCTCTACCAGAGCCTCCTGGATAACGCCCTCCTTAACATTGAGCGTAAGCTTACAAGTACCCTGCTGGGGAGCACACCAGCCGATACCGTGTGTAAAGCCGGAAATATCCTTGATCTCCTTAGCCTTTACCCATTTAGCCTCCTCCGGGATCGGAGCAGCGCCGTGAGCAACGCCCTGTGCGATAGGGCACATTGTTTCAACTTCGTGCGAATAAATCATTGATAAATACTCCTTTCGGTTTTTTGGCAGCCGGTCAAGCTGTCCTCATAATATAATACTACATTTTCTCCTTTAAATCAAGTCTTTTCATAAAAATTTTTTAATTTTATCTAACTTTTATACCTGCGCTTTAACGGGGCGGTCTGCACTTGGCAGTGATAAAAGGGCTGGATTTAGTTAGTTTTATCTAACTGACAATATGTCAAGCCTGCAAAACAAAAAGGCGAGGAACCTGTCCTCGCCTTGATATATATTTATTCAGATATTATTCTACACTGTAAACCGTAGCATCATCGCCGTTCAGTACAACGAGATAGCCATATGAGATGTAAGCCTTCTCAGCATCTTCTATGAGCTTTTCGCCTGTTACCTGGTCGTAGATGGCCTTTTCCTTGGAGGAATAGAGCATATTGTGACCCAGAGATGTGCCTGAAGAACCGAAGTTCAGCTCGGGCTTAGCCTTGCTCCATACCATATGTACGTAGTCGTCGCCGTCCTTAACATAAGCATACTCCGCAGAGAAGCCTGAATTCTGGTCTGCAACGATGACCTTGCCTGTCTCGTCGATGATATCGGTCTTATCGTCCTTAGCAGCGTTGAAGAAGCCGGGTACATCGAAATATCTGATGTTCTTGTAATCTTCCTTGGTGATCTCTGTGCCGTCAAGACCCAGCAGACCTACCTTGCTGCCTATATCCCCGTTGGAATAAGCAAAGAAGCCGTTGCCTACATATTCGATATTGCCATACTTAGGCTCGAGAACGATAGCGCCGTTCTTGTACATGATACCCTTCTTCTTGGACTCGGTATCAGTCAGCTGGAAGAAATCGGTGGTGAAAGCGAGCTCGTTTACCATATACTTTGTGGTGAACATAGGTTCAAGCTCGTGGTTATATACTGTGGTGACATCGTTTTCGGACTTAACAAGGAAATCATCGCCGACGAGATTATAATCATAACCCAGATCCAGCACCTTGTCATCAGCGTTTACATAAACGGTATTGTTGTCCTTATCGCTGAATCTTACGATATCGCCCTTGGGCATATATGAAGTATTGGTAGAAGTTGTGGTGTTCTCAAGGTACTTGTTGTTTACCACATCATATATCTTTATCTTGCCCTTGTAAAGAGTATCCTCATCCTTGGGCTGGAAGCTGAACTGGTTAGCTGTAACATAGTAGATAGCCTCGTCCTCATTGGTAGTCTCGCCCTCGGGGAAGAATGCCATCAAGAAGCGGTCGCTTATCTCGCTGTAAAGACCAACGCCGTTATCAGCGGACTGAATGATATTGCCCTCAGCGTCCATAAGACCCTCATAGATCATATCATCCTTAACAATGTCATAAGAATAAAGACCTGTCTCGCCAAGCTTGTTTACCTGCATAATATTGCCGTCGCCCAGCTTTTCGCCCTTGTAGCTGTAGCAGGTGATATGCTCCTCATCCTCGGGCGAATAGATGAAATCGCCGTAGAATTCAAGACCCTTAGCAGAGAAAGAAGCGACCTCGGTGAGCTTTGCAGTTTTGAGCTCGTCCTTAGTGAAGCTTGCTGCATCGAACTGGATATCCTCAGCAGCGGTAACTTCAGCGGAATCCTCAACAGGAGCGTCCTCAGCCTTGGACTCGTCCTCAGCCTCCGACTCTTCGGTAACTTCGCTTTCCTCAACTGCCGCAGCTGTTGTGGTGGTTTTGGTTTCTTCTTCATTGTTGCCGCTGTTTCCGCAGGCAGTCATGCTTACTGCCATAAGTGCAGCCAGCAGCACAGCGATCTTTTTGCTGTTGTTCATGATTTTGACCTCCGTATCAAATCTTCAACTTGATTCCTGTATAAAAAAATAAAAGCTCCCCCAAAGCTCATTAACAGGCTGTCACAACAAACCTATAGTAAACGCTGTATTTTTTCTGCCATATCCCGACAACACCGCCAAATATCGCAGGCAATGCGTTCGTTTTAAGCAAAAATCTATTTGTCGTTTACTATATTAAACTCCATAAATTTTCCGACTTATCCCGACCACACCGCCAAATATCGCAGGCAATGCGTTCGGTCTAAGTGAAAATTTATATGTCGTTTACAATATATTAAACTCCATAAATTTTCCGACTTATCCCGACCACACTGCCAAATATCACAGGCAATGCGTTCGGTCTAAGTGAAAATTTATATGTCGTTTACTATATATTAAACTCCATAAATTTTCCGACTTATCCCGACCACACCGCCAAATATCGCAGGCAATGCGTTCGGTCTAAGTGAAAATTTATATGTCGTTTACTATAGGATTATATCACACCTAAAATCCAACGTCAACGATTATGAAAAAATATCGTCACAACCATTAACTGAAATTTATTTCGTATTGATTTTCTATATATTTCGCACAATTTTTAAAAAATACGAAACTGTTTTCCAAAACGGTCTCAGCCCTTGTCAAAGTGGTTTTAGCGTGTTATAATAATGTATATAAACATTATCGAACGGAGAAAAAGCTATGACAGACAGACTTTATGATAACGGTATGCTGATGGAGTTTGATGCGGCGGTTATATCGTGTACGCAGATAAAAAAGGGCTATGAAGTCACCCTTGACCGCTCGGCATTCTTCCCCGAGGGAGGAGGACAGTACGGTGATGTGGGAACTATCGCAGGTGTAAAAGTGACCGATACCTACGAACGTGACGGCGAGGTGATACACCTTTGTGATGCACCGCTTGATGCAGGCGCACAGGTACACGGTGCGGTGGATAAAGACATAAGGCTGCGCCGTATGCAGAACCATTCGGGCGAACATCTTCTCATGGGCTTTATCCATGACATGACGGGTTTTGACAATGTGGGCTTTCATCTTGGGGAGGATGAGGTCATACTGGACTTAAACGGTGTTATAGAGGCAGAACAGCTTCTCGAATGTGAACGGCGTGCAAACCGTGCTATTGCGGAAAACGTCCCCTTTACCATAAGCTATCCCGATGAAGAGGAACTTGCGGCACTTGATTACCGCAGCAAGCTTGACCTTACGGAAAATGTCAGGATAGTCACCATCGAGGGCATTGACAAATGCGCCTGCTGTGCGCCCCATGTACAGGCGGCAGGGCAGATAGGCATTATCAGGGTCATATCCTCGGAGAATTACAAGGGCGGCACAAGGCTGCGCATACTCTGCGGAATGGACGCCTTTGAACTCATCAGACAGCGTATGGACAGCATACGTGAGATATCCGCTCTGCTTTCCGCAAAGCCCGACAAAACCGTTCAGCACGTAAAGCGTCTGAGTGATGAGAATATCTCGCTGAAAAAACAGCTTGCAGAACTGGACAGGCAGAAAGCGCAGTCAGTCATAGACAGCCTTGCAAATGAGGGCAGGGGCAGCTTTTGCGTGTTCACCGAGGGCATCAGCCGTGATATGATGCGTGAGATAGCTAACAGTGCTGTACTCATGACAGATGGTGCGGCAGGTGTTTTCGGCAGGGAAGATGGCGGCTACAGCTACATAATAGCCTCGAAGAACCTGCCTCTGCGCACCATGGCGAAGGATATAAACTCAGCCCTTGACGGCAGGGGCGGCGGCAGTGACGAGATGATACAGGGCAGTGCCAAAGCCGACCGCAGTACCATAGAGGCGTATTTTGGCAATATAAGTGCGGTAACGCAGCAGCGATAAAGAAGTATTTGAAAACTACAGCTGTTGCGTGCTGCTGCTAAATGAAAAGTGAATAGTGAATAACTAATAGTGAATAGTTAAGGTATCGCCTTTGGCGATATATTAAATATGTCCGCAAAGCGGACACCTTGACTATTCACTATTCACTTTTCACTATTCATTATTCACTTAGCAGGCTCTTAGCTAAATAATACAAAGACACTTCTGCTGTGATACAACAGAAGTGTCTGTATAAAACTTCTTTATAGAGCCTGCGCTTACCGCATCAGCCTTTTGTTTATATCGATCAGTTCTTTTTCATATGCTGTAACGCATCGTCAAGAAAATCGTTGAGGTTGCCGAGTTTTGCCATTTCTATCTGCATTTTCAGGTAGCCTTTCAAGGATTCCTTGATACTGCGCTCGCTCTCAAAGGAGCGCATGAAACGGTAGATCTCACGGTTTGCGATGGCTTCATTGCGGATATGCCGCTTGAGTTCCTCGTAACGTATGACCATTTTGTTTTCCTCTGCAAAGGTCTTTATCTTTGCGGTGAGCTTGAATGTGTTTATCAGATCCATGATGAGTATTCCGTAGAATGCTCCGATAAAGAACGAGAACAGCGGATTTTTCGAGAACCATTCAAGTCCCGTGAGTATCCTCGGGTGGATAAAAAAGTAATACACCGCACCCAGCAGTGCCCAGTATATTGAGAACCTCAGGCAGATTATGCCTTTGTAGTTGAACTTTAGCTGTGAATAGTCCCAGAGCTTCAGGTGCCGCCTGATTATGAACAGCTCACCTGCGATGAGTTCGATGATCGTCATCGCCAGAGCCATTATCACGAACAGCACCCCTTTTCGCAGCATATCATCTGCAATGGGGATAAAGCGTTCGGTCAGAGCCAGCAGATAAAGCATCGTCAGACCAAAACCGTAAAGGGGAAGATAGGGCCCGCTGAGAAATCCGGGATTTATCCAGACACGCTCTTTGTTTGCCAGCTTGAATCTGCGGTAGAATACCTCCAGCGTCCAGCCGGTAAGACTGCCTGCGGAGAACAGGAGCATAAGTATAAGCAGTTCGTAGATTATCTTCATATCAGCCGCCCTCACAATCTCGACTTGAAGTCGCTGTAGCCGAAACGCCTTGTGAGTTCGGTACTGCCGTCCAGTTTTTCGGTATAGATGTATGGCAGCGGCATACCGTTGAAGGTGTTGTTCTTGCACATGGAATATATCGCCATATCGCACAGCACCAGCCTGTCGCCTGCTTTCAGCGGCTCATCGAAGGAATAGTCACCTATGACATCGCCTGCAAGACAGGTAGGTCCGCCAAGGCGGTAGGTGAACTTTTTCTCGCCTGACTTGCCCGAGCCTATTATGTTCGGTCTGTAGGGCATCTCAAGCACATCGGGCATATGACAGGCAGCGGAGGTATCCACTATCGCCAGCTCTATGCCGTGTCTGCCCGTATCGAGCACTTCCGTGATGAGCCAGCCTGCATCAAGTGCGCAGGCTTCACCGGGTTCAAGATATACCTGTACGCCGTATTTCTGCTGCAAACGGTCAACGGTCCTGCAAAGCAGGTCTATGTCGTAACCCTCTTTGGTGATATGGTGTCCACCCCCGAGATTGAGCCATTTCATGTCTTTAAGATATGCGCCGAAATGTTCTTCGATGTGGGGGACGGTCCTTGCCAGCACATCAGCGCCCTGTTCGCACATGGTGTGGAAGTGTAGTCCCTCTATGCCGTCAAGTTCTCCGCTTTCAAAGCTGTCGGGAGTGACACCCAGCCTCGAACCCTCGGCACAGGGGTCGTATATTGCAGTTTCGACCTCGGAATACAGCGGATTGCAGCGTATGCCGCAGGAGATATGTCTGCCGCTTTTTTTGACTGTATCACGGTGGAGTTTCCACTGTGAGAAGCTGTTGAAGATGATGTCGTCGCATATCTTCACCAGTTCTTTCATATCATCTTTTTTGTATGCAGGGCTGAATACATGGGTCTCGCCGCCGAATTCCTCATGCCCGAGCCTTGCCTCGTAAAGTCCGCTGGCGGTGGTGCCGTCGATATAGGGGCGCATCAGTGGATAAGTCACGTACATTGAAAAAGCTTTCTGTGCCAGCAGTATGCGGCAGCCCGTGCGCTTACGGACATCCAGGAGTATCTCCATATTATGGGTCAGTGCCTTTTCGCTGACAAGATAGCATGGGGTATGCAAAGAATATATATCTGTTTCAAAGGGATAGTTCAAAAATATTACCTCCGTTCAAAAGCAGCAGTACGGGGACTGACCTGCATTATTGGAATATATTATATCACATTATCGTTTAAAAGTAAAGACAATGCACAAAAGTGCCAATGGCGGAGGTTTATGGTTGTCTTTTGGTAAATATTATGCTATAATATAATAGACGACATGAGCTCTCTGCTTTTTGTGCTTGTTACGATAAGTGTCCTATGTAAAGAAATTTATGTCGTTTAATATAGTATGATCTGTCATGGAGGTAGATGATAATGATAAAGATAATCGATCTTAGCGAAGTAAGTGAACTCATACCCGATGCCGCACGCTGGTTCTCATATAAATGGGGAATAGATGCAGAGACTTATAAAGAGAGCATGGAGTCATCCTGCGAGGATAATGCAGTGCCCAGATGGTATGTGGCACTGATAAACGGCACTATAGCAGGCGGTCTGGGCGTTATCGAGAACGACTTCCATGAGAGAAAAGACCTTGCGCCCAATGTCTGCGGGCTGTATGTTGAGGAGAAATACCGTGGACGTGGCATAGCAGGCGAACTGCTCGGGTATGTCTGCAAGGATATGAAAAAACGTGGGATAGATACGCTTTATCTGTCCACAGACCATACAGGCTTCTATGAAAAGTTCGGCTGGGAATTTCTGACAATGGTAAAAAGCAATGACGGCGAGAGCAGGCTGTATATCAAAAAGAACTAAGGAATGAGACAGATGAGCAAAAAGGCAGTTATAGGCATACTTGCCCATGTTGACTCGGGCAAGACCACATTATCGGAGGCTTTGCTGTATAAAAGCGGTGCGATACGCAAGCTTGGCAGAGTTGACCACAGGGACGCTTTCCTTGATAACAATATCATCGAGCGTGACCGTGGCATAACCATATTCTCGAAACAGGCGGTGTTCAGCTTCGGCGATGTGGACTTTACCCTTCTCGATACCCCCGGACACGTTGACTTTTCGGGCGAGACAGAGCGGACTTTGCAGGTCATTGATGCGGCAGTGCTGGTCATCAGCGGTACTGACGGTGTGCAGAGCCATACAAAGACCCTTGCACGTTTGCTGGAAAGGTATGATATACCGACCTTCGTATTCGTCAATAAGATGGATATGGCAGGGGCAGACCGCAATTTTGTTATGAACTCCCTTACAGCGTCACTGGGCGACCGCTGCATATCCATGAAACAGCCTGCGGACGAACTTACCGAGGCGCTCTCGCTTTGCAGTGAGGAAATGATGGAGGAATATCTGGAAGAGGGTAAAATTTCGGACACTTCCATCATCGGTGCCATAGCCGCACGCAAGCTCATACCTTGCTTTTTCGGGTCGGCACTGAAGCTTGAGGGCATAGAGGAATTGCTGGAGGGTCTTGCGAAGTACGTGCCGCTGCCCGAACAGTCCGAGAAATTCGGCGCAAGAGTATATAAGATATCCGAGGACGGCGGTGCAAGGCTGACACATATGAAGATAACAGGCGGCAGTCTTGCAGTCAGGGAAGCCATCACCTACACCGACCGTGAGGGCAATGAGATCACCGAGAAGGTCGGCAGGATAAGGGTGTACAGCGGTGAGAAGGCTGCGAATACCGAAAAAGCCGTGCAGGGTGAAGTCTGCGCTGTGCCGGGGCTGACAGGGACTTATGCAGGTCAGGGACTTGGATTCGAGCCCGATGATGCAGGTCAGCTGACCGAGCCCGTGCTGAGCTACAGGGTAATACCGCCCGAGGGCACAGATGACCATACCATGCTGAAAATACTGCGTATCATGGAGGACGAAGACCCCACCATGGCAGTTAATTACAATGAACAGCTTAGCGAGATAACCGTGGCACTGATGGGTGAAGTGCAGGCGGAAGTGGTCTGCCGCATGACCGAGGAACGTTTCGGTGTCAAGATAACCCTTGGCGAGGGCAGGATAGCCTATCGTGAAACTATCGCCGAACCTGTGGAGGGTGCAGGACATTTTGAACCTCTGCGCCATTATGCGGAGGTCCACCTGCGTTTAGAACCGCTTGAAAGGGGCAGCGGACTGGAATTTGACAGCGATTGCAGCGAGGATATACTTAGCCGCAACTGGCAAAGGCTGATACTGACCCATCTGAAAGAGCGCATACACAGGGGCGTGCTGACCTGTTCGCCCATAACGGATATGCGCATTACACTGACCGCAGGCAGAGCGCACATAAAGCATACCGAGGGCGGTGACTTCCGTCAGGCGACCTACCGTGCGGTAAGACAGGGACTGCGCAAGGCTAAGAGCGTGCTGTTAGAGCCTTATTATGCGTTCAGGCTGGAAGTACCTGCGGCTAATACGGGACGAGCCCTCACCGACCTTGACCGCATGGGCGGCAGGACGGACCCTCCCGAGACTGACGGCGATACCGCTGTGATAACGGGAACAGCTCCCGTATCTAAACTGCGCTTTTATCACACCGAGGTGGCAGGCTACACAAAGGGGCTTGGCAGACTTAGCTGTCGGGCGGACGGATATGATATCTGCAAGGACAGCGAAACGGTCATAGCCGAACTGGGCTACGACCCTGACAGTGATACCCGAAATACCGCAGATTCGGTGTTCTGCTCCCACGGGGCAGGTCATATAATACCATGGGACGAAGCGGACGAGTATATGCACGTCAGCGCTGAAACAGGCAGGCGGCAGTATCAGCAGGCGGAAGAACTGCGTAATCGTGCGGCAGACTATGTACGCCGTGCAGCGGATGATGAGGAACTGATGGAGATATTCGAGCGTACCTATGGCGCAGTCAACAGGAAAAAGCGCTATGCCATGCGTACCCCGAAGGAAGTCACGACCCAAAAGGCAAAGCCACGTCCGGTGCCCACAGGTCCCGAGTATATGCTGGTGGACGGCTACAATATAATTTTCGCCTGGGACGACCTTAAAAAGGCGGCAGGACAAAGTCTTGACCTGGCAAGAAGCATACTTATCAACCGCCTTGGCAGCTTTCAGGGGTGCAGAGGCTGCGAGCTGATACTGGTGTTCGATGCCTACAGAGTCAAGGAGCCCGAACATATCGACAAGGCAGGCAGCATCAGCGTGGTATATACCAAAGAAGCCGAGACTGCCGATACCTACATCGAGCGCACCGCCCATCAGCTTTCAAAAGATCACAGGGTCACTGTGGCGACCTCGGACGGACTGGAGCAGGTGATAATCATGGGCTCGGGCGCAAGGCGTATGTCCGCATCAGACCTTAAACACGAGGTAGAAGCTTCAGAGCGTGCAGTCAGGGAGTATATCGAGAAACTGAACAGCAGAAGAATGAAGTGAGCAGAGCTGTATTTTAGCAAACGAAAACCAATATTATCCTGCTGACAAATATTGTCAGGAAAACAATGGTCAAAATGGCTAAAATAGGATAGCCGGGCTGCTGCAAAATGACAAAAAATATTTCATAAATGTAAACAAATAAATTCCGCTCTTTTAACTTGCGGTGAATGTGTTATAATAAAATTGTATAGGTATGACTATTTTATACCATAGGTTAAGCGAAGTTTTGGTATTATAGTAAAAGACACAGCAATTTTTTCAGACAAGAGTTGTGGTGCTTGATATATGCCATGGGAACGGAGGTGACGCTTCCATGATCACATTGAAAGGCAGATCTGTTTACGGCGGTATAGCCAAGGGCATTATATCTTTCTATCAGCGTGATGAGATCAATATCACTAGACTAAAGATCAACGATCCCGAGAAAGAGTGGGACAGGTATACACAGGCGAAGAATGCTGCGGTGGAGGAGCTGAGGGCACTCAGGGATAAAACTGCGGAAGAGATAGGCGATGCTGATGCAGATATTTTCTTCATACATCAGATGATACTTGATGACAGCCAGTACGAAAAAAGCATACAGACCTTTATCTTAGAGGAAAGGTGCAATGCGGAATATGCGGTGGCAAGGACCTCTCAGATACTTGCGGAGATCATGCGAGAGGGTGACTCAGAGTACATCAGGGAGAGGTGTACAGATGTACATGATGCCTCAGAGAGGATAATCAGGCATTTGCAGAACCGTTCCAGTGTGGATTTCAAGCTGGACGATGTATCCATAATCTGTGCGGATGATCTTATGCCCAGCGAGACAGCCATGCTTGATAAGACGAAGGTCGCAGCTTTCTGTACAAAGGGCGGCTCGACCAATTCCCATACAGCCATACTGGCAAGGACGATGAACATACCTGCGCTGATAGGTCTGGGCGATGTCAAGCTTGAAGACTATGATGGTATGTATGCCATAGTTGACGGCTATGACGGCATGATGTACATCGAGCCCGATAACGATACTATCATCAGGATAAACCGCCGAGAGGAAGAGGAAGGCAGGAAGCGTGAACTTCTGCAAAGACTCAAGGGCAGGAAGAATGTGACCCGTGACGGCAGGGAAGTTGAGGTCTATGCCAATATAGGCGGACTTGCCGACCTTAACTCAGCCATCGAAAACGATGCGGGCGGCATAGGTCTGCTTAGGACGGAATTTCTTTATCTCCAGCGAGACAGCTTCCCTGATGAGGAGGAACTTTTCTACAACTACCGCAGGGTAGTGGAGGATATGAAGGGCAAGCGTGTGGTCATAAGAACGCTGGATATAGGTGCGGACAAGACGGCGGATTATTTCTGCCTTGATAAGGAGGATAACCCTGCAATGGGTGTGCGTGCAGTAAGGCTGTGCCTGCGCCGACAGGATATTTTCCGCACACAGCTGAGGGCGCTGCTGAGGGCATCAGCCTACGGCAAGCTGGCGCTGCTGATACCCATGATAATCGACCTGGACGAGGTCTATCGTGTAAAGGACATAATCCATAAGGTCAAGGATGAACTGGTAAACAAGCACATACCCTTTGATAACGATGTGGAGTTCGGCGTTATGATTGAAACTCCCGCAGCGGTGATGATAAGCGATCTGCTGGCGCAGGAAGTGGACTTTTTCAGCATCGGTACGAACGATCTTGAGCAGTACACTCTGGCGATCGACAGGCAGAACCCAAATTATGAAACGGTAGTTCCGCCCAATCATCTGGCGGTGCTGAGAATGATAAAGCTGGTCTGCGACAATGCCCACAACCACGGCATAAAGGTTTGTATGTGCGGCGAGCTTGGCTCGGACCTTTCGCTGACGGAGATATTGCTGGATATGCAGATAGATGCACTTTCGGTCTCGCCTCCGCAGATACTTCCCGTGCGCAGGATGATACGCAGCCTGAACCTCAGCGACAGGCGGCAGGTACACTCGAATATACAAAGAGTACTGCACTATTGAGAATAGCACACACTATTGAGAATAGCGCACACTATTAAGAATAAACACAAACGTCGGATATAAGGATTGCATTGATATTGAAATGTTAAGCCATAGTATTTCTGATATGTAGTCAGAAGTACTATGGCATTTCTATTTGCATCATGCTATCATGGACACTAAGACAAAGCGTAATATATGGAGCTGATAAGTTATGACAATAGAATATAGAAAAGCAGGACCGGAAGATGCAGAAATGCTGATACATATCTACAATGCTTCATTTTACAGCGATTACAGGAGATATGGTGCGTGCCCCGGTTACGGCAAAACGATAGAAATGATGGAAGCCTCCATAAGAGAGCATCCGAAATATATCATACTTTCCGATCATGAACCTGTTGGATGCATTTCTTGTAAAATGCAGGAAATAGGAGTATATGAGATCACTTGCTTGTGTATTGTTCCCGAATATCAGGGCAAAGGATTAGGTACACGAGCAGTTCGGTTTGTAAAGGCTCTTTATGAGGATTGGAAGAAGTTTACTTTAGTAACGCCTGTGGATAAGAAAGAAAATGTAAAGTTCTACACTGAAAAATGCGGATTCCATATCGTATCCACTGAAAAAGACGGCGATGTTGAACTTGTCCGATTCGTTACAGAAAGATAGATCCGATCATATGTTAACGTAAAACAACTCATATTTGGGTATCCGTCTTATGCACGACGGCTTTTATGCATAAAAAAAGCCCTTGCATATAAGCAAGAGCTTTGTGGCGTCGTTGAGAGGATTCGAACCTCCGACCTGCCGCTTAGGAGGCGGCTGCTCTATCCAGCTGAGCTACAACGACATCAGTTATCTAACTTAATTATTATACCATACTCGCCCATAAAATGCAAGGGTTTTCATGAAAAATTCATAAATAAAAAACAGCAAAAAAAGGAGAGCGCAGTGCTCTCCTTTCGATAAACTGTATATTAGTTGTTTACCAGCTTGTCCTCTTCGTTGTTCCAGCTATACAGCTTTCTGATCTCCTTGCCGACCTTCTCGGAAGGATGCTCAGCGTGCAGCTTTCTCATAGCCTTGAAGTGAACCTGAGAACCTGCGCTGCTCATGTCAAGCAGGAACTCCTTAGCGAAGGAACCGTCCTGAATGTCAGCCAGAACCTTCTTCATAGCCTTCTTGGTGTCCTCAGTGATGATCTTAGGACCTGTGATGTAATCGCCGTACTCAGCTGTGTTGGAGATGGAGTATCTCATACCCTCGAAACCGGACTGATAGATCAGGTCAACGATGAGCTTCATCTCGTGGATGCACTCAAAGTAAGCGTTTCTGGGATCGTAACCTGCCTCGACCAGTGTCTCGAAACCGCACTGCATCAGAGCGCAAACACCGCCGCAGAGAACTGCCTGCTCACCGAACAGGTCTGTCTCGGTCTCGGTCCTGAATGTTGTCTCCAGAACGCCAGCTCTTGCGCCGCCGATACCCAGAGCGTAAGCCAGACCGATCTCCAGAGCGTTGCCTGTAGCGTCCTGCTCAACAGCGATCAGACAAGGTGTACCCTTGCCAGCCTGGTACTCACTTCTAACAGTGTGACCGGGAGCCTTAGGAGCGATCATGATAACGTTAACGTCTGCAGGGGGAACGATGCAGCCAAAGTGGATGTTGAATCCGTGTGCGAATGCCAGAGTCTTGCCTGCTGTCAGGTTAGGCTCGATCTCGCTCTTGTACATAGCAGCCTGCTTCTCGTCAGGGATCAGGATCATGATAACGTCAGCCTTCTTAACTGCGTCAGCAACGGAAAGAACCTCCAGACCCTGCTTCTTAGCCTTTTCTGCGGACTTGGAACCTGCATACAGACCAACGACTACGTCGATACCGCTCTCCTTCAGGTTCAGTGCATGAGCGTGACCCTGCGAGCCGTAACCGATAATAGCAACTGTCTTACCCTTCAGAACGTTGAGGTCGCAGTCCTGCTGATAATAGATCTTTGCTTCTGCCATTTTAATTTCCTCCAATTATGATAGTATTGTTGTATAAGACCCGTTATACCAAACGCTGCCGCAGGATAAGCTCCTGATGAAGCGTTCGGTATCGGGAATTATTGCTTTATTTCTTTGCGCTGAAATATTCGGAGCCTCTCTCCACAGCGACTGTGCCTGTCCTTGCCATCTCAAGGATGCCGTAGGGCTCGATAACGTTCTCAAATCTCGCTATCTTGTCATATCTGTCACATATTTCCAGCGTCATGGTGGTCAGGGTGATATCCATGACCTTAGCGCCTGTGATCTCTGCGATGGTCATTATCTCGCTGCGCTTTTCAGCGGGAGCATCGACCTTGACGATCATCAGTTCTCTTGCCACAAAATCATCTCTGCCGAAGGTCTTTACCTTGATGACCTCGATGAGCTTATTGAGCTGCTTTTCTATCTGCTCTACCGTATGCTCGTCACCGTCGGCAACTATAGTTATCCTGGAGATAGAAGGGTCGTTGGTAGGACCCACAGCCAGGCTGTCGATATTAAATCCTCTCCTCGAAAACAGACCCGATATCCTGGAGAGGACACCGCTGTGGTTCTCGACGAGAACAGAAATCGTATGCTTCATGATAAAACCTCCGTAACAAAAGGAATGATACCATATATATCGGTATAAATTCCATACTTCATTATTATACTATTATATTATTAACATTTCTTTAACATTCAAAGACTATACAGTTAATGATGGACTTCTTATTTATCAATATATTCAGCCGCAGCAGCCATGCACTCTCTCATCTCGTAAGCGGAGTACGGCCTGCCCTTTATAGTCAGGTCAGCGATGCCTCTGTTCACCAAAGAAAGCGTGTGTTTCAGGCGCTTGTCGGTCTCCTTATCCACCAGCACGATGGTGAAATCTCCGTGGGAGGAGAGCCATTCGAGCACTTCGTCGCCTGCGGTATCGGGCGAAGCGATGACCGCCAGCCCCTCTTTTGCCTGTTCTATCAGGTTAAGTGCGAACTTTATCTCGCTGCCGAGACAAGTTATGCAGCCTTTACCTTTGGGTGTGATGACCGCATATTCGCCCACACGTTTAGAACCGTCCACATCAGCCAGCAGCTTTACCGAAAGCTCGTCCGCATAGGGTTCGTGGGGAGATATCTCATTCAGCCTGCGTATGAACTCACGCTCATTTTCCTCACGGTCACGCAGGTTTTTCAGCCCGATGAGCAGCTCCCAGTCCTCGTCATTATCATAGCTAAGTATCTTGTAATGCAGCATAGGGACACCTCTTTACAGAGTGGGGAAGTCTTTATCCACGACTACCTCGCAGAGCATAGTGCCCTTATGAGTTGCCAGTTCTTCGATGGCTTTTTCGGCGCTTTTATTGCTTGTAACTCTCACCGCAGGTATGCCGTAAGCCGCAGCCAGCTTCACAAAATCGGGTGAGCCGTCGAGGAATACAGCGGTCTGCCTGTCGTTATAGCCATTGGTCTGCAATTCTCTTACCATGCCGAGCCTTGTGTTGGTCATAACGATGACCTTTACATCAACGCCGTACTGCATAGCTGTTGCCAGCTCCATCAGGTTCATCTGGAAACCGCCGTCGCCGCAGATGGCGAAGGTGGGTCTGGTTTCGTCAGCCATTCTTGCACCTATGGCGCAGGGCAGGGAATAGCCCATTGTACCCATGCCGCCCGAGGTCAGGAAACGTCCGCCCTTTTTAAACTTATATCTGCTTGCCCAGATCTGGTTCTGTCCCACATCTGCGCAGATATTAACGTTCTCGGGAAGTCTTTCCGAGAGCTTTTCTATGAACTCCTTGGGATTTACAGTGCCCCTGACAGGTCTTTTGAACTTGATCTTCTCACGGTAGCTGTCAAGCTCATCCAGCCACTGCTGACGGCTTGCCTTGATGTCCATGGGCTTTTCCTTGATGTGATCCAGCATCTGACCCAGTACCAGCTTGGCATCTCCCACCAGCGGATAGTCTGCGCCGATATTCTTGCCTATCTCGGCAGGGTCGATATCTATATGGAGTATCTTAGTGGTCTTTTCCAGCGCCAGAGGAGTTTTTACAGCTCTGTCGCCGACCCTTGCACCCACCAGGAAAAGTGTATCGCAGGCATTTACTGCACGGTTTGCAGGGGTAACGCCGTGGGTACCTATCATGCCCATGTAAAGCGGGTCATCATCGGGGAACACGGAAATGCCCATCATGGTAGTGATAACCGGTATCCTCAGCTGTTCCGAGAGCTCGAGGATCTCCTGCTGTGCATTGGAAGCGAACACGCCGCCGCCTATGCAGATAAGTGGCTTTTCGGCAGTCCTGAGTGCATCGGTGACTTTCTTGACCTGCCATGCGTTACCTTTGCCTGTGGGCTTGTAGCTGCGTATCAGGCAGGATTTCGGGTACTTGAAATCCACCATCATCTTCTGAACGTCCATAGGCACATCTATCAGCACAGGACCGGGTCTGCCCGAACCTGCGATATAGAAAGCTTCCTTGAACACTCTGCCCACATCTTCGGGGTCTTTGAGCAGGTAGCTGTGTTTTACGAAAGGTTCAGCCGCACCTGTAACGTCAGCTTCCTGGAAAACGTCCGAGCCGATCTGGTCGGTGTTGACCTGACCTGTTATGCAGACTATCGGTATCGAGTCCGCATAAGCCGTAGCAATAGCGGTTATAAGGTTCACCGCACCCGGACCCGAGGTCGCAATGCACACCGCAGGCTTGCCCGAGATACGTGCATAACCGCTTGCGGAATGACCGCCGTTCGCCTCATGTCTTACAAGAACGTTCTTTATATCATTTTCGGCATCGAGCAGAGCGTCGTAAAAGGGGCATATAGCCGCACCCGGATAACCGTAAACGACCTTTATACCCTCAGCTTTAAGGCATTCTACCATTGCCTGACTTACTGTCATTTTCATTATTCTCGACCTCCCGGAATGCAGGACTTTTCATGTTCTGCAATAATTTATTATATCATATACGGGCAGCTTAGTCAACCCGTTCATTCATGGCGTCATCGGCTGTGACCACAAGGTCGCCGATCTTTGATATGGAATATTTCGTGTCATTCACGGTGCCGAAACCGTAGTCGGCAAAGACAAATGGTATGCCTGCACCTTCCGCCGCCGAACGATCGTCGGTGGTATCGCCGATATATATGGCTTTATCCAGAGCGTTCCTCTTTATGATCTCTTTTATGTTCTCGGCTTTTTTCATACCTGTCCTGCCGGACATTTCAAAGTCGGCAAAATAGCTGTTCAGCTTATGAAAGTTCAGAAATGTCTGCAAATATCCGTCCTGGCAATTGCTGACGATATACAGGCTGTATTTTTTATTGAGCTCCTGCAAAGTCTTTTCGAGCCCGGGATAGAGCACGCCGCCGTATTTGCTGAGGTATTCCTGTTCTTCACGGCAGCACTCTTTCATTATATCGAGCCGCTTTTGTTCCTCCGTATCGGGCAGCATCATCTTTGCTATCTCATCTATGGTCTTCCCGAAGAATGAGTTCATCTCCTCTTGGGTTATCTGTTTATTGAGTTCGGGATATCTTTTCAGCACGATATTCCATGCGGGCATGACCTTCTCGGAGGTATCCCACAAAGTGCCGTCCAGATCGAATATTATACCTTTTTTGATCATGTGGATCCTTTCTTTCGGCGGACGGAGAGCTCCCATCGTTACCTGCTTTGCTTTGCGGCGTAAATAGGCGTTTGGAACTACTTTTCCATCCTGCCGATAATTTTGAATATAAAATCAATAGATCGGCACATCGAAGTTCTTTATCTTCTCGAAGAGGATGTCGTCCTCCGAGGGTATGTCCGCTGCCTGCTCTATCTCACTGCGGATGGAGAGCATCTCCCTGTCCGTGGAGGATATGACCTCGGCACACGCCTTTAGCCTGTCAACTATCTCCTGCTCGTTTTCCACCGCCTGCTTGTATTTCAGCTGATGTTCAAGACTTGCCCAGAAATCCATGGCGATGGTGCGTATCTGCACTTCGACCTTCATATCACGGCGCTCCTGTGCGAAAAATACGGGCACGCTCACTATAAGGTGCAAACTGCGGTAGCCGTTGGGCTTGGGCGAGGCGATATAGTCCTTTTTCTCGATGAGAGTTATATCGTCCTGCTTTATCAGAGCCTCGGCGATGGAGTATATATCATCTATGTAAGCACATATGACTCGCACGCCTGCCACGTCGCTGAGATAATTCTCGATATTCTCGGGAGTTACCGCAAGACCTTTCCTGACCAGCTTTTCGCTTATGCTCGTGGTGCGCTTCAGCCTGGTGCTGATGAATTCTATGGGGTTGCGGCGGTAGCGGACGTTGAACTCGGTGTTGAGCACATCGAATTTCGTCTTGACCTCCTTGATGGCACAGGTGTACATCATCATAAGTTCCTTGTATTCGACCATCGTGCCGATTATCTGCTTGGTGTGGTCATAGACCATCTGCACTTCATCAAAACTCAGCGCAGGCAGCTCCAGCTCGGGCACTTTGCCTATTACATCGTTCAGTATATCTTCAAAATTGTTCTGTTCTCTGTCGTTGCTCATCGTCAACCTCCTTACTTTTCTAAAAGGTCTTTTATATCACTGCCGTCGGGGGCGAACATTCTGTGCTCACCGTTATCCGTGAAAAAGCCGTACACCTCTTCGTTGAACGCCTTGTTCTCGTAAGCCGAGTGCCACAGCTCCCGGAATATCCTGCATCTGCACCCTATTTTTGCCGCCATCTCGTTAGAAGCCTGCGCTGTCACGACCTTATCCTGACCTGCGCCCAGTACCAGTGCTTTGCCGTGCAATTCGCCCAGCCTTTCGTATGTGCTGCAAGTGAGGCAGGCTTTAGCAAGCCTTATGAAGCGCTGGGGGTCTTTGGGCTTTGCTGTCCTTTGCAGCAGCGGCATCAAAAGCTTGTACTTCGCCACATATTCGGGCGGATACATGGTATCGAATATATCTCTTGTTAGCTCCTGATACCTGTCATGTTCAGCCATATCTACCCATCTTGCTACGGACTTTTCGATACAGCTGTTGCTCCTCGATGTGGTAACGCCCAGCACGACTTTGTCAACAAGGTCGGGTCTGTCCAGTGCCAGATACTGTGCAGCCATGCCGCCCTGGGATACTCCCAGCACACAGGCATTTTTCAGCTCCAGCTCGTCCATGCCGAATGCTATATCACGGGCTATGTCAGCCACGGTAAAGCCCACAGGCACACGCCGCCTTCTGTCGAAGCAGTATATGCGGAAATCCTTGGTGAATTTGCGGTACATATAAGCCAGCGAAGCGCCGCTGCCTTTCACATCACGCAGACTAAGCCCCGGTATCAGCACCATCGTCCTGCTGCCGCTGCCGAAAGCTGCATAATCCATGGAAGTGCCGTCAAGCTTTATACTGTCTTCTTTTATATCGTAAAGCATAGTCGTCCTCCTGACCGTTTTGCAGCGGTGTTTTGTATAATAAAACGGCTGCTCCCGTATTATGGAACAGCCGAACCCTGTTATCTCTCAACAGAATAATATTTATTCAGCCTCGTTTTGAATATCTCGGTCAGCACATTAGCGGTAACCACTGCTGCGACCATAGATGTAAAAACGATGAGAAAAACCTTCATACCTTTACGCATAAAACTCAGCCATCCTTTCAAATGTGTTGTCTTGGATCTCTGCATCAATTTTTTTATAAACTAATGCAGCTATAAGATCTGCGGTGATCTAAAGTATCTCTGTCATGATTACAGTATACACCATTTGCGCAGAAATTTCAAGTACATTAAGAAAATTTTAGGTTATGCATCATCTGAGGACTATCATTGCCTTATTTGCAGGTTCTACCAGTGCTGCGGAGGCATCTATCGTCTGTGCGCTCACCGCAGAAAGGCTTCTGCCGCCCTGCCCGTAGAAGGGGTCGCAGCAGTAGAAATAAAGCCCGTCCGTATCATCGTCCGAATAGCCGCAGACCACGATATACTGTGTTCCAGAGTCTCTTCCGAGATAGTCGCTGTGGTCGTAATCCACAACGCCGTTATCATATCTCACCGAGATGAGCACACGTTTGCCCTCGTCTATCTTTGCTTTCAGCGTGCTTATGGTATCGCCGCTGATGTTCTCGGCTATCAGATCACCGCCCGAATAGCTGTTTATTAGCTTGACAAGATCACCGCCGCAGTTAATAACGTCCCTTGCGCTTATCAGCTCGGCTTTGTCCCATTTGCGTGACTTCTCGCTGTTGACCAGTGCCGCCGCAGCCGCCGCACCGCTTTCGGTATCAGCCACAGCATAGGTGCCGTTGTATTCATCACGTATGAAACTGTCGCCTGCGGTGGGCAGTATGACTGCCTGTGTCACCTCAGCCAGGTCGTCCACACCTATGTAGCCCTGCTGTGAAAGATAGTCGATGCTTATCTTCTTGTCAGTGCCGTAGTCCTCCAGCGCCAGCGGGTCATAGGAAGAGAAAAGCTCGCCCTCGCCTGCACCGCCGATGTAATTGCCGTCCTTATCGAGCACGGGTGTATCGCTCGTGACCCTGTAGAGATATCCTGTAGGGACATCTTCTTTCTGCATCTCCTCCAGCGTGGGGGTGGTATTATCTGCCTCGTCCTCAGCCGCAGTTACCTCCGCATCTGTCGCCTGCTGGACCTGAGATGAGCTTGTATCGGGCTTTTTCTTGGTCTTGGGAGCGATGCCGTAGAACACCACACCTATAATGATGACCGCACCTATGATTAGCCCCACACCCAGCCTTGAAGCCTTGGCGATGGCATCACGGTTGTCATTCATGTAATCCTTCAATTCACTGTTCTTCATCGGAAGATTCCTCCAAAACTATACTTAATGCGGTGTCTGCCGCCTGAATTTCAAAGATATCAAATTAAATTATAGCACATTTCACGATAAAAGTAAAGCTTTTTTGTCCGCAGGAAAGCTTTGGCATATTATGGAAACCATTTGACGTTTCGGGTACGTGTGAAAAAAATGAGCCTGCACATCTGTATGTGAACATTTTATTATGCGCAGTTTAAAAATAGATTTCATGCAGCGCACAAATATTTTAACCAACTAACATACTGCACAAAAGAAAGGTAATGACAGATTATTCTTAACATCGGATGATAAGTTTTACTGTAAAAATCTGGAAACGATAAATGTGGTATCCTGTCGATATATCAAATGTGAACTGATTATTTCAGCATAATTACCGTATTCCTACATGAGATATTGTATATTTTTACCTGTTGATATTATGCACAAATAACTTCTGCTCTGAACGAAAGATTAACCCACGAATGTAAGTTTTGCTGTAAAATAATGGTAATCATTGAACCATTCAAAAATGGTGACGGAGAATATGAACAAAATATTTCCGATACTTAAAAGAAATATCACGCTATATTCCGGAAAATATGAAACCTTGTACCCTTTGCACAAAGGAAAGTTTGCTGAAAACGTTTTTTAGCCGATGGATGTAAATTTTACTGTAAAATACTGGAAATGCTGAGGGTTATGTCATAAAAATACCCACAGGAGATCATCCCGTGGGCAAAGCGTTATTTGTCAAAAAATCCGAAATGTTCCAGCGCATGGTATATGCCGTCGGCGTGTATGTCATCGGTCACATAGTCCGCATGGGGAATGAGGTCCTTGCCGTTTCCCATGGCGATGGAAGTGCCGACTGCCGAGAACATGGGCAGGTCGTTGAGCGAATCGCCGACAGCGTAAGCCTGTGACTTATCTATCCCGTGATATTCGAGCACTTTCTCGATGCCGCTTGCCTTGCTGCACGGCTTAGGTACTATCTCTGCAAAAATACCGCCACGGTATATCCAGTAATAGTCCTTTTCAAGTTCCTTTTTCAGCCGTTCGTTGTCGGTGTGTTCATCGTAGTAGTAAATGAACTTATCGAAGGAGAAATCCTCGTCCTCGGTATATATCACCACGTCTTTCCTGCGTTTGAGGAAGTCATTGCGTATATCTTCCACAAAGGGTATCCTGCGCATGGTCAGGTCAACTCCTATCGCATCTCTGCGCTCGAACATGGGTACACCGTTACATTCTCTCAAAAGCTCGACAGTGCGCCTGCACAGTTCTTTCGGGACAGTCTGGTAGTAAAGCTCTTTATCGCCGCAGACCGCCATGGTCCCGCAGCCGTAGATGTAGCCGTCAAAGCCGAGACTTCTCACGTCATCATTCACATTTACCGCAGGTCTGCCCGTGTTTACGTACAAAAGGTTGCCTGCCTCCCTTGCAAGCTTCAGCGCCTTTACTGTGCTTTCGGGGATATCTCTGTTGCCTGTCTCGGGTATCAGTGTACCGTCAATATCAAAAAACATTATCTTCTGCATATTCTTTCCTTACCTTACTATATCAAAAATCCGCCCACTGTGGGACGGACTTTTTGTTATTTTCTCATTTTGCGGATATTTTCCATAGTACCCATTACCAGCAGAGTTTCGTCTGCTGTGAAACGGTGGTCTATGGTGACCATCTTGAAATCATTGTCCTGCTTTACAGCCAGTACGTTGATATGGTACTTCTGGCGGACGTTGCTTTCGATCAGATTCTTGCCTATCCAGCCCTCGGGCACGCTTACCTCGTAGATGGCGTACTTGTCGTTGAGGTTGAAATAGTCGAACACGCCCTCCGAGCCAAAGCGCACCGCAAATCTCTCAGCGGTCTCTTTCTCGGCATAGATCACTTCGTCAGCACCGTTCCTCAGCAGGAATTTCTTATGTATATCCCTGTTGGCACGGGCGAAAACGTAGTTCGCACCCAGCTCCTTCATAAGGCAGGTGGTCTCCAGCGAAGCCTGGAAATTATCGCCGATGGCGCAAATGCACACATCAAAATTATTTATGCCCAGTTCTTTAAGGAACTGTTCGTCGGTAGCATCGCCTATACTGGCATCGGTAACATATTTGAGGGCGTTGTTCACCCTCTCCTCATTGATGTCGATAGCCAGTACCTCGTTGTCCATTGCGGTCAGCGATTTAGCCATATGTTTGCCGAAACGTCCCAGTCCGACGATCAGGAATGATCTTGCCATACTTACTCTCCTTTTTATCAAACAACATATATTTTTATATAGTATCTGTCAGAAATTCTCGGGTATCCATTTACGGAGCTCCTCGAACTGCTCTTTTTGTTTTTTATTGTTTTCCTGTACTTGCTGCTCTTCCTCGATGGAATAGTAGTGGGAGTATGCAGCCGATGCGCCGACGATGAGGTTTGAGTCAATAAGAAAACAGCTTTGTATTTCTGCATCCATGACACCGTCCTCATAGCCGCTTATAAAATTCTCATCTTCCTCGAGGGTGTTCTCCTTAAAGGTCCCTTTGAGTTTCTTGAAAGCTTTATTTGCGTCCTTTGATGAGCAGAAAACGTAATAGCTCAGGCGCTGATAATTATTTGCCTGATCTTCATTGCGGTAACACCTAACACATTCTACGCCCCTAAGTTTGGTATCTTTATGCTTGAATTCAGTGCCTGCCAGCTTATCTATATCTTCTGCGGTATACTTTGCATCAGGTTTGCTTTTGGATATTAAGCTGTCCCTGAAATGTTTAGGAAGCAAAAACAGCAGAAGCCCCATCGCAGCTGCAATGACTGATATTTTTATGAGTTTACTGCGTTTTTTCTTGTCAGCGCTCATATCATCACCTTACAGCATTATCTTTTCCTCGGGCAGCAGGCTCTTGTTCGATGCATAGTTGTTGTGCAGCGAAACTAAGAACGAGATACCGCCTATACGTCCGAAGAACATTATAAATATCACGATGCAGACCGAGATATCCGAAAGGGAAGTGGTTATGCCCATGGAAAGTCCTGTGGAGCTTATGGCACTTACCAGTTCAAATACCACAGGTGTCAATGGTATGCCGTCAACACCCGATATCACCATTGCCGATACTATAACGACCACAAGGTAAAGCGTGGTTATACAGCAGGCGTTGCGCACGGTGGTATCATCTATTCTTCTGCCGAAGCACTCAACGCTCTTCTTTTTACGGAAGACCGTGACTATGGTCAGTATCATCACAGCGAAGGTAGTTACCTTGATGCCGCAGGCTGTGGATCCGGGGGAGCCGCCGATGAACATGAAACATATGAGCATCAGTATCGAGGTCTGCCGCAGGGCAGCCACGTTCACAGATGCAAAGCCCGCATCTCTTCCCGAAGTTATCAGCATGGACGATGCTATGAACTTTCCGCCTATAGAGAGGTCGTCCATAGTGTTGCCCCATTCGAGCAGTATCATATCCACCATGCCCAGCACATAGAAGACCACGGTGATGAACAGTATTATCTTGGACTGCATCGAATACTTCTTGATGTGGTGCTTGTTGGTAACTATATCCTCCCAGGTGAAAAATCCCAGACCGCCGATGACAAGCAGTATGATTATCGGTATGTTCAGCAATGCGCTGTCGTTTGCGGTTATGAGCGAGCTGCCGGGCTCGAAATAACCCATCAGATCCAAACCTGCCGTACAGAACGACGATATCGAATGGAACAGCGCAAAAAAAATGCCCCTTGCCCAGCCGAGTCTTGGTACGAACCAGAAGCACAGTGCCACTGTACCCAGCGACTCGAAAAGCGCAGTACCTTTAAGTATGAACCTTGTCATCTTTACAACGCCGCCGCTTGAGATACTGCCTATGGATTCACGCATGGTCGCACGCTGTTTAAGGCCTATCTTCTTGCCCATGAAGCTAAGAGCGAACAGCCCTATGCTCATGAAGCCGATACCGCCTATCTGTATGATGATAAGTATGATTATCTGTCCGAAAAGCGACCAGTATGTGTATGTATCATATAATGTCAGTCCCGTACCGCTGAGCGCAGATGTGGTCGTGAAAATGCAGTGGTGCAGCGGAGTGACAACTCTGTCCGTACTGCTCACAGGCAGCATCAGCAGCAATCCGCCAACCAATATAAGAAGAGAATATCCGAACATCAGAAACTGTGTGAAAGACATTTTCTTCATGAAGCTGTGGTCGATCAGATTTTTGATCGATCCTTCATCATCTTCCTTTTTTTTGAACATTGTTATACTATCTTCCTTTTTGCCATTTTATCCCATAAATACGGATAATTTACGTTTTTCGTACATAATTGACCTATGTATTATATCATATAATTATAAACAATATATGATATATAGTGAACAAAATGTTAACAATACAGACAAAAGACGGAAAGCACAGCCTTCCGTCCTGTATACTTTATTGAGCCATTACATGGTATCTTATGGAAACAGGTGCGTTCACATTGAACCAGGTGTTGCGGTCGAACCTGTCCTGATGGTCGATGGAGATATGGGCTATGCTGCCTTCTTTGAGAAGCAGCCTTACCTTGATATCTGCCTGTTCGGTCACAGAGAAATTCGTAAAGCCCAGCGCACGCAGTTCGTCCACGACCTCCTGATAATTCCTGCCCATATAGCTTACGCTTGAACCGGGCACACAGACCTGTCCCGGGTGAGCGTCCTGCTGTTCCTTATGGGAGAGTGGGCTGTAATAGGTCAGCAGCCAGCTTGCGTCCGCAGGCAGCCACTGTCCCTGCTTGACATCGTATCTGTCGTTTACGGTAACAGCTGTTATCGAATTTTCTGCTGCCCTGCCCTTGCTTTCGGTGGAGCGCACTTCACTGATATTGGTAAAACCAGCCTGGCGCAGAGCATAAGCCACATCGGTCACATTCCTGCCCACATAGCTGCCGATATTTTCAGCCACAGGCACATAGCTGTGCATCATGTCCCGTTCTTCTTCCTGCATATACCTTACTATATGGCTGAAAGAAGAGGAATTTGTCCAGCGGTCGCACTCGTAGGCACGCACAGCGTTCAGTGGGTGGTTCATGCGGTTGAACATCAGGAATTCCAGTGTCTTGTTGAACTTTGAGTCGTCAACCAGCTTTTTGTATTCCGCAGCCTGCGCCAGAAAAGCCTGTTTATTGGCGGCGATGGGTATATTCTTGTCAAAGCCGGCCAGACGCATACACATCTCGACGGTCTTATCGCCCGTCAGATCACATACAGCCGCTGCACGGTCGGCAGAATACTCGCTGCATCTCATCCAGTAGTAGAAAGCCATCTGCAAAGGTGTGGTTATGAGCGAACTCAGCCCCAGCATCTCGGTGGCACCGCCCAGTATCAGTCTGCCCATGGTGGAATAAAGTACATGGTGGCAGGCGATATGTCCGCATTCGTGGGCAAGTACAGTGGGTATAAGCTCCTCGGGTACGGTGTTTATCAGCCCCGAAGTCATGACGATGAAAGGCTCAGTATCTCCCGAGGTATAAGCATTTGCCACAGGGCTGAGAGATACGTACAGCTCGGGAACTGCAATGTTGAGTTTTTTGCATATAGGTATGAGCATATCATGGTACTTCGACATCTGCTCCTCACTTACCTTTACAAAAGTAGACATATTCAGCAGCTTGAACTGCTTTTCGTTCCATACTTTCATGAAAGAGCGCAGTACCTGCGTAAAGCCCGGTATGGCTTTCAGTGCATTGAGCGCTGCTCTGTCGGATTCATGGATAAATAACTCGTGATCGATAGGCATATAGGTCACCTTTCCTTTCTTCTTTCGGTCCATCGTTTTGTTTTTATATTGTGTAATAGTGCTTTTGCTCAGCATACTTTTATCTCCGCCTGAGCTCCCAGAAAGCCACTGCTGCCGCTGCCGCAACGTTCAGCGAGTCCACGCCGTGTGCCATGGGTATCTTGATGGTGTAGTCGCATTCGCTTATGGTCGCCGCTTTCAGACCGTCGCCCTCGGTGCCGAGAATTATCGCCAGCTTATCTGCCGAGGATAGTCTTTCATCGTCGATGGTCACCGTATCCGACCTGAGCGCCATTGCCGCCGTGACGAAGCCTTGCTCACGCAGCTTTGCTATATAGCCGCTGTCGGAAGTGCCGATGTGTGCATAGGGTATCTGAAAGACCGTGCCCATGCTGACCCTGACCGTTCGCCGAAAAAGTGGGTCGCTGCAGCCGTCTGTCAGGAGCACCCCATCGAACCCCAGCGCCGCCGCCGAACGGAAAACAGCGCCTATATTCGTCTGGTTCATGACATCTTCCAGCACAGCTATCCTGTGGGCGCAGGACAGTATATCTGTCGCTTCAGCCCTGCGTTTCATGGCGCAAAGCATACCCTGTGTCAGCTTGAAGCCCGTAAGCTCCGCAAGCAGAGCCTTGCTGCCGCTGTACACGGGTATATCTCCCATGCGTGCGATAATGTCAGCGCCCTGACCTGTGATATACTTATCCTCGCAAAGCAGAGATACCGCCTCGTATCCCGAGTCCAGTGCGGTGCGTATGACTTTCGGGCTTTCTGCCACGAAAAGTCCCTGTTCTTTCAGCGTAAGTTCCGCCGTTGATGTATAGGGAAAAAGCCCCTCGGCGGAAAGGTCGGTTATGGGTATTATATCAGCCATAGTTTCTCCTAAATTGATCTATATGACACATTATATCACAATTTGTCAAAGAATGCAATACATTTGTGAAATAAATGCTCTCTCGTCGGAATTATTTTTCTGCTTGTTTTCTATAGTCGAGCCTTACCAGCGCTTTGCCGTTCGGAAGTTGGGCAGAAGAAGAGAATATCCGCTCATAGCCCGTATCCGCCATGGCTTTTGTGAGAGAGTCCTCATCCATCTGATGATGGACTTCATCGAGCCTGTCAAAAGCGTGGATATAGGGCGAATCCGATACCCATTGCTTATCATCGGTGTTTATCTGTATAACGCAGGAAACGTATTTTGGAGCGATCTGCGTAACTGCCTTTTTGAAGACCTCCGTACCGATGTACTCTATCAGCAGGTCTGCAATGACAAGCTCTGCCTTTGGGAGTTTATTCGTTTCGGTCACAAGGTCGATGTGCAGAAGTTCCAGCAAATCTGAAAACTGCTCATAACGTTCTGCTGTAACACGCAGATAATCCGCATTTATATCAATGCCGTAAACTTTTCGCAGTTTTGTCTCGACGATGTGTTCCAGCCCGTTTCCGCCTGCCACGCCCAGCACCATCGCCGTATCGGCAGGATAAGCGGAAAACTGCTCTTTCATGAGCGTATTCAGCGCTTGCAGCTGCATGACGGAACCAAGGCTCATATGTTTCTCGTAATCGCTCAGACTTATATCTTCCCATGGTCTGTTCATCGTTGTCACCTCATATAAAAAGCCGCAGTTTCCTTGATGTTCGTGAAACTGCGGCGATATCATTATCTCTCGTTCAGCGGTGTGTAGGTACGTTCCTTTGCAACTGCCTTGTAAGCGGGACGGATTATCCTCTTGCCTGTCACCAGTTCCTCGAAACGGTGTGCGCACCAGCCCGGCATTCTCGATACTGCAAACATAGGTGTGAACAGATCCTGAGGTATGCCCAGCATCCTGTAGACAAAGCCGGAATACATATCGACGTTTGCGCACATAGCCTTGTCGCTGCCCTTGATCTTCAGGAACAGCTCGGGAGTCAGCCTTTCGATCATTTCAAGCAGCTTGTACTCCTTCTCGAACTCTGTGCCCTCTGCCATCTTCCTTGCATTTTCCTTGAGGATGACAGCTCTCGGGTCTGACAGGGTGTAAACTGCGTGACCCATACCGTAGATAAGCCCCGACTTGTCGAAAGCTTCCTTGTTCAGTATCTTTGTGAGGAAATCAGCTACCTGACCCTCGTCGCCCCAATCAGCAACATTTTCCTTGATGCACTCGTGCATTGCGGATACCTTCAGGTTCGCACCGCCGTGCTTGGGTCCCTTCAGGGAACCTATGGCTGCGGAGTATGCGGAATAGGGGTCTGTGCCCGATGAAGTCAGCACTCTGCAAGAGAATGTGGAGTTGTTTCCGCCGCCGTGTTCAGCGTGCAGCATCATCAGCAGGTCAAGAAGCTTAGCCTCTTCATCTGTGAACATCCTGTCGGGACGTATAGCTGCCAGTATCATCTCGGCTGTGGTATGCTTGGGGTCAAGCGGGTGCAGGAACATCGTCTTGTTATCGAATGTTCTCTTCTTCACCTGATAAGCCAGTGTCATTATATAAGGCAGCTTTGAGATTATAGATATAGCCGTTGCCATCTCGTACTCGGGCGAACGGTTCTCGGGATTATCGTCGTAAGAATAAAGCGCAAGGATAGAACGGGACATCTTGTTCATGATATCCTTTGAGGGCGCTTTGAGTATCATATCCGAGAAGAAATCCTGTGGCAGAGGTCTGTTCTCTGCGATTATCTGGCGGAAAGCCGCAAGCTCGTCCTTATTCGGCAGATCACCCATCAGCAGCAGGTATACCACCTCTTCAAAACCGAACCTGTTTTCCTTTACAGCATTGCCTACAAGGTCTCTCACATCGTAGCCTCTGTAGATAAGCTGACCCTCTATGGGCATCTTCTCGCCCTCATTGACCACATATCCGTGAACGTTACAGATGTTGGTAAGACCTGCGGTGACACCTGTACCATCGGCATTTCGCAGACCTCTCTTGACGCTGTATCTGTCATAGAACTTGGGGTCGATAGTATTGTTTGCAACGAACTGTTGGCAGAGCAGCTTCCTCGCTGTATCGTTTACCATTATGTATCATCTCTCTTTCCTAGCGTATTCTGTTATTATACACCATTTTCAACTGATTGTCAAGCCATAAACAGGGCTTTTTACGATTATTTCGGGAAATTTGTCGCCTTGACAAATGTGGATAAATATGTTATAATATATGACATTGTATCATATTCATATTTTCAAAACATTTACATGAGGTACAAAGACGGAAAGGAAGAATTTTAATGAAGAAAGCAAAACGCATCATACCCATGCTGACAGCGGCAGTGTTGGCAATGAACGGTACGTGTTCGGTGCTGGGAGTCACGGCACAGGTAAATGATATGGAGCTGATGAGCAGAGCTGCCGATGACAGCTTCTACACCAGTAATTACAATCATGTCATAGATCAGAAGATAAATAAGAATTATCTCAATCTGTATACTCCGTACAGTGTAAATTTTAATGATATATCATTTGATCTGAGAGACAGCAAGGGCAGGACCGTCGCACGTCTGAAAAGTGATGAGCGCAGCAAGATCTACGATCTTGCGGACGGCATGATGGACTTTACGGGCATTCAATCTTCGTCTCAGTATAGAAATTATTGCGAACAGAATAATATCCCCCTTGAACGTATCACGGATGTGAGGATACATCTTGATGATGATAAACAGAGCTTTTATATGAGCGAGCTCAGACCCTTCGGCTCCTACCGTCTGGAGAAGGGAAAAGAGGATGATGGAAGAGACTACTATTTGATGGATCTTGATGCAAAGTATTCATATACATTTCTTGACCCACGTATTGAAAAAGTCGGTGAATTTACCTTGCCGGCAGGCTGTTTCCATATAGATATATGCGGCTGGTACAGTCAGTCCAACGACTATAATTCGGGGCTGTATATTTTTAACAACGGTGTGACTGCGGAAGAGAGGGGCTGCATTATAGGCGATCCGTGGATGCTCCACGACCGTGCGGGACAGAACCTATCTTATCAGGCAGCTCCCGGAGAATATGATGCAACATTCTACGGCAATTATTTCTGGTCCAGCGAAGGAAACCTTAAAGTCGCAGATCATGAGACGAAGTTTATCAAGGTGAAAGCGCCCTTAAAAGCCTGTGTACCCGAGTTTTTCGACGGCTCTATCCCTGCTTTCTGTTTCAATGATGATATGGAGACTGATTATCACGCACCTGACGGCAGCACATATCACATTGATCTTAATGGTGATGCAAGTCAGACACAGTTTAAGATGATGGTGATATCAGGCGGCATGATACAGGTCATACTTCCCGATCCCGACGGAAATGTTGAGTTCTTCGTTGATCCCGAATTAAAAGATGCAAGGCTGTACTACTCCATAGATACGCCTTATCAGAAATCAAGAGGCGGCGATCTGGAAAACAGTATATCTATGACTTTTGATATTAAAAAAGCCATGTATAATACCGATTTTGACTTTCCCAAGAACGGCTGGACGATATACGATATCCCCGAGGGCGACTACACTCTCCGCATAAGCAAAGACAGCAAATATGCAGAAAAGTACAGGGTAAAGGATCCTCATATACATATCTCGAACACCCGTGATCTTCAGAGCAGGACCATTGAGATAGAGGAGAAACCTGTCGAGAGCAGTTCAAGCAAGCCGGCGGCATCAAGCTCCAAGAAGCCTGCTGCTTCATCTTCAAAGGCGCCAGCGACAAGCTCTAAGAAGCCTGCTGCTTCATCTTCAAAGGCACCTGCGACAAGCTCGAAGAAGCCTGCTGCTTCATCTTCCAAGGCACCTGCGACAAGCTCGAAGAAACCTGCTGACACATCTTCAAAGGCAGGCAGCACAAGCAAGCCCGCATCCAAGCTTTTAAAGGGCGATGCGAACTGCGACGGCAAGATAACAGTTACGGATATTGCAGTTATAGCGACCCATATCAAGGGCATGAAGGCGCTGAAAGGCGACGGGCTGAAGAATGCCAATGTAAACGGCGACAAGCAGATAGATGTATCTGACATAGCAGCTGTTGCGGCTCATATCAAGGGCATAAAGGCTATAAAGTAATGATACGGAGAGCGGACGGATTGTCCGCTCTTTTTTGTGTGGGTTTTCGGGCAGGATTTGACTTTATTGCTGAAATGTATTATAATATATAGAATAGTGTAAAATAGTATAAAACCAAAAGGAGAGTATAAATGGCTGATTATAATGATAATGAGGAGTACGGCGAGGCTCGCCGACCTGTAGGTGCGGCTTCTGTTATAGTTGCGGGCATATTCGTGGTGTGTATGGTGTTCATCGGCGGAAAGGTGCTGTTTTCAAGCAATTCCGCAGAGGTACCCTCGGGGATAGATACTGCCACAATAAATACGAATGTCACTGTTCCGAAGACCGCAGAGAGCGCAGCGGTGGTAACTGCTGCACCGTCGGGTTCTCAGCCCGATGCGGTAAATTCGGTGTCGGGAGCTGTATCGGGCTCGGATATGAGCGGTACTGACAGCAATTCGTCCTCGGCAGACAGTTCAAAGCCCGATGACAATATGGGCACAAAGTATATAACCGAGTATGCATACCTTCATACTCAGCCTTCAAACGAGTCCGAAAACATCATTTGCATGACTCCGGGTATCGCAGTGAATGTGCTGAGCTATGAGGATAACGGCTATGTCAAGGTGACATTTGATTATCTGGACGGTCCTATGACAGGCTATATCTATCAGGATTATCTCTCGGATTATCAGACTGTAGTGCCTGAGTGGGAGCAGTATTGACGTGGCTAAGTATTCGACCTGTATCACCCTGAAAGACGGCAGGGAACTGCCTTTCATACTGGACAGGGGCAGGCGCAGCAGGGCTGTGCTTGCGGTCAATGAGGGCAGGCTGACTGTCAGAGTGCCCGAAGGCTTTGGCGTTGATAAGATAAAGCGTTTCATCGAGGATAATCTTGAATGGGTCGAGAAGAACCTTTCCCTTTCCGCAAAACAGTCGGGGCTTCCCGTGACCTTTGAGGACGGCGAGGAAATAAGGCTTTTGGGTGAGCCGCTGGTCATAACGGCTGTGAAGAGCGACAGGTATTTCAAGCCGAAGAACGAGGACGGCAAGCTTATGGTGGCGGTATGCGATGACAGCTCGCACGAATATATGATAAGGCAGGTGCAGACATATATCGTGATGCTGGCAAATTCCGAGATAACCGAGAGCATGAAGCGCCTTACCAAGCTCACAGGGCTGTATCCCAAAAAGATAACGGTCAAGGATCTCAGCGCAAGCTGGGGCAGATGCAGCTCAAACGGGAATATCTCCATAAATTATAAGGTAGTGACCTACTCGAAGGCGCATATCGACTATGTGTGTGTACACGAACTTTGTCATCTCAGGCATATGGATCACAGTGCCGATTTCTGGGCGCTGGTGGAGAAATATTGTCCCGACTGGCGCAGGCTCAGGGGCAGCATGAGGGCAGATGGATCGGAGGAATAGGATATGTATTTTTATGAAGTGCTTGAAAAATGCGATAAGGATAAGCTGACCGAGGAGTTTATCACGCTTTGTTCCGATGCGCCGGATATCGAAGCGGTGCGTGAAAAATTCAAGGCTGCTATGGCAGATATTGAAAAGCTCACACCCGTCATAGATGATGATATGACCGTGCGCATCGACAAGACCGAGTATGACGGCGAGGAATATGAGGCTGTCCACGGAGTCAGCAAATCGGAGGGGACGGCTTACGGGCTGATAATAGCGCCCTGGGCAGAGGTGCTGGGCTACAGGACAGATGAAGATAACGTGGCAGATTATGGGCGTGAAGCCTTTGCTGCAGCGGTGCTGTGGGAGCTCACCTATCTGGGATTTGATGAGCAGACCATCAGCAGCCATGTCAAAGAATGGGAGAGCGGAGAATAATGGATATCGACGGTATAAAACTTGAAGGCACGAACTGGTGTCAGAGCGTCACCGGAGTGGTCATAGACAAGGGCAGGGTGCTGCTGGCAAGGCATACCTACGGCGGCGGAAACGGCAAGCTGATAATCCCCGGGGGATATGTGAACTTCGGCGAAACTCCGCAGGATGCTCTTAAACGTGAGTATCTGGAGGAAACGGGCGTAGAGGTCAGAGTTTGCGATATAATCGGCATAAGGTTCAATACGAAAGACTGGTATGTGGCTTTCAGGGCGGAGTATATCTCGGGAGAAGCACGCTCGGATAATAACGAGAACAGCGAGGTCATCTGGGTGGACGTGCAGGAAGCCCTCACAAGAGATGATGTGCCCGAGCTTACAAAAAGTCTGATAAGTGCTGCGCTCAAAAGCAGTGACGGACTTGTAAAGGCTGAATATAACGGTACACACCACGCACCGAATTCGTTTTACTGCATATGAACCGAATGATAATAAGTAATAACAGCCGCAGCTGATATAGTAAACGACAACGGAAATTGCACTTTGAGAAAGGGTAAAAGTCCTATCTGTGCTTTTGCGAAGTTTTCAAGGTAACGATCTCAATGTCGTTTATTATAATGCTGCGGCTTTTTTTCTTGCCCGAAAAGGCTGACTCTCGGTCATAATATACAAAAGTTCAAATCGAGATTTGATAAAAATACCATATTAACAAAATGGGACGAATGTGGTATAATAATGTATAGCTATGGTCGGGCGGTGTGCTACGATGCATGGCTGTTTGGGAGGTGTGCCTATTGAGGATAACAAAGCAGATGATACCGCTGATGCTGGCGGCGCTTCTCTTATCTTCATGTGCGGGGAAAAAGGATCTATATAATGAGGGTACGAATATAAGCAGTGCCCCTGTGGCGGACAATGCCGCAGATGTTGAAGGCGAAAGCTTTTATTATCGCTGGAAAGGCGAGGTAGTAAGTGTGGACTATGCCGATAAGCAGAACGCTGTGCTGCTCGGCAAAGATAATGCGGAGGGCGTACATCAGTGGCAGGAGTTCCTGATCGATCTTGAAGCTGCGGATAAGGCGGAGCTGACGGTGTGTACTCCGAAATCGGTAATGCTCGTAACGGAGAACGAATCGGGCAATGCTGCACTTATACAGATAAAACAGAGGGAAAACGGCAAGATGGTCACTAAGGGCAGAACAGTCAGCCCTGTTGTGCTTTGCCGGGTAAGGGACGAGCAGGAAAACAGATATGACTATTATCTGAGCGACTGCAAGATATATTCCACCCCTGCTGACGATGAGAGCAATGACTGCAGGGAGATACCTGCCGAGCTCAAAAGCTATGCGGTGGATTCTTCGGCTGCGGTGACTTTTCCTTATCAGAAGAGATTTTCTTCCTACGGGGATTTTGAGGACTATTACAGCGAGTATCACGAAAGTCTCGGACTTGACGAGGTAAAAACCGATATGGATATGCTGGAGGAGGACGGCAGTTTTAATACCAATGTTGTATTTCTGTACGGTGCGCTTTCCTCGGGCAACTGCGAATATGAATTGTTGAGAGCCGTTGAAGAGGACGGCAGACTTGTGATATACGTCAAGCGTAAGATAACCGAGAAGACGGGCGATGTCAATAAATGGCAGCTGACCTGTCAGATCAGCAGCGAGTATCTCTCGGACGTATCTCCCGATTCGATAGAATGGGTGGTATACGATGATGAGGAGTCAAGAGGATAGGTCATCCATTGACAAAAGGCTTTAAATGTGTTATCCTATTATCATACGGCAAAGGGTACAGGTACAGACTGCCGTGAACTACATGAAATGAGGTGCGTCCTTATGAAAAAAGATGTTTTCGAGTATGTATGGACCGACAAGAAAAGGACATTTCTGGGACTTCCGTGGTCATTTACCAGGTATTATCTGACAGAGACAAAGTTCGTTACACGCACGGGCTTTCTGAGTGTGCAGGAGGATGAGCTTGAGCTGTACAGGGTACTTGATAAGAAGCTTGTGCTCACCGCAGGCGACAGAATGGTAGGCTGCGGTACTATCGAGATGAATGTGCGTGATGTGGATACTCCCAAGAAGATAATCAAGTCGGTGAAAAATCCAAGAGAGGTCATGAAGCTGCTGGATAAGTATATCGACATAAACAGGGATAAGTACCGCACCAGGGGCAGGGATATGTACAGCGGCTATGATGAGCCCGACTATCATGACGGTCACGACGATCATGACGATTATTGATAAGTAAAAAATACGGGGCGCAGAGGTCTTCTGCGCCCTTTTTGTGAGGTGTGAGAATGTGGAACTTTCCGAGCTTTGCGGCTTGAAGTCCTGTGAGGACAGCATAAAAGAAAGCGGACTGCCCGTGTACATCTACGGTATGGGCAACGGCGGCGAAAAGGTGCTTAAATGGTGCAGTGACAGGGGCATAAAGGCTGAGGGAGTATTTGCCAGCGATGACTTTGTGAGAGGGCAGAGTTTCATGGGCTATAGGGTGCAAAAGCTCTCGGATATAGAAAGGAAAGTGGGAGAGTTCACGGTGCTGTGTGCTTTCGGGACGGAGCTTCCCGAGATAATGGCGCATATTGACGAAATAGAGCGCAGGCATCCGCTGTATGCGCCCGATGTCCCCGTAGCAGGGGACGAGGCATTCACGAAAGCAGGCCTTATGGAGCGTTTTGCAGATGTGCAGAGGGTGTATGATGCGCTGGCTGATGAGCAGTCAAAGCGTGTGTTCACGGGGCTTAGCGCCTATAAGATAACGGGCAGGCTCGGGTATCTGCGAGAGATATTTACCGATGAGCCTAAGCCGTCGCCGCTGCTGGGGCTGAGTTCGGACGAGATAGTCTGTGACCTGGGTGCTTATAACGGCGATACCGTCCTTGGGCTTTTAAAAGCCACGGGCGGCTGTAAAAAAGTTTATGCGGTGGAGCCTGAAAAGCGCAACTTTCAAAAGTGTGTAAAAAATTGTACTAATATATCTAGCGCCGAGTTTTACAATGCGGCAGCCTGGTCCCATGATGGGGTGCTGGATTTTGAGGGCGGTTCGGGCAGGCAGGCGAAGCTTGAAACGGGCGGCAGCGGAAAGATAGCCGCACGCAGCCTTGACAGCATACTTTCGGGCAGAAAATGCACCTACATCAAATACGATGTGGAGGGAGCGGATATACCTGCGCTGGAGGGCTCCTGCGAGACGATCAGGCAGTATCACCCAAAGCTGTACTGCTCGCTGTATCACCGATGCTTTGACTATATCGACATACCACTGTATCTGATGGAGCATTTTGAAGGCTACCGTTATTTCATGCGCCAGGACAGGTACTATCCTGCGTGGGAAACTTACCTTGTGGCTGTCGATGAGTAAATGTGCAATAAAATAAAAGAACACCCGCTGAAATAAGCGGGTGCCAAAAATAAAAAATTATAGGGGAGAAGCCGGCAGATCGCTCTGCCAACTATGTATATATGCAGGCTTGGGGTAAAAGCCAACATACCTAAACACAAGCTGTCGGGTCTCTTCCGACAATATAACTATACTTTAACTATGTGTTATCAATGTGAAAACAGTTTGTAATAAAAATGAAAATGTAAATATTTTGCTTTTGCGGAGGTGCATGATATGCCGAGATTTTTTGTTGAGCCCTGCGATATAAACGGGCAGAATGCCGTGATAAAGGGGCAGGACGCTGTACATATAGGAAGAAGCCTGCGTATGCGGCTGGGTGACGAACTGACCGTTTCCTGCGAGGGCAGGGACTACAGATGCGTGCTCAAGACCATTTCAGATGAGCTGTGTACCCTTGATGTGCTGGAGGTCAGCGAGGGCAGCGGAGAGCCCTCTGTGAGCCTGACTTTGTACCAGGCTTGCCCAAAATCGGATAAGCTTGAACTCATCGTGCAGAAGGCGGTGGAGCTTGGTGCGTGCAGAATCGTTCCCGTGCTGACATCAAGGTGTGTTTCACGACCCGATGAGAAAAGTTTCCGCAAAAAGCGTGAACGCCTGAATAAAATAGCCCTTGAAGCCGCTAAGCAGTGCGGACGCAGCATAGTCCCCGAGGTAGGCGAAATGATGAGCTTTGAGGAATGTGCGAAGGCGCTTGGCGGTCACGAACTGGGGCTTATGTGCTACGAGAAGGGCGGAGTGCCCCTGCGTGAAACTGTGCCCGAGGGTGCGAAGGATATAGGGCTGTTTATCGGCAGCGAGGGCGGCTTTGAAGAGTCCGAGGTGGATAAATGTGCCGAGAATGGTGCGAAGATAATAAGTCTCGGATCAAGGATACTGCGCTGTGAAACTGCACCGCTTGCCGCAATAGCGGTGATAATGAGCCTTACCGGGAATATCTGACATCGAAAATAAAAAGAGAGTTACATAAGCGCAGGCTCTATAAAGAAGTTTTATTCAGACACTTCTGTTGTATCACAGCAGAAGTGTCTTTGCGTTATTTAGCGAAGAGCCTGCTAAGTGAAT
>CADALT010000021.1 GCA_902788785.1 uncultured Ruminococcus sp.
TCCGTAAGTATTTCCTTGAACTCGTCATCATACAATTTCTTGCCGTCTACCCTGACCCTAGTCGCCCTGATGGACTGATATGCATAGCCGTCATGCATTACGGTGATAGTCAGCTCCACCGGTTTGCCATCATGCTTTCCGCTGAACACTAACAGATACTTATCATCTTCCTTCGATGCCTGCTTTTCATACTCGCCATCATCAAACCAGCCTTCCAGCTGTTCACTTATGAGCGCATTACTGCTGCCGCTGAAATTCTCCAGATTATCGACCCTTGTCATCTCAACGCTGTCCTGCAATTTCTCAGGGGTCAGCATAAGCCCTGTGGTAAAGCCGTTTGCAAAAAGCGCCGCCGCAATAAGTATCGCCAGCACCAAGCCCTTATAGCCCTCGCCTGTCCTTATCTTATCACGCTTATAAATGTAAAGCGGAGGTATGGGCAGTTTCTTTTTCAGCATGGCATACTCGTCTTCCGTCACATAGGACTTGATGCTTTTAAAGTCTGCCATACAGCCCACGTATATCATCACAAGCACCGCCAGCCAGAGTATCGCACCCGAATATTTATCGACCGCAAACATCTCCATCACAAGTCCCAAAAGCGGCAGCACACATATATACCACACGCCGCCCGTCTCGGAACGCTCGCCCTTTTTCAGCCGCTTTTTCGGCGCTCTTACCACATCCTCGTTACGTCTGAACAAGGTGAATTTTTCCGCTGTCATCTTACTACCTACCTCATACTTATCTTAGGCACACGTTTACAGTAATGCCTTCTTCTGCCACGAGTCTTTTTGCCGAACTCTATAGCCCCTGTGGGACAGCCGCTTATGCAGTCCATACAATGTATGCACTTATCCGCCCAGACGGGTCTGCCGTTTTTCAGCTTGATGCTGTGGTAGGGGCATACCTTTGCACACCTGCCGCAGCCAACGCATTTATCCGTCGCATAGAATTTCTTCGCCGATACCACAGTCCCGTAAAACCACGGATTTATCAGCGATGCCGCCTTTGAACGTTTGGTGCTGTACCTATCCTGTATCTGACAGCCCCTATTCATGGTGTTTACTATCTCCAGCACGTCGCAGTCGGCACTCTTGTATATCTTATTGCACTCGTCCTCATCGGGCGGATTGAACATCACCAGATAATTCTCGGGCATACGCACTCCTGCAAAGCCCATGAATATCATGCCTCGCTCGGTGCAGAATTTCTCGCAGAACTTAGCCGCAGTACCCGTAGTATCGGCACAGGTAGCCACGAAGTACATCTCGTTGCTGCCCCACAGGTCGGAGTTCTCCAGAAAGCCCTCCACCAGCGCAGGGTACCTCCATGCATAGATAGGCGCACAGATCACATAAGGCTTTTGCGAATAGAACTTTACACGTTTGCCCGTGCGGATAAGCTCTTTCATATCTCTGGTCTCGTCACCGAGCAGCTGCGCCATGAGCGTCGCCACATACCTTGTATTGCCTGTTCCGCTGAAATATATGACCATAGTACCACCTCACTCCATATCAGCGATCATTCTTCGATAGTCGCCGCCGTCACCATATCTTCCGCCTTGATAAAAAGCTCGTATACGGGTGCTATCTGTTCAAAGTCGTGCACCAGGCGTTCACCCAGCTTGTCCGAGAAGAAAAGCTCGGGGTCATCGCTCTGAAAAACCACCGCAAGATTTTTACGGTTGAGCCAGTTTTTGTAACGTTCGGGCTCATCGGGGAACTTATCACGCTTATACAGATCGCCCTCCATCACGAAAGTGTCCTGCGCTTCAAAGGCTTTCACCGCTTTTTCGGCAGTCTTGTCACGCTCCAGTATAAGCTTGCGCACAGCCTCCATAACGGGGGTCGGTATCTTGTAATATCCACAGCCCCAGCCAAAATACTCATCATTTATCCAGAAGAAGAATTCGGGCTTGCTCACGAACCTTTCTGTCTTTTGGCGCATCAGCGAGAACCATATGCTCTTTTTGAAGAACATACCGTCACGCATCAGCCTGACATCACGGTATATGCGACTTATTTTTTTAGGCGAGCATACTATCTTCTCATCTATCTTGCCCATAAGAGGAGTAAGCTGAACTATCAGCTCACGCATGGGTACAAGAACTTCCTTTTCATAAATATCCTTATGCTCCTTGAACCATTCCTTGTCATTGCGTGAATAGTTCTCAAACAAAAACTGCGGAGCGTTCGGGGTAAATGGCATCTATATCACCTCAGCAACTTGTTTTACAGCTTTTTTCCTGATCGAACGAGCTATCCTGATATGCGCTGCGATCATCAGCACGATCTCATATGCCAAAATACGAAAAAATCCATTTGACCAAAAACTTGATCTGCTGATATCGGAAATATATGACATAACCAAGCCAACTATCACATACACGATAAACTGTCCTGCCAGTCCGATCAGCGCCAATATATACCATTTTTTTGTCATGCCCATATATCTGTTATTTAACACATTTCGCAGGCTTTTTCTGGTCAGAGCAAACCATAGTATAGTCAGCAATACAAAGTTGATCTCCATACTTATAAGAGAGCAAATTTGGTTTACCACATTTATAGGCTGGTGTTCATAAGACAGTCCAAACGATGATTGAACGCTCACCATATGGCATTCATTGGAGGGAAACGAAAAACGTACAAACGTTGTCAGCGCAGCGATCATCCAGCTTATTACCCAACAGCCTAAAATTTTAAGGCTGCTCCATTTAAAAGTTTGTTTTGTCAAGTAAAGTCATCCTTCCTTTATATTTATATAGACTATTATAACCTATTTTCCCCAAACAGTCAACTGCCTAACTCAGTTTTTAGCTTTTTCCGTGTATTATGCCGATTTACAACGGCTTATATAAATGTTATAATTTTTATATGTGACTTACCGGTTGAAAGGAGATCATCATGGAGTATACCTATAAAAAAGCTGCTGCGAGTGACATCGACCTGCTCACAAGCACTCGTATCACAGTGCTGCGTGCTGCAAACGGTCTTGATGAAAATGCGGATATGTCTAAGATCGAAGCTCAGTCCCGTTTATATTATAAAAACGCACTGGCTGACGGCAGCCATACTGCCTACCTAGTGTTCTCAGGTGATGAATTCGTCGGGGCAGGGGGCATAAGCTACTACAATGTCATGCCGACCTGCGATGTACCCACAGGCAAAAAAGCCTATATCATGAATATGTACACCGCCCCTTCACACCGCAGACAGGGCATTGCTATGAAGACCCTCTCACTGCTGGTGGACGATGCACGAAAAAAGGGCATCACCCATATCACCCTCGAAGCCACAAAAATGGGCAGACCTCTTTACGAGAGATACGGCTTTAAAGCGATGGAGCATGAGATGATACTGCCCCAAGAGGACCTGTAAGATCTTGTTTTTTAGATAAGTAAAAGATTTTTATTAAGGAGTAAAGTAAAATGATAACAGTTTCAAACGTGAGCCTGTCCTTCGGCGGACAGCTTTTGTTCAAGGATGTAGACCTGAAATTCACAGGCGGCAACTGCTACGGCATAATCGGTGCCAACGGTGCGGGCAAGTCCACTTTCCTGAGGATACTCAACGGCGAGCTTGAGCCTACCACGGGCGAGGTAGCTATCTCAAAGGGCGAGCGTCTTTCCGTCCTCAAGCAGGATCATTTTGCTTTTGATGAGTACACCGTGCTGGATACGGTCATCATGGGCAACAAGCGCCTTTACGACATCATGAAGGAAAAGGACGAGCTTTATGCCAAGGAAGATTTCTCTGAGGAGGACGGCGACCGTGCAGGTCAGCTGGAAAGCGAGTTCGCTGAGTTGAACGGCTGGGAGGCTGAAAGTGATGCTTCCAAGCTGATACAGGGTCTGGGACTTTCGGAGGATATCCTCTATCAGCAGATGGCTTCCCTCTCGGGTAACGAGAAAGTCAAGGTACTGCTGGCTCAGGCACTCTTCGGCAACCCCGATATAATCATGCTGGACGAGCCTACAAACCATCTGGATATAGATGCTATACGCTGGCTGGAGGATTTCCTGGCAGACTATTTTGGAACAGTGCTGGTAGTCAGCCACGACAGGCACTTCCTCAATAACGTCTGCACACACATTGTCGATATCGACTACACCAAGATCAAGATGTACGTGGGCAACTACGAGTTCTGGTACGAGTCCTCACAGCTGATGCAGAGACTTATCAAGAACCAGAACAAGAAGGCAGAAGAAAAGATCAAGGAATTGCAGGAGTTCATCAACCGTTTCTCCGCAAACAAGTCAAAATCCCGTCAGGCGACTGCACGAAGAAAGCTGCTTGATAAGCTGACCGTGGAAGAGATGCCTGCATCATCAAGAAAATACCCGTTCATCGGCTTCAACATCGACAGAGAGCTGGGCAAGGATATACTTAAAGTCAACGGCATATCCAAGACAGTTGACGGCGTAAAGCTCCTCAACAACGTGAGCTTCACCCTTTCAAGGACAGACAAAGTAGCATTCATAGGCGAATCCGAGCAGGCTATCACAGAGCTTTTCAAGATACTTGCCGAAGAGGACGAGCCTGATGAGGGCACAATAAAATGGGGCGTATCCACATCGAGATCATACTTCCCCATGGACAACTCCGAATACTTCAACGGCCATGACGAAAGCATCGTTGACTGGCTCAGACCCTACTCCACCTCAGAGGTAACAGACACCTTCCTCCGTGGTTTCCTGGGCAGGATGCTGTTCTCGGGCGACGAGATATACAAGCCCGTACAGGTGCTCTCGGGCGGTGAGAAGGTAAGATGTATGTTCAGCCGAATGATGCTCTTCGGCTCAAACGTTATAATGCTCGACAGACCCACAAACCATCTTGACCTGGAGTCCATAACAGCAGTAAACAACGCTATGCGTGACTTCAAAGGCGTGGTAATATTTGCCAGTCACGACCACGAGATAGTACAGACCGTTGCGAACCGCATCATCGAGATAACCCCCGATGGCTGCATCGACCGCACAGGCACATACGAGGACTTCCTTGAATGGCGCCGTGAACAGGGAATGCGTTCATTCATCGAATGATCTCTTTGATCTGAAGCTAACAGCATACCCCCACAGGATAACTTTCCCGTGGGGATGTATTATTCAGTCATGTTATATAAAAAAGCAAGCTGTCTTATGTGCATAACAACAGCAGTTACCGCATTTTGTACAACTGTCCGCCGCCGTTTTTGGTGAAAATATACCTAAAAATATTCAACAAAATCAAAATAATGAGCTAATAAGGAAGAAAAATGTTAACCAGTTATTAACTTGAACGTTCTTTCGTTGACTTTCGGGTGACAAGGTGATATTATAGATAAGTAAAAAATGTAAGGAGTGTGTTTTGAATGATCAACACAAAGAAGATTTTTGCTGCTGTAATGGCACTTGCAATGGCAATCATGATGGCATCCTGCGGTGACAGTGTTAACAAGTCCGAGAATGCAAAGGCTGCAAATGCTGCTGCTGACGATCTCGCAACAACTGTTGACGAGGACACAACTGCTGACCAGGACGCTACTGCCGATGAGACTACTGCTGAGGAAACAACCGTAGAGGAGTCCGCAGAAGTTTGATCTTTGATCGGGTAAAACATAAGTAAAATGAAGAAAGACTGCACAAGCGTGCAGTCTTTTTTGTTATATGCAAACTTCCCTGCTGTGGGGCATTACCTTGACGGACTTGTCCGTATTCGCCACGCTCACGGTAAAACTCTTATCGGTCTCGGTGAAGCTTACCTCTATCCTGCCGCCTTTATTTTTGGCTGTAAGGGTGAATGTTTCGCCGCCGTCGCTGTCATAAAGCGAGCAGGAGGCTGTGCCGCCCTCGGGGAGTTCGTAAATCACGAAGTTCGTATTCTCAAGATAGTCGTACTCGAAATCGCCCCCAAAATCTCCGTGGGGTATCACCGAACAGGGTCTTGCCAGCGCAGGCATCTCGAAATACGTACACTTATGCCTGTACCATCTGCCGCCCTCCAGCACCTTGCCCGTGATAAGGTCGGTCCATCTGCCCGAGGGGAGATAATACTCCGCCATGCCCTCAGCGTTCAGTATCGGTGCGCAGAGTATGCTGTCACCCAGCATATACTGCCTGTCCAGAGTAAGACAGGTCGGGTCATCGGCAAAGTCCATGACCATAGCCCTCATCATGGTGATGCCCGTCTTGTGGGTCTGCACTGCCTGCGACCACAGATAGGGCATAAGCTCGCCCTTTTTGTTAACAAAGAACCTGAGCACATCGCAGCTTTCCTCATCGAACAGCCACGGCACACGGTAAGACTGATTTCCGTGCAGACGTGAATGGGTCGAGAACAGCCCGAATGCAGCCCAGCGCTTGTAGATATCGGGCGTAGCTGTCGCCTCGAAGCCTGCCATATCGTGGGAAGTGTACCCAAAGCCCGAAATGCACAGCGACAAACACCCCCTGATGACCTCTGCCATGGAGTTATATGTGCCCGAACAGTCGCCGCCCCAGTGTACAGGGAACTGCTGTCCCCCTGCGGTGGCTGACCTTGCAAACAGACAAGCCCTGTTCTCGCCGAAGTATTCTTTCAGCACCCCGAACACGCACTCGTTATAAAGATAGGTGTAATAGTTGTGCATACCCTTTGGGTCCGAGCCATCGTGATAGATAACGCCGTCCGCAGGTATCCTCTCGCCGAAATCCGTCTTGAAGGTATCCACGCCCATCTCGCAGAGTTTACGAAGATATCCTGCGTACCACTCGCAGGCTTCCTTGTTTGTGAAATCAACTATCGCCATGCCGGGCTGCCAGTAGTCGCACTGGAACACCGAACCATCGGTGCGCTTGATGAAATAGCCCCTCTCTGCGCCCTCATCGAACAGCCTTGAACGCTGGGCGATATAGGGATTTATCCAGACGCAGGTGTGCAGTCCCCTGTCATGGAGCCTTTTAAGCATACCCTCGGGGTCGGGGAACTGTTCCTTGTCCCACTGAAAGTCGCACCACTCCATGCCCTTCATCCAGAAGCAGTCAAAGTGGAAGACCTGCAAGGGTATATCACGCTGTGCCATGCCGTCGATGAACGATGTCACGGTCTTTTCATCGTAGCTTGTGGTGAATGATGAGGTCAGCCACAGCCCGAATGTGAACTGCGGCACCAGCGCAGGCTTGCCCGTAAGGTCGGTATACTCACGCTGTACCTGCCCGATATCCTCGCCGCCGAAGAGGAAGTATTCCAGCACCTCGCCCGATTTCGTAAAGCTTACCTTTGACACCGTATCGGAGCAAACCTCGAAGGACACTCTTTCCGTGGAGTTCACGAAAACTCCGTACCCCCTTGATGACACATAGAAGGGTACCGACTTGTAGCTTTGTTCGCTGCAGGTGCCGCCGTCCGCATTCCATATCTCGACGGTCTGACCGTTCTTCGTAAAGGGCGTGAATTTCTCACCGAAACCGTAGAAATACTCCCCCACCGAGGCATCAAGCTGTTCACGGATATATGTGGTGAGCTCGTCCTTGGGATAGCCCCAGAATCGGTCATTTGCCTGCATATGGAGCCTTGCGTTCTTCATGTCTTCGTCCTCGGATATGACCCCCGTAGAACGCCATGCGCCGCCTGTCAGGTATTTATCCTTATAGTAAAAGCCAAAGCTCCACTCGCCCTTTGTGACCACAAGCTTAGTGTCCCCCGAAATGAGTTCCGCCTTGTCCTCGCCGATGATGACCTCGGGCTTATAGCTGCCGCTGTTCAGCCTGAATTTCGGTGACCTGTCCACAGCGCCCTTGTGGTGGGTCACCGTGACTTTTATCACATTTTCCGCATCGGAAGTATAGCATATCTCCAGATTTGCGCTGCCAAGCTGCTTGTAGCGCTCCCTGCCCGTGAAAGGTGTCGCCAGCACCTTAAAGCCGTTCTCTATGGGTGTTATCTCAAAAGCCTGCGCCGCAAAGCTGACCTCATACCCTTTACGGTCAAGCCAGAAACCGTCTGAAAATCTCATATAGGTTTTCCTCCCTAAAATATATTATAAACATTTTAATACATCTTGACCGAAATTGCAATACCTCATCCATTAAAAAAGAGCATATCACGGCGATATGCTCTCAAAAAAGTTTTATTCAATACTCAAAAATTCATCGGGGATATAGTTCAGGCAATTCTCGACGCACTGCCTGTCAAAGCCCTCGATATAGTTCCGTGCGAACAGGTCATCGGTGTAATCCTTATAGGGATATACCGTGCAGTTGTACCAGTCGCTGTCGTAGCTGTCCGCCTCGAAATGGGAGATAATGGGTATCGCCTTGACGTTCTCGAAGCTTATCTTGCCGCTGGCAGGATCCTTGACCACATTCAGCTTGCCGATGATGCCCACGGGCGATTTCAGATCGTACATGGTCGAGATGAAATTACCCAGACCGTAGTAGCAGAACGCCTTGCTGCCATCGGGCTTGTCGATGTATTCACAGGTGCTTATGGTGTGCGCCTGGGTGCCTATGATGAGGTCTGCGCCCCATTCCACCAGCTTTGGTGCCATATCCATCTGCACCACATTCAGCTCGTTCTCGATCTCCGTACCGAAATGACAGCTCACAACCACCACATCAGCCTGCCTGTCAGCCTCCTGCACCTGGCGCTTGACAGTCTCCTCATCGCTGAGATACACTACCTTGCCGTTGGTGCCGCTCTCGTCCAGGAAGAAGCCGTTGGTATGCTCCATATATCCCAAAAATGCGAACTTTATGCCGTTTATCTCCATGATGCGGAGTTTCTCCGAATCATTGGTATCACGGTATGCGCCGTAGTGTATCACATTCTTTGTATCCCAGTAATCAAGGCTGGACTTTAATCCGTCCGCCCCGAAATCGAGCACATGGTTGTTTGACATGGATATGACATTGAAGCCCATATCCACCACCTTGTCGCCCACAGCCGTAGGTGTGGCGAACAGCGGATAGCTCTGAGGACCGTAAGCATCGGTCACGAGAGTTTCCTGATTGAGTATGGCGATGTCGGTATTGTCCAGATAATGCTCAACATTCTTGTAGGCATAGGTGAAGTCATAATGCGTACCGCCGCCCATTTTCAGGGCTTCGTTATAGATATTGTCGTGTATCAGGTTATCGCCTGCACACAAAAGCGAGCACATATATGATGGCTGTTCCACAGGTACAGGCTCGGGCTTGACCTCATCGGGAGTAGGCTCGCTGTCCTCGGGCTCTTCAATAACTATAAGCGGCGCTTCGTCCTTGCCGTTATCGAGATTATCCGTATCTCTCACACCAAGGCTTGCACAGCCTGCGGCGGAAGATGTCATGAACACCGCACAGATAAGCGCAGTGAGCTTGCTTCTATTTTTAAGCATAAATTATTCTCCGTTCGTAATACGTAAATATCAACACATAACATTATATCATATACGTGCAGAAATTTCAAGTCCGCACGCACAAGAACAAACATTCTTTTTAGTGTACAAAAAAAGTTACCACAAATCATTTATCATGTGCTATACTTTTTATAAGAAACATACGCCCATCAGCCGTAAAGTCAGATAATCAGAGGTGATAGAAATGTTGTACTTCGGTGAGATCTATTGGGCACAGCTTCCACATAATGTAAATTCATCAGTCCAGAGCGGTCTGCGTCCCGTGCTTGTCGTATCAAACAATACCTGCAACCGTTTTTCGCCCGTGATAACCGTCGTCCCCCTGACCTCAAAGCAAAAGAGCAAACACCTGCCCACCCACGTAACTTTCTGCGGAGAAGGTTTGCTCAGGGAAAGTCAGATACTCTGCGAGCAGATACTTTCCATAGATAAAAAACTGCTGGACAGAAGGATAGGGATAATACAGAACGAGGAAATTCTCAAACAGATAATCTGCGCACTCATGGTGCAGCTGAATATGAACGGGGTCGAACCCGTCTGTCCCGTTGTGCCCGATAAAGATACCGTTTCGGATAAGTGGCTGAAAAGGCTCTACAGCCAGTCCGAATACGCCCTGAAACAGCTTTCGATGGTAAGCTGACAGAAATACATCCTCCCGTCCCACCCACTTTGTTTAAACCCGAAACCATTGTTAATGAAGATTTTGCAATTTAGCCTTGCAATTTGTCGTGAAATATGTTATGATATACGGTAAGGGATTTTTTTGGAATAATTAAAATAAAAAATACGCATCAACTGCGGGATAGGAGTTTTTGTATGCCAAAGAAACAGGATATCAACAAGATTATGATCATCGGTTCGGGTCCTATCATCATAGGTCAGGCGTGTGAGTTCGACTACTCGGGCACTCAGGCTTGTAAAGCCCTGAGAAACCTGGGTTACGAGATAGTTCTCGTCAACTCGAACCCTGCTACCATCATGACTGACCCCGACGTGGCTGACATCACCTACATCGAGCCGCTGAACCTCGACAGGCTCACACAGATCATTGATAAGGAGCGCCCCGATGCGCTGCTGCCTAACCTGGGCGGTCAGTCGGGTCTGAACCTCTGCTCTGAGCTGGATAAGGCAGGCGTGCTGAAAAAGTACGGCGTGCAGGTCATCGGTGTTCAGGTAGACGCTATCGAGCGTGGCGAGGACAGGATAGAGTTCAAGAATGCCATGAAGGAGCTGGGCATCGGTATGCCCAAGAGCCAGGTAGCTTATTCGGTAGATGAAGCTGTTAAGATCGCTGAGGAGCTTAAATACCCTGTGGTACTGCGTCCTGCATATACCATGGGCGGCGCAGGCGGCGGTATGGTATACAATGTGGATGAGCTGAAGGTAGTTTGCGCAAGAGGTCTTCAGGCTTCTCTCGTAGGTCAGGTACTGGTCGAAGAGTGCATCTTCGGTTGGGAAGAGCTCGAGCTGGAAGTTGTAAGAGATGCCAAGAACAATAAGATCACCGTATGCTTCATCGAGAATATCGACCCCATCGGTGTACACACAGGTGACTCTTTCTGCTCTGCACCTATGCTGACGATCCCCGAGGATGTTCAGAAGGAACTGCAGGAGATGTCCTACAGGATAATCGAATCCATCGAAGTTATCGGCGGCTGTAACTGCCAGTTCGCAAGAAATCCCGAGGACGGCAGGATCGTCGTTATCGAGATCAACCCCAGAACTTCACGTTCTTCCGCACTGGCTTCAAAGGCTACGGGCTTCCCTATCGCACTGGTATCGGCTATGCTCGCCTGCGGTCTGACTCTCGACGAGATCCCCTGCGGCAAGTACGGCACACTGGATAAGTACGTGCCCGACGGTGACTACGTAGTTATCAAGTTCGCAAGATGGGCTTTCGAGAAGTTCAAGGGCGCTGAGGATAAGCTGGGCACACAGATGCGTGCTGTCGGCGAGGTAATGAGCATCGGCAAGACCTATAAGGAAGCTTTCCAGAAGGCTATCAGAAGCCTTGAAACAGGCAGATACGGTCTGGGCTTTGCCAAGGACTTCCATGACCTGTCCAAGGACGAGCTTATGAACAAGCTGCGTTATCCCACAAGCGAAAGACAGTTCGTTATATATGAGGCTCTGAGAAAGGGCGCAACTATAGATGAGATACATGAGCTGACCAAGATCAAGCACTGGTTCTTGGAGCAGATGAAGGAACTGGTCGATGAGGAAGAGGCTCTCATCGCAAACAAGGGCGCTGTTCCCGCAAAGGACAAGCTTTTGCAGGCTAAGCTGGACGGCTTCTCCGACAGATACCTCTCCTCCCTGCTGGAAGTTACCGAGGAAGAGATCAGGAATGCTCGTATCGGCTTCGGTATCAAGGAGGCTTGGGAAGGCGTACACGTAAGCGGTACAGAAAATGCGGCTTACTACTACTCCACCTACCACCTCGATGAGGACAAGAGCCCCGTAAATACCGACAAGCCCAAGATCATGATACTGGGCGGCGGTCCTAACCGTATCGGTCAGGGTATCGAGTTCGACTACTGCTGCGTTCATGCAGCACTGGCTCTGAAAAAGCTGGGCTTTGAGTCGATCATCGTAAACTGCAACCCCGAGACAGTTTCCACAGACTATGATACTTCCGATAAGCTGTATTTCGAGCCCCTTACTCTGGAGGACGTTCTTTCCATCCACGAGAAGGAGAAGCCCGTGGGCGTTATCGCACAGTTCGGCGGACAGACTCCTCTGAACCTGGCAAACGACCTGAAAAAGTACGGCGTAAATATACTGGGTACTACTCCCGAGACCATCGACCTGGCTGAGGACAGAGATCATTTCCGTGCTATGATGGATAAGCTGGGCATACCAATGCCCGAGGCAGGCATGGCTGTAAACGTTGATGAAGCTCTGGAGATCGCCAACAAGATCGGCTACCCCGTAATGGTAAGACCTTCTTACGTACTGGGCGGACGTGGTATGGAGATAGTACACGATGACGAGATGATGAGAGTTTATATGTCCGCTGCGGTAGGCGTAACTCCCGACAGACCTATCCTCATCGACCGTTTCCTCAATCACGCTACAGAGTGCGAGGCTGACGCTATATCCGATGGTGAGAACTGCTTTGTTCCCGCTGTTATGGAGCATATCGAGCTTGCAGGCGTACATTCGGGCGACTCCGCTTGTATCCTGCCTTCAAAGAACCTCTCACCCGAGATCGTGGCTACTATCAAGGAGTACACCAAGAAGATCGCTGTTGAGATGAACGTTAAGGGTCTTATGAATATGCAGTACGCTATCGAGGGCGACACTGTATATGTTCTGGAGGCTAACCCACGTGCATCGAGAACAGTTCCTCTGGTATCCAAGGTCTGCTCCATCAACATGGTACAGATAGCTACCGAGATCATCACTTCTCAGCTGACAGGCAAGCCTTCTCCCGTTCCTTCACTCAGGGACAAGAAGATAGGTCACTACGGCGTTAAGGAAGCTGTATTCCCGTTCAATATGTTCCAGGAAGTTGACCCTGTACTTGGACCTGAGATGAGATCCACAGGTGAAGTTCTGGGTATCTCGCCTTCCTTCGGTGAGGCTTACTACAAGGCTCAGGAAGCTACTCAGACCAGACTCCCCAGCGAGGGCACAGTCCTGCTGAGCGTATGTGACAGAGATAAGCCCGAGCTGCTCGACATCGCTAAGAGCTTCAACGAGCTGGGCTTCAAGATACTGGCTACAGGCAAGACCTATGAGATGATAAAGGATGCAGGCATTCCTGCAAAGAAGATCTTCAAGATCTACGAGGGCAGACCCAATATCGCTGACGAGATAGCAAACGGCGAGATACAGCTCATCATCAATACTCCCGCAGGCAAGACCAGCGTACACGATGACAGCTATATCCGTAAGGCAGCTATCAAGCACAGGATACCTTACATCACCACTATGGCAGCTGCTAAGGCAAGTGCCGAGGGCATTCGTGCCATAAAGCAGAACACACACTTCGGTGTAAAATCTCTTCAGGCACACCACGCTGACATACAGGAGCTTTAATTTTAAAAGGTTAGAATAAATACAGCCCAAAGATGGTAAACGTACCATCTTCGGGCTTTTGTTTATTTATTCGGTCTCATCGTCGGTCACTGTCTCATCGACCATCTGCAATGTCACAGTCGTATCCGATGGCTTTGATGCCACGGAGACCTTGACCACAGGCTCGGTGTCGATGCTCTTGATGCCCTTGATGTGTGATGCTATCATAGCTATATCCGTTACATTCACACCGTCATCCGCATTGACATCAGCCATCACGATAACGTCATCCGACATCGCTTTGATGCCCTTGATATGCGCAGCTATTATCGCAATATCCGTAACGTTGACGCTGCCGTCCATGTTCACATCGCCGTAGGGATATATCTTCGCATCGTTCAATGAGGCACTGTCACCGACCTCAGCAGTTTTGCCGTCGGCAATGACGAAATCAATGGACACAGGCGCATAGGCTTTCTTGATGACCCAGGCGGTGTACTTGCCGTCGGGAAGCTTTGCGCAGAAACTGCCGTCCGAGACCGTCGCCATGATGCTGTCGCCCTTTTCGCTGACGAATACCACCTTCACCGCCGATGTGTCAACGCTCTTATCAAGCGTCACCACCGCATTGTAAGGTTCGTCCTTCTCGTCTTTATCATCGGGACCCTTATAATCATCGGGCTTGACTATCTCGAAAGTATTCGATGCAGTACCGCTGTAGTTGCCTATACCCGTGATGGTTATTGTAGCTGTACCGACATTTATATTGTTCTTGTACTCTGCGGTGAAGTCAACGCCCTCGGTCAGCAGCTGACCGCTCACCTGACTGCGCAGATTGAGAGTCCTGATAATAGGCTGACCCGTGTACTTGACCTCGGATAGATTTGAGCTTTCCCACGGGAAGCCGATGTCCGCAGGGTCTATGCGGAAACTGTAAGTGATGCTGTCAATGTAGTCACCCATGCCCGTGATAACGACCTGACCCTTGCCGACGTTCAGGTTATCGGAATATTCGGCTTTATAATCCTTGCCGTTTACCAGAGTACGGCTGCCCTCTTTAATGGTTATCTTGGGCTTTATCTCTGAACCCGTATAGGTCAGCCCATCGGTGTTCACAGTTATATTTGTATCCTTTATGGAAACCTGCCCACGCTTTTCTATGGAGAATTCGGCGGACTTACTTCCGCTGAAATAGCCCATGCCCGTGACAGTCACCTTAGCCGTGCCTATCTTGTCATTATCGGTGTAAGCCACATTATAGTCAACGCCCTCTGTCAGACGTTTGCCGCCTGCATACACCTTGACCGCAGGCTTTACAGCACTGCCTGTATATACCGCTTTATCATAAGCAAGCTTTACCTCTGCCGCCGTCAGTGACTTCGCAGGCAGCACCTCTTCATCTATGCGCTTTTGACACTCACTGCATATGCGGTATCGCAGACCGTCCTCGGTATCGGTAGCTTGTTTCTCCACTATCCAGTCGCCTCGGGTATGTTTGTGTTCGATGTTGAGCACCACTTCCGTCTCAACTATCTCGTCCATAGGCGCATCTTTTTTGCCTACATAAAGGAACACCTTGCCCACCTTATCGGCGGTTATATCAGCTGTGCCGCCCGACTGTGACATGGTCATATATTCCTTGGCTGACTTGGTCTTGCCGTTTTCATCCTTTTCATCTGTCGAGGTCCATACCGTGTAATTCCCGTTGCTCAGCGGATTATTATATCCCACGATATGCATGGACTTGCCAACTTCAAGGTCATAGGACTTCTTATCGAAGCCCACTGTATAATCGCTCTCGTCCAGCAGGTCGAAATAGTTTACCTTATAGGATATGGGCGATTCCTTGCCGTCCTTGGTTATGCCCGATATAGTAACGCTCACCACATCGTCCTCGGGAAGCTTGCCCGGGTTGAATATGATACAGCCGCCTGTACCGTAAACATCGTTATTAACAGCAAAGTACCCGACCATATCGTTCTTGTCGGTCTTTTTGCCTGTGGTGTCTTCGGCGTTCTCGAAGTTCCAGGTCTTATCGGTCAGCTTAGAGGTCAGTGTTACCTTTACCTTTGATGCATCGGGCTTATCATAAGCCTTGCCCAGTGTCACGGAATAAGCATAACCGTTCTCATTATTGCCCAGCAGTTCGTAGGGCATGACATAGGGCGGCCAGCAGACATAATCGCCCGTGAATTTATCATCTCTCGAACGGTCACAAACATACATCGCCGTACCCTTGCCCACCATGCCGAGCCCCGTCTTTTTCATATCGGGGTTGAGTATCCAGCGCCTGTGCCCCAGTGTCGAGATATTATGTGCATCGGTATCGGACATATAGCCCTCCAGCATAGACTCCTGTATGTTCATGTAGCCTATGCCGATATTTGACTGACCTGCGCCCGACTTCGCCAGTGCATACACCTCATCACTCATGACCGCAGGTTTCTTAGGGTCATGGGAAAGCACATCGTTTATGTTTATAATAAGGCTTGCGTGCTGTGCCAGCTTATTGTACTCATCATCCAGCTCCACATCATAGGGCAGACCTGCAAGGTAACGGCAGAAGTTCACTGAATTGAGCCCTTCCTCCAGAGTATCCTTGCTGAGCTCACCTGCATTTGTGGGCGAACTTGTGGAATAAGCCTTGGTATATTCGGTGCCTGAATGTATATCGAAATATAATCTTTGATACATCTCACGGATATCATCCTGATAATGCCGCTCAAGTTCAAATGCGCTGACTGACAGCACGCTGTAGAACGCTGCTGCTGATGCTGCCGCAGCCGCAAGGGCATTTCTTATCAGCTTAACAGTCAACATAACTACCTCCGATCTCCGCCGTTTTGCGACGGATCATGTAAAATTTCTCAACATATTTCCAAATAGTTAATTTGCACTATATCATAGTTAATTATAACACATTTTTGATTTTATTTCAACAAATTCTTTTCTGCGTTTAGAACAAAATTTGTTTATATTATTTGTTAGATTTTAACAAATCTTGACATACTTTGCCGAACGATACATATTTGCACCTGCGGCTTTTGCAAAAATGCCTTAATGACGGACGCTCTGCGGAGATTTTTTGTGCTTATTCATAATTTTGGCAGCATAGCATTGAAATGAGGGGCAAAATCTGATATAATGATATGTAGAATATAAGCGATAATAAGCACAATACGGACGGCAAGACGATAACTGCGCACACATTTTGGCGCACGGTGCCTTGATAGGTCCGCTTACGAAAGGCAGGAAGATAAAATGAAAAAGATGTTTGCTGCGGTACTGGCACTGACCACAACTGCCATGATGTTCACATCCTGCGGAAATAAAAAGCAGGAAGATACTACCAAGACAGAAGAACTGACCACTGATACAGAGGTCGTTGAGGCAGTGACCACTGATGATGAGACCACCACAGCCGAAGAAACTGATACCGAACCCACAGCCGAGGAGGACAGCGAAGCCGAAGAGGACGACGGCGAAGATGTTCCCGACGGCAAGGCTGATATAGTTAAAAAGGTCGAGGGCTATGACAAGAAGGCAAGAAGATCCACATTCAGGCTCGAAGACCAGACTGCCGATGCCTGGGGCAGCTGCTTTGCAAACGATGATTATATCGACGCAAGAAGCTTCGCAAGAGATCAGGATCTGCATATAACAGTTACTTACGAGTATATAGATTATTTCAAGCAGCAGCTTGAAAGCGGTGAGACCGACCTCAACAAGACCGCTATCATGATAGCCCCCTGCCACGCCAACGGCAGAGCAAAATTCGCAGATACCAAGGGCGCTGTGGTGACAGAATACGTCAATGCCGCAGACTACCCTGCATACGGCACTTTCAACAGCGAGAACTCCGAATGGGTACAGGTAAACGGCAATGACCTGGCAACGCCTGCATCCGCTAAAAGCGCTGCCGAGATCGAGGATAAAAATGCCAGAAAGACCGCACTGGTCATGCCCGAGGTATTCGTCCGCACCGACGGATTTATCAGAGTGACCAATAAGGAAGTCAAGAAGATCGAGTTCACTATCCCTGCGGAGGAAGTCAACAAGATGCTCGATGCTATCTATGGCCCTCCCGAGACTGATGACGAGTATTCCGATAACGGCTATGATAATGGTTACACCGACTACAACGACGGCTATACCGATTACAACAACGGCTACACCGACTATAATAATGGCTACGATAACGGCTATACCGATTACAATAACGGTTACACCGATTATGGCTATACAGATTACGGTTACGGCTACGGCGGACTTGATGAGGCTATAATGGCAGCTGCCGCAGACTATACCGGGGACTGGAACAATTATGGCGGCGACTGGAACACCTACGGTGATGACTATACCGCCGACAGCACAGCAGACTCCGCTGCCGACTCCGTTACCGACTCCGATGCAGACTCATCTTCCGAGACAGAGCCTGCTGCCGCAGCACCCGCAGGCTGGGACGGCATTTTCTTACAGCTCGGCGGCAACATCTACATCACCAAGATCAGCATAGATCAGGGCAATGTCTTCCTTAACTCCACCATGAACAAGAGCCTTTCCTGATACTGCTGAAATTATCCTATAAACCAAAACGACCCTCTTTTCCACAGCGGAAAAGAGGGTCTTATATTATACTGTAACTTATCTCAGCCGATAGTCTCCAGCTCAAACACGTAGGTCTCGGGAGAACCATTATCCTGCATCATTACCTGTCTTTCGAGGTTTTTGGTCTTAGCATTCTTGCTCCAGTCCTTCTGACTTCTCACCCTGAGCCCCATGCCCTCAGCCCACTGCTGAATAAAAGCATTGCACTGTGTACGTGCAAAGGGCAATGCCTGCGCCTCAAACTCACCGTTATCGCCTGCCGCCTTTACGGGTACGGGTTCAGCAAACTCCACATTACTCAATTTCTTCTTAGCTGTCAATCTGAATCTCATGACCTGTCCTCCTTATCCTGTGATGCTGATATTATACTACTTTATCCTAAAAAAGTCAACCACGTTCCAGCAGTACATATCTGTACCTGCACTCCATAAGATGTGCATAGTAGCCGCTGTTGACCTTGCCCTCACGTATCAGCGCACTCACCGACTCCGCACCGTTTTGCGAAAGTGTCTCCCTGACCGATTCCGACATTGCCTTGCCCAGCCCGTGATAGTCGCTGTTTGCGCCCATGTACATCATTATATAGCATTTCGGGTGACGCTTTATGCCCACTATCTTCGCAAGCTTGCTCACATTCAGTTTTCCGCAGAACGCATTGCCGAAATCGGGCACCGATACGAAAAATCCCACGGGCTTGTCACCGTCATAAGCCATTCTCACCATCGAATGATCCACCACATACCTCAAAGGGAAAAACAGCTCGCAGAACTCATCTTCCGTTATCTTTGAGAATGTCTGAAAACCGCTGTACAGCTCTATCATCATGCCGTAGACTTCTTTTAAGCACTTATCGAAGGTCTCGGGTGTGCTGTTTTCAAGGTGTATGCCCCTCTGCTCGAAATCCTCCAGCAGACCTGCAAACTTCTCATTTCTCTCCCCCTGCGGAACGGACGGGAACTTGTTCGATATATACTCTCCGCAGACCTTGAAACCGCAGCCTTCCAACAGCCGCAGATAGTACTCCTTATTATACGGTTCGCAGGTGTAGGGCTTGCCGAAATGGTCGGCTTTCAGTCGGTAGCGTATCCAGAAAGAACAGTCCACGGGTCCCACCAGCGAATTTTTTCCCAGCTTTTTAGCTAGCCTGTCCGCCCTTTCCACCAAAGCCTCTGCGGCTGCCATATCATCGATACACTCAAAATACCCGAAGTATGCGCACTCCTTATCGGGGTATACCGTGACCACGCAGCGTGCGGCAGCCTTGTTCTGCTCATCAAGCACCAGTATGGGGTAAACCTTGAAATATCGGCTCAGTATATGCTCGCCCATGATCAGCTGACGCTCGGTCTGTTCGTCCTGCACCAATTCTTCCCTGCGGTAAAGCTTTTTCGGCAGCAAAAGGAACTGCTCCAGTGCCGCCTTGTTATCCGCTGTAAATCTTATAGCTCTGTAATTCATTTTAGTTTGCTCCCTGTCATCTTGCCAAGATCATATCTGCGTATCTGTTTGAACCTCGGCAGCCTTGTGTTGACCTGTTCCATCAGCGCCGCCATTTCGTCCTCGGTCTTATCGGTGTATATCCTTGCACATATCTCGCCGTTTTCAAGTCCGACCGTGACTTTCTGCGCCCCTGTGATACTGCTGATAAGCTCTTCCAGCTCATCAGCATACACGTTTTTTCCGTTGGGCATATCGAGCATACGCTTAATGCGCCCTTTGATATACAGCCTGTTTTTCTCATCGAGCCTGCCCAGGTCGCCCGTGTGGAAAAATCCCTCGCTGTCGAAATATTTCTCGTTGTCCGTCCTGCCGAGATACCCCTTGGTGACGCTCCCGCCCTTTACGAGTATCTCGCCGCAGCCCTCATCATCGGGTGAAGCTATCTTCACTTCCAGCCCCTCGAACACCGTGCCGCAGCAGCCGCACTCGGTCTCGCCGGGGATATCCGTGGCTACAATGGCAGAAGTCTCGGTACTGCCGTAGGTATCCAGCAGCATTATGCCGTTATCCCTGTACCATTTTTTTAGCTCGCTGTCCAGTCCGCTGCCGCCCGAATACAGCCAGCGCACGTTTTTCAGCATATCCATCAGCTCATCGGTCATGCTGTCATGCATCTTTTTCAGTATCACAGGCACCATGCAAACCGCCGTGGGTCTTAACCTCATCATATCCGCCACACAGTTGTGTATATCCTCGCAGATGTATATCCTCATGCCCGATACCAGCGAGTACAGAAAGTTCGATATGCCCGAATAAACGTGTGCCAGCGGCAAAAACATCACCGAAAGATCATCGTTCGACATGGGCGTGCGCTGCATGAGTATATCCACATTGTTGAACATATTCCCCTGGGTCAGCGGTATTGCCTTGGGGCTGCCCGTTGTGCCCGATGAGAAGAATATCATTGCGGTCTTATCCGTATCTGTCCGTGGGATAAGCTCGGTGTCCTCATAACGCTCGCCGCTTTCAAACACCTCATCTATGGATATGAACTTTATATCGCTAAAGCTCTCGCTTATCTTCATTGCACGTTCAGCGGTCTCGGCTGAATATATGACCGCATCGGGCTTTATAAATCCCAGTGTGTTTTTCAGGTCATGCCCGACCCACTCTTTATCTATTGGCATACACACGCCTGTGTATGCCAGCATAGCCGTATACAGCACTGTCCATTCGTATGAATTTTCCGCATAGATAGCAATGGTGCTGTCCCTGCCTACTCTGTTGCAGAGAAACCTTGCTGCCGCCTTTACGTCCAGCGCAAATCCGCTGAATGTGTGAGTCTTGCCCTTATAGGTCAAAAACGGCTTGTCAGCCCATATAACTTCGTTGCGTTCAAGAAAAAATGCTGTGTTCATTGTAATGATGCTCCTTAGTCTTTTTTCTAAAAAGTATTGTTATCTCGCCTGTTGCGCCGTTTATGCGCACGGTGTCACCGTCATGCACCCTGTCGAAAAGCTCCTTTACGCCCACCACCGAGGGCTTGTGCAGCTCTCTGGAGATTATGGCTGTGTGGGATAAAAGCGAACCTCGCTCCGAGATGATGCCTGCTGCACCCGTTATCATGAATACCCAGCCGGGGTCCGTCATGCGTGCGGCGATTATCTTGCCCTTTGTATCTATATCGGGCGAGGGCTTTTCCACCAGCACCACCTGTCCCTCGGCAATGCCCTCCGAACAGGGGATGCCCCTGAGTACGCCGTCATTCGCAGTACCACGCTTAACACCGGTCAGCCGCTTATCGAAGGGCTTGTCTGCAAACACCAGCCTGCTGTACAAAGGCAGTTCCTTATAGCCTGCCCAGCGTTCTCTGCGCTCTGCGACCACATTGCAGGGCACTCCGCCCTCTTTGCGCACCGCCGCAAACAGCTCGTCCATAGTCAGGTAGAAAACGTCGCTGCGCTCAGCGAGCCTGCCGCCTGCCACCAGTTCATCTGCGCTTTTGAGTACCATTTTGCGCATGAGCCCGAATATCCTGCCCCTTGCAAGCCGTGAGCTTTCCCTGAGTCTTATGCCCTTTGCGGCACGTTTTGCAAAGGCACGCTCCAATACACCTAGTTTCGGCAGTTCATGCTCTGCCTCGTTTTTCACATCGGCTGCGGCAGCGATATTTTTGCACAGCCGCCAGGGCGCTACCCTGAAAGTCTCGGTCTCCAGCTTCAGTTCCTCGGGACAGCGGTCGCCGTATAGCTCGATATACTCATCTATCAGCCTGCCCCCCTCGGGACATTCTTCTCTGAGCTTATAAAACTGCTCAGCGCTCTCCACCTCTGCCAGCTCATCAAGCTTGCCCGTATTTTCAAAATACTGCTTTATGGCGAAAAGCTTTCTTACAGGCTCCATGCTTTTTATGGTGCTGTTGCCTGCGATGCAGAGATTTGTAAGCTTTCCGCCCTCGTCACCGAACCTTTTTGTCAGCCGTTTTTTCAGCAGTCCCGTGAATATGAAGGTATACATATCATTCGCCAGCGTGATGTCCCACTCCCCTGCCAGCGCATCACGCAGTGCCTCGTATATCTCGGACAGCTTTGCGGCGTCTTTCGCATCGGCTATCTTCTTTGAATACTCCTGATACACGCCCTCGAAATAACCTTCCAGCTTTTCCATGCGCTTGCAGTTGGTAAAAAGCAGCTGCACGAAGCTGAGCGCCACACGCAGTTTTGTGGACAAGCTGACCTTGCCGCTCTCGTGGGAAACTTTCTTGTCCCCCACGCCCAGCATCTCCTGCCAGACGGGTATTATCTTCTTTGAGAACGGCAGCAGGCAGATGACATCGTACCAGTTGCTTATGCGGTAGTATATGCGCCCGTTGACGCTGTCGGTCATGTTATGCAGTGTTTCATCTATGCGCTCTGCTGTGCCGTCATTGCGTGTGGTGCGCCGCACACTGCTCCTGAACACCAGATAGTATACCTCCCTGACAAAGCTGACCGTCAAGGGCAGCGATATGCCCGGGTAGCTCTCTGAGATATTGCTGCTGTCCAGCACCACAGGGTGCGATGCATCTATGGAGGTTATGGGGCGGCACTGCAAAATATAGATCACACCGTCTTTTATGGCGAACTCTATATCCTGATATTCTCCGAATATCGCCGTGATGCGCCTTGCATTCTCTATAAGCTCACGCACCGTGCCGTCATCGAGTACAGGCGACTCGCCCTGCACTTCATAACAGTACACATCATCCGAAAGATTATAGTAATATTGCGTTACATCCGTTTTGTCCTCGACCACATTGTTGCCTGTACCTCTGCCCACGGCTATTACCGCCTCGTTGAGTATGCCACGAGGGTCAGCTGTGAACATCACGCCCGAAAGGTCGGCATCTATCATTTTCTGCACGATAACGGTAAGCCCCACGCTTTGCGCCTTTGCGCCCATGCCTTCAAGATAAGCCTTAACATCCGAGCTTTCCAGACACTTTCTCACATGATCCGTGACCTCGCTGCCCTTTACGTTCAGATATGTGCTAAACTGCCCCGCAAAAGACATTTCAGCCCCGTCCTCACAGGAAGCCGATGAGCGCACCGAATAAAGCCCATCTCTGTCAAAGACGGCTTTTTCGGCTTCTTCGGCGCTTTTTACACAGAACATCTCGGGCACGTTCAGCCCCTGCTCTGCCATCTGAAACAGGCGCTTTGCCTTTGCGCCCGTTTCGTTCTCCCTGTAATTATCTAAGGTTATCATGGAAGTACAAAACCTGCTCTCTGTGCGATTATGTAGCCTGCCACGGTAAGCAGCATTATGGATTCCTGTATATATGTATATCTCTCGACCTTATCCACTATCTTATACTTTGTGGGGTCACCCATGAACTCGATGAATTTCCAGATCATCCAGCACACGTTCACAAACAGCGCTGCCACCGAGAGCTTGCTGAGATTCCACACCAGTATGAAATTGGTGATGATATCCATTATGGTTACGATAAGTGCGAACATAGTAGCTTTCTTGTAGCCGAAAAGCTTTGAATAGGTCACATACTCTGTTTCGTCCTTTGGCGCTCTTATCTTACGGGTGACTTCCCATATCAGCGCAGGGAAATACAGCGTCATGACAGCCATGATGTTCTGGAGAGTCACGATCTTCAGGTCATACTTTATTATTGCGAAGGCGATGATATAAATATTCATTATCATCTGCACGGGGTTATGTGTCACCAGTGCCAGCGGAAGGCTTTTCTGTATCTTCTTTTTGCTGAAGAACCAAAGGCTCATCAGTGTGCCGTAAATGTACAGAAACAGGAAGAACAGGAAATTCTCCCTCATGAATATGAAGTTTATCACCGCAGTGAAAGCGATAAGGCAGCCGCAGAATATGGCGAGGTCTTTCTTATGGACCCTGCCCGATGGCAGCGGACGGTGTGCAAACAGCCGACAGTCAAGCTCGTAATCCTTGAAATCGTCTGCTATCCTCAGCCAGCACAAAAAGCTGAATACCGTGAATGCTCCCACAAATTCGCCTATGCCTATCCTGAAATCAGTTACACCGTGGTTCAAAAGCACTATGAAGTATATCTCACCAAAAACTATTATACCCAGTATCAGTCTCGGCAGCAGAGGGTACATCTCCTTGAAATAGATATTAAGTCGTTTAAGCATATTTACTCTCCTGTTCTTTGTTCAGATATTTCTTTTAAGGCTCAGTGCATAAAGCGATATGTTAAGCACCAGATGGGTCGCACCGCCCACCAGTATGTACAGCCAGTACTCCACAAAACTCATATGGCATATCAGCGCCAGGCAAAGGGTCACACCCAGCAGCGAATCTATCTGGTCGATGATGAAAAACGCTGCCCCTATGATACCGCTGCCCGTCTTGCCGGGGGTGATATCGAACCTGCGCTTTATAAAGCTGTTAGGCAGCTCGAAAAGTGCATAGGTAAAGCCGAAAAGCAGCCCCACTCCCAGATTTATAAGCACTGTGTTCCCAACAGCCTCATACACCCTGTTTCGTGCCGCAAGGGACGGCGCCGCCAGACTTATGAGCCCCCACATCACCTGTGTCATGCCGCATATGACCGTCATGCCCCAAAAGCCCTTGCGGGTCTTGTTATCCCCGAATATCCGCTTGCCGTCACCAAGACATCTGCCGCCGTCGATGGGCGGATTGTTCTTCTTAAAAAACGCTGTCTTGGTAAACGCCATATTCAGCACCCCTGCCATGATAAGCGGCATAAGGGTGATGTACATCTCGCTCAGCTTACTCATCTGAACACCTCTATTATCTTGGGTATCAGTATAATGCCCTGTGTCAGCAAAAACGCCACACCGAACACGAATACCGATGACGAGCCAATATCCTTTATCATCTTGTTCACAGGGGTTATCTCGTTATGGTAGTTGTCTATTATCATCTCGATGACCGTGTTCATGTACTCCGCCGAGAATGTACCCGTGGCACATATTATCCAGACGATGAACTCCATCCTGCTGCTTTTCAGCAATATATTCAGTATCAGGCAGATACCGCCTATGATGGTAAAATCCCTGTAATTGTTCTCGGTCTTTATACAGTGCATCATCCCACGCAGGGCGCACACCGAGCTTTGTATCAGATTTTTGTTCTTCATATCGTTCATTGTCAACATCCTTTATTACTTTTTGGCTTATTATAACACTTTTTACACCTTTTGTCAATAGTTGCTCATTTTATTCCGCAAATTTTTTCTGTTCATCACATTATCATCAATTTCCAACAATTAAACAAAAAAGCATACCTATTAAGCCTGCTTACGTAAAAAAGTCCACGAAACATCAAGCTTCGTGGACTTTATAGTTATCATTGATCTTTCAAATTTTTTCAGCAGTGATATTGCGTACCATAACATAGAATATATACTGGTCGTCCGCCCTACCGATGAGCCTTACCGAACTCCTGACCCAGATCTTGTCATCGCTGCCGGGCACGGTCCTGTAAGTCTCGCACTCTTCCTCATTGCCCGACTCGATAGCCCGTTCAAGAGTCTCCTGATAGATCTTCTTACCCTCTTCATCAGCTATCTCCCAAGGGTCGGAAGAGAGCAGTTCCTTCTCGGTCAGGTTTATGCCGAGCTCGGACATATATTTGCGGTTGACACGGGTCAGTTCCAGCCTGCCGCCACGGTATGTCACAATGGCTGCACCGCCCACGTAGTTGTTGAACAGCAGCGTTTCCATGGAATTAGGGTCCCAGAATTTTGCAGCGTCCATCTCGGTGGTCATATGTATAACAGGCTGCATGGGTTCGTGTTCAAGCTTGGTCATTATCTCAAGGAACTTTTCCCCGTCCACAGGTTCGGAATACAGATAGCCCTGTATGTAGCTGCACCCTATGCTCTGCATATAGTCTGCCTGCTTGCGTGTCTCAACGCCCTCGGCGATAACGGGAGTATCCAGCCACTTGGTCATCTGCACTATCGCACTGATGATAGCGCCGCCTCGTCCGCCGACATTGCCGCTTAAAAATCTCATATCCAGCTTGATAACGTCCACGTCCAGATCTTTCAGCACGTTCAGCGAAGAATATCCGCTTCCGAAATCGTCCATCTCCACGATATATCCTATATCATGCAGCTTTTCAAGCACGCTCGATACCAGCTCCATACCGCCTATGGCAGAGGACTCCGTTATCTCCACATGGATAAGCTCCACAGGTATCTCATACTTCTGCCTTATCTTTTCAAGCTCTTCCACATATTTGCTCCTGAACACATCATACCTCGACATATTCACCGATATGGGCACGGTGTCGATGCCGTTATCCAGACAATATCTCTGGAACTTGCATACGTGCTCGAACACATACAGGTCGGCAACACTGATAAAGCCTATCTCTTCCAGTATCGGTATGAAATCCGAAGGATACTGCATACCGTACTCGGGGTGTTTCCACCTCATCAAAGCCTCTGCTCCTATCATCTTGCCCGTGGAATGATTGATCTTGGGCTGATAGCACACAAAGATATGCCCCTCTCTCAGCGCTTCATCAAAGCTGTCAAGAAGTTCCTGCTCGGACATTCGTCTTTCCATTATCTCAGCCCTCCGTTTACTCATTGATTTATACTAAAATAATACCACAATTTAATAAAGAATTCAACAAAAATAATAACGCAGAATGATTTTCAGCATTTTGCAAAATCCCAAGACCCCTTTTTTGTTTATTATGCGTGCAGTTTAAAGTCAAATCATATTACAAAATAATTCACAATATAATAACTAAATCATATTGAAATCCTCTGATAAAAATTGTATATTATATATACACTAACAGTATAACTATGGTCTTTTTAGGGGAGGTCATAATATGATGAAAAAATTACTCGCATTTTTCACATCGGCACTCATTCTGACAGCAGGCAGCATAAACGCAGCTGCCGCAGGTCAGGGCAAGGGCGATGTCAACAGTGACGGCAGGATAAATGTGACGGATATTGCCGTTACTGCCGCACATATAAAAGGTATAAAGGCAATGAGCTCTTCTCAGCAGAAGCTTGCTGATGCTGACGGCAGCGGCAGGATAGATGTTTCTGACATTGCCGTTATCGCAGCCCATATCAAGGGCTTGAAGTCCATCGGCTCGGGCAGCGGCTCATCTTCTAATTCTGATGACAGGGGCAGCCAGCTTTTTGACCTGACTAACAGGGAGCGTACCTCCGCAGGGCTTTCGGCTTACAAGTACAGCTCCTCGCTGACAAAGGCAGCTCAGATAAGGGCTAAGGAAATAGCTAATACATTCTCCCATACACGTCCCAACGGCAGCAGGTGCTTCACCGTACTGGACGAGCTCGGCATAAATTACTATTCAGCCAGCGAGAACATCGCAGGCGGTCAAAGTTCCGCAAGCGAGGCTGTCAGCGACTTCATGGGTTCACAGCACCACCACGATGCGATAATGAGCACGCAGTACACTCACATGGGTACAGCCTGCTATTATGACAGCAGCTCACGCACCTATTACTGGGTACAGCTGTTCGGCACAGGTGACCTGTAAGCATGGCTGATAGTGATAATACCAAAAAGTCTGTCAGCTTTCCGCTGATATCTTCCTATGCGGCGGAATTTGCGGTCTGCGGCTTTGTGGGCTGGGTCTATGAGATCACGCTGATGTATATAATGTGGCATCAGTATGTGCACAGGGGCTTTCTTCACATACCCGTATTGCCGATATACGGCTTTTTCGCACTGATACTGCTGCTTATCTTCCGCAAGCACAGGAATACTCTGTTCGTATTTTTTGTGAGCATGGCTGTCACCACCGCAGGCGAGCTTATAAGCTCATACATCATCGAAGCGGTCATTCATAAACAGCTCTGGACTTATCATATGTGGCGCTTCAATTTTCAGGGCAGGATAGCTCTGTACAGCTCGCTGATGTTTGGGGTGCTGAGCGTACTGCTGGTAAAAGCGGTGCATCCGCTGATGAGGTACTTTTATAAAAAAGCACCTAAGCTCTCCACAGCTTTTGGCATTATATGTACTGTGATGATACTCACAGACTTCGCCCTTACCATAAAAGAATTATCTGCATAACAAAACGGACTGCCGCAAAACAGTCCGTTTTTCTTTTCTATATGCTCGCTATCGCCGCTGTGATAACGTCCTCTATGCCGCATATCCTTTCAAGCTTAGTCTTGTCGGGCGAAGACTTCATAGCCGCCAGGTCAGCCCTCCACAGTACCAGTGTGTTCACGGTCAGTGAGTTTATCCGCTCCGCCAGGGTGCTGTTGTTCACCGTAAGTTCGGTGATGAGCAGCATACCCTGCATTGCAAGTGTCTTTGAAAGCTCCAGATCTTTCAGCCGCTTCTGCGCAAAATCTCTGTACTGTATGTGTGCCGAACTCAGCTGCATTTCGTCAATATGCTTCTCCAGCGCATCATAAGCAGCCTCCAGTTCGTCTGTACTATCCTCCAGCAGCTTTTTAAGGGTATCCAGCATCATATTCTCCTTGCAGAGCCCCATGTACAGCTCTCTGAGCACCTCGGAGATCTTCTGCGCTTCCCTGTCAGCCTGCGCTGCACGGTCTATCATCCTTGCATGGCTTATGCTGCTGTATTCCCGCCTGAATGCCGATAATCCGCTGACGACCAGCTTCTGCGCCATAAGCTTCATCATGCTCACAGCCTTGTCCCTGCGCTTGTCCTGCTGTATATTGAATATTATCTCCGATACATCAGCTATCTGCTTCTGTAACGAAAATCCATAGGCAGGCAGCTTTTCAAGGCTCATCATATCTTCTGTAAATATTGTTTTCTCTCTCATCATCAGATCACCTTAGCCAGCTTTATATACCGATCAAGATCTATCTTCTTAAAGAATCTCTTGCTGTCCTCGTTTATGTCACCGCCGTCAATACCCATCTGTGCGGGCGATGATATGACTATATCACTGCTCGGTATACCGAATATCGACCTGAACTGATCCTCACTCAGCGGTCTGCCGTAGTAGGGATACCAGTTGTCCTCACGAAACTCCATCGACTCCATTATCCTGAGCACTATGCGCCTGAGAAACATCACCGAGCACATGGGATAATAGCACTTTTTCAGGTTTATGGGCTCCGACGGAGATTTCAGGCGCACCTCCGAATTGAACACCTCGCTCCTGTTATAACAGCTGCTGAACACTTTCAGGTCAACGCCTATGCCGTTGGCTTCAAGCAGCTTTATCAGGCTGAGTGTCAGCACGCCACGGTTCGCCACAGCCTGTTTGCCTGTCTGCACCGAGTATGCCAGATTGAACCATATGGTCACGAACTTTTTCTCGGGCAGCCTTGACAGCCTGTACATGGCTTTCGGCTCGCCTGCCACGAATGCAGGCACGTTCGGGTGTGAACCTGCCATGGCTCTTTCCTTTTTGCGTGCGGTATTCTGTATTGATACGGTCTTTTCAAACTCCCTCTGCAAGCTGAGTGTCACATTAAAATCAATATCATATCCGCCGATGAGATAATCCACCGCATTATTATAGGTATCCTCGGGAAATTCGGGCTTATTCATTTTGCTGTGCTGTTTCTGGAATATCCTGCTGTTGACCTTAGGCTCGCTGAGCAGATACATCTGCATATCGCTGAGGCTGTCAAACGCCGCATTGAATACCGTCATCTTCTTATACGGATATACTTTAAGATTTATAAAATCTTTCATCGTCTTGCTTCTCCGTTTCTTATGCCCGTTACCTCATCATGGAATATATTGAACAGCTGACCGCTCTGTCTCGGGGCGGAGTAAAACCTGCTCATCTCACGCTCCAGAAAAGCCAGATATTCGTTATCTTTTGTCTCTATGAACTCATACCTCATTATTGAGACTGCATCATAGCTGCCGTGGTCGAGGTATTTCTTTATGCTTGTGGCATCACGGGTGGTGAATATGCCGGGAGCTGCTATCTGGTTTTCTTTGCTCCATGCGGTGGTCGCTGCACGGAACTGTTCAGCGAACTCGAACCACTCGGGATAGTTGTGGAGTATCGCTTTCTCCAGTCGGTTATCGTAATCGACATATATCGCCGTGAACCTCTGCTGCAATGATTCCTCTATCTTCTCACGGGTGTTGTAGTTCCTGTCGGCACCGCTGCCAGAGGTATTGCCTGCGGCAATGATACGGAAATTCGGGTGGCGCTGTACACGCTCGCCGTTTGGGAAGCAGTAGCTTGCATTCTTGCCGTTTGACATAAAGCTGTTTAGCTTGACAGCTGCCCTGATATTACCGTTATCGAACTCATCGCAGAACACTATTCCGCCGTACTTATACGCACGGTAGAAGGCAGGGTAGTTATATCCGCCGTCCGCTGTCTGAAATCCCAGCAGGTCGTACTCCTCATTTATGTAGCCAATATCCAGATACTCTACGCCCAGCAGTGCGGCTATCTGTCCCACCAGATAAGTCTTTCCGCAGCCCGAGGGTCCTATGAGATACGGGTTAGAGTCCTCAATAACAGCGGTGATTATATCATCGAAGTGCTCATGATACAGCGCACCGTTCTCATCTATATCATGCTTTTTCTGCTCCATGAGTCTTGCAAATCTGTCCTTGAAGGAATAGCTCTCATCAAAGTACAGATTAGGTGTCATATCCGCAGGTTCCTGACAGCGCAGCTCGTTCTGCCTGATGAGCGAGGGCACTGCTGCCACCGCCGATACCGCAGGCACCACTGTGACCTCCTGCGCCTCTTCCGCCTGCTTTGACTTTTCTGTATCGAAGTTACGGCTGAACTCGTCAACACGGATTATTCTCTCCACCAGTTCATCGCTCTTCTGCACCTGTGTTATGATGTTTTTCAGCTCACCGTTATTGAGCATTGCAGATGCACGGTCGATGGCTTTGTTGGCTTCGGTGTTGATGCGGAAAAGCTCTGCTGCGGTGTTATCCTTGATGGTCGCTGCGACCATCTTCAGCTCCCTTATCTTGCTGTCCGCAGACTCCACGACCTCACGCACCAGATTATCCTTCTCGAAGATTATGCTGTCGTGCTCCTCGTTCAGGAAAGCGTCGTATGCCCGCCTCAGTTCAAGCTCGGCACCCTTAGCCTCACGCCTGAGCTTTTCGGTCTCCTCCATGGTCATGTTTTTAAGAGCCTTCTCGCTGTTTTCGGTAAAGCTTACGAAATTGCTGAGCCTTGTATCTGTCAGGTCGAGAGTATGTCTTGCACCGTCCAGCCTGTCCTGCGCCTCACGCAGCAGCATCTCGGTCCTGCCCAGAGTTTCCTCGCTTATATCGTATACGCCCGCAGCCCTTGCCGCAGAAACTATCAGCTTTTCTGTCTCCGCAGCCTTATCCTCGGCACTGCTTATCCTGAACGCTGCATTTATCAGCGCCGAAGAAAAGCTCTTCTCGTCCAGGAAAAACTGCCTTGCACCGATGGCATAGTCCTCTATATTAGCCAGTCTTCTTGCCACCGAGGGTATATCCGCCAGCGCACACATGGTCTCAAGATAAAGCTGCTTATCCTTAAAAGCCAGGTATATCTTCCTTGAAAAAAGCCCCGAAAAATATATGCCGTCCTTCTCGAAGATCTTTAAGAACACTGCCTTTGCCAGACCGTAGTTTCTTGTATCCTCACCCAGCGGCACGACAGTCCTGTATATGCTCTCGGCTTCATTCATCACTGCCACAGGTTCTTTCTCTGTCTTTGAAGCAAGCACTTTCTCCACCAGTTCCGTGAGCACTTCCTCCGACCCGAAAACATTCTTGTCGGGGTCACGCTTTATCTCATTAAGGTATATGCTTAGCTGTGTATACTTATCATCCAGATTAAGTGCTGACTTTACAGCCTGTATCATCGAATCTATCTTGCCCTTTGCCATTTTGCTACCTCATTCCGTCTTTGTAAGATATTTTTCAGTTATCTGTGCGCAGGTCATACCTCTGAACTCGTCTTTTATTTCGGCAGTTTCCGAGCCGTTTATGTACCTGTAATAATATCCGCCGTGCTCATCACCGAGGTTCTTGACCTTGACCTCGCCCGATATGCCCGTCTGTATCAGCATTCGGTCATCCTGCGAGAATATCTCATGCACCGCCTTTATCTCACCCCATATACCGTCTGACATTTTCTCGCTGTATATCTGTATTATCATTCCGCTTGAATTATCCGCTATCATCTCACGGCTGTGTTCATCGCCTTTTACGAAGATCCTTTCGCCCCAGGGCAAAATATACCCCGTAAAGCTGTCATCCTCCACACCGCAGATGTACCGCTCTGTATCCGTAAGCTGTGCTCTTTGCATTTCCTCTTTTTGGGTATCTAAGAAAACTATCTGTCCATCAGCAATTATGCGCTGTTCACAGCTGCACTCAAATAAGCTGTAGCTGTATTCGTGCCTCAGTTCCCTGCTGGTAGAGCTTTCGGTGGAAACATATATGCTGCCTGCTTCGTATTTCAAGAATATCTCCGCCGTATCCGCCGCAGAAAAAATATTCCCGAAACGGTATCGGTATCCGCCGTCCTCTTCCGTAAAGCTGAACGGTATATCCTTCTCCTCATCATCGACCTTACAGCTGATGATAAACCTGCTGCGGCTGCCTTTTATCTCTCTTATTTTCAGCTCTATGCCGATATCCTCGTATATCTTCCCGAGAAAATACGTCACCAGCTCCTGTGAAAAAGCCGCCCTGCTGTAGGTGATCGCCTTGTCGTTATACCTTGCCGCATCACCTAGGTATGCAAACCTGTCCATGCTGCCAAGTTCCAGCCTGCCCCTGAGTATCTCTTCCGTGTACTCATCCATACAGGCATCGGGTGAAATGCGGTACAGGCTATCGACCTTTTTTATCAGCATCATCCACTCATCATCATATTCGCACAGGTTGACACTGTTACCGTCCGAAATCACCAGCAGACCCTTAGTCCCGTCGGGCAGGGTGTAATATCTGATAAGATCAGCCTTCTCCATCTGCATCATATCAAGCAAAGTTTTGCTCATATACGGTGTCATCGTCTTCATCTCCGTTCTCTGAAAGATGCGCTGTATCCCCGTAAAACAGGGACTATCCTGCCTGCATCTTCACCTGTATATTATACCATATACTCCCCAAAAAGTAAAGATTTCGTGCCGCCTGTTGCATCTTTTTAACAAAAACACATAATGCCGAAATGAGTAAATAGTATATGTTGATACCACCCTTTTTGCGCACAAAAAAACGGCTGTCCCGATAAGATGGACAGTCGTTTTTTCAGTGTCGAAGCTGCGGACATTTGGCAGTGACCCCCAAAAAGGAAAATTCGTCCGCAGGCTTCATCTATAGGAGAAGTTGAAGAAAACATATAGTAACCGACATTAAAATTCCTACATTCGACATTTGTTTCGATGGATATGGAATGTACAGAAATTTCTGTCGTTTAATATAATTAAGTAAGTTGTGTGTTTTTGTTTTATTCGATGTGATAGTTTTGTCTTGTTTGCCTTTATACCAGTGCCTTTATGCCCTTGATATGTGCAGCTACCTTTGAAATGTCTGATACGGAGATATTGCCGTCGTGATCGACATCGGCATTCTTCATCATGCTGTCATCAATGGGCTTGATACCCTTGATGTGTGTTGCGATAACGGATATATCCGAAACATCTACGTTATCGCTGCCGTTTACATCACCGGGCATCGATGGTGCAGCAGCCTTTGCTGCGTTCAGCTCATTTATCTTAGGCAGTGTTGCATTTATCTTCTGCGATGCTGTCTCTATCTGTGTAAGATCAGGTGTTTGACCTGCATCAGTATAATAGATCGCAACGATGTTATAAGCATCTATCAGGTCATAGGTATCGGCTATATCATTCACAGCTTTGAATCTCAGCTGACAAAGATCATGCTTACCCTTCTTGCAGGAATTGATCTGATCGACAGTCATATTACTAATAATCTCAGCGCTCGCATAATAAGGCTTATTCATTCCAAGGAATGTGTAGTCATTCTGACCCAAATTGTTGAACTCCTGATCTATATCCTCGGCAAAACCCATCAAATAATCAAAATCATTGGGTATATCAAAATGGTCCTCACCCACATAGCTGTCATATGCCAGATCTTCCGAGAATATCAGCGAGGTCTGGAAGGTTGATACGTCATCTGCCACATCGAAGCTCACATCATAAGTAATGATATCGCCTGCCTTTGCAGATGCCTTATCGGGAGTGAAGGTATAATCCATGTCGGTGTAGCCCATAAAATCATAATATCCGCCTATGGAATAGGGAACTATATCTTCATTTCTTTCACCCGCAGCCATTTCTCTGACATTTTTTACCTCAAGGGCGCCCTCGATGCCGTTGGTTTTCAGCAGTACGCTGCCCAGCTTCATATCCTTTACATCGCCTGCAACTTTTCCGTCCTTATCGTATGATACGAAATTCATATCATCCGAAAGTCCGACCAGCTCATGACCCAGTTTCTTAGCTATGGTGTTCTCGTTGAGCTTTACGTTCACAAGCTCCATACCCGCAGGCATCTTCAGATCAAAGCTGATACCCGACGCCGCAGCGTCCTGCGAATACATGATATCGTACTTGATGTACTCGCTGCCCTTTACAGTATCACTCCTGCTTACCAGTGTAACTGTGGGATTTGCCTGTGCTGTTGTCTCGGCGCTTGCAGTAATGAACATACTTGCTGCCATTGTGAGCGCAGCTGTTATAGCCGCCGCTTTCTTAAATCCACACATTTTGTATTCCTCCATTTTCTGAACTATACTAAAGGCTAGAGCAAAATAGGCGATAAAAGCTTGCACGAACCATAATGTACGGCGAGTGTGAGCTTTTAGAGTCATATTTTGCCGTTGACTTTAGTATTATGGCTAGAGCAAATCAGCCCTTAGCAATGTTTATATCATCCGCCCCGATACCCTGCCATTCCCGATATACTTATTTATTCGGTACGTGTATAGGTACGGCACCCGTAATGATATGTCTTCCTTGCGTCTGTTCTTGGTGTTTGTTTGCCTTTCACTTGTTCTGCTTATTATAGTTTTCGCCTCAGCCACCGATCCTCGCAGATCTTTTCTGCATACAGTTATGAGAGTCAGGCTGAAAGCTTTTTATCGTTCCGGAACTTTCACTACTTAGATACCGTGAACTGCAAAAAGGTTTTAAATAAAATTGTAAATGATTTATGAACACACAAAACCTCCCGAAAACCTTGTGGTTCTCGGGAGGCATATCATACTGTTATCGTGTTTGCTCATCGGTAGTATAGCTATCTATTTCTCCATAGTATAGATCATTATAATCGTCTTGATCAAAATATTTATTGAAACGATAATCAACACTTTCCATTGCTTTGCTCAGCTCTTTCTGATCTGCTTTTCCTACTGGGGTAAGCTCCAAATCAAACTCGCTGTCTTTCAGTGATTCAACTTCATCATTGATATTATTGATTGCTAGCTTGTTATAGTTAAACAGATCTATATTATCTTTAGTAGCATTTTCTTTCAAGCGCATGAATAAAGAACCTATTTTTATACCATTATCAGCACTTACCCTTTTATTGACCTGAAATGTATCATATCCCAAAAATGCATAATCATTGCCTCCGGTGGTTTCTTTTATTATTGGATCTGTTACATGGTTTGCAGCAAAATTATCAAATCCAAAGGTTTTCGTCATCGTGCTTTCATCAATTTGAACCCCCACATATTCAATTCCCTCGGGTATATCAAAATTAAACTGTAAAGCAGTGAGGTCGTTATTACCCTTATATGTAAAATCATACTTTATAACATCACCCGACTGCGCTGTAAAAGCATTTTCTGTGGTGCCCATGGTTATGAGGGGCAGGGTCGAAGTGATGTCATTATCAGTGGTCTGATCAGGTCCCGGTTGTGGTGCCTGGGGCTGCTGCGGCGCAGTCTGGGTCTCGGGCACATATACATCGCCCATGTTATCGTTTTGTACTGCCTGTATCTTCGCTGTATCATCAGGCACAGAGGACTCTGTTACTGTATCGTGACGGCTTTCGTCCTCACTTTCCGCACTGTCAGCCACTGCCTTGTTTTCTCCCCTGCTGCTGTCAGTTTCGACAAAAGAAGAATCGGGGCGCACGTTCATGGATTCGTGATCGACCACGACCTCGCTGCGCTTCATGCCGTTCATCATCATAATGCCCGTTCCGCCAACAACAGCTGCACAGGCGGCTGCAACGACCTTTGAAGAAAAGCTGCTGAATACCCTCGGCACAGCATAACCCGACTTTATCTTCACCCTGCCGTCCACAGCCCTGAACATGGCTGATACAGGCGCACAAGACAGCACAACGCCCTTTGCCTGCAATGCATCTATCTTCTTGCGCAAATGATTTTTTGCCTGATGTATCCTGGATTTTACAGTATTTACCGATGCTCCTGTCAGATTAGAGATCTGCTCCAGAGTTTTGTCCCTGTGATAGAAAAGGTATATGGCTTCACGCTGATCGTCGTTCAGCGAATTTATCATCTGCGCCAGTATCTCCTTAGTCTCCTCGCTTTCAGCATAATCCTCGGGCAGCATGATCTGATCGTCATCTAACTCCGTCCGATGCTGCATAGCCAGTTCAAGCCCGTCACTTGCATTGTCTTCATCATCAGCCAGCAGTTCCACACGCTGATGACGGCTCTCTTTCCTGCCCTGTGCAAAGAATTTATTCTTAGCAATGGTGTGCAGCCACGCCGAAAGTCCGTTCTCATTCTTGAGTTCCGAAATATGCTTCATCGCCTCAAGAAAAGTCTCCGACACCAGATCCTCTGCATCCTGCGGCTTTGCACCCAGCTTTATAAGATAATAGTATATTTTCTCCTTGTAAACACGGTAGATCGCATCGAAAGCTGCGCTGTCACCGTTTGCTGCGAGTTTTACAGTCTCGCTGTTTATGATGTTACTGCGCTCCACCTATCTCACTCCTTATCGTTTCGTCGTCTTCATTCTCCTCGGGATACTTATTTTCCAGATCATCCAGCATCCCCAACTTTGCCATGTGCTCAAATATTGTCTTTAATAACTGCCTGAACGTCATTTAACCATCTCCTTCAAAAACACTTTCCCATGAGTGTTCTGATACTTAGATGTCATGAAGTCCAAAATGGTTTTAAAAATAAAAAATTTTTTTCAGCTTTTTTCTGTGATATTATAATTCGGCTGAACATACAAATATATTATATCACCATATACTGCTATAGTAAAGTATTCAAATAAACCAAAACTTAAAATATGACAAATTGATAACAAACAATGAATTAAGATTGACTGTTTTGAAACAATATGTTATAATATAAACAAAGAAATCAAAAATTACTGTTAATTTTGACAAATTCAAACAGACCGGAAGCAACGAAATTATAATAAACGCAGTATAATCAAAACGTTTACTATAATGGCCGGCAGAAACAAGTGTGGTGAATTATGGAGAAAATAAAAAAATTATTATCCGTCCTTTTAATGAAGGTAAACGATGAAGAAATAAGGCAATGCAATAAAAATGTAGCCATGTCCGTGATCGTCTGTATCGCCTCGGGCATAATGCTTGTGATGAATATCATGAAGCATTCGACATTGATGACGATAACATCGATGATAATGATCGTCGGATTTAATCTTTCAGGCGTACTTGCGGCTGTTTACAAAAAGAACAAGGCATCTTCACTGATAATGGCATTCATTCTGACAGGAGTGTTCACAGTTTTCCCCATATCAGGCGGAAACGAAGGCTTTGCCGTATTATGGCTGCTGCTGATCCCATTGTTCAGCATAATACTGTTAGGCATGAAGATAGGGCTGACGATGAATTTATATTTCACACTGCTGATATTAGTTTTGTTCTACTCGCCGCTGAAGGTACATATCGTCGATTTTTATACAGATGATTTTATGGAGCGGTTCCCCATACTGTTTATGGCGGATTTTATCACAGCGCAGCTGCTTGCGATGAGTATGGAATATTATTACAGGGTAACTCGTATGCAGATCTACACAGATGATATGACGGGTGCATACAACAGAAAATACTTCATCGAAAAGCTCGATGATCCCGAGGTCCTCAAAGACGACCTGTGCATATCGGTCATTGATGTCAACGGGCTTAAAGCGACCAATGATACCCTGGGACACGCCGCAGGTGATGAAATGATCTGTTCGGTGCCCATATGCGCCAGAAAAGCCTTTGGCGATGACGTGATAATCTCCCGTACAGGCGGCGACGAATTTGCAATACTGACCTTCGGCAGCCCCGAAGAGATAGCATCAAAGGTCAAAATGATGAAAGAATATGCCTTAAAATACAAGGGCAAATTTATCGGCGCAGTTTATCTTTCGGTGGGCATTGCCTGTCGAAGCGAATATAAAGACCTTCCCACCGAGGGGCTTTTCCAGACCGCAGATAAATTCATGTATGTGGATAAATCTGCATTTTACAGGCAAAAAGATCACGATCGAAGACGCAGATAGTTTGTTGAATGATCTAACGCACAAAGCGGCACCTGACAGCGTGCCGCTTATTTTTATACACAAAAAAGAGGAAACAACGAACTTTCGTCATTTCCTCATAAATTCTGGCAGGGGCAGAAGGATTCGAACCCTCGGCACGCGGTTTTGGAGACCGCTGCTCTACCAACTGAGCTATACCCCTAAAGAAGAAGTGGACCATCAGG
>CADALT010000022.1 GCA_902788785.1 uncultured Ruminococcus sp.
AAAGTGCTAAAACGTCGAAATGACGGGAATATCACTGAAATCGTGGTAGACAGGAAATCTACTCAGTGAAAAAATGTTGAGTGGATTTTGAGTCTGCTGCGTCTGCCAATTTCGCCACAGCGGCATATTTTATAACTATACTATTATATCACAATTTTTCCCAAATGTCAAGTGACGGTCGGTAAAATAATATTGCGTAAATTTTATGCATATTCACTATTAAAATCGCATAAAAAATGGTTGATTTTTAAAGAGAAATATGTTAGAATTATTTATAGTGAACGACATTGTTATTTATAACTCGTGCGCTTTATGAAAAATGCATTATTTATTGCAGGCAGTGAATTATTGCAGTCGGGCAGCTGCCGTTTCGGACAGGTTCGGGCTGAACAACATGACCTGCAAAATATGAACACCGTCTGCGCTTTGCAGTACGGTTTATAAGGAGGGTATTTCGATGGTAATACAGGATCTGAAGGTGTTGATCTGCGACGACTCTATGTTCGCAAGGAAGAAAATGAGCATGACCATATCTGCACTGGGCATCAGTGAGATCTTCGAGGCTGCCGACGGTGAAGAGGCTGTAGCAAAGTATAAGGAGAAGCGTCCCGATGTGGTATTTATGGATATCATAATGCCTAAGATCACGGGCATCGACGCTCTGAAACAGATCATCGAATTCGATGAGAATGCAAAGATTGTCATGGCTTCATCTGTGGGCACACAGGGACATCTTAAAGAGGCTCTGCGTGCAGGTGCGGCTGACTTTTTGCAGAAGCCCATTTCAGATGATGACACAAAGGCTATACTTGAGAACGCTGCGAAAGGGGTGCTGTAAATGTTTGCGCAATTCTTTGGCGGATACTTGCTTAACAAGAAAATGGTGACCTCGGAGGATCTGACACAGGCTTTCGAGGACAAGAAGAACACGAGGATGAGGCTGGGTGTGCTGGCGATAAACGCAGGGCTCATGACAGCCGATCAGGTCGAGCACGTAAATATCACGCAGCAAAGCGTTGATAAGCGTTTTGGCGATCTGGCGGTGGAGCTGGGATATGTCACCGAAGATCAGGTGGAGGCTCTTTTGGCGCAGCAGCCCACTGAATATCTCCTGCTGGGACAAACTCTGGTGAACAACGGCGTGCTTACCAATGCGGAGTTTGAGAAAGCCATCAAGGATTACAAGGCGGACAATGAACTGACCGACAGCGACCTTGAAGGCAGTAAGAACGAGAGCCTGAGCAAGCTGGTGACGGAGTTCTACCATCTGGAAGAGGCTGCCAATGCTAGAGTGCTCACAGATTATGTGACCATGATGTTCAAGAACATCATACGTTTTATCGACGGCGATTTCACACCGCTGGAAGCTATGGTAATACGTGAGTACGATGCTGAATATTTCATACGTCAGGACATCACGGGCGCATACGATGCGATAACGTGCATAACAGCCGATAAGGACGTTTACTACGAGTTTGCAAAGCGTTTTGCGGGCGACAATTTCGGGGATATCAGCGAGATAGTCAATGAGACCGTGGGCGAATTTCTGAACGTTACCAACGGACTTTTCGCAGTAAACGAGTCAAACGAGCTTGGCGCCGAGCTGACCATGACCCCTCAGGAGGCTATTGTTGGTCAGCACATAAGCTTTGACAAGGCTGCATACTGCATACCTGTAGTATTCGGTTTTGGCGAAGTAGACTTCATAGTCTCAGCCGAACCCTAGGTCCTCGGCCGGACGGGCCTTGTCGTTACGTAGTTTTATTTAATAGAAAAAACAGGCACTCGGTAGCACAACATAGTTGTAAAACACAGGTAAGTTCCCTAGCCTGTGACGCTGATTCGTTACGGCTTTTCCGTTTAACAGAAAAAACAGGCACTAGTAGCGTCGGACAAATGATAAAATCTCTGCGGAAGTTTCGGCAAATGTCGGCACTTCCGCTTTTTATATAAACGATACAGCTTACGAAAAAAGCGAGGATAGTTTCCTCGCCTTTTATCATGTTTCTTTATTCTTTTGCAGCTGACCCGTGATGGCTAGCGCAAGCTTTCTCGGGGCGAGCTGTGCAAGTTTCGTAACAGCGCCAAGACCTTTTTCGGGCACGATTATGAGTTCTCTTGCGAACATTCCCTGAACTGCACGTTTAGCGCAGTATTCGGGTGTCAGAGACTTAGTGCCGAACTGGGCATTTGCCACGTCGTTGAACTCGGTATCAACGGGACCGGGACATAGTGCAGACACGCTCACACGGCTGGCTATCCACTGCAATTCATCATATATTGCACTTGTCAGGCTGGTGACATACGCCTTTGTGGCATAGTAAGTTGCCATCATGGGGCCGCCGGGCATAAGACCTGCGGACGATGCCACATTAAGGATATATCCCCTGTCCTCCTCAATAAAATCTTTGAGGAACAGCTTTGTGAGGACATGGACAGCCTTCACATTAACGTCTATCATCTGCAATTCATCTTCCAGCGGTATATCCTCAAATCTGCCTAGCTTACCGAAGCCTGCGTTGTTCACAAGCACTGTGACACGTTCGCTTTTTACGTCCTCATAAAGCTTTTTGCAGGCATCAACCGAGGAAAGGTCACTTGCGATGACCCTTGCATCGCAGAGTTCTTCCGCAAGTTCTTTCAGCCTGTCTTCACGGCGAGCCACAATGATGACCCTGAAGCCACGCCTGTCCAGTTCACGGGCTATCTCCCTGCCGATACCCGAGCTCGCCCCTGTGATAAGTGCTGTTTTAGCCATAGTAACTCTCCTTCCGCAGTACCTAAAACGTTCTTTTTAGATATTATACCATGCTGATAAGGGGATTTATACATTTTTATATTATATTTATATTAAAAGAAAAAGCGGAAGCACAGCTGCACTTCCGCATTATTTTCATATATCAGACAGGATGTACCTTGTTCTCGGCGTCGGAATGTGCGCCGTCAACACCGTACTTCTTATCTCTTCTGTCCTTGAAGAACTTAGGAGCTACCTTCGGGAACATAGCGTAGGTCAGGATATCCTCTTCCTGCTCTGTCCACTCTGCGCACTCCTTCTTCATGGTCTCGAACTCAGGTTTCAGCAGGTCAGCAGGACGGCAGTCGATAGGCTCTTCACCCTTCAGTATCATCTTGCGGAACTCGGGATCGATGTCCACAGGAGTCTTACCGTATTCACCCCTGACAAGACCCTTGAATTCCTTGGTAACGGTCTTGTATCTTTCGCCCATGATAACGTTGAACACAGCCTGTGTGCCGACGATCTGGGAGGTAGGTGTTACCAGCGGAGGGAAGCCCGAATCCTTACGAACCTTAGGAACTTCCTTCAGAACGTCCTCAAGCTGATCTGCCTTGCCTGCCTGCTTGAGCTGGCTGAGCAGATTTGAGAGCATTCCGCCGGGAACCTGATACAGCAGAGCGTTTGTATTTGTAGCGAGCATCGAAGGATCGAGCAGACCGCTGTCGATGTACTTCTTTCTCAGACCCATGAAGTAATCTCTTACCTCGTTGAGCTTTACAAGGTCAAGACCTGTATCGTACTCTGTGCCCTGGAAAGTAGCTACGATGGACTCTGTAGGAGCGTGGGATGTACCCAGTGCCAGAGGAGACATAGCAGTATCTACTGCATCAACGCCTGCCTCAACAGCCTTCAGGATACACATACTAGCCAGACCCGAAGTATAGTGGGTATGGAGCTGTACGGGGATATCTACAACGGATTTGATATCTCTTACGAGAGTTTCAGCCTCGTAGGGAGTCAGCAGAGCAGCCATATCCTTGATACAGATGGAATCTGCGCCTGCTTCCTGGATGCGCTTAGCGTAATCCATATAATACTGATGGGTGAAAACTTCGCCCAGTGTATAGGAGATAGCCACCTGTGCGTGACCCTTCTCCTTATTGGCAGCCTTGATAGCTGTCTGGAGATTTCTGATATCATTGAGGGCATCGAATATCCTGATGATGTCGATACCGTTAGCGATGGACTTCTGCACGAAATACTCTACCAGGTCATCAGCGTAGTGACGGTAGCCCAGCATATTCTGTCCTCTGAACAGCATCTGGAGCTTGGTGTTGGGCATCTCTTTCCTCAGTGTACGAAGTCTCTCCCAAGGGTCTTCGTTCAGGAAACGTATGCAGGAGTCGAAAGTTGCACCGCCCCAGCACTCGGCAGAATAGAAGCCTATCTTATCCATAGTCGAGAGGATGGGCTTCATATCGTCCATTGACATTCTCGTTGCCAGCAGAGACTGGTGAGCGTCACGGAGAACGGTCTCCGTAATTTTAAGCTTAGCCATTTATATTCAATCCTTTCACACTTGTTTGATAAGCGTATCTTAGCCGATAACAGCCAGAACTGCGCCTGTATCCACCTGAGAACCCTTGGTGGTATTGATGCTGAGAACCTTACCTGCAACGGGTGCATTGATATCGTTCTCCATCTTCATAGCTTCCAGCACAGCGATAGCCTGGCCTTCGGAAACTGTATCGCCTACAGCTACCTTGATGTCCAGTACAGTGCCGGGCATAGGAGCAGTTACCTTTGTGCCCTCAGCTACAGGAGCGGGAGCAGCAGCAGGTGCGGGTGCAGCAGCAGGTGCAGCAGCCACGGGAGCAGCAGCTACAGGTGCCATAGCAGCGTCGCCGCCTATTTCTTCAACAGCAACATCATAAGCCTTACCGTTAACAGTGATATTATATCTTTTCATAATTATACCGTCCTTTTCAATAATAAATTACAGCTGGATATTGCTGTGTTTCTTTGGCAGTCTGGAAATCCTCTTTCCTGACATCATAGCCAGTGCATCAACTACAGCGTTTCTGAGCTGGGAAGCCTCAACGATACCGTCTACAAGACCATTTGCAGCAGCATTTACAGCGCTTGCCTCGTTCTTTGCATATTCAGCAGCCAGAGCATTTCTTGCAGCAGTCAGATCCTCTGCGCCTGCCAGCTTTTCATGCTCCATGAACTCAACAGCAGTAACAGGGTCAAGTGCGGAGATAACAGCCTCGGGCATAGCGTAAGCCACATCAGCGTTAGCGCCCTTGCCTGCCAGTGCTATGTAAGCCGAGCCGTAAGCCTTGCCTGTAACAACAGCAACCTTAGCGGTAGTAGCCTCGGCATAAGCGTGAGCCAGCTTGCTCATGCTCTTTACAGCGCCTGCAGCCTCGGTCTCATCATTGCCTGCGAAACCTTCTGTATCAACGAAAGTCACAACAGGTACTGCGAATGCATCGCAGGTCCTTACGAACCTTGCCAGCTTAGCGCAGTCATCAGCGGTGAGCTTATCCTTGGTCTTATTGGTAGCAGCCACGCCGACAGTCTCGCCGTTAACGGTAGCCAGTGCAGTATAAGCTGCACCGCCGAAGCCCTCGCTGAGCTCCAGCACGCTGCCGCCGTCGAATACAGCCTTGGTCAGGCTATCTATATCATTGCCGTTAGCGCCTGCAGGCTCTTCATACTCATATATCGGCACGGGTGAAAGGTTGTTCTGAGGGAGCTTGAGGAGTATTTCCTTAGCCTTTTCCACAGCAGCCTTATCATCAGCACAAACTGCGCAAACTGTGCCGTTTGCAGCAGCATTTTCAGCGGAACCATTGCTCTTTGCATTAGGTGCAGCGTAGAGAGATGCGCCCTCAGCCATAACGGTGAAGTCAGCAGCCTCTGCCAGCAGAGCAGCTGTACCCGAGCAAACCCCTGCAACTACAGCTATCTGAGGTACAACGCCCGAAAGGTTAGCGCTCCACAGCATCAGTTCGCCGTAAGCCCTGAGTGCAGCAGCACCATCGTTAACGTCAGCGCCGTAGGAATCATAGATACCTACCACGGGAACGCCTGTCTTTGCAGCCAGATCATAGATCTTAGCGATCTTGCGTGCGCCTGCCTCGGTCAGTGCGCCGCTCTTTACGGAAACATCCTGCGAGAATGCGTAAACAGGTTCGCCGTCGGCATAGCCGTAAGCGGTGATGACACCTGCTGTCTCGCAGCCATTGCCTGCGAATGCATCGAGCTCAGTAAATTTCCCTTCATCAAACAGATATGTCAGTCTTGTTCTCGCTGCACTTTCAGCACCGACGAGCGCTTTGAGTTCAGCCAGAGACTTTTTTGTTTCAGACATACAGTTTCCTCCAATCGAATTATTTTGCCGGATAAAACACCAAATACATCTCGGCTTTTTACCACAATTACACGTATACCATTATACCATTTTTTTATCAGATTTTCAAGTGTTAATCTGTCAAAAGAACGTCATTTTACTTTTTGTTAATTTTTTATCTAATATTTCAACACATTCTTTTACAACAATGCAAAAAGCGGACATCAACTGTCCGCTTTATTGTACTATTCATCCATGCAGAGTTCTGCTATGGCATTCGCATACATATTGAGATTCATCCTGAAAGTTTCCAGAGATATATGTTCGTCATCGCCGTGCATATTATTCTCCTCCCAGGGGAATTCCGCACCGAAAGCCACTGCGCCCTCGGTATCATGCACATAGGTCACGCCGCCCTCGGCTATGCAGTAGCCCTTTTCGCCCTTGACTCTTTCATAGACCGAGAGCAGTGTCCGGACGAAATCGCTGTTCTCGTCCACATAATGGGGCTCCATGGACTCACAGCTGTCGATCGCAAAGCCTGCATTTTCCAGTGCAGTTTTCACATAGCCCATTATCTCAGCAGAGGTGCGGTCTATGGGGAAACGTATATCGATGCCGCCGCAGAGCTTGCCTCCCTCTGTTTTAAGAACAGTCAGCGCACAGGTCATCTTGCCAGACACCTTATCCTCAAAGCCCATGCCCATGCTCTCCCCTGCGCATTCGCCATGGGGAAAAAGCTTTTTAAGTCCACAGAGCAGAGCGTTTTCGCCCTTATACTCATCAAGGAACATAGTCACGGCATTCACACCGTTCTCGGGTCTTGAACCATGTGCGGAAGTACCCACGAACACATTCGAGGTTTCATCGCTGTAACGCACCTCGCATCTGTCGGGGATAGCATTGAGAGCCATGCCGCCCTTTACGGAAGAAATTGTGCTGTCCTCGAAAGGAGCACTGAAAGTTATATGCAGAAGCCCCTTCTCGCAGTTGAGCACAGGGAACGAGCCATCGGGAGTGAACACCATAGGCGGAAAAGCCTCGTAGGACTTATAGTAAGCCATATCGGTGCAGCCGTTCTCTTCATTTCCGCCGAAAATAACACGGAAATTTTTCAGCGGAAGACCCAGCTCCTTTACCGCCTTTACAGCCCAGAGAACAGCCACAGCAGGACCTTTATCGTCGATAGTTCCCCTGCCGTAGAGCACATCATTATCCACCGTCAGCTCAAAGGGAGGATAGCTCCAGCCGCTGCTCACAGGCACAGTATCCAAATGCGCCAGTATGCCCAGCACAGGTGCGCCCTCTGCCTTGAAGTCACCACGCACAGCGTAGTTATCAAAATTCTTTGTGACCATGCCGAGTTCACCAAGCTTAGCCTCGCCCCATGCCAGCGCCTTAGCCGAGCCCTCACCAAAGGGCTTTACAGCGCTGTTTTCGTCGGCTATGCTTTCGATGGCGATTATCTCTGCGAGGTCAGCCAGTATCGCATCCATGTTCTTCTCAAAATATGCCGCAAGATCAGCGGCAAGCTTTGCCTTATCCATTTTACATTACCTTTCTATAATTCCCATGGTCTGCCACGGAAATGTTTTTCGGGCTTTTTCCTGCTTGTCAGGTTGAGCACCATTATCTGCGAGGGGTTATTGAACCTGAATTTGCCAAGTCCCGTCGTCACAGCCATGGTGGAATTGCCTATACGGTAAAGCCCCTTTGAGTATTTCGGGAAAAGCTTTCGTTCGGGCGAAAACAGTCCCCCTATGAACGGCAGCCTGATAACTCCCCCATGGACGTGCCCCGACATAACAAGGTCAGCGCCCCACTGTTCATAAGCCTCGAAGAACAGCGGATCGTGGGCAATGAGCAGGTTGCACTGCTGCTTATCTATTCTGCCCAGATACTTCAGCATATCATCATAAGTCGCTTCGGGCAGATCTCTGTAGCTGCCGTCCTTATTGACGTAGTATTTCAGCGGCAGCTGCAGCCCGTAGATGTTCAGCCTTTGTCTGCCACGGGTCAGCACAGCAAGTCTGTTGCGCAGCACGTTTATCCCAATACTTTTCAGCTTATGGCACAAAGCCTCGAACAGGTCCGGGTCGTTTATCTCGTGATTGCCTGCCGAATAATACACGGGCGCTATATCGCCCAGTTCCTTCATAAGTTTTACCTTATCGGAAGGGTCTTTATCGCTGCGGCTGTACAAGTCCCCCGCAAACACGATAATATCGGGGTGCGCCGCCCTGACTGAGTCTATCAGGCAGCACTGTCCCTTGCCGAACTTTTTCTTATGCAGGTCAGCTATCAGCACGATGCGCAGACCCTCAAAATTCTCAGGAAGACTGCGGCAGTACACCGTTTCTTCCTCAACCGAAAGCTGCCTGTTGCCCGTAAGACAGCTGACACCTGCCAGCGCAGCGCCTGCCGCCAGCAATGCAGTGATCCATTTCATTCGTTTTCCTCGGTTCTATCTATACATTTTTTGTACACTTATCTTGCGAGATATTCTTTCAGCTTATCCATCGCCCACAGAGCGTGCTTATAGCCGTGTTTGTAGAGCTTAGTGAGCTTTTCTCTGTCGCCCTCGATACGGTTGACACCGAAGGTAGTTTTCGGAGTGAACACGAATATCTTGCCCTGACGGCTGAGTTCCATGACCTCCTCCACCGCCTGATTATACCTCTGTGCCCTGGTCTCCATAGCCTTGGCAAATCCCGGGTGATCGCTGTATCTGCTGATAGCGACCTTGGTCATCATATCGGTGGTCTTGCGGTAATCACGGGGACGGGTGAGTATTACGATATTCTTATCACAGCCCATCTCGATAGCCTTTTTATAGGGTATCGAGTCAGCCACGCCGCCGTCGAGATACTTATTGCCGTCAATCTCGATCTCGGGGAAAAGCAGCGGCAGCGCACAGCTTGCCCTGAGCTTCATCCACTTTTTATCCTCTGCATCAACGGGCAAATACTCAGCCTCGCCCGTTGCCACATTAGTCACTACTGCGTAGAACTCTCCTCCAAACTCCCTCATGGCATCATAATCAAAGGGCAGTAGTTTGTTTGGGATAGTATCATAATCATAATCCAGATTATAGTAGCACTTATTCGACGGGTCGATAAGGTGTTTTACGCCCATATACTCGGGACGGTTCATAAACTCCGTGGCGAGGGTATAATTCCTGCCGTGCTGTCTTGAAGCGTAGCTTACGCCGAAAGCCGAGCCTGCGGAAACACCGAATATCTTATCCGCCATAATATCATTCTCCAGCAGTGCATCCAATATACCGCAGGAATAGACCGTCCTGCTTGCGCCGCCCTCAAGTGTGAGTCCTAACATTGTTATCCTCCTTATGTTCTTAGCCTATCTTTTTCTGTTACTGTCTCGGGTGTTGAACTGTCCTGTGCAGTCTCGGTGCTTACGGACGACACCAGCATATAGCCTCTGCCCGTATTCTCGAAGAGTTTAGTCAGGTCAGCCATAGTTTCCTCGGTTGCGTTATCGTCCTCTATCACAGCCACAACATCTTTATCCATGCGCTGCGTATTGAATATTATCGCCAGCTCGTCCAGATTGACCTCGCTGCCCTTATACAGATAAGTGCTGCCCGAAACTTTGATATGCTCAAATTTTCTCTCGTTGTCGGAGTCCGCAGACTGTTCAGCCATCGAAACAGAACTATCCGCCAACGACGAACCGTTCATTATAACGCCGCCCTGCTCTTCATCCTTACCGATAAGCCCCAGTACCTCAGCCAGCAGCACAGCCACCACAGCTATCAGCACCAGCATCACTACCGTGGCGATGCGGCTGTTTTTCTTACGCTTCTGCGCCTTTTTACGAAGTTCGCTGTCCTCACGGTACATCTTCTCGACTTCTTTTTCTATACTCATCATCTGCGCCCCCTTATAATTTTTTTCTACCTTTATCATACCATATTTATCCTGAAATTGCAAGGGCAAGAGCGAACTATCATCACCCCCGAAACTGACATTCCCCCAAAATGTCAGACATTATGACAAGCAGCTTCATACTTACACAAAAATACCCACGAACACAAAATGCCCGCAGGTCATAAAATTATTCGCATAGTGCATCAAAAAAGCCACGGCAAAATACCGTGGCTCCGTTCATATCTCGTTGCGGTTTTCCAGCGCTTTGTAGAGGGTTATCTCGTCGGCATACTCCAGCTGACCGCCGATAGGCAGACCGAACGCAAGCCTTGTGACTTTAACGCCCAGAGGTTTCAGCAGTTTTGATATATATATTGCCGTTGCATCGCCCTCAACGGTAGGGTTGGTCGCCATGATTATCTCACTGACATCGCCCTTGCTTATCCTCGCCAACAGCTCCTTGATCTTCAGATCATCAGGTGAAACGCCGTCAATGGGCGAGATCAGCCCGTGCAGCACATGGTATACTCCCTTATATTCATTGGTACGTTCGATAGCAGTGATGTCCTTGGGACTTTCGACCACGCAGATGACACTATGGTCACGGCGGTCATCACCGCAGATAGGGCAGATATGCCTGTCCGTATAGTTCTGGCAGCAGCTGCACAAGTGTACACTTTTATGTACATTTATTACAGCATCAGCAAAAGCCTTAGCCTCGGAGTCGCTCATTTTCATCACATGATAAGCGAGCCTCTGAGCAGACTTCATACCTATACCCGGAAGCTTGGCGAACTGCTCTGTCAGCAGCACCAGCGGGAGCGCATTGGATTCAGCCATTTCTTAGAACAGGCCGGGGAAGGAAACGCCGCCAGTGAGCTTCTGCATCTCTGCATCGCTTACCTCATCCAGATTATCAACAGCAGCATTGAAAGCAGCCTTTATGATATCCTGCAGATCCTCGATAGCATCCTTGTCAACGATGTCGGGGGAGATCTTCAGATCCAGCACATTTCTCTTACCGTTGATAGTTACCTCAACAGCTCCGCCGCCTGCGGTGCCCTTGAATTCTCTCTGCTCCAGGTCAGCCTGCAGCTCAGTGATCTGATCCTGCATCTTCTGTGCCTGCTTCAGCATCTGGTTCATATTGTTTGAGGGACCCTTGCCCATACCATTTGGTACTCTTGCTCTCATTTGAATTAACTCCTTAAATTTAATTTGATTTTTTTATATCGACTTCAATATCCATAGCCTTTGCCTTTTCCATCAGTTTATTGATGGGATTTTCCGTATCCTCGGGGGACACGTTTTTGGCTGACTTTGCTTTGATAATGAAGTTCATGCCAAAATTTTCTTTCAGCACATCGCTTATCACAGACGATGCGTTGAGTTTTTTGAACTGCTGGAAGAAGAAGTCGTTATCCACTATGATGAACGCCGTATCGCCGCCCACGAAAGCTTTTGACTTCCTTAAAAATCCGCTTATCGCAGGATTGCGCCTGCTTATCTCTTCCACAAGACCTGCCCAGTTCTCCACGGGCTGTATAACACTGGGGTCGATCCGTTTGAAATCGGGATCGGGTTCAGCTTTTTTAGGTCTTGGGGGTTCGGGCTGATGCTCGGGCTGTACCACTGTACCGCGCCTCACAGCTTCCTCCAGTCTTGCCAGCCTGCCCAGCAGTTCCCTGTCAGGCACAGATGTACTCTGTTTCACCGCAGCCGCATTACTGCCGACGCTGCCTGTACAGAGCCTTATGATACACATTTCAAGTTCGATACGCTTTGATGTGCTTTTAGCAAATCTCTCGGAACTCTCCTGCAAAAGGGTTATGCACCCCAGTATCTCCTCCAGCGACATTTTCTTCGCAATGTTCTCGATACGCACAAGTTCCTCGGGCAGACAAGTTATCAGATCTCTGCCGTTATCTATGGTAGCTGCCAGCATTACATTACGCATCTGCTCCAGCAGCTCCCCTGCCAGGACTTTCAGATCCTTGGACATGGCGTGCAGCTCATTGACCTTTTTAAGAGCGCCTGCAGCGTCCTTATCAGCGATACTTTCAAGTATATCGAACAGGTGATCCCGTCCTGCGATACCCGAAGCATCCGACACGACTTTCAGGTCGATATCATCACTGAAAGCCACACATTGATCCAGCAGCGACAGCGCATCACGCATACCGCCGTCAGACAGTCTTGCGATAAGCTCGGCTGCATCCTCATGAAGGGTGAAACCTTCCTGCGAGGCGATGTATGTGAGCCTTGCCACAATATCCTCGGTCTTTATCCTGTTGAAATCGAAGTGCTGACACCTTGAAACTATGGTCGCAGGGACCTTTTGTATCTCGGTGGTCGCAAGTATGAATTTGACGTGCGGAGGGGGCTCCTCCATAGTTTTCAGCAGTGCATTGAAAGCGCCCACCGAAAGCATATGCACCTCGTCAATGATATACACCTTATACTTGCACATCTCGGGAGTGAACATAACGCCCTCACGCAGTTCTCTGATATCATTGACGCTGGCGTTTGAAGCCGCATCTATCTCGATGATATCAGCCAGCGAACCGTTATCGGCAGCCTTGCATATCTCACATTCACAGCACGGCATACCGTCCTTGGCATTATTGCAGTTGACCGCCTTTGCGAATATCCTGGCGCAGGTGGTCTTACCCGTGCCCCTAGAACCCGTGAACAGGTAGGCGTGGGCAGTTTTGCCGCTGATTATCTGGTTCTTGAGTGTGGTCGTTATATGGGGCTGAGATACAACATCATCAAACGTCCTCGGACGCCATTTTCTGTATAAAGCCTGATACACCTAACCACTCCCTAAACCTATAAAAAATCGATCCGACATATAGGCATGCAGGCGAAACTGTAACACACGAAACAGACCGCTTAATGCTGCTCGGTTCCCCGCCTGACATGGTTCACAGCGTTTCATTGTACAGGACCCGCACACCCATATCTCGGATCGATAAATGATCCCGAAACATGATCTTTCGATCGGCTTGACAGCATTACTGTCAAGGTACTTTAGTATTATACCACACTTCTTCAAAAATTGCAAGTGTTTTTTCAAATTTTTTTGTATTTTATTTTGCGGATATCTTAAAACCGAATTATTTTCGCCTTTTTCGGTAAACTTAAAAGTGCTTAAAATTAAGCTGTCGGCACAAACGCACCGACAGCCTTTGATACATTTTACAGATACCAGAAAAGGAATACTAAAAGTGCGGCTACGAGTATGACAAAACCGAAGATCTTGAACATGGAGACAGAAAGGTTCTTCTGAGCCTCTTTGTTCTTGACGTACTCCTTGAAAGGATCCGCATGGTACTCCTTTTTAAGGTTTTTACCCATGGTCGGGTTTATCATATCGCTGATATTTATGTTCTTATACTTATCCTTGATAGCTTCCGCAGCGTGAGCATCGTCATATCTCTTGCCGCCGTATGCGGAATCAAGGTTGGAGGAATCTGCCTTGCGAAGGTCGATATCTTCCATGATGACCTCGGGAGCGTTCTTATCACTGGTACCGCCGCCGTTGATGAATACGTGAGTAGTATCAACGTCCTTCATCATCTTACTGGAACGATTGGAACGCAGCAGCTTAACGAGCGCATCGGTATAGAGCTCATCCTCGATCTCCTGCTCGGTCAGCAGCTGATCGGTGGTCTCATCGGTCATGGTGTCAACGACATTGATGAGATGAGTCAGCGAGCGGTTGCTTACTTCCTTCTCGGTCTCCTCATATACTTCTTCTTCAACGACTCTCCTGCCCTCGGGGAGCGTGAACTGCATATCTATCTTATTCTCAGCTATATCGGTATCATCAAGTCCGTCAAGACCTGTGAGGTTAACTTGCTTACGCTTAGCATTTGTAGCAACGGAACCTTCGTCCACGAAAGCTTTGATATCTCTGCCCGGATCTGCAAAGGGGTCGATAGCTTCCATTGTTCTCTCACCGATATTTGCGCTGGGCAGAACATCAGCATTAGCAGGAGCATGGTAGCTTACGGGACCCATATTGTCCTTAGGCTTTGAATACTCATCGGGTTTAGCATTGATAGTGAATTTATCCATAAGACCCTGATCGGAAGGAATGCTGATGCCCTCATCGGGAGTCTCTTTCCTTGTATTGACCTTGGGTCTTCTGGTAGCAAGGCCGTCGATAGCCTCAACGTGCTTAACGGGTATCTCATCTTCCACAAGACGTGATGACGAAGACGATGACGAGCTGCTGCTCTGGGAAGACTGCTGCTGGCTGACACCTGCGGCAGCTGCGATATGGTCATCAACAAGGCTGACCTTATGCTCTTCCTGCGGTCTTGGTGCAGATGCAGGTGCAGGCTGTGCTGCGGGTCTGGGTCTTACAGCAGGACGTACTGCGGGCTTGGGAGCTTCCTCACTGATGATCGCATCAGCCGAGATAGCGGAAGCCACAGCTGTAAAGGAATGAGTTTCCTTTCTGGCAGGAGCAACACCGTCAGCGCTCTTGCCTGCGATCTTCAGCTTAGCCGAAGGATCGTTAGCCTGTGCGATGGAAGGCATAACATATTTCTTATCCACATCTATCTTGGCAGCCTTCAGGATCTGAGTAGCAGAGGTACATCTCATGGAACCTCTTACCATCTCCTTCATAGGCAGAAGGATGATATCCTTGAAAGTCTCATGCAGCTCGCTCATGAGCTGATCGCCGTTCTTGCTCATAACAGAAGCAGGGAAACGGTTGCCCAGCAGCTGCTTCCACTCATTCGGTCCTGCATTTATTATCTTATCGATATGCTTTGCAAGCAGCACCCAATGATGAGTCTCCTCAAAATCTCTGTCATTTGTGACCAGCCACATATAGCATCTCAGGAATGCATCGTAGCAGGTAACGTTTGAGAGGTTCAGCAGCACATCATCAGCTGTCAGTTCCTTAGAGAACTCGCCGCTGGAATATGCAAAGCAGCGGTAGCCGTTGCTGGCAAGCTTAGCATAAGCCGTTCTCAGTGTCAGATCATCTCTCTTGAAAGGCGGCAGAGCAGTGGGAAAATCATAATCCGTCGTGATCTCCGCTCCACCCGAGCCTGCATTTGAAAGCAGTCTCTTATATGCAGCTGTAAGCTCTTCATCCTCCGCAGTTACAGGTAAGCCCAGTATTCTGAACGGATTACAGGCAAACAGCTCGTTGGCAGTAACTCCTAATTTCTGGTTAGCCAAAACAACTCCCCCTTTAAGGTTGAAATGTAAAAAAAATCGGGATAATAATTTAAACGGTTAAATGTTTATACATTAAAAATGTCCGTTTATGCTATGTATTATTACATCGAAATAATTATATCAAATATTTTCACATAATAAATCACCATTCTTTAAACGTTTTATGACTCAATTGTTAATATGGGTAATTATAGCTAAATTATTCTTTGAAATTTATCCTAATTCACTTACAAAAAATATTTGCAATTTTGTGCGAAATATTGTATAATTAGAATGTATAGATAATGAGTAATTCTGTGCTCTCATATCAGGGTCTGCGACAGTGGGGCGTGTACCTTAATAAATAGAGACTGCCGGGAGCATTATCTACCTATACTGAATTAGGGGGAATACACGATGGGTCTTTTCAATAATAACAATAAAAAGAAGCCGGCTGTGCCTGCGGCAAGTACACCCATGGCAAAGCCGATCGATCCTGATGATATCTGGAACACTCCGTCGCCGAGGCGCAAGCAGACCGTTACGGTCAAGGAGTCGAAGTACGATGAGCCTGTACCCGAGAAGCTTGAGGTCGAGTCTGTAGATCCCGAGATGATCAAGACCAAGATGGCACAGCTGGAGGCTGAGCTGGAGCAGAAAAAGAACCAGCCCGTCAAGACTCATGCCGATTACGGTACCAGTACAGTCGAGCGTGAGGAGATAGTCGATGCACAGACCGAGTATGAAAAGCTGTATGAGGTCGAGCACGAGAGATATGTAAGATCTCATCAGGAAGAGATAAGCGTTGCCAAGGACGACGGCATCAATGAAAAGATGGAGGCTATGTATGCCGAGCATGATGCCAAGGTCGCTGAGGTGGAGAACACTAAGTTCGAGTTCAGTGAGGTACACCAGTCTGAGCTGGATCAGAAGCTTGCCGATCTTCCCTATGCCAAGAAACCCGAGGATTATCCCGAGTATAAGGACATCGAGGCTGTCAAGAACGAGCCCGGCCTTGAGGATATAGAAAAGCTCGGCGTTATCGACCACAGCGAAGATCCCGATAATATCGGTGATGTGGATGAAGAATTCCTGGCGAAGAAGGTCGAGGAGTTCGAGGCTATGTACGGCGACCGCAGAAGATCTCCCGATATGTAAAGGGTCCAAAGGGAGATAAAGGGGCAATACACTAGATTAGGAGCGGATGTCATTGAACATTAACACCGATAACCCGGTCATAAAATATGCGCAGGAAGGCAAAGATTTCCAGTATGACAAGATATTTTATGCCACCGTGAACGATTATATCATGGAATATAAGAACGCTCGTCTGGACAAGCTGACCGATCATGATGCTTCGGTCTGTTTGGCAAGGATCATCAGGCGTATGGAAGTAAACGGAGTGCCCGTACAGCAGTTCTTCAAAGAGGAGCTGGATGACTGGACAGATGTTTCAAACTATACGAGAGTGCTGAGATTGTGCGACCTGATGGCGAGGGATATTTTCTGCTGTTTTGATAAGAACCGATATGACGAGAACGGCAATTTCGACAGGGTGAACAGATATTACTGCGTCAACACCGACGGCAACAGAGATTTCTTCACACTGGAGCAGTACCAGAAGTCGGGTCTGTTCAAAAAAGTAAGGACTCCCGAGAGCGAGTATTTCAAGGACCTCGAATCGAGGTATGAGGCAGGACTGCTGCCAAAGTCAAAGGATGAAGAGCGCAAGCTTTACGGCTGACGCTTATTATAAATGAGAGGAAAGATTAAAATGGTTAAAATAGAAATGGAAAACGGTAAGACTATCCTTATCGAGCTTTATCCCGAGAAGGCACCTATTACGGTGGCTAATTTCGAGAAACTGGTCAAGGCAGGCTTTTATGACGGACTTATTTTCCACAGAGTCATCAAAGGCTTCATGATACAGGGCGGCGACCCCGAGGGCACAGGCATGGGCGGCTCGGACGAAAAGATCAAGGGCGAGTTCAGAGCAAATGGAGTGCCCAACGATATCCCTCATACCAGAGGCGTTATCTCCATGGCAAGATCCATGATGCCCAACTCCGCAAGCTCACAGTTTTTCATAGTACATGAAGATTCACCCCATCTCGATGGTCAGTATGCTGCTTTCGGCAAGGTAGTCGAGGGTATCGAAACTGTTGACGAGATCGCAGGCGTAAGAGTAGACTTCAACGACAAGCCTCTTAAACCCCAGGTAATGAAAAAGGTCACAATCGTTGACTGATATTTTTTATGATGCCTCTGTTTAAATATAGAGGCATTTGCGGTGTTTTATAATATTCTTTTTCATTACGGGAGGTTTTCAATGATGATAAAAAAATTCGCTGCGGTGATGGCTGCAGCTGTAATGGCTATGGCAAGTGCGCCCTGCGCTTTTGCTGACTGGGGCTACGACAATGGTTATAATACCTACGATAACAATACTTATGATAACGGCAACACAGGCTATGACAACAACGGCTGGACTGCTGATAACGGCGCTGATAACGGTGCTGTGACAACGGCTCCCGCAGGTGACGGTCCTGCTGAAACTTCTGTTGAGACAGCAGGCAATGTGGTAACGAGCATGGGCGCTACGACCACATCAGATAAGCCCACATCCGCTCCGTCGAGAGTTTATCTCCAGACCAGCGAGATCAAGGACGGTATAGTTACTGCCGAGCTGAGGATAGAGGCTGATGCAGTGGTATCCGAGGCACTGGTATCCGTAACTTTCGATACTAATTCACTTCAGCTTGTGGGCACTGCCATAAATGAAGAGGCAGGCGGCAAGGCTGAGGAAACTACCTTCAACGGCAAGTATGTGCTCAATTATACCAATGACCTGGGCAGCAATTTCAAGGGCAATTATGTGACCATGACATTCAAGCTGCTCGATCCCGATCTGGCTACCACAACTCTTTTCCTGACGGTTACAAACCTCTCGAACAAGACGGGCGTGCCTATCTCCTACAGCGTGGATAACGGTATCATACAGAACCCTGCTTCGCCAAACTTCAACGCCCAGACTGAACCTGCGGCAGAGGAAAGAAAAAATCCCAAGGTCACCATCAAGCTCAGCAAGGGCACAGCTTTCCCCGAGGAGCTCGGTCTTTCGGATTACCGCAACATCGTAGTAGCTGATACCAGCGTGATGAGCTTCGAGGAGGGCGTGTTCAAGTTCCTCAAAGCAGGCACCACAAGCTTCGATGTAGTATTCAATAACAACGACCTCAAGACATATGACGTGGTCATCGAGGATAATACTCAGGAAACCGCACAGGTGCAGCCCGGTGTCATCGGCACCCAGCAGACCCAGCAGACTCCCGGTGAAAAGTCTAACGGCGGCAGCGCCAAGAAGATTTTCTTCGTACTGCTGGCAGTGGCAGCCGCTATCGTTGTGATATTCGCTGAGTATCTGGTCATCATGAAGCCTCTTAACAAGGGCGGCAAGCGCAAAAACAAGCTGGCAGAGGCTGAGGCGTTCTTCGAGAACGAGGCATATGCTGATGACGAGGACGAGGATATGAAGGCTGACCTGCAAAAGGCTTTCGCTGCCCGCGATGCAAGGCGCAAGGCGGCAAATGCCGATAACGAACCCGATGAGATCTCCGAGATAGAATACGAGGAAGATGTTCAGCCCGAGGAAGCTAATGAAGAAGCTGACAAAGAGGACATCACTTTCGAGGATGAAGAATAACCTATAAAATATCAAGGTACTGTCATTTGGCAGTACCTTTTTTATACACAAAAAACGTCCGCAAGCCTGACCTGCGGACGTTTGATATTTATAGCATTATTTCTCAAACTGGCTCTCGTGCCTTGTGAAGAAGTCTGTTCTCGGGGGCAGGAATTTCAGCTTGTGCGAGTCACCCACATAATGTGTCAGCGGCTCAAATATCGTATCCCAGCTCCAGATCTCCTCACCGACCTGCAAATACTCCCTGACCTTTTCCGTGCCGAAAGGTGCCATGGGGTGCAGCAGTACAGCGGCGATCTTTATCATATAGAACAGATCGGCAAGTGCCTGTGCCATTTCTTCCTTGGGCTGATCCTCATCTTTCAGCGCCTTTGCCATGTACTTGCTGCCGTTGCGGATATAGCTGTCAAGCACATATGTGCACTGATGGAATGCGAACTTCGACATATGTCTCTCATAATCGAGCACTGCCTTCTTGCCGTCTGCAAGCACCTGTTCAGAGGGCTGCAGCGAGGGCATGATGCCGTCGAAATGCTTCTGTGTGGTGTAGAAAGCTGTGCGCACCATACGGTTGTAAACGTTCGACAGCAGCAGACCGTCCTTTACCACGGGGTCTGCATCTTCGGGCTTAGCCTCGGGGTTATAGGGCTTGGGCATAAAGCTTACCGAACGCTGACCCAGACCCAGTCCCAGCCAGTGCATACGCAGCTGTTCGGGAGTATAGTAGTTCAGCAGGTCGTCTGCCATGGGCGGCTTTACTGCACCCGAGCTTGATGCCTTTTTATCCAGGAAAAGTATGTGGTGGTTAGCTATGATAACAGGCAGCTGCATCTCGCCATCGGCAGGGTCGGCAGTCTTCTCGTCACTCTCCTGCTGTGCCATCCACATGGCAGGTTCAGCAATACCGTAGAAATAGATATTATCCTGACCGATGAACTGGTACACGCCTGAATCCTTGCTGCACCAATAATCCTTCCACTCTTCCCTGCTTCTGCCGACCTTTTCAAGATAGGTCTGTGTGAACGAAACAGGTGCCCACAGCGACTCGGGCCATACCCAGACTGTCAGTCCCTTAACATCGTCCATAACAGGCGCAGGCACGCCCCACTCGATATTACCTGTCAGGCGGAAAGGCACAAGGGTCTTGCCTGTGCGGTAACGGATACCGTTCTCGGTCAGCACCTTGCAAGCCTCGTCACAATCGGAAAGCTTTGTGAACTCAATTGTGAACGATGGCTTTTTCTTTTCCTCCAGATACTCGTGGGCAGGCATCTTATCCTTGAGGGTGAGGTACTTCTCCTCGAACTCACGCTTGATATAGATAACGGGCGGCTTTAAGAATTCCTCGATGGTCTTGCAGACCACAGGGCGCACGTCCTTGCGCTTTTTGAGCATCTCTATCCAGTTTTTCAGCAGTTCCTCATAGTCCCTCAGTTTGAAATACCAGTTGGTAACAGGGCGCATAGTGGGCTTTTCACCTGTCAGGGTACTTACGGGGTCGATGAGGTTTTCGGGCATATACTGATGACCCAGGTCGCACTCATCTGCGTAGCCCTTTTCGGAAGTACAGCCTTCCACGGGGCACTTGCCTATGACCTGTCTGCCGTTGAGGAAACAGCCTGCCTTCTCGTCATAGAACTGCATGGTAGTGATCTTATCCAGCTGACCCTTCTTGTAAAGGGAATTGATGAACCAGTCAGTGACCTCGGCGTGTATCTCCTTGCTTCTGCCAAGACCCGATGCTGCGAACAGGTCGGGAGCGATGCCGTAGTCATCAAGAGTTTTCTGCTGTTTATCATGGTTGCGCTGAACGAATTCTTCAAGCGTGCCCTTAAACTCGCCTGCCTCGACTTTCTTTCTCCAGCCCTCGGCAATAGGCGAACCGTAGCAGTCCGTACCGCCCACGAAGATAACATTCTCCTTGCCTATCCTGTCACGCAGAAATCTCGCAAAGGTATCAGCGAACACGAACATTCCGCCCACATGGCCGAAATGCAGTTCCTTATTGCCGTAAGGCATACCGCCCGTTATTACCGCCCTTTTGGGGAACTCGGGACGTGGTATCTCAAAGGGCTTGCCGCCCTCTTTATTTTTTGCCATTTTAATTCATCTCTTTCGTATATTATTTTATTGCCAATCTTCAAATTTCGGAAGTTGCTCTGTATACTTTCTTGCACATATTCCACACGCCCAGTATTCATTTTTATAATATATAATCTCATTTTCTGGAATATCGATTTCAGCATAGTTTTCAGGCAATATTTGCTCTGCTGCATTACATGTGGATTTTAAATGTACACAGTTTGTATCTGTATTCAAAATAAAATGAACACTCTTTACTTCAGGTTGAGTAATCTCTACAGTAGTAGTTTGTTCGGTTATAGCTTCAGTTGTTGTTGTCGTGGTTTGTTCAGTTATAATTTCTGTTGTTGTGGTTGAAGTTAACTCCGTTGTTGCTTTTGTAGTAGTTGAAGTTAACTCAGTTGTTGCTTCTGTTGTAGTTATATTAGTTGTTTCTGATTCTAATTTCGTTGTTTCTACTTTATTTTCGGATTCTCCGCTTGATTTATCAGTTACCTCCACAGATGAATCAAGTGATTTATTAACTTTCTCAGCTTTGTTCTCACTTTTTCCAAAACACGAACCGATAAAAGCAAATCCAATAATTGCAAACACTGCAACCAAACACCCATTCTTCTTATTGTTTTTTGCCATAGATTACCCCTCCTTGCATATTTTTTATTTTCATGATTTCGGTATCACAAGATATACGTACAGCGCCGCCAGCAAAGCGATATATACATACCACCCTATCCTGTGGGTGCTCTCCCTGATATGCCCTACAGCCCAGATTATCGCTATGGCGAAGAATGCCGCCAGCACCAGCGGTGCCCATGCGACCTTGAATCCTTCGCCGTCGATCAGAAAACTCACACCTGCCGCTGCAAATATCATGACCAGGAAAAAGTCAAGCGCATATATCACAGAGAACACATGGTGCCTCTTTTTCTTATCCATTTATCATGCCCACTTTGAAAGCCTTGCCCTGACCATATCCTCGCCCAGCACATGGCTGACCTCGTGGATATCGGGAGCATTCGCTCTGCCTGTCAGTGCGATACGGAGCATATTGGTGATATGCACGATGCTGCCCTTGAACTTTTCGGGTTCTTTCTTGAAGTCCTTTGGCTTTACAGCAAAGCCAAGCTCCTCGGTGATCTTTCGCACCTTGTCGAACCATGCCGAGCTGTCATCTGCGTGATCGTAGCTCTCCAGATACTTGGCAAAGAACTGCTTCTGCACTTCCTTGTCAGCCTGTTCATCCATATTATCTTCGTGCTTGAAAGTCTCATCATAGTAGAAACTCATGAAGTCGCAAGCCTGCTTCCAGTTTTCTATATCCTTACGGGGCTTCTTGCCGCTCTTGCCAACATTCAGCGCTGCAAGAGTCCTGTCCTTGTACTTAGTGAGCAGCTCTGCGAAGTCCTTGTTGTACTCCTCGCACCAGCCCAGCCAGTTCTCGTAAACAGTCTGCGCATCCATTCTGCCGATGGTATCCTTGGCAATATCCCTGAGCTTGTCCATATCAACCAGTGCGCCCGAGATAGACATCTTCTCAATGCTGTAGGGGAAATCCGTATAAGGTGCATCGGGGTTTGCCTGTCGCCACTCCTCATAGTTTGAGTTGAGTACAGTCAGCAGGAACTCCCATACAACGTCCTTGCTTATACCCTCCTGCTGATAGTAAGCCAGTGCCAGCTCGGGGTCCTTACGCTTGGAGAGCTTGCGCTTTTTCAGCTTTGAGGGGTCTTCCTCATCGGGCTCTATCTTCATGAGAGTTGCAGTGTGGCAGTAGATAGGCTGCTGCCAGCCCAGTACAGTGAACAGCTCAACGTGCATGGGCAGCGAGCTTATCCACTCCTCACCTCTGATGACATGGGTCGAACGCATCAGATGGTCGTCTACCACATGGGCAAAATGATAAGTGGGTATGCCGTCACTCTTCAAAAGCACGAAATCCATGAAGTTGCGGGGCATCTCTATCTTGCCGCGTACAGCGTCCTCGACCACTATCCTCTCATCGTTCATATCAGCCTTATAACGCAGTACCCAGGGCTTGCCTGCATCTATAGCAGCCTTAATCTCATCAAGGCTCATATCCCTGCACTTTGCATACTTGCCGTAAACGCCCGGGTCTTCCTTATTAGCCATCTGCTCTTCACGTATAGCATCAAGTTCCTCTGCTGTCATGAAGCAGGGGTAAGCCTTGCCCTGTTCAACAAGATATTTTGCGAACACATGGTAAATATCCTTACGCTGTCGCTGTCTGTAGGGACCGTATTCACCGTTATCGCCCTGTGCCGTAGCACCCTCATCAAAGTTCACTCCGAAGTAAGCCATGGCATTTATGAGTGTATCCACAGCGCCCTCAACTTCACGCTTGTTATCGGTATCCTCTATCCTGAGATAGAAAACGCCCTGTGACTGGTGGGCGAGTCTTTCGCCGATTATAGCGTTATAGAGATTACCCAGATGTACGAAACCTGTGGGGCTTGGTCCTATACGGGTCACGCAAGCACCCTCGGGGAGCTTTCTTGCAGGGAACTTTTTCTCCATATCCTCGGGCAGAAGTGTTACCTCGGGGAAAAGCAGCTTAGCCAATGCGTTATTATCCATCATATCAATCCTCTTCATGAAAATATTATCCTCTTACGGACACAGGACAACACCACGGTTGCCCATAATTATATTTATTATACCACAATCATCCCTGTTTGTAAAGGGATTATCCGCAAAAAATGCCCCGTAAGCTGCATATGCGCTCACGGGGCGATACTTTATTCAGTCAATGGGCTTTATACCCTTTATATGCGAGGCTATCAGTGCGATATCGGTGACGTTGACATTTTCATCACCGTTAACGTCCGCAGCCTTCTGCTGTTCCTCGGTCAGGGGCTTTATGCCTTTGATGTGGGCAGCGGTAACAGCAATATCGGTAACGTTTATGTCATTATCACCGTTCGCATCACCCTTGGATACGGTGTTATCCTCACCCGAGGTTGTCTCATCATCTGTAGTTTCATCATCGGTAGTCTTATCGTCCGAAGTTTTGCCGTCATCGGGTTTGTTTCCGTCGTCTGGCTTATTGACGTCATCGGACTGTTTATCAAGGCTCTCGAACTTTCGGTCATACTTAGTCGCATAAGCCTCTGTGGTACTGCCATCATGACCCTTCATAACGATCTTATAGGGCATTACCGATGGCGAGTCATATATCTCGCAGTCAGCGTTCTCGATGATGATGCTCTCCAGTCCAAAACAAACAGTGAATGCCGAATCGCCGATACTCTTTACATTTTCGGGTATCGTGATGGTCTTCAGGGCTCCGCACGCAACAAAGCCCTGTTCGGCGATCTCCTCCAGGCTGTCGGGAAGTGTGACCTCGGTCATTTCGGAGCAGTTTTCAAAACAGCCCAAACCTATCTTTTTGACACCCTCAGTCACAGCGAACTTTTTAAACTTTGCGGTAACAAACGCACCTTCGCCCAACTGCTCGACACCTGCGGGTATGGTGTATTCATCGCCCTTTCCCACAGGATAAGCCACCAGAGTCTTGCCGTCCTTTGAGAATACCACACCGTCTGTGCTCTTGAAACTGCTGTTATCGGCGGATACATTTATCCCGGCAAGCTTTTCACTGCCACGGAAGATCCCACGATCTAACTTTTCCACGTTCGCACCGAGATTTAAAGTTTCAAGCTCGCTGCAATAGTCAAATGCCGACCATCTTATAGACCTGACGCTCTCGGGTACGGTATATTCACTGCCTGCTCTCTTTGATGCATAGCATAAAAGCGTGCTCATATCCTTGGTGAACAGCACATTGTCCACCGAGATATAGTTCTTGTTTTCAGGCGCAACACTTATGCTGTGAAGTCCCATACAGCCTTCAAAAGCAGTGGGCATGATATCTTTAACAGCCGCAGGGATATCTACAGACTCCAGCGCTTTGCACTGACCAAATGCCGCCATATCTATATATTCGAGATTTGACGGAAGCTTTATCTCCCTGACCTGCTCACAGAACTGGAAAGCAGATGCCCCGATACTTGTAACGCTTTCGGGCAGCTTTATCGTTTCAGCGTAAAAGCAGTTTTCAAATGCGGCATAACCAACAGATGTGATGCCTTCTTCTATGACCAGATCCTTGATCTTGCCTGCGTACTTGTTCCATGGATAGTCAAAACCGCTTGATGCTTTGATATCGCCCGTACCGCTGACGGTCAGCGTACCGTCCTTATCGAACTTCCAGGTGATGCTCTCACCGAATGTTCCGCTGTCGGTCAGATCTTCCGCAGATACGCAAACGCTGAACACATCTCTGTCCGCATTCGCAAGTATCCCTCCGCCGCCCAGCACGAGAGTCAGCGCAAGCACGCTCGCTAAAGCTCTTTTCATAAATAAGACCTCCCTGATATAAAATATTTCAGCGGCAATACACGTTTGCCGTTCGTAACGTTACATATCAGCCGTGCCTCTATTCACGGTCAAGTATATCGCTATAATGTCTTTCCTTATCCTTATACATCAGTGCATCAGCCATATGCAATGCACGGCGCAGGTCGTGGGCACCGTCATCATAGCAGCCGCCCACAGCAAAACTGACATTTTCACCGTCCTCTGCCCTATACTTCAAACGCTCCATCAGCATATCGAAACGGGCACGGTTAACATCTGTTACGATGACCATAAATTCATCGCCGCCCATACGGTATATCTCATGACCGGCGAACACCTCTTTCAGTATCTCTGCCGCCGCTTTGAGCAGTTCATCGCCTGCGCCGTGTCCGCAGGTATCGTTTATGACCTTCAGCCCGTTCACGTCTGCAAATACTATGCCGAAATCTTCATCCTCGGGAAATCTAGCCACACGCAAATTCATGGCATTCCTGTTATACAGCCCTGTGAGCACATCGGTTATGCTCATATGTTCAAGACGCTCTAACAGCCGCTGATTGGCGATCTCGGAGGCTATGAAAAATGTGGTGAGTTTCAGAGTCTCCATTATGCGCAGAGTCTTCTCCGACTGGAAATCCGATGCCCATATGTAGCCCAGTGTCTCACCTTTGGAAACCAGCGGGAACATGATAAGGCTGCTGACCTCGGCATCTTTAAGTGACTTATACCACACAGGATTGCGCTTTTCAAGCTCTTCCCAGTCGTTGTCGGTCTGCACCACCAGACAGGTCAGCACCTTGAAGGTATCTGCCCAGGTCTTTACTATGGAATAGAAAGTTTCGTTGATTATCTCACCGACCTTGGCTTCATCGGTAATATCCGTGGAATCATGGGTAAGCACCCTGCAGCTGTGTGCCTCATCATCAGTCAGCAGTATACAGCAGCGCCTTGCACCGCAAAGCTCTCTTATATCCTTGACCACCGAATGCATCGAGGTCATAAAATCCCATGAGCTGCGCAGCTTGATGGCAGCACTCAGTACATCGTTGGCATTTTCATAGCTGACCTGCGCCAGCTTATCGGGCTCTTCCTCCTGCGATATCTCAAATGTACAGATGCAGTAGCCGTTATTGGGGTCATCCACATTTATGGGCAGCATGATGATATCCATCCAGCAGCCCAGCTTTTCATCCTTCTGATAAGAGTGCAGCTGTTTTTTCAAAACTGCGCACTGGTAGCAGAAATTTGAGAAATTAAGGTCCCTAGGGATATAATGTTCGTAGGGTCTGTCAGAAGTTTCCCCATCATCCTGTATACCGACAGATGCTCTGTATGCGGAATTGGCGGCAACTATTTTCAGTTCACCGCTGCCCTCGGAACTCAGAGGTACACTGACTATACAGGCTATTTTATCAAAAGGCTCTACCAAAGCTTGTAGATCCATACTTTTACACTCCCCATAATAGATCAATTCTAAAGCAGCACCACGCTATCATGATGCGGCGATACGTTTAATACATTATATCAAAAACTCGTGAATTAGTCAAGTGCACAGCAGACATTAAATTTATATACCGAAAACCTCGCTCATAAAAGGGTTTACAAAAACGATATAATATGTTATAATATATAAGTATTTGTTTTTTTACCGAGCGTTCTCCAAAACGGAACAGCTCACCGATAAAGACGATACAGGCAAAGGCTTAACAAAAAAACGAACGGAGGTGAGGAAAAATGGTACTCAGAAAAAGAATATTGAAGATTACGGCATTCATGATAGTGGCAATGCTGCTGTTTATGCTGGTATCGAGAATGCTCCTGTGTACTGCCATAAGCACCGAGATGCACATACGTGGGTTCTATAAAGAGCCTGAAAATTCGCTGGACGTTGGTGTGATAGGCTGCAGTGAGGTGTATGCGGATTATTCCTCACCGCTGGTATATGATGAATGCGGCATAACCAGCTACGGGCTGGCTTATGAGGGCGCACCCGGCATAATGTACAGCTCGATGATAGATACTTTTCTGGAGCGTCAGGATCCTCAGCTCTTAGTGGTGGAGATAAACGGATTTTTCTACGACGAGACCTATATGTACGAAGAGGGTCGTATCCGCCGCTGGACAGACAACATGGACAGAGGCAAGATCTGGAAAAAGACCGTAGATGAAAATGTCGCCCCCGAGGACAGAATGAGTTTTTATGTGCCGATAATCAAGTACCACTCGGGCTGGACAAGGTGGGAAGAACTTCTCAGCACCTGGTATCACAGGGCTAGAATGCGCACCTTTGAGGTATCGCCCATGAAGTGTTTCGGCACACACACGGTTTCCTCGACGGAGATAGTCACGGCAGATGTGGAGAACCACCCCATCACAGACGTGGGACTGGAAGAATTTGAAAAACTGCTGGAGCACTGCAATGATGAGGGCATCGAAAACATACTGTTTTTATGGGCTCCTCACTATGTTCCGCTGGAGGACAGGAGCAGGGACGAGATAGCACGCATGATAAGCGAGCACGGTTATGATTTTCTAAACTGTGATGAAAAGCTTGATGAGATAGGCATAGATCCCGATACGGACTACTACAATTCAGAGCATCTCAATATTTTCGGTAACGAGAAGTTCTCAAAATACATGGCACATTACATGATGGACAACTACAGCATCAAGACCACGCACACCGAAGAGGTTGACAAGCTGTGGGAAGAATGTGTAGAATACAGCGTGGACAAGTACGCTATCCTCAAAGAGCGCACTTTGCAGAACGAAGATCTGGTGTACTCGGAATACTCAAACTACGATGACAAGATGCGTCAGTTCATAGAGAATTTCAAGAAGACCTTCCACCTTACCGAGTCCCACGACGATATATAGAAATACTGACCCCTTCGGGAGCTGACTTTCCCGAAGGGGTCTTATCATATCATAATATAAAAAGCTTTTTTGCTTTATTTGCGACTGTCCTTCATGAACAGATAGCCTATGATAAAACGTTTTTCACGGTAGGCATCAGCTATGCTGTCAAGAACTCTCGGCTTGGTATCACTGCCATAGAGATTATATACTCTGAACTTTCCGCCCTTGTATTCGTAGAATACGGTGTGCAGTCCTCCGCTGAAAAAATCAAGACCGTGGAGTTTGGCTGTGCTGCGCTTGTTGTTCCAGAAAGATATTATACCGCAGGACGGAACACCTGTGGCAGCCTCTGCGGCAAAACGTCCGCCGTCACGCCAAAAGCGGTACTCCATACCGTGTCTTGCAAAAAAGTACCACAGCTTTTTTGGTGCTGTGCCCCAGTAGCCGTTCGGGAAAAGATAGTGCATACGGTTCAGTTCAAATTCGTGCACCACCTGTGGAAAGCTTATCTTTATGCCCAGATATGCCGCCGCATTATAACAGGCTATGAGTTCACAGCCGTTCCAGCTGAGGGGATATGTGCCGTACCTCATTGCCGAGAGGGGTTCGGTGCGCTGACCGTTGAGGAACTTGTCTTTGCAGGCTGAAAACAGCTTTTCGTTGTGCGCCATATTATCGCAGGTGCGCCTGAACCTTCTGCCCGAAAACGGCAAAAACGCTCTCAGACGACCGTATTGTTCCTTTGCTGTTATCCATACACGCTTCATGTCCGCACCGCCTTTCATAAGACCGCCCATTATGGGTTCTGCCTTGATTCTAGGATACCACATATTCTTCTCAAAATCAATAGCCGTGCGAAAAAATCTCCCACGCAAAGCTATAACTTTACTGTGGGAGAAATCTCATTTTTCCGACTCATCATTTACTTTGCCCACTGACAGCCTTACCCTTGCCCCGTCAGTAAGAGGGCGGTTTGAGGTGATTATCACGGGCGTATCCTCCGCAAGACCTGTGGAAGATACTGCCACATAGGTATCGTTCTCGTCCTCGATGTTGAGGTCGTGCTTTACCGCATGGTACTCCCTGCCGAAAAATCCATCGGTCTCCTCCAGTGCAAATACAAAGCGTTTTGCACCTGTGCCGTGTACGGCTTCCTTGCTGATGAGATAATATTCGCCTTCGGTCAGGGCTGAGGTCCTCATCATACCTATCTCGCCATAGGCAGGCATTTCGCCCGAGAAAGTTTCCTCCGTCAAGGGCACCTCGAAACGGTAGTCCGAATCACGCAGGGTAAAATTGCTTATCACTGCCGAGGCGGTTCTCAGCCTGCCGTTTCGGAAATAGAGTTCCACTATATCTCCTGCGGAGAGATGCTTAGCCGACTTTTCATCTGCAAGTCCCGAAAAGTATATTCCTCCCTCGCTGACATCTGCAATGAACAGCGCTGCGCCCTCTGCTGTGACTGCGCCTGCACTTATGTCTGCACGGCTGACTGTTCCGCTGTATTCGCTTAACACAAGCCCGTCAGCGTCTATCAGGGCTTTCAGCTTTTCAAGTTCCTCATCTATACGCAAAAGACCGTTCGATACTTCAGGGGCGGCGCTTATGACCATCAGTGCGCTTTCTCCCGTCACCTGACCCGCCTTTGCTTCCACCCGAGTAACTGTGCCCTCCATCGTGGTTTTTATGGCGCATCCGCTGTTTAAGATGACAAGGTAGCGGTCTATATTGCTCTGCTGTTCTTCGATGGAAACGTCAAGGGTATCTATCTGTCCGGCATAGCTTTCGCCCATACTTTCTTCGTCTGCTTCGGCGGCTGCCTGCTTGTCCGAAAGGGCATTTCTTGCGATGATATCCTTGTTCCTGTCCGCTTCGAGAGTGTTTATCAAGCGGATAAGATGCGACTTATCGAACTTCACAAGTTCGTCCCCTGCGCTGACCTTATCCCCTGCTTTTACACAGACATCAGTTATGCGCAGCCCTGTTTCGGCAAACACAGGCGATGCACCCTCGCTGCCGTAGCCATCGCCGTTTTCAAGGGATTTCTGCCTTTCGCTTTCAAGCTCATCATACCTTGCTTTAAGGGACTGCGTATCAAGCTTCAAAAGCCTGCTGTCCTTTTCGACCTTGTCTCCCTGATGGACATACACGCTTTCTGCCAGCACACCCTCAGGCAAAAACACCGCATTTACGCTGTCACAGCCGACTGTTCCTGCGCAGTTCACCGTATGGCTGAGCTTGCTGTGCCTGATATCTTCTGCCGTGACCAGTGCAAGCTTTGAGGTATAAAGCTGCCTTGATATCAGCGAAAGCATCGCCATCACGCACAGAAACCCCACGAACCATCTCACTGATGCGCTTTTGGTCATCCCATTATGTTTCTCCATTATGTTGTCTCCTTTTCCCGGGAAATCATTCTTTGATCCCCGACGAGATCATGCCTGCTTCAAGCTCGTCCTGACCTATGATAAACACAAACACCGCAGGTATCAGCGTTATCACCGATGCTGCCAGCACAATGCCCTCGCTGCCCTTATCTATCATGGGCAGGTAGACCGACAGCGGCAGCAGCCGTTTATCTTTGATGAACGCCAGCGGCTGCTCGACCATGTTCCAAAGATCAAGAAAGCCCAGTGTCACCGCAGCCAGCATTCCCGAGCGCCCCATGGGCAGCCCTATGCGCAGAAATATCGTGAACTCACCTGCGCCGTCGATACGTGCATGGTCCAGCACATCTTCGGGTATCTGCGAAAAGCTGCGGTACATGATGAACACGGGGAATGTGGAGAACACCGCAGGCAGTATCAGCGCCGCAGAGGTATCCATAAGCCCCAGTCTGTCCAGCAGCAGGTACTGCGAAAGCATCGTCACCTGAAACGGCATCAGCATGAATATGACGTACATATCGAAAAGCAGTTTTGAATGCCTGCTCTTCATGCGTGAAAAAGCCCATGCCGACGGTGCGGCAAACAACACCTGACACACCAGTATCACTGCTGTGTTCCTGAGTGAATTGAAAAACACTCTGTAGAATTCGGGAGTGTACAGCATGAGCTTTTTATAGTGCGAAAAGGTCGGGAAGAATGGAAGCGGATCGGGAGCGCAGAAGCCCTTGCCGCTTTCCAATGGCATTATGGCAGAGGCAAGCTCCGTTTCATCGTTCAGTGACAGCAGAACCATCATGATGACGGGCAGCATCACCGCTGCACACAGCACCGCAAAGAATATGTATACTAACATCCGTTTTATGCTCACCACTCCCTGTCCCAGACTTTTTTCAGCAGTGCCGCTGCCACGAACACCACTGTGAACACGCACACCGCAGCAGCAGCCATCTTGCCCAGATCCATTTCAGCAAACCAGTTCGAGAAGAGGTGCTGCATGAGGTAGATATCCCTGTGGGGGTATGATCCTGCCAGCAGGTACGCCTCCCTGAACACCTTGAATGAATTGAGGAAAGATATTATGGTTATGGTATACAATGTGGGGCGCAGGCTCGGCATAATGATGTATACAAGGCACTGCACCTCCCCTGCGCCGTCGGTCTTTGCGGCTTCGCAGAGTGAAGACGATATGCTCTCTATCCCCGTGAGCCACAAGAGCACCGTATATCCAAGATTCTTCCAGATATAGCTGCCCACCAGCAGCCAAAACGAGCCTTCGCCAAGAAATCTCACTGTACCTTTTCCAAGATAAGTCAGTATGCCGTTTATACAGCCGCTGTCCGCAAATAGTATCTGCCAGATCAGCACCATGGTCGCTGTAGGTATCGCCATCGGGAACAGCAGCACCGACCTTATCAGCCTTGCGTGTATGAGCTTTGACAGCACATAGGCTATCATGAAGGATACCGCTGTCAGAAGGGGCAGGCATACTGCCGTAAAGCGCAGGGTGTTCTTCATGGCTAGAGCGAAGGCTTCATTATTAAATACCGCCCTGTAGTTATCAAGTCCGCACCATTCAAGGGTGATATTTGTCAGGAATGACCGCCTTGCCGAGTCGGCAAAGGGGATGATGATAAAAACTATCACCCCCACAGCCCCCGGCAGCAGGAAAGGCAGATATCTCAGATCCCTTTTGTTCTTTCTTTTGTCTGTAGTTTTAGTTTTATTCTCCGTGTTCTCTTTTATGCCATAATGTACAGCGTCTGTCATTCCCTGCTCCTTATGGAGGTATAGTCCTCCACTGCTTTTACCGCTTCATCAAGAGTCATGCTGCCGTCTATGTAATTTGCGCAGTTACCGCAGATGACCTCCATGGTCTTTTTATCGAGCATCACAGGGGTATCCATAGAATCGATGTAAGCCATAAGCTGACTCTCCTCGTCCTCATCGGTGTTATTCCAGTCATAGCTTAACATCTCGCCTTTATCATTGCTTATGGTCATGCCCGTAGTGAAATATATATCATCCTCAAAATTCGCCTTGAAGCAATTGCTGTTAACGGGCAGAAACTGCTGTGAAAAAGTCTTCTGCGTTTCATCGGAGAGCATACACTTTATGAAAGCCTTGGCATTATCTGCATTTTTGGCAGATGAGCATATACCTGCGTTGAGCGAAGGCACAAAGCTGTGCTTGTCATCATTAAGACCGTATTTGAGGCTGATGCTGCTGTCGTAGTCTTTAAGGGAAGTAATGGCGTTTATATCGTATGTATAGCTTGAAAGCATCGAGGGGACAAAGTGGAATTCCATATCGTCAGAAACGCTGTCAAGAATAGATATGAAAAGACGGCTTATATCGTATTCTTCCATTGCTCCGTCTTTGCGGCATGATGCATCGCTTATGCGCTTGCAGCTCTCAAAAAAGCTCCTGACCGCAGCACTGTCCAAAGCACCGTTTTTATCCGATAGCTCGCCGCTTATGAGCACAGCATTGCGTGCTATCTCGCTGCTGTTAATCATCTCAAGGTCCATCGCATAGGAGCCTTTTTTCTCATCGTGTATCTTTTCTGCCGCTTTTGCCAGTTCTGCAAGACTGTGTATGCTGTCGGCACTGCCCGTGTCGCAGACTATGGCAGGTATGGAAAATCCCCCTGCTGCCGACCACAGACCACCCTCATCGTTCCACAGGGCGGCTTTCTCCAGCAGTCCGCCCTCGGGGGTGATGTCGGCTATATCCCCTGACAGGTCTTTCAGCAGTTTCTTGTCGGTGAGATTTTTTATATCCATGCCGTCAAGTATCAGTACATCGGGCGGATCATCGCTCATTACCTGTGTGGTCAGCTCTTTCATGGCGTCTTCATAGGTCTTGCCGTTTTCCATGCCCGTTTCGATGATGACATCGACCGTCGGGTCGGCACGCCTGAAACTGTTCACCACGGAATCCAACTCGGGCATATCTTCCAGTACGAACACCCTTAGCTTTGTTTTAACAAGGTCGGGCGCATCGGGGTCGTACTTGTACCTGACCAGAGTATTGTCCGCACACTGCACCAGCAGCGAGTCATCGCCCTCATAGGTGATATAGCTTACCCCCTGACCGTAGCCCGACTTCATGCCTATCATGCAGGTCTTGCCGTCTATGAGCTGTTCCACGGTGGTTTTGCCGAACTCGTATCTGTACAGCCCCTTTGAGCATACAAGGTACACAGAGTTCTCCTCGCCCTCACAGATATCGCCTACAGGTTCCATACCGTTGGAATTTTCTCCTTTTATCATTTCTTTCCAGAAAGCTTCAAGAGTATCGGTATCATCTGCCATGGAGTTTTTTTCCATATCATACACCATCAGCTCGCCCGAAGTATCGCTTGATAAGACCAAATATTTTCCTGCTATATCTATATTGCATCTGCTGCTCGTATTAACAGACATTGGCTTGACAGCGGCTGTTTTAGTATCTACCTCACAGAGCACAGGCGTGCCGTTCATATCCTTTGACTGCATCATGCAAAAGAGCCTGCCGTCCTTTGTGAACTCAAAATCGTATATATCACTGTTGCCCGTATCAACTTCGGTGGTAGTGCCATCGGGGGCAAGCAGTGCAAAGTGGTAAGTCAGATCAATGCTTTCGGGGACACTTTCCTCTGAGCCATCATCTTCATCATAAACAGAGTCCATATAGATGAGTGCGCCGCTGCCGTCGGGCAAGGTCTTTATATCTATCAGGTAGTATTTACCAGTTTCGTCGAGTATATCTGCATTTAATCGGCTCGCTTCAAAGCCGTCACCGTCGGCAGTATATCTCTCATAAGTATGGGGCGAAGAAAAAACTATCTTGCCGTCTGTATTCACAAACTCCCCTGCCCCGAAACCGTCTGATGCGCCCTCGGGCGGAGTTATGATCTGCTCAACATATCTGCCTTTGCCTGTATCGGCACTCATTTCTTTTACAGCGACCTCAGCACTATTATCCGCACAGCCCGACAGTACCATCATTAGTGCAGCTGCCCATGCGGCAAACTTCTTTCGTTTCAATTTGCATACCTCCCGGATCTATTCTATGCTATTATAATAACACGGGAGTTTCTAAATAGTCTCTAATTATTTCTCTAATTTATCTCTAATTTGCCACGGGACAGAAAAAATGTGCTATGATATTTACAAGGCGGATCATTTGTGATAATATATAAGGTATCGGGAGATGATAGGATGAGGATACTCATAATAGAAGATGATAAAAAACAATGCTTTCTCTTACAGTTTCGGCTGGAGAAAGAGGGCTTTTCGGCAGATATCTGCAATGACGGCGCAGATGCTGACCTGTACCTTTCGCAGAATGCCTATGATATGGTGCTGCTGGACAGGATGCTGCCCCACAAGGACGGTGTGACTATACTGCGTGATATGCGAAACAAGGGCGACCACACACCCGTAATAATGCTGACGGCGCTTGGCGAACTCTCAGACAAGATAACGGGACTCGACTGCGGTGCGGACGACTATATGGTAAAGCCCTATGAGGTGGACGAACTGCTGGCACGTATGCGCTGCCTGATGCGCAGACCTTCACACATTGAGAACATAAACAGCGTGACCGTGGGAGATGTGACCTATTGCAGTGATGACAACCTGCTTACGGGTCCAAAAGGTTCATGCACCCTCTCACAGAAAGAGGGCGAGCTTATGAACCTGTTTCTGCACAATCCCGAGCAGACTCTCCCCCGACAGACCATACAGGTGCGTGTATGGGGCATGGACGATGACACCCTTGACGGCAATCTGGACAACTACATATACTTTGTGCGCAGGAGGCTGAAAAACACAGGCAGCACGCTAAACATTGTAAATATTCGTGGGGTGGGCTACAAGCTTTCGGCAGGAGGTAAGGGCTGATGTTCCGCAAAGTGCATATGCGCCTGACACTGCTGTTCACGCTGTTTGCGGCTTTGATACTCGTCGTCATGTCGGGGCTGTACCTATACATCAACTACCGCAGTCTGGATAAGAATTCCGCCGCAAGCTTCCGCAATGATGTATACGCATTCGAGAACAGTTTTGACGGAAACGTGGTAGATCTCAACAGTATAAAAATCATACGCAAAAACTACGACCACCTTGTTTTCATCTACGACAGCGGCAGTCCGATACACATGACTAAAATGACCACGAGCGAAAGTCAGCTGGCATTGGCAGAAAGAGTGCGCAAACATTACACCGAGAACGTAAAGCCCCTGAACAAAGAGCGCATACCCGTGTTTGACTACCGTGACAGCGGCAAAGATCATTATGTGGGAGTATACGAACTTGACCGAGATGTGCAGGTATACATCATCTGCGACCTATCCCTAATAGCAGAACAGAAGCGGCGTTTGCTCATACGTTTTCTGCTGATAGACGGTGCGGCGCTGATAATATTCTACCTGTTCTCATACTTTTTCACAGGCAGGCTGCTGCGCCCCATAGATGAAGCGGCAAAGCGGCAAAACGAGTTCATAGCGGCAGCATCACATGAGATACGCAACCCTGTGAACACCATGATGACGGCACTTTCTGCCATGGAGAAAGCGGAGCCCTCGCAGCAGGGCGAGCTTATCTCGATAGCGCAAAAAGAGGGCAGACGGCTTGCAAGGCTCACGGGCGACCTGCTGACCTTAGCTAGGGGTGATGCAGGCAGTTTCAAGGCAGAGTTCGGCGATGCGGAGCTTGACACTATCATCCTCGACTGCTACGAAGCATTCAGTTTACGTGCAGCAGAAAAAGACATCGACCTAAAAGTAGAATTGCCCGAGGAGAGTGTGACCGTTAGGGCAGATGCTAGCCGTATTAGTCAGGCAATATGCATACTGCTTGACAACGCCATAAGCTACACACCAAAGGGTGGTCGAGTAGGGCTGTCCCTTGAAAAAGGCGCAAAGAACACCACTATAAAAGTCACAGACAATGGCGAGGGGATACCTGACGAGTACAAGGAGAAGATATTCGAGCGATTTTATCGAGCGGACGATGCACGGACGGACGAAAATCATTTTGGATTAGGATTATGCATAGCAAAGGAGCTCATTACACTACATGGAGGAACAATAGAAGTGAGTGATACAGAGGGCGGCGGAAGCACATTCATAATAAGGCTTGGAAATTCATAATTATGGCAGAGCGAAAACGTAGCCGCAAAGATAAAAACGTTCCGAGCGCAAAAACGGGCACAAAAGCGAAAAGCGGTGACGAGGCAAGCTTTGGCTCAAGCCTTTCACGAAAGGCTTGCGGAGTTTGAGGCAGAGCCTCAACTCAAGGCACAAAAAGAGTGTTCCCCACAAAACAGGGAGAGCAAAGCAAATAATACGGGCGGCGATGGAGCAAAAATCCTGAACGTCTGCCTAATTACCCGTACAGACAAAAAGGCGTGCGAGGACATCGCCGCCCGATGGTTTTAAACAGCGCAGCGCTTTTAAAACCATTCGCAGCGTTAGCTGCGACCACTTTCCTCTATCTCCATCTATAAATTTAGAACAACAAAAATAACGACCCCCACAGGATAACGCAACTCCTGTGGGGGTTATTTGTCATATTGTCCGTTGTACCTAATTTTGCCAGGCATACCAGAGCGATTTTTTTGTTTGGCTTATGGACGGTTTTGCTTGGGTGGTGAGGTCGCTGTCGTCGCCCCTTACGGGTCGAAGAGGTCAAAAGCACTTCGTTGTTTGACCTCTGACGGGCGGCGATGTCCTCGCACGATATTTTGTGTGGGTGGGTACGTGGGCAGACGTTCAAGAAGTTTGCTCCATCGCCGCCCGTGTTATTTTGTTTTGCTCTCCCTGTTTTGTGGAGAACGCTCTTTTTGTGCCTTGATGTGAGGGCTCTGCCCTCACACTCCCGCAAGCCTTTCGTGAAAGGCTTGACCTAAAGCTTGCCTCGT
>CADALT010000023.1 GCA_902788785.1 uncultured Ruminococcus sp.
ATGCCTTTTTTATTCCCATTTCATCAATCACTTTCAACAAAGCTGCACTTTCAACTTTGGCTGTTTTGCCTATTGATTTTTCTTAGCAGGTTTCATAAATACCAATTTATTTCAGTAGCGATTATAGCACGTTATAGCTGCACCGTTAGAAAAACTCCCGAATGCTTTATTTCCAGAAGCTTAACAAATTGGTATCGAGCCCTATATCCTTTGCCATGAAGTGAGGGTCTTTGCCGTCCTTCTTCTGCTTTTCGTAATCAGCAAGCGCTGCGAATACCTGTTTTGAGAGCATGAAGCAGCAGGGGATATTGATGAGCGTCATGAATCCCATGGTGATATCCGCTATCGTCCAGGCGAAACTCATCTACATCAGAGTGCCTGCAAAGATTATGATGACGCACACGATGTAAAATCCCGTCATGAAACGCTTTGAGGGCTCTTTTTTGCCGTTGAGGTAGATGAGTGCGTTATCTACGTAATAAAGATTTCCCAGCAGAGTCGTGAAAGCGAACAGTACCATCGCCGCAGTTATGAAGACAGGACCTGCACTGCCGAAAACGGTGGAGATAGCGTTCTGCACGTACATCGCACCCGAGACTTTTTCATTGTAAGGCGTACCCGAACTCAGGCACATGAAGGCTGTTGCGGTACAGAGAAGTATAGTGTCGATATAAACAGAAACGGTCTGTACAAGACCCTGTTTTACGGGGTGAGTCACATCTGCGGACGCCGAAGCGTTAGGCGCTGAGCCCACGCCTGCCTCGTTTGAATAGAGTCCACGCTTGATGCCCATGACCATGCAGCTGCCTGCAAGTCCGCCGAAGATGGAACGCAGATCGAAAGCATCTTTGAATATCAGCATAAACATATGGGGAACATTCTTGACGTTCGCAAAAATGATTATCAGCGAGATGAGCACGTAAGCTATACCCATGAAAGGCACGACTTTTTCGGTCAGCTTTATTATGCGCTTTCCGCCGCCCATGATGCAGTAGCCCACGGTTATCGCCAGTATGATGCCTACGACGATGGGAGTCACCTGCTTGTCGTAAAAGCTGTATACCTCAAAGGACGATTGCAGGTTGAATGAGCAGAGCAGGTTGAAGCCCACAGCGTAGGTCGCTATGAGGAATATGCAGAAAAGCCTGGAGATAAGCGGCTTTTTCAGTGCCTGCTCGATATAGTATGCAGGACCGCCGTAGCAGCTGCCGTCCTGATTTTTGCGCTTGTATATCTGTGCAAGGGTACTTTCCACAAATGCCGAAGCTGCACCTATTATGCACATTAGCCACATCCAGAAACAGGCGCCCGGTCCGCCCAGACAAATGGCGGTGGATACCCCGACGATGTTTCCTGTGCCGACTCGTGAAGCGGTGGAAACTATCAGCGCCTGGAACGATGAAACTTTCTGTTCGCCCTTGGGCTTTTCGACTATAAGTCTGCAAGCCTCTTTAAACATTCGCAGCTGCACGAACTTAGTTCTGCACGAAAAATAAAGCCCTGCCGATGCCAGGATGATTATGAGCACAGGGTAGTACATCACGTCGTCGATCTTGTTGAAAATATTCATTATTGCGTTTAGCATAGTGCACCTCCGGGCGTTGTGTAGTTATTTTATTATATCATAATATATGCAAGGCGTCAACCGAAAAAAGACCTCATGCGGCGATGAGGTCTTTTTATGCAAAATAAAAAAGTTCCACAGTTTATGTGGAACTTTTCTGGTGGGAGAAGATGGATTCGAACCATCGAAGCTAGAAGCAACAGATTTACAGTCTGCCCCCTTTGGCCGCTCGGGAATTCTCCCATATTCACCCGGAATATTTCCCGAATGAATGTGGAGCTGGTGGACGGACTCGAACCCCCGACCTGCTGATTACAAATCAGCTGCTCTACCAACTGAGCTACACCAGCATTCTTCATCTGAAATATTCCGATTGATTTGTTTTCGTCTGAACAATGCGTATCGTTCATCTGACGACTTATATATTATATCACAGAAGCCGAAGCTTGTCAAGCGATTTTTTTAATGTTTTTTATTTGTTAACATTTTGACCGTTTTGCTGTGATACGATCGAGACGACAGGACTTGAACCTGCGGCATCTTGGTCCCAAACCAAGCACTCTACCAAACTGAGTTACGTCTCGTTACAAGGCAATACTGAAATATTGCCTTAATATTATACCACTACAGCCTGCGATTGTCAAGAGCAAAATTCCATTTTCTTGACTTTTAACAATGTTTTTACATATTGCAGTATAAGCACAAAAATATCCCCCCACAGGGTGAGGGGATAGATCTCAAATTACCATTTCCAGTCAACAAAGAAACGTGCTTCGTTGTTTGAGCCTTTCTGACGGTGGTATTCCGTGATGGCTGCGACGATGATAAGGATAAGTCCTGCCAGCAGCAGGTATGCCCACCATGCAACGGTAGCCAGGAAATCACCTGTGGTGTACAGTGTCAGCAGCAGTAATGTGGCTGCCGATATGAGGAACCAGCGGCGGCTCTTGATATGGAATGAGTAGATAAGCAGTGCAAGTGATGTACACAGAACTATCAGCGAGTTTGCCAGCGACTGGTTCATGAGTCCATCGACTATGAGCAGTACGAATGCTGCCATGAATACTGCCTGACTGAGTTCGGAGCTTACCTTTGCTTCATCACGCCAGATGCGCTTTACTGCCAGACCGAACAGTACGATTATCACAAGTATCACCTTTGTTGTTACGGTGGCATTCTGGAATACCATGAACGGACGCAGTATGAGTGCCAGTGATGCCAGTGCTGTCGCAGCGGTAAACACACCACGGTTCATGGCTGCGCTGTTATTGCGGCGGTAGAAGTTTGCCGCAAATGCCGTCATTTCCAGTATCGCTATGAACAGCCTTGCTCTCGGCGAGAACATCATGCTCTCCGATGCACAGAATACTATGCACAGCAGTATGCCGAGATGGGGTACATCCCAGTGATATTTGCCGTTGTCATTGCGTACTGTGAAGCTGTTGGGGAATCTGAGCTTTGAGATCACTATTTGCAGTGCTGTCATGACTATCGAGAATATTATAGCCGCATTTCCCGAACGCATGGGGTCTGCCCAGATGGCTCTTGCCGCCGAGGTCGCACCGAGGAACACGCCTATCGTGGGCAGCAGCGAATGCATATTTTTCTTTGAGCTCTGCATTACCGAGAACAGCGCAGCGCTCACTATGACCGCTATGATGCCCACAGCAAGGTCAGCCCTTGCGGTGAACAGGCTCATAAGGCAGATGCCCGATGCAGTCTCAAGACTGTACTTCATTCTTGCGAACTTCTTGTCCTCACGTCTGCCAAAGCTTGTCATGAATGCTGCCGCACAGAGTACAGCCGCACATATCGTCATTGACATACCCAGGCAGCGCATCGAGTATTCTATAAGGAGGAAGTTTGCCAGCATATAAGCTGTCAGCATTGCAGGTACAGGCATAACTATCTGCATACCCTTTGCAAGGAAGTTCTTTTTGCTGAAAGCGTCCAGTACAGTGAATGCCATGAAGAATGCCATTATGATGATGCCGTAGGGCACTGCCGCATAGTGCATAAGGTATATGCCCAAGCCGAATATCATTATCATGAACAGGCCGTCTGTGGTCTTTGTGTAGAGGCTGTCATAGATATGGTAGATGACCAGACAAGCCGAAAGCAGGATCGCAAATATGAATACGCCTGTGTAATAGCCGGGTATCACTGTGCTCAGCATATAAGCGGCGATACCGCTGAGTGCCATCATCGAAACACCCTGTGCTCTGAGCATGAGCCTGTTTTTCTTGGTCAGACCGTGGTAGGTCAGCTCTATTGCAGTTATGGCTGCGATGACCATCGACTGCCAGCTCCATTTCAGCCACTCGCCCGTAAGCAGCGAGATGCAGATCGCTCCGTATACTGCACGCATAACAGGCAGTAAATTCGGGGTATTGAAGCTGAGTTTGTTTTTTTTGCCGAGATAGGTGTAAGCAAAGGTACCCGCAGCTGCCACGATGCAGCAGAACAGTGCAAAATACCTGAAGCTGTTAGTCAGCAGACCGAGCTCAAACAGTACACCTGTCAGCATTACAGCGTGTAAGCCTATGAGCAGCTCTCTCTTTTCCCGTATGCCGTAGTAGAGCAGCTCTGCTGCGAACACAGCCAGTATTGTCAGGCTTACGGGCGACCATACCAGCCCGTTCATCGTTACTGCGGTAAGGCATACCACGCCAAACAGCGACCTTGTACCTGCAAGTACCATATCTGTCCTGAACATGAGCTTGTCGGTGCTGCGCAGGTGATAGTATATCGCCGTTGTGATAGCTGTGAAAGCCAGACAGATGAGTGCGAAAATATCGTAGTCGTTTATAAGCAGTGCTATCTCGAAGAATACACCGCATAGGGACAGAACATGGAAGCCCACCAACAGCTCTTTTCTTTCACGTATGCCGTAGTAGAGCAGCTCTGCCGAGGTCACAGCGAAGATTATCAGGCTTGTGACAGACCATTCAAGTCCGCAGTTGAAAATATGTCCAAGGCAAACTATGCCGAATATCGTCCTCATTGATGCGACGATGATATGGCAGTTGACTCTCAGCTTGCCTGCCTTTGCGAAGTGGTAGTAGGCAAGCGTTCCTATGGTCATAACAGCCAGGCATATGAGCGAGAACGCTGCATAGTCTTCCAGCAGGAAGTATGACTCGAACAGTATGCCCGAGATAAACAGTGCGTGTACACCAATAAATATCTGATTTTTGAAGAGTATGCCGTAGAAGAGAGTTTCTGCGGCGATGAGTGAGCAGAGCAGCCATATAGCTGTGCTCCATGTGGGGTAAGCCTCTATGCAGAAGCCCACGCACATTGCAGTTATCACCGATTTCACAGCGATAACAGTATAGTCCGCATTAAATCTGAGCTTGCCCTTCTGCCTGAGGTAAACATATACCGCAGCCGCCAGTGCATAGCCTGCACAGCTTATCAGAACGAAAACGTCCATATTATCTGCTTCTATGAAGAAATGTGCCAGCAAGCTGAATATGAAGATATTCTGGAAAGAAAGCTCACGCCTGCGATTATTGAGTATGCTGTATACGGTAAGCTCGGCTATGTACGCAGCTGCCGTTATCAGGCAGGGTACATTCTCATCCCACTCAAAACCGAAGAAAGGAAAGATCACCAGTGCCAATGCAGGCAGTCCCAGCATTATCCTTACGAATACGCAGATCGCATCTGCATTGAAGATCATAAGATCTTTCTTCTTGTATTTTTTCAGGAAGTTGTATACCGCTGTGCCGACCATACCTATGATCGCAGGTACCAGCATTATCAGAGACTCATCTTCGATACTTGTGTTATCACCTATGGTTATCACCAGTTCCAGCACAGTCAGCAGGAACATTATGCTCTGCGGTATCAGCAGAGGCTGTTTTTTATAGTATACCGCAAGGGCGGTAAAATCGAGGATAAAGAGTATTGCGGTTATCCAGTCGATGACTTCAAAGTCTCTGTCGATGCCGACGAAGACCGCCGCAAAGGATATGGCTGCGAATAATATCTTGAATAGTATGAGTAATTTATCGCCTTTTACTTTCAGCTTGTTATTGTGTTCAAGATACAGGTATATCCAGCCGGAAGCGGCGGAGAATACAGTGAGTATCACCGCATAAATGCTCATATCGTCGATGGCGATGCCGAGGCTTATCACGCCTGCCAGCAGGATAGCGCCATGTGCATAGAGCCATTTTTCTTTGCCTGTGCGTACAGCGTGCCAGATCGATTCGCCCATATAGATGATGCATATGATCCAGCCTGATACCGTTGCGCCGTCGGTGCCGAAGAGGTCTGCAAGCAGTATCGGTATAGTGATCGCTGCAAACAGTATCCTTACGATGAACAGGCACATTCTCACAGCTTTTGAGATCTCTGTGCCTTTGCTCTTCAAATAGAAGTATGCTGCCGCAGCACCTGTGCCTGCAATGGTTATGAACATCGCAAAGGCGGACAGCTTGTTCTCAAAATATGTACTGAACTGCCCCAGCATCAAAGTGCCCGATAACGCCAGCGAGATGCAGGCGATGTATTCGCACAGGGGCTTTTTGAACAGTTTGAGCGCTCTTCCCGAGAAGAACGTTATCATCAGTGCGCCAAGGGACAGGAATGCCATCATGCCCTTGCCCTCAAAACCGAACCATGCACCAAACAGACCAAAGTAGCCTGTGGTCAGGTAGGAGATGACTGAAAAAACCGAACCTAAAAGGTACATTACCGAGGACGTGCCCTCGATCTTCAGCTTTTTGCCTGTGAAGCGGTGCATTGCGAAGAATACCACGGCTTCAAATACGAGCACGCCGACTCTTGCTACATAGCCTATATCTACCCAGTAAGCGGTAGAGAAGATGATACCCGTTAGTATCATGAATATTATGCCTATGCCGAAAAGTATCGTGGTCGAATTGAACTCGATCTTGGGGAACGCAAACTTTTTCTCAGGCTTTTTAGCAAGCTGCTCGGGAGGCTGTATCCATTTGGGCTGTGCGCCGTTAGCAGCCATTTGCTGTTGTGCAGCGATACGCTGTTTCATCAGTTCGTTCTGCTGTGCAATGTTAGCAGGCTTTGGCGTCGTATTCTGCGAGACTGCCGCAGCCACGGGTCTGACGGGTGCAGGCGTTTTGTTTATATCAGCCGCAGGTGCAGCTGTCTGCTGTGCAGCATTTTTCTTTGCTCTGTCTTCGGGTTTGAGAAGATCCACGCCGACCTTTTTAACAGGTGCAGCGGCTGCCGCAGCAGTTTTTACAGGCTGTGCCGCAGGCTTGGGCTGAACAGGTGCCGGCTGAACGGTCTTCTTATTATCCGCATACAGCCCGGGATAGTTGAGTGCGCCTGTATTTTGGGGCTGCTGAGGCGGACGCTGAACATACCCGCCCTGTGTGGGCTGATCTGTTTTTAAGCCCGGATAATTCAGGGCGCTGCCTTGTTTGTGATCGGGATAAAGGTTTTGCTCCTCACTCAGGGAGATCCTGTTTTGTCGTCTCAGCTCTTGGAGAAACTGCTTATATTTTTTGGCTTTGTTGCTGTTTACGATAGCTACAGGTATCAGTACAAATGGTGATAGGATCCAGCATATCAATAATAGCCAACCCATGCATCTCAACTCCTTGCAGTTATTATTTTATATCAGAAAAACAGACTTGTCGGCACCAGGAAAAGTATAGGTGTGGTAAACACCGCAAGACTCATTGCCAGTTTTTTCTTTTGCCCATCGTCAAGTTCAGTTTTATTGAAAGCAAATCGTTTATCAAGTTTGTATATCACGAATGAAGCCAGTACCATACAGAGTATGCATATTATTACTGCCGCAGGGTGATCCCAGGGGGCATACATCATTGCGAATGATATTTTATGCGCCCCTATCACTTCATCGAGCAATAGATCGCTCGCCAGCATTGCGGCTGATCCTGCGATGTCTCCGAGAAATCCGAATATTACCACACGGATAATGCTTTTTTTCCAGACGGGCTTTTTCGGTGTGATGCCCAGATGTTTAAGTGTCAGCAGCACCACCAGTGAATCTATACCGAAGTTCAGCGCCGCCGCAGGGACTATAGCTATCGGAAAAAACATCAGCAGCCATATGGGGAATATCAGGTTATATAGCTTAACATCCTGTTTCATGTGTCTCTCTCCTTATCAGCGGAATGCCGTAGGGATCTGTATATCCATTTTCTTGAGTATCAGCTGTGCCACGGTCAAGAGGAAAAGTGCGACCCATACCACAGCGTGAGTAACTATGTTCGTTATACCAAAAGGTATTTTGAGCGCCTTTTTCTTGCTTTTCATATTGTCCACTCCTTTGTCATGCAGCGGATCTTGAAGCGTGCCTTGCATTCAGGAATTTTACCAGTCTTACTATCAGGGTCAGTAAAAATGCTATGCCGAGGAACGCAGCAAAAACGATATATTCCACGCCGTCAAGCATTCCCGATTTTTGTTCTATCAGCATGAATTCGCTATCTAATGCCAAAAATGAGAGCATTCCACCGATAAATGCGACAGCGAACCATATAAGGTGCTGTAGGATAGCCGTGACCACGGGACGGTCGGTCTTGAAATGCTTATCGAATACGAAGTACAGCACCACGGGTATTATCGGTATAGCATAGAAAACTACAGTGCCGAATACATCGGGGAAAAGATCAAGCTCATCAAATAAAAGGTCCCATATAAGGAATAATATCCATGTGATGAACTGTGCGCCCAAAGTGAATAGCATAAAGTTTTTATAAGGATGCTCGGGTGTGTTTTTCATGATGTTGTCTCCTTTTCTTTATACCAAGTGCAGCTGACCACAGCACATTTATATATACGTTTTTATTGCCGTATTTTTATGGGATATGTTGCACAAAGTTTCCTGCGGATCTTTGTTGTTTGATACAAAACGTGCTACGTTCGGACTTTGGTATGATACTGCCCGAACCATTGCCGCTGTCATAAGGGCTTTCGTTGTCTGTATCCTCGTTTACTGTTCTGCATAGTTTCCCGTCTTATCTTTCGCTTTTATACTTCTTTTTCGTACTCCTGTGCAGCCTTTCTCACCTTGTCCAGATGGAAGGACGAGTACACGCATCTGTTGCTGGCTGTCAGCAGACGATAGTGCTGTGAGATATAGTTCTGCTGTATCTTCCACTTGTCCGTTACCTCTATCTGTCTCCAGAATACCTTGCCGCCGTGGGTCTGGCGGAAGTTTATGCCCATTTCGTCAAAAGCCATAGCCTTTATCATATCGTCCACATCACCGCCGAAGGTGTTCTGAAGCACCGTGCTTTCGGAGAAGATCTCCGCTAAAGTTACTGCCACAGACCAGCCCATGGGAGTTCTGCCTTTTTCTATCTCGACCAGTGTTTTTTTGGAAATACCCAGACAGAACGCCATACGCTCCTGTGTCAGGTCATATTCTGTGCGTACCAGTTTAAGTTCTTTGCTCATTACGCTAATAAATTCGTCTCTTTTCATATTATACTCCTTCAAAATACCTTAAGGCAACCCCGCACAACCACCGGCTAACGCCTTTGTATGTCATCTGATTGCATATTTTCCGTCATAGCAACCAAAAACTCCTTGAAATACATCAAGTATTCCTGCGTCGTTTTTAGTTGCTCTGACGAAAAATATGACTTCCAGCTGACACACAATGGTCATGCGGTGTTGCCTTAGGATTGCAATTATTCTTTACTAGTGTAATTTTACACGAAAATTTCTGAAATGTCAATAGGTATATAAATTTTTCATCTTTTTTTCACAAAAGTTAAGTTTTCGGAAGCTTTGCAAAAAAGCACTTCCGCCCGATAAAAGCGGAAGTGCCCTTTATACTATATTAAATAAAACGCTGTGAATAATAGATCATCGTTCTTTTGGCTGATAGAATCTGCCTGTCAGTTTCTGGGTCTTGACCACATTGATGAAGGCTTTTTCGTCTGCCAGCCTTATCTCGGTTATGACCTTTTTCTCCTGCGCCGCCGAAACTACCGAGTATACCACATTTCTCTCGCAGTGTTCGTAGCTGCCCTCGCCCTCAAGTATAGTTGCACCGTGGTGAGTAAGTGCGTATATCGCCCTGCATACTTCTTGGGGCTTTTCGGTGACGATGAAAAATGTGCTTTGCTGGAATTTCTTGTAGAATATATGCAGTACCGAGGTGGACGCATACTGGAAAATTATGGAGTAAAGTGCCTTGTCCCAGCCGAACATTATGCCTGCGATGCAGATTATCACCGCATTGAATCCCAGTATGATGTTGAAGGAGTCTATCCCACGGCGCTCTGAAAGAAATATCGAAATGAAATCCGTGCCGCCCGAGGTCGCACCTGCGTTCAGGCAAAGGCTGATGGCGGCGCCGTTTATGATGCCGCCGAAAATGGCGATAAGCAGTATATCCTCGGTTATCTTGTGGGCAGGTATCAGGTCGGTGAACACGCTGTTCAGGATTATCATAAGGCATGAATACAGCGTGAAGTTGCGTCCGATGAACTTAAAGCCGATATAAACGGGCAGTGCGTTCAAGGCGACATTCACCGCCGTGAACGGCAGCTTCAAGCCCATGGCATTATCGAAAAGCCGCTGTATCAGTATGGTCAGCCCCGTAACGCCCCCGGGATATAGTCCGCCCGTGCTGATGAAAGTCTTGTTGTTCAGTGCCATTACAAATGCAGATACACTGACCGCCGCTATGGAGATAAGCGGTGCTTTTATGCTGTCCTTCACAGCAGTCACCTCCTTACTCAAATCTGAATGACATCATGTCCATATCGCAGTCTTTGAGAAATACAAAGCTTACCGTACCTCTGCCCTTTATGCCATGTATGCGGAAGCTCTGCTCGCTGTATTTCTGCGAGCCTTCAAATCCCAGAGTAATGCGTTTTTCACTGCCGTCCTCGGTGATGAAGCTTAGTCTTATATCGTTGTACTCTGCCTTCGAACGCCCCCTGATCATGAGTCTTTCGGGAGACCTTGATGTAAAATCGAATTCGCCGAAGTCAAGGCACGCATTCTCTTTCAATCCCGTGACAGCTTCGCTCTCCACAGTAAGTCCCTTGCCCGAGATATCCTGTGCAGCCGCCGCAGCTATCTGTGCAAACTCCTTGGGGTGCTGCCCGAAGAAGAAGCCCTCCAGTTCCATGCCCTCATCAGCCAAGAAGCTAATGGTATGTACCCCACGCAGAGGTCTTATCAGCTTGTATGATGCACGCTGAGGTGTCATGGGCACTCGCTCTTCAAAGAATTGCAGGTCTCCTATCATCTCGCCGCTGTCGGGCGTGCCGTCAAATACTTTAAAGCGTATGGGCTCGTCACTTTCCGTGAATATTGATACAGTCAGCGTATGCGTGCCGTTCTGCCCGAAGTCAAGATCCTCGAAACCGCACCAAGCACCGCCTGCAATAGATGCACCTTTCCTGAAACCGTGCAGTACCCTGCCGCCGCTAAGTGAGAAAAGTCCGCCCTTTACCATGCGGTACGGGTCTCTGTATACTTTGCCGATCCCCTCTGCTGTCAGTGTCAGCGAGGACATGATGTGGTATTTTTCAGTGCCGTTTTTTGCCAGCGCCCTCAGTACAGATACCCCGTCGCCCAGCGCCTCCACAGTGACCTTGTCCTTGTCTGCGTATATTATATGTGCGTTTTCGGCGGCAATACCTCTTTGGTCCACTACTCTGAACTCCACTTCGTCATAGGTGGTGTTTTCGGGCAGCAGCTTTATGGTGAAGTCCAGCTGTCTGACCTCGGCAGTGAACTTTCTGCGCTTGCCTTTAAGGACCATCCTGCGTATGGGTATCTCATCGGGCGGTACATTGCAGTCGGGCGGTGCAGGCTTGTTCTCTTCGCTGAACGGAAAGCCCGTGGCAATGAATTCCTCGGGGCTTATCTCTACCGCACAAAGTTTTATCTCCGCATCGTCAAGCCCTCTTGATGTGACTTTGACATCTATATCTCCGCCAATGCTTTTTGCGGCTATCATCGCCAGAAGTTTTCCCGAGAACAGCCGCCTTGATGTGCCTTTGTAGCTGTCATAGTCCGTGGAGTCGCCGTTGTCGAGCCCCACCAGTCTGCCTGCGCCCGTGACCTGTACACTGACCCTGTTGTTTGCATTGGCAACGAAATTGTCTTCAACGTCAAGTGCAGATATCTCCAGGAATATCATATCTCTGCCGTTGGCTTTCAGGGTGGTCTTATCGGGTGAAAGCTGTAGTTTTACAGCATCACCGAAGCTTTGCACGCTGTCCCTTGCTATCTCGGTACCATTCTCGTCATAGGCGACTGCTTCAAGCACCCCACGGGAGTAGGGAAGTCTTGCGTCCAGCGTCAGCTTGGTGCCGTGGGCATGGTCGAACTCCTCCACCGCTATGCGCTCACCGTTGAAGAAAAGTGCGGCTCTCGGTGCATTGGTCGCAGCACGCACATCTATCAGCTCGCCATCATTGAAGTCCCAGTAAGGGAAAAGGTGTATGAACGGCGAAGTCCTGTAGTCCGTCCAGGCGGCTTTGAATATATACGCACCGTCTTTCTCGAATCCTGCGGTGTCGAATTGTCCGAAATAGCTGTTCTTCGTATAATACGGCGAAGGCTCGCCGATGTAATCGAAGCCCGTCCATATGAATTGCCCTGCACAATATTCAGCGTCCCTGTCAGCAAATATGCAGTCCTCTAACCGTCTTGCCGCCCAGGGCGGTGCGATGTTGCCCAGTGCCGAGCACTGCTCGTCGTCTTCGCACAGCATGGGCTCTGAATACGGAAAATGGTATATGCCCCTGCTTGCCACCACAGAGGAAGTCTCGCTGCCGAATATCGCCCAGTCGGGATGTGCAGCGTGCTGCTCGTCATAAAGCCTTTCCAGATAATTATAACCCGCTGTCTTCAATATATCCGCACATTTCTGCGCACTGTTGGTCATCATGTAATTCGATGCCTGCGTCACGAGACCGTTGTGCTCGGGGTCGTGCTGTTCCACCAGCATTTTCAGCTTTGAGGTTATCTCCTGCCCTCTTTCGGAACGTGCGGTATCCGCTATCTCGTTGCCTATGCTCCAGCCTATGACACATGGGTGGTTCCTGTCACGGCGTACCCAGGCAGCCACATCACGCTCTGCCCATTCATCAAAGAACCTGCTGTAGTCGTATTCCGTCTTAGCAAGCTCCCACATATCAAAGCCTTCGTCCAGTACGAGAAAGCCCATTTCGTCCGCCAGTTCAAGAAGCTCCACCGAAGGCGGATCGTGCGATGTGCGTATGGCATTGACACCCATCGTGCGCAGCTTTTCCAGCTGCCTGCGCAGAGCCTTTTCGTTCACCGCAGCACCCAGTGCGCCCAGGTCATGATGAAGGCAGGCACCGTGCAGCTTGACATGGCGCTCGTTTAAGAAAAAGCCTTTGTCGGGGGTCATCTCGGTCTTGCGTATGCCGAAACTGCCGCTGACCACATCGACCATCTCACCGTCCAGATATAGCGCTGCGCTGTAGGTGTACAGATATGGGTGGCTTATATCCCAGAGTATAGGTTCTTTTACCTGCATGGTCAGGGTGTTCACCGAATACTTGCAGCCCTCTCTGACCACAGGGGCAGGCAGGGTACACGTATCCACAGCGGTGCAGGAATAAAAGCTTTCTGCCATATCCTGCTTAGCGCCGTGCTCGCTGCGGTCTGCGATGATGGCTTTCAGCGACAGCCTGTCCACGGTCATGTTTTCGGGGCGCTCGACCTCTGCGGTGAGCCTTACTGTGCCGTCGTTGTCGGTGCATACGTAAACTCCGTCGGGCAGTATATGCGCCGCATGGTATTCGCACAACCATACTTTTCTGTAGATGCCTGCGCCCGAATACCATCTGGAATTTGGCGCACGGTGGTCTGCACGCACTGCGATAAGGTTCTCGCCCTCGTGGAGAAAGTCGGTTATATCCGCCTCGAAAGTGGTGTAGCCGTATTTCCATTCAAAAGCTAGCACACCGTTCACATATATGCGTGGCTCCATATAAACGCCCTCGAACCTGAGCGAACGGTGCAGCCCGTCCGCAGGCACGATGAGTTTTCTGCGGTACCAGCCCGTGGAGTTCTCATACAGGTCATGGGCATTGTATATGAGCCAGTCGTGGGGCAGATCGGTCTCTTGCCAGTTTTTCACGTTTTCGTACTCTGTGCCGGTGGGAACTTTTGCAAATTCCCAGTGGTCACACAAAAGTGTTTGTTTCACTCCGTTCACTCCTTTATATAATGATTATTATATATAGTATACAATACAAATGGTTAAAATTCAAGCGATATTATTGAAAATAAAGTATTGTTTATCACAAAATAAGCAATGTATAATTGTGTACTTTGCCATCGAAAAATCGTTGACACGGTCAGACTGCTGTGGTAGAATGATATTAGCGTATTTTTATTTTTTAGGGAGGTATTACAATGTATAAGAAGATAGTTGCAGTCGCACTGGCATTTGCGCTGGTTTTCGGCATCGTCGGAACTTTCGGCGGTGTTGATAAGGGTGTGTTCGCTGTAAATGCTTCGGCGGATAGTTTAATACCGGAGATAAAAACATATGAAGATTTCATGCAGAATATCCATAGCTTCAGCCGAGAAGAACTTCTGGATTACTTTGAGAAACTCAACGATAAGATATATGTAAAAGAACAATCATATTCCGATGATAGTATAACTGTTAGTTGGTTTTTATGCAAACCAACTAATGAGAAGTTCGATATTGATTGCTTTGTTAAACAACAGGATGGCATTTTGTATAGTGTAGATAATGGCGAAGTATCTATATGTGGTTACGCAGGAAATGATCCACTTGTAATTATTCCGAGTGAGATCGAGGGTTTTCCTGTAGCATCTATCAAAGTAATTCGGAGTTACGGCTCTGTGGTTTATGATAAGGAAACCGGAAAGATCATTGGTGTTGCAGGAGATGCGAAAGGCGATTTTTCAGTATTCTATGCAAAAGAACTGACTATTGTGGTTCCTGACAGCGTCAGAGAATTCGGCTACAATTTTGAGATAGATGGAAAAACAGACTATTGGTGGCAAATAAGTCCGGTAGAAAAACTTAGATTTGAATATAACAAAGGCTCAGAGGCTCAGAAATTCTTTGAGGGAGACGGTGGTAAATCTGTCACGAAAGAAAATGGTGATAGTGTTACTTGGGGGATAAGAGAGAACATACCGGGCGATGCCAATGGTGACAATGAGATAAATGTATCGGATATTGCAGTATCGGCTGCTCATATAAAGGGTATCAAACCTCTGACTGATGAACAGCAAAAAGCAGCCGATGTAAACAATGACGACAAAGTAAACGTCACCGATATCGCCATGATAGCTTCGCACATAAAGGGCATAAAAGCTTTGTCATAAGATCTTTCGCAGGATACCCCGTGGTGTCCTGCTTTTTTGTGCTTTACAATTTAAGATTTTTGTGTTATACTATGTTAAACAGGATTTTCTATCAAGGAGGAAACCGTTATGAAAAAGATCATATTGGCAATGGCGATAACTGCTGTGTTCGCAGGTGCTATGGCAGGCTGCGGACAGGTGGGTCAGAACAGCCCTGCTGTTACGATAACTGAAAAAACTTCGGCAGAACAGGAGGAGAGCAAGGCAGAGGAAACCACTGCTCCCGAAACTGACACCGAAACAACGGCGGAAACTTCTGCGCCCGAGGAGTCGAAGGCAGAGGAGACCACCGCTGACTCATCTAAGGCTGACAAGACCACGACTACCACCACCACTGCGGCGACCACACAGCCTTCGGAAAATGCAGTATCCGATACAGCTGTTGATTATCAGGTACAGCACGCAAAGGGTCTTGCAAATACAGCTTCCGACGGAAGAATGTACTGCCTTGTCCCATCGGACGGCGGCGCAGGTCATAGGTATTATTACACGTATTTCAGCAGCGACAGCGGTGCGACCTGGACAGAGGGCGACACCTATGACGAGATAAACGGAGATAATACCCATATCGCAATGGATAACGGCGATATACTGCTGTTTACGAACCACACCCCAAGGGGCGAGACTTATCCGAGAGTATACAGGCTGACACCGTCTGGCAATGCTGTGTCGAGCGTTCAGCTGGCTGACATCTTTGAGGGCGTATATCTCCCCGATGGCAGAGTTATAAATTCCGAGGTCGATGTGAACTGCACAGTCACCTATCTTGGCGGCACACAGTTCAGCATAAGTTTCAATGACAATAACAGCGGCGAATATATCGGCGATGTCGAGATAGATATCGGCAGCGTCCTGTAAGCGAAAAATAAGCTTATACCAAAGCGGAGTCTCTCGTTAGGCTCTGCTTTTTGCTTGCAAAAAAATCGGCTGTGTGGTATAATATCAGAAGTATTATTTCAGAAAGGAGAGCTCTGATGCGAATTGCCATATGCGATGACGAGCGAAAGACCGCAGAGGGTCTTAAAGCTATTATAGAAAGTGTCTGTGTGAGCCTTGACCTGGTGACGGACGTGTTCACCGAGGGCGGCGAGCTTTTGCGCAGCTTTTCTCTGAAAAGCTATGATATAGTGTTCCTTGACATCGAGATGCCCTCAATGGACGGGCTGACTGCCGCAAGAAAACTCAGGGAACTGAGTGCAGAGGTTTATATAGTTTTCCTGACTTCTCATGTGGAATATGCCATAAAGGGCTATGAGGTCAATGCGCTCAGGTATCTTACAAAGCCTCCCGAGAAGTCGGCGGTGCATGAGATAATCGAGTACGTCAAAAAGAAGCAGTCAGGCGAAAAAGCCCTGTGGATCAAGAATTCGGAGGGAGAATTTAAGATAAAGCTCTCTGAGATAGTCTATATCGAAGCCCTCAACCAGAAGATGATAATACATACAGTCTCACAGCAGTATGAGGTCTGGGGAAAGCTTGGCGACTATGAGGAAAAGCTTGACGGCGAAGGATTTTTCCGCATACACCGAAGTTTTCTGGTGTCGCTCTCAAAGGTCAGCGGCATAAAGGGGAAGTATATAACTGTGTATGGCGGCGATGAACTGCCTGTGGGCAGGACGAAGGAAAGCGCATTCCGTGCGGCGCTGGTAGCCAATGCAGATAAGGAGGCTTTCTGATGGATGTGCGCAGTGCTCTTGAAAATGCAGTAGAGATGTCTGTGTTCGCCTTTACCGGCGGTATGGTTGTACATTGTTTCTTCGATGACAGGGTAAAGGTCACGCTGAAAAAAGTCGGGCTCGTGTTTGTGCTGTTCATATTGCTCTCGCTCGCCGATGATCTTATGGCAAAAATTCTGGGTTTTGAATTTCTCATGATGCCCGGCATATTTTTTGTGCCGCCTGTGGTGATGCAGTTTGGCGCAAAACAAGGCTTAGCCGGATTTTTTAAAGGCTTGCTGAATTTTTTGCTGATAGATCTGCTCCTGATAGTGTATTACTATGAGATGGTGGCGCTGTCAGCTTATGTGTTGGATATAAAAAATGCCGAAGATACAGATGTTTTCTATTATGTGCTGATAACGCTGATATTCCTTATGGGAGCGGCGCTGTGGTTTATTATGGTGCGCCGTGGTACGACGATGCCTTTCCGCCGCAGCGACAAACTGCTGACAGTCTTGCTGTTCTTTATAACTATGCTGAATATGTCAACGATCGTCGATCCCGAGGAAAACAATGTTGAGCTGCTCGATAAACAAACCGTCTCTGTCATGATGCTGCTGCTTTTGCTGGTCATGCCCGTGATGATATTCAAGAACCGTCAGAGCGCTTATTTCAGCGAGAAGAGCGCCTATAACGAAAGCTACCTCGAAGCGGAACTCGCAGCATCGAGGCATTACCGTGAATCTCAGGAGGAGACCAGAGCCTTCCGCCACGATATGCGCAATAATCTCAATCTGCTGGCAAGTCTTATGAAAGAGCATGACTATGAGGCGGCAGAGCAGTATATAGCTGATCTTGCAGGCGGATTGGCGGAGCTTTCACCCAGGATAGTCACAGGTGACGATATGCTGGATTCGCTCATATCCTCAAAGCTTGCAGACTTTGACCGACAGGGGATAGAGCTGACTGTAAAGGGCGTTATAGAGGGCGGACTGGACTGGAAGCCCATAGACATATGTGCGGTGTTCGCCAATGCTATAGATAATGCCGCCGCAGCCTGTAAGGAAGTGCCCGAGGGCATGGATAAGTACATAAGGCTGTCATTTCGCAAGACCGAGCTGCAAAGGGTCATGACCATAACCAACAGTACCGCAGGCAAGGTGGACTGCGCAAAGCTCATGTCGGGCGAGGGCAGGTATACCACTAAGAAAGATAAATCGCAGCATGGTTTCGGTATGCGCAATATCAGGCGCACAGTGGAGAGATACGGCGGTGTAATGCAGATATCCTCCGAGGAAAACGAATTCCGTATGACTATAGTTCTTACGCAGTGACAGTAAATAAATATCATATACAGCATCGTTAAATAAACGGTGCTGTTTTTTAGCATTTCACACGATGTGAAATGTCGTTTGCACGATAAAGCCGCAATTGTCATTCGGAATGTGCTATATTGGATACATCGAAAGAAAGGAGAGAGCATTATGTTCAAGAAGAAGGAAAAACAAGCAAAAGAGAAAAAACTTACAAGGAAGAAGTGCATAGGGCTGGTGCTGCTCTGTTTGATAGTTTGCTTGGCTTTCATGATAATTGGCGCTGTTATAGCAGAGATAGCACATTGGAGCGATGCGCTGATGTACTTGGGCGAGATCGCAGGTGTAGTGCTGTGCATATTTATGATAAAGGAACAGACTGGTGAAAAGCTGAGTTCTAAGCTGAAGTTCAAGGGCTTTGATTTTTCGGTGCCCGTGATGATAGTGCTGTTTGACTGGGGCTTCAACCATATATTCACCCACCTGATAGGTCTTATAGGTTCACATTTCACCACCGTCAAGCCGAACGGTTCGGAAGAAGACCTCATCGAATTTATTCTCACGGGAGTGATCTTAGCACCCATCTGTGAAGAACTGCTTTTCCGCTTCTGCAATATCTCGATACTCAGGCAGAAGTTCGGCAGAGTATTTACGATCATAGCGACCGGAGTACTTTTCGCAGCAGTTCATCTTTATAATATCCAGGGCTTTGCAGAAGTTATGGTGGGCGGTATTTTATATGCATATATCTTCATGAAGACGAATAATATCCTGTATACCATGGGCGCTCATGCACTGCACAATGCTTTGTGCCTTATGCCCATGGAAAAGATCTGTATCAGCGGTGTGCCCATGTACTACGAGGTGAACGGCTTTTCACAGTACAGCGTGCCCTACCTTATCATATGCGCAGTGCTTGCGGCAGCAGCAATGGTATACTGTATAAAATATTTCAGACCAAAGTTCATCGGAGAAAAGAATGATCTGACCATCGAATTGGTCACAGCATGAACATGATGTGTGATCTTCGGGTCACTGTAGAAGAAAATTAAAGTGAAGAATAAAAGAACCGATAACATATAAACGGATGACAGCCCGAGGGTGACCTCGGGCTTTTGTGTTTTTTATGCAGAATGTGAGCGAATCGTGTCTTGACAATGAACTAAGGCTGTGTTATAATTTTTAAATAGGTATAATATCTTTAAAATATTTATATCAAATGCCGAAAAGGGGACAGGCGTATCTTGTCCGCAACGGCTTGAAATAAAGTTTTGATGTATTTACAGCTGATAGGTGATAACATGATAAAATATGAAAAAGCAGGCATGGCTGATATATCTGTGCTGACAGAACTAAGGCTTGCCTATCTTACAGAGGATCACGGCGGACTGACGGAAGCTGAAACACAGAAGATAGCATCGCAGCTGCCGTTGTATTACAGCGAACATCTTGATAAAGACCTGTTCGTGTACGTGTGCAGGGCTGATGGTAAGATAGTGAGCTGTGTGTTTTTGTATGTTTCACATATGCCGCCCAACCCCGATTTTATAAACGGCAGGACGGGCACAGTGCTCAATGTATATACCCTGCCCGACCACAGGCGCAGGGGCATCGCAGGCAGACTTATGCAGGATATGCTTGATGATGCAAAGGCAATGGGGCTTGACTATGTGGAGCTCAAAGCCACTGATATGGGTCGGGGACTTTATAAGTCACTGGGCTTTAAAGATGTGGTCTCTAAATATCATAGTATGAAGTATGTTTTATAAGTTATAAGAAAGCAGGTCATGTAATGAGCGGACCTAAGGTCGATACGGCAGAGCTGCGCCGTCAGGAGCTTATGAGGCTCGAAGCAGCAAGAGAAGTTCGCCAGAAGCTCTGCGAAGAGATAATGGATACCATCAGGCGTATAGATAAGCAGTGTGCTGAGGTCTGCGGTCTGCTTGATGAGGACGGCGGCTATGCGGATAATTCAAGTGAGATAAAAAAGCACAGAGAGGTCTGCAAGAAAAAGCTGGACAAGCTTTATGACCGTGTGCGTGCAGGCAATGAGATGTTCGATACAGATGAGGCACGGGCTGAGCTTAATGAGATAAAGCGTGAGTTTGATCTGCAGGACGATATAAAACGCAGCATGGAACTTATTGAGCACAGTGAAAGACTGCAAAGCATAAAACGTCAGAACGAAGCCATGGCAGGCACAAGGCGCAGGATACTTCAGGATATAAAGGAAAATACCGTCGCTGTCGATGATATGTATGAATTTGATACAAGGGCTGATGCCTTCGAGCAGGAGCTCACCCAAATGATGAACGAGGGTGAGATGACGGGTATGCATAAAAATTCCATACTGCTGCTTTTGCAGGATCTTCACGAACTCAGGCGCAGCGGTATGCCTGCGGATACTTCCTGCAAAAGGCTGCAAAGGCTTTACGGGCAGTATGAGAAGGTAGGTGCGCTCATACACAGCGAGATGGACGTTATGAGGGCGGTATACAAGGAATACTGCACACAGTGCTTCGACCTGGAGGGTGGACCTGCGGCAATGTCGGATTTCTCCTCGGTGGCTGAACTTAAAGAGGCGGCAGAAAAAATGCGTGAGCGTGCAAAGTGCAGGCTTTCGAGCGAATATATCAAGCGCCAGATAGACGATGTTATGAAAAAGCACGGCTACGATGTGGTCAATTCCGAACTTCTGCATGAAGCGGATGCTAAGGGTCAGGCGCTTTACGGGGTGGATAAGGACTCCGCCATAAATGTGTTTGTCTCCGATGAGGGACAGGTCACTATGCGAGTGGTGGGTATAGGCTTTGATGAGGACATCAGCGAGCAGGAGAGCGAAAGGCTCTATCAGCAGCAGTGCGCCTTTTGCAGCCTTCATCCGCAGCTCACAAAGGAACTTGAGATGCGTGGGGTGATACTGCATACCAAAAAGCATAATCCCCCCGATAAGAAATTCAATAAAAAGATAAAGACCCGTGTGCGTACCGAGAACGCCGCTGCGGACCGCAGGAAGAAAGAGCTCAAACGGCAGGGTCTGCGTATGATGCATAAGGAGAGTTGATAAGGATGGCGACCATCATATGTCCGCAGTGCGGATTTGAAAATCCCGTGGGAAGCAGTATCTGCGAGATATGTGCAGAACCTTTGGCAAAAAGCACTGATGAAAGAGCGCAGGAGAATGTTCGGATATCGCAGCCTGCCGCACCGCTGCCTACAGTGGCACAGTCGGCGATAACGCCCGAGAGCACCAGAGAGTATTTCGTGTTCTGCCCCGAGTCACAGACCAAGACCGTGCTGCCAAACGGCAGCGTCAGGAAGTTTTTCTGCGAGGGCTGCAAGATAGAGCATGAGATAGATGATTTTCTCTGGCAGATAGAGATGCGTGACAAAGAGACACCTCCTGAGCAGGCAGCTTTTGAGGAAGATACAGGCACAGTGGGCGACGAACTCTGGCTGGAGGAAGTAAATACCCATGCCAGGATAGATATAGCAAAGCCCGGCGGAACTCTGGGAAGATACGGCAATTTCGGCTCGGACTTTTTCCTGTCAAGGAATATGCATACGGTGTCGGGCGAGCATTGCCGCATAACCTATGAGTACGGCTCGTGGGTATTAAGACATATCAGCCATACCAACAATACGGTGTATAACGGTATGGAGCTTGAAAGGGAAGCGCCTAATCTTCTGGAAAACGGCAGACAGCTGACCTTGGCAGGCACAGTCACCTTTACGGTGCGCATAGGCTGATGTATCTGGACAGGATGATATTCCCCATAGAAACGCTGGGACCGGGACAGCGGCTGGTCATCTGGACGGCGGGCTGCACAAAGCACTGCAAGGGCTGTGCTAATCCCGAGCTTTGGGAGACCCGTGGCAGGCGGCAGCGCAGTACGGGGGAGATAGCAGGCATGATACGCCGCATAGCCGCAGAACATCATATCGACGGCATCACCATAAGCGGCGGCGACCCTCTGGAACAGGCGCATGAACTGCTTGAACTGCTGGATGAGATAGCCGGTATTACCGAGGATATCCTCGTATATACCGGCTTTACATATGATGAGCTGGACTCGGTGCTGACAGTGGAAGAGCTTGCGCACCTGCGCAGCCGTGTCGGCGTGCTGATAGACGGCAGGTATGTGGAGGACCTCAATACGCCCGATACAGCGCTCAGGGGTTCATCGAACCAGGATATCATATTTTTCAAAGATGAACTGCGTGAGCGCTATGAACAGCATATGGCGCAGGGACGCAGGATACAGAACGTTTATATGGGCAGCCGACTTATCTCGGTGGGCATACATGACAGAGAACAATAGGAGAAAAACTATGAAAAAGCACAGTGTACCAAAATGGCAGCAGGAGATATCCAGCTTCAAGGGCATAAAGAGCACATTTATAATAGAGGGCAACATCAACGATTTCTACCCGCTTTATGACGGCAAGGAACTGCCCGTGGCATTCGTTGACCTCAATATGACCTTGCTGCGCCTTTTTAATGAGCGCAGGGAGGATACGGATTTTGAGTTCATGTTCTGCGACCCCGCAACGGGTATATATAATAAATTCGGCGACAGGTACGGTAATATCGAGGAGATGCTCAATAAGTATTCGGTATCGAACGATGAAGAACCTCTGCCCTTCGGTGTGGACAGGCTGTTCAAGAAATCCTGCAAGCTCGATGACATCGAACAGCTTTCAAATGTCATCAGGAATGCTATGGTGGATACCGACAGGCAGAAGCCCGTGGCGGTGGTAATGAACTTCGTATCGAGATATATCTCGTCACCCACTACCCTCGAACCTGCGGAGAACAAAATGTTCCTGAACCTGCTGTTCGCATCGCTGAATGCCGCAAGGATAAACGATGACTTCAATACACTGATAATGATAGTGGAGAAGTTCAACGACCTGCCTGCATGGTTCTTCTACAATAACCCGAATGTAAGGACTATCTCCATACCTAATCCCGATAAGGATATAAGAACGATATTTATAGATAAGGAGTATCTGGAATTTCGTGATGACCCGTCGCTTGTTAAGATCAAGGATAAGTTCATAGATGTTACGGAAGGGCTCAAGCACAGAGAGCTCAAGGAACTTAGGAACCTCTATCAGCGCCTGCTGGTGAGAAAGCCGGGTACAGAGCTGCTTGATGCGGTGTCCATATACAAGTACGGCATCATTGAGAATATGTGGCACTCCATAGATAGGGAGAAGATAGCAGACCTTGAAGAACTGCTCAAACAGCGTGTAATGGGACAGGATCAGGCAGTCAGCAAGACGGTGAATATCGTAAAGCGTGCAGTGTCGGGACTTTCGGGCTTGCAGCATTCATCGGGACAGAACAAGCCAAGAGGTGTGCTGTTCTTTGCAGGACCCACGGGCACAGGTAAGACCGAGCTTACAAAGGCGCTCTCGGAACAGCTTTTCGGTGATGAGAACAACTGCATACGTTTCGATATGAGCGAATTTTCCGAGTCCCATGCGGCACAGAAGCTTTTCGGCGCACCTCCCGGATATGTGGGCTACGAGGCAGGCGGTCAGCTGACCAATGCCATCAAAGAGCGCCCATTCTCGATACTGCTTTTTGATGAGATAGAAAAAGCTCACCCATCTATCATGGATAAATTCCTGCAAATACTGGAAGACGGCAGAATGACAGATGGTCAGGGCAATACCGTGTATTTCTCGGAAACTCTGATAATCTTCACCAGCAATCTGGGTATAACAAGGCAGTATACCGATGCATCGGGCAGAGAGTGCAGGGAACAGCTGGTATTCCCAAGCGAACCCTATGAGGAGATAAAGCCCAAGGTACTCAGCGCTATAAAGGATCATTTCAAGCCCGAGGTGCTCAACCGTATAGGCAATAATGTGATAGTATACGATTTCATCAGACCCGAGGCGGCTAAGGCTATAGTGCGTGGTCAGCTGAAAAAGATAAATGCAAGGATACTCAAACAGAACAAGATAACCGTCAATGTCACCGATGGACTGTTAGAGCATTTCTATGAGCTGGCAGGCAGAGATGAGGTGCTGGAAATGGGCGGCCGAGGTATCGGCAACCTGATGGAGGAGCAGTTCATAAATCCTCTGGCGGAGTATATATTTGAAGCTTCCTGCGATGCAGGCGATACTGTCACAGCTGACTGCGAGGGCGGCAGCGTGGCTTTTCATAAGGGAGAATGATATATGTTCAGATATGCAGGTCTTGTGGATATAGGCGTACATGAAGATCATAACGACGACCGTGCGCTGATAGACGGCAGAGTGCTGGCTGACGGAAAGGCAGAGGGCAGCACCGACAGCAGTGTGTTCCATGCGGCAGTGTGCGATGGTGTCGGCGGCGCAAAACAGGGCGCAAGGGCGGCACAGCTCACAGCGGAAAAGCTGGGCACGCTCGATGCTGAAAACGCAGGGATACCCGAGATAAAAAACCTTATAGAAAAAATAAACCTCGAACTTCTGGAAATACAGAACGCCGAGGGTACGGACGGCGAGCTTATAACCACCGTGGCAGGTATGGTCGCAAACGGCGATGGGCTGATAGTCTACAATGCAGGTGACAGCAGAGTGTACCGCCAGCGTGGACGGTTCATAAGGCTGCTTTCCAAAGACCATTCGTATGTACAGCTTATGGTGGATATGGGCAAGCTTGATGCCGGGGACGCAAAGTTTCATCCCAAGCGCAATATCATAAACAAATGTATCGGTTATGAGATAAAGGCAGCTCCGAGGGTGGTCGAGTTCGATGACCTGCTTGCGGGCGATGTCATAATGCTGTGCTCCGATGGTATCAGCGATGTGCTGGAAGATAAGGAGATAAGCGAGATGATCTCGCAGCATACCGACCTTGCAGAGTGCTGCGGCGCACTGCGTGATGCGGCGGTATCCAAAGGGAGCTTTGATAATATGACTGTACTGCTTGTACGAAAGGAAGGTGCAGAGTAAATGGACAGCGAACGCATACCGACTATGCCCCAGGGAGCGGAGCGCATACCGACTATGCCCCAGGGCGCAGAGCGCATACCTACAATGCCCCAGGGAGCAGAGCGCATACCGACTATGCCCCAGGGAGCGGAGCGCATACCCACCATGCCCCAGGGAACGGAGCGCATACCCACTATGCCCCAGGGAGCAGAGCGCATACCCACAATGCCCCAGGGAGCAGAGCGTATACCGACCATGCCCCAGAACGGGGGTCATATACCCACTGTGCCGCAGGGCACAGGCAGCGCATCAACAGTTCCACAGGGGACAAGCGCTGCATCTGCTGATAATACGAGAACTCCGCTGGTAGTGGGAAAGGTAAGCTTTACGGGAACTCACGGCGGCGAATTTGAGATAGACGGCAGCGACATGATAAGCAATGACAGCGGCGAATCACAGATATACGGCTGTACGATGCAGGGCAGTGATGAAAAATACGTGGCAAGGATACTCACAGCAATCACTCCCCTTGACAGTGTAGAAGTCCGCAGAGTGCGTGATAAGGTGCTGGAATTTCTGGATAAAGTCAGCCGCAGCGAGAGCGCCCATATACTGCCCCTTATCGACCACGGTACGATAAAACTCGGCAATTGTGAGAAGTACGTGGAGATATATCCTTTCTGTGAGGGCGGCGACTTGGGCAGGCGCAGCGGCAGCATAGATTACGATACCCTGTGCAGAGATGTTATACCTGCGGTGAATACTGCACTGCATAAATTCCACGAAGCAGGCTTTGTCCACAGGGACATAAAGCCCGATAACCTCTATTATTATAAGGGCAGCGTGGTGCTGGGCGATTTCGGCATAACCTGCGACCTGCGTGAGGACGGCTTTGCTACTGACCGTTTCAAGCGTGGCACGCTGGGTTACTATGCCCCCGAACTGATGTCTCAGGCAGCCATAGCAGCATCGGATTACTATTCCTTCGGACAGACCGTGTGGACACTTTACAGCGGTGAGATGATGTACCGTGACCTGCTCAGGATATACAAAAGCTACGGTATAGAGGAACAGCGCAACCAGATAAATTTCGCCATGATGCAGAACAACTACTTCGGGCTGGACGAGATACCCGAAAAGCAGTCGTTCTTCGAGGTGCTGATACGTGGACTGCTGCAATACGACCCCACTCAGCGTTTCGGCTATGAACAGGTGGTTCGCTGGCTCAACGGCGATAAGGCGCTTGCCAACGAAGTCAGGGGACTTGATAACGGCAAGACCTATTCAAGGGCATTCACCCTTCTGGGAGGAGAGTGCTGGGACGACAATGAACTGGCGCAGACACTGGGCAATAACTGGGAGGACGCTTTGCAGCTGCTATACGATGGAACGCTGCGTGACTTCATCGCCATGGAAAGCTTTGAGACTGCCACGTTCATCAAGAACATAGTCTCGCAGTATGCCTATACCCCCGATGAGGATAAGCAAAGCTACTGGCAGGACGCAGGGCTTGCAAGGCTTATAATGTATCTTGAAAAGAACAAGCGTATTTGCTGGCACGGCAAGACAATATCAAGGATAAATGATATGGCTTTTCTTGATATGTCTTCGCCTTACTTTAACGGCTTGATGCGTTCAAGGCTGATCTGCGAGTGGTATCAGTCCCAGAAACCCCACAGCGACAGCTTGCTGGACGCTCTGTATGAAATGACCGATATGTACTGCGGCGATGTCATAGAGAACACCATATCCCTTTACTGGCTCATGCATTTTGCTCAGCTGGGCGGAGATATCCTGTTCATGGGCTGCAAGGATCTAGATACCCTTATCCCTGTGATACTTGAATCACCCTCGCTGGTCTACGGAAAATCTCATGGTACGACCAAGCCCGATGTAAATATCCCTCCCACACCGCTGGTCGAGAGGATAGACCTTCTGGGCGTGCTTTGTATGTGGGGATATTCCGATGCGGTGAGAACGCTGCATGATAACTGGGATAAGCCCTATAACGAACGCTTTGAGATGTTCTTTGAATTTCTTGACAATAACACCTCGGGCGAAGCGCAGGCAAGGGTACGCCGTTTCTATCACGATTACGGACCAAGATCTTATCTGGTGTGGTTCTCGGATAATCTGGATATGTACACCATCACAGGCGCAAAGTGCAGCGCACTGGCGGAGGATATAAAAGCATCTCTGCCCGACTCCGTTTCATCGGTAAGTCAGCAGTTTGCCGATCTGAGCGAGCTGGAGCTGAAAGTGGCTGAACTTATGGGTTATAACGAGAGCGACATCTATATGGCACAGCTGGGGCTTTCCCATACAAGACGGGATGAGAGCATAAGCTCGAATGTGCTGGGCGCTATGTGGTATCTGGATTTTCTGGGTCAGCCTGCACCGCTGGGCTTTAAAAACTATCTTGGGATATAAGGAGGCGGCTGTCGATGGATAATATACCAACTATCAGTACGCAGAAAGTTGCAGACCGTTATGAAACGCTGGGCAACAGGCTGAATGAGCTTTTTGTCAAGCTTTATGAAGAGCACTGCAAAATGCTGGAGGCAAACACGCTCTACCGCAAATGCCATTTAGGCGATCTTATTCTTTCGCTGGCGGCGATAGCAGTCTCATTGTACTTTCTGGTGTTCAATGATAATATGAAGTATTATTATATGTCTGCCCACGGTGCAGAGGATTCGCTTTTCAAAGGCATACTTGTGATGATAATATTCATGAATGCCGTGAGTATAGTGCGCTATGTATACAGCAAAAAGCTGGATGCCACAGGCAGGCGGATAAACTCCTGCAGGCGCACCGCCGAGAAACGCATGGAAACCATGAAAAACAACGACTTCTACGGTCAGGTGTCCCGTGCGGCAGAGAGCGGCGACTCAAAATTCTCCGCCGATCAGAAAAACGATCTTGGCGATAAGATCTGTGCGCTGCGTGACAAAATGCATAAAGCCAACAAGTCGGCAGGCGCAGTGGGGCGCATAATTTCTCCGCTGCTGGCTGCGGTGTACTTCCTGTTCGGCTTTGTGCTGGTGATAATGAACCGTGATGAGATACCGCACGGCTCGTATATGACCTGGATGATGATATTCGGGGTGTATACATATTTTGCCATAGATGTGGTCATGTGTCTGATAGGCGGACATCTGGGCAAGTTTATGAGAGGTTTCGGTGTAGTGCTGGCTGCTGTGACCTGCGGCTTTGAACTCTGGGCATTCTCGGAGGCTTCACTGGATAATAATGCCTTTGATATAGGCATACCTGTGCTTGGCAGCATTACCGAGCTCCAGCTGGTGGTCATACTGCAATTTTTAAGTATGCTAATAGGCGTGCTCAAAGCTGACTATCTGGGTATGAAAACCAAATGGAACAAGGGCTTTGAACTGGTGATGAGCTACGGCGAGCCTAAGTCAAAGACCTGTGGTTCGCTAATGCGCAGGGGCGCATTTTCGGGACTGATCGCTGTTATCAGCTGGTATTCGGGCAATTCGCTGATGGACGGCAATATGATGCAGATTATCACTTTTCCTCTGCTGTTCTGGCTGTCCATGCCGCTGATGAAGCCTTTCGGCTCGACCATATATGCTTTCTTCGGAAGAGCAAAAAGCATAAGCATAACTTTGTACAGTCTGGCAATGTTCGTGCTGTTCCATGTATCAAAAAACGGAAACTTTGATATAAAGCAGCTCACATATCTGGGCATATGCGCAGCAGTGTACTTTATAATAGGCGGAATAGTCAAGCACCTTAATGACAATACCATGACCTTTGATTTTATGCACCGCCTTACCTGATATAAAAACAGGCATTGACACTATCTGCGGTATGTGATATAATAAACGCTAAGGCAATACCGTATTTTTCGTGGCACTTTGCAGATTTACAAATATTTTATATGAAAGGTAGATCAATTATGTCTGATAAAAGATCTAAAAAAAGGAAAAGACACCCTTTAAAGGCATTTTTCAAGTTCATACTGATACTGCTTCTGGTCGTTTTGGTCATAGTTGGCGCATATATAGCTTATGTGTTCATAGATTACCACCGTGTACCCGATCATCAGCAGCTTGATGTTAAGGACGGTGCTTCTCTTGAAGCCAAAACAGGTGAGACTTATAAGATCATCTCGTTCAATACGGGCTTTGGTGCATATGAGCCTGATTACAGCTTCTTCATGGACGGCGGTACACAGAGCTGGGCATGGAGCAAGGAAAGGCTCACGGCGAATGTTGATAACATAAAAAGCTTTGTTGAGGCGCAGAATGCGGATATAGTAGTTATGCAGGAAGTTGATGAGGACGCTACACGTACCTATCATGTGAACGAGCGCAAGACATATGAAGATGCTTTTTCCGACTTTGACACCTGTTTCGCACAGAACTGGGACAGCCCGTTCCTGTTCTATCCCGTACAGCAGCCCCACGGCAAGACTGTAACAGGCATACTCACTCTGTCAAGCTTTGATATGCAGAGTGCTGAGCGCCGCAGTGTACCTGTCGAGGATTCGGTCATGAAGATCGTTGACCTTGACCGCTGCTACAGCAAGTCCTATCTGACTGTTGAGGGCGGCAAGATTCTGGTGCTTTATAATCTGCACCTTTCGGCGTATACCTCCGATGGTACCATAGCAGATAAGCAGCTGGATATGCTGCTTGATGATATGAACGAAGAGTATGAGAACGGCAGCTACATCATCGCAGGCGGCGACTTCAATAAGGATCTGCTGGGCGATTCATCAGAGTATTTCGGCATAAGCGGCGAGCAGTATTCCTGGGCTAAGCCCATAAAGATGGAGTCCTTCGAGGGTAAGCCCTTCAAGCTGGTGGCAGCCTCGAACGTCCCCAGCAACCGTAATGCTGATGCTCCCTATAATCCCGATCAGTTCGTAAATGTGCTGGACGGTTTCGTAGTATCCGATAATGTGGAGGTAGTAAGCAACACTAATATTGATATACAGTTTGCTTATTCCGACCATAATCCCGTAGAGATGGAGTTTAAACTGAACTGATTTACCGCATCATAAAGGCGCAGTACACCACGGTGTGCTGCGTCTTATTTTTTATAACACGTTTTTTCAAAAAAGGTTGCAGTGATTTTTTACGAATATAATTTTATTTTTTGAACAAATGGTTCTCATATGCCGAAACTTATTGATATATGAACCTTTTGTGTTGACAATATGTTTTTTTATATGGTATAATTTACGTGCTATATAAATATTTTAATATGACTGTACGATGGGGGTCGTGCAGATCATACTGTGATAATGACCATAAGCCTATCCTGCCAAAAGCTGCATGGCAGAGATGGGTATGTGTTGTTATAAAAAAAGTATACTTTAAAGTAAAAAAATTATAACCAAACGATGAGTTCGGACGACTAAGGTATGCTTGAACAAAAAAGCAGAATAACAAAACGCAAAATAATACAAGGGGGCATTTAAAAATGTACAAAAAAAGAGGTAACATCATGGGGCGCATATCTGCGCTGACGTTGGGTATCATGCTGGCTGCAAGTTGTTTGACAGGTTTTGCCGAGGCAGCAAGTGTGAGCGGTGATGTGAACTCGGACGGCAAAACGGATGTAACAGATATAGCTGTTACAGCAGCACATATCAAGGGCATCAAGGCGCTTGATAAGGAAGCAGCAGCCAGGGCGGACGTAAACGGTGACGGCAGCATAAACGTTGCGGATATCGCTAATCTGGCAGCACACATCAAGGGTATCAAGGCTCTGAGCGAAAACCAAACAGAGCCCGTGCGTGAGCTGAAGCTTGGCGATAAAGTATCATTGATCGGGGGATCACATGGTAAGCTTGTCACAATGGCAGGCAAAGTCGAGGGCGGAATGACAGGAAAGTTCAGTGCGGAGTACAAGGTGACAGATGCACTGTCAGGTAAGACAGAGCTTGATTTCACCAGCGAGAACAGCTACAATTTCGCAGGTTTGAAGAAGGACGGCACACTGATGCTGACCAGGATGGCACCCGAGGGTGGCTGCGAGATATACAGCTATGTTCCCGGTAAGGATAAGCCATCGGTCATCAAGCTTGATAATGATGTGTACAGAACCTACTTCGATGAGCAGACGGAGAGCCTGTATATCGAGGAAGAAACAAAGCTGAACAGGCTGACAGCCGACGGCAAGCTTGAAGAGATCGTAAGCTTTGGTGAAGATGAGATGTTGAACGGTGTAGATGCATCGGGCATGACAGCGGCGCTCCAAGGTGATGCTATCAGCAAGGATCTTTCAAAGGTCAGCGTGATATCGCTTGCAGACGGCAAGAGTCTGTGGGAAACAGTCAGCCACGATGGCGGCGGAATTGTTTTCACACAGCATAATGCTGTGGCATATGACAATATTATCAAGGACGATAAGCCGATCGGCGCACTGCGTTGTTTTGATGCAAAAACAGGCAAGAAGCTGGGCGTCTATCAGCCCGAGGGTGATGTAGCTAAAGTTTATTCCTCGAGCATGACCGATAACTGTATCTTACAAAATTCGGATTCGGGCGATTTTATGACCGTATTCAATTCGACAACGGGCGAGACAGCATCTGTTGATCTCGGCATTAAGGATATGCGTTTGAATGGGGCATACTGTATTGATGAGAACACCTGGGCAGTAGACGTATCGACAGGTCTCGGTATGGACTCTGTGTCCAAAACATTCATCATCAGGACAGATAAGCTTGAATTCAAAAAACTCCCTACGGGTCAGGATATTGAGACCTATGAAGAATTTCAGCTGAAGACCTGCGGCGAAGCGCTCAAAGCACAGCGTGAAAAAGCAGATGAGCTGGAGGATAAATACGGTGTCACCATACTCATCGGTGATGAGGTGCTGAATATTGAGTTACTTGGTTGTGGTTTCAGTTCTACCGAGCAGGATATGGATGAAGGATATCCCGAAGAACTCGACCAGACTCTGGATGAACTTGATGATTGGATGTCAGCTTATCCCGAGGGATTTTTTGAGAAGTTCAAAACACCCGAAAATAAAAACGGTTACAGGATACTTGCTGTAAATGATTTTTATGATAATGCTAGTAACCCTATAGAAATGGCTGGTGCAACTGATGAAACCAAAGACTATATAAATGTAGCATTTATACGTTATCAAACTGATTTTAAATCTGTAATGGATCATGAGACATGGCACGCTGTTGAGGATCTTGTTGACGAGGAGTATCCTTTTGATGAGGAAGCATGGGACAAGCTCAATCCCGATGATTTTAAATATATGACAGGAAATTACTTTGCAGGCGATGCACCCGATAAGAAATATGATAAGTATCTTGCCGGTTTACCAGGCAGAAACGAGAATTATGAAAATGGTTATTTTATAGAAGATTACAGTATAACGAATTCCAAGGAGGACAGGGCTACTTTAATAGAATTTATGTATCCGTCTTCCACTCAGTCGATATATTATACAATGGACGAAGAGATAGAGAAATATCCTCACCTTAAAGCAAAGCTCGATTATCTGGGCGAGTGGAGCAAGCAGTATTTCGGCTATGTTTATTGGGACGAGATGATAAAGAATAAATATGTTCCCGCTCCCGGAGAGGCTCTGGGATAATATCTACAAAATAAAACGAAATAATGTCACTGTAATTGTTGAATATTTTGCCATAAAAACTCGGCATCAGAAACGTATATATATTGAAGCCGATGAGAATGGCTTATATAAGACAAAAAAGGAGACATTAAAAATGAAAACATCATTTATCAAGAGAACGGTATGCGTCACTGCGGCGGCGGTAATTACGGCGGCTCTGGCAGCCTGCGGAGATACCGACCCTGTACAGACACACAGGGTCACCTCTGCACCGCTTGCTGAAGCAAATATCGAACCGCGAGCAGTTTCGGACGTTGTGACCACGGACGATACAGAGGTCACAACGGACAGCGAAGTGACTTCTTTCGTGACGGAGAAATTTTCTGATGCATCTTATGTAGAAAAGATAGGCGACGGCAGGTATCTGTTATTGTACCGCAGTGATGATGTAGACTATGTAAAAATATATGATAAGCCAAGCGACAGCATCATCAATAAATGTCAGGTGGAGCGTGGCTCTGACAGCTATAATATGCCCATCATCTATCAGGACAAGGGCTTCGGATTTATAGTACATCATGAAAAACAGCAATGCATAAACGGATATTATTATGATACCGCCGGAGAGCTTGTGAACAAATTTAGCATGGATACGGGCTCGCACTGGGGTACTGAAAGCACTCTTGCACCCGATGGAAGTGCGATGTATGTGGTACTCAGCGACAAGACAGATTCTGACTTTATTGATTTTACAGATAACGACGGAGTTGCCGATATAAAATTCAAGGATTGCATGACACAGGTATACGCAGTTAGTGCATCGGAAGAAAAGCAGATAGCTGAATTTGATGCCCATACTGATATCTATTCCATATATGCCACAGCGGACGGAGAGCATTTAGCACTGAATTATTATTATCATCCACAGTTCCGCATGGGCTTTGACAACCTTGAAAAGGTTCAGGATATTGAGGGATTGTCTGTTGATACAGCTGATGAGAAGAAAGGTGACGAATTCGGTCTGGCACTTATCAGCACGGAGAAAAATGCAGATAATGAAATGGAGAAATTATATACAACTGACCGATATATCGAAGACCTCGTACAGACAGGCAATGTGTTCACAGTGGTCGGCAAGGACAAAGTGGTGCGCATTGATCTTGATGAGAACGGAGAATATCATCAGGAGAGCTACAGCATGGATATAGGCGACGGACAGTCTGTACCCGAGGTATATGTCAGTGCGAGCGGAAAATATATGGCATATCCCACTATACCTATGACACAAATAACAGCAAAGATACTCTGGTGAACGTGGTGCGCTTCGATGACGGAGAAGCGGTCAGGATATATGAAAAACAGCACGATGGCTGGTTCGTACACTTCCGACCCAGATACAATATTACACTGATAGATGAAGATGAAGGAACTCTCATTACAAGATATGATGATCTCACAACATCGGGCAAATGCGGACAGACCTACACCGCAGATATCTTCTGACATATCCTGAAACGAACAAAAGAAAGATAAAATAAATAGAACAAGAGGCTGTTGCATTACGCAGCAGCCTCTCTTTTTGTTTGCTTTATGATATATGGCTTAGGAATAGTCAACAACGTCGATCCATCTCATGAGGAATTCCTTTTCCTCTTCCTTGCCCTTGATGAGCTGTGCAGCAGCCACGATCGGCAGCCAGCCCTGTACATACTGCTTGGATGTACCGCTCTTCAAGCAATACTTATCAAGATAAGCATCAGCAAGTGTGGGGTTGTGCAGGCAGAACAGCAGATATGTTCTTGCAACGTCGGCAGAAGCATTACCCTGTCTTGCAGCAGACCAGTTGATAACATATGTGCCCTCATCATTTATAATGATGTTCTTGGGCTCAAAATTGCCGTGGCAGAGCTTGATGTGCTTGGGCATTGAATCCAGTCTGGTGAGCAGTTCGTATTTCTTGATCTCGTCGATAGCGCCCAGAGATTTGATCTGTCTTGCCATCTTGTCCTTCAGCTTCGAGAGCAGGGGCATATACTGTGCGTGTATCTCGCACTGGATGTCGATGAGCTGATTAAGGTAAACATCAGCCTTCTCGGGGTTTTCATCTATCATCTGCTGCATGGTCTTGCCCTTGATGAAATCAAAGGTGTTTGCCCACTTTCCGTCGATAACGGAAACCTCGTGAAGAGTAGGTGTCTTGATGAAGGAATTCACCATAGTCGTCTCGCACCTTGCGTGGGTCAGTGCAGCATAAAGGCACTTCTCCTTATACTCGGGTTTGAGGTAAACGTTGATGGATTTTCCCTCGCTTTCGTAAATGTCATAAATGTCGCCGTGAGCGATAAGATTTTTGAGCTCCATATCATTTCCTCCTTGGATAAATAATCTATACAAAACAGACCAATCAATCGATCGTTTTTTGTACTGTCTATATTATACTACAACTTCAACAAAAATGCAAGAGTTTTTCGTTATTTTCACAAACGTTTAGAAAGTGTACATTTGATGTTAATGAAATAGTCAAAAGTAAGCCCGTTTTTTATCGACGTTCTATAAACAACGGTTGAAAGCCTTGTATAGTTTGCACAATGTATGTGCGTTAATATATGGGTCATGTGATAAATTTCAGCCCGTTGTATAAAAAAGCTTTAAAATAAGCGAGTTTAGAGATATGTTCGGTAATAATATACCAATGAACAGTACAAATGTTGCGAAAATATGAAATGACACGATTGATTTCGTGAAATAATGCAGATGGTGTTGAAATCTCTTGTGAAATATGTTATAATATGGCAGATAGCGTGCGAAAAGGAAATTTATCAGACAGCTGAAAGGATCGGGGGATATTGAGGCTGTTTGTTGTGATCTGGGTATGATAGGGATATTTGAAACGGAGGTCATTATATGAAGAAAGTGATAGCCGGGCTTCTGGCGCTTACGATGACGATGTCATCGGTGCCGTTTGCGCAGCTTGGTGATTTTAGCGGTGTGCTGGCAGCATCGGCGCTGACGATAGAAACAGCGACCGTGATAAGCAACAATGTTACTTACGATGGTCTTGTGCTGAACAGCGACCTGACCGTTACAAACGGTGCGACCGTAACAGTCAACGGAGATATGATCGTTGATGGCGGCAAACTGGATATACAGAACGGTAAAGTCATAGTTATGGGAAATTTTGCCCAAAACAGCCAGTATACAGGTGGTTCGACCGATGTGAGCGGCGGTACGCTCGAGGTAAGGGGCGATCTGTGGATCGGCGACAAGGAATTCAATGTCGGTGATGGTAATGTCATCGTAGGGAATAATCTATATCTGGCAGGCGGTCATAGTACGGGTACACCGATAATGGGCTACGGCAAGCTTGTCATGAGCGGAAGCGGCACGGTCGATGTGCAGAATAATATGGTAATAAAGCTGCCGTCTGTGGCACGCTATGGCAAACAGCTGATACTTACAAGCGGTACACTGTCGGTGGGCGGCGACCTCACATCTACAGTATCGGGAAGTCAGTCTGCCGGTACAACATATTATAACAGTATCACCAGCGTATCCGATGAACATAAAACTGTTCTGGACGGAAACAGTGCGCAAAAGGTCTCACTGAGCGGTTTAAAGCTCGGTACAGTCGAGCTTCAGCAGAACGGCTCGAACTATACTGGCGATGACACGAGCACGATCGGTCAGGTCGTTAACTATAATGCAGGCGGCGGAGATGTTTCAAAAGCAACGGTGACGTTGAGTCAAAATACTGCCGCATACACAGGCAGTGAGATAAAGCCTGCGGCAACAGTCAAGATCGGCAGTAAGGTACTGACCCAGGGCACAGACTATACGGTTTCATATTCAAATAATACTGCCCCGGGAACAGCTTCCTGTACTATTACAGGTATAAATAATTATGAAGGTACAACTGCAACGGTTAATTTTACGATCAATGCGGCTAATATTTCGGGTGCGATAGTTTCACTCAGCCAGACGACCTATACCTACTCGGGCAGCGAATGTAAGCCTGCACCGACCGTTACATTAGCAGGCAGAACTTTGAAAAATGGGACCGATTATACAGTTTCATACAGCAAAAATGTCGATAAGGGAAATGCTGTCTGCACCATCACAGGCAAGGGCGGCTACACAGGCACAAAGAGCGCAAATTTTACCATCGGTGCGCAAAGCATCTCCACGGCAGATGTGACAGTCAGTCCATCTTCCTATACATATTCGGGCAGTGCATTTTCGCCTGATGTTACGGTGAAAATGGGCACTAAAACACTAACTAAGGGCACGGATTATTCGGTCACATACAACAACAATATCAAAGCAGGAACTCCGACCGTGACCATAATTGGCTTGGGCAATTATAACGGCAGCAAGACCGCCACATTCAAGATCGAACCCCTGAGCCTTTCAAAGGCAACAGTTACCCTCAGCCCGACTTCATTCACCTATTCGGGAACGACCTGCACGCCAACACTCACAGTAAAGCTTGGTAGCAAAACACTGACCAAGAATACCGATTACAAGGTTACATATGACAACAACAATAAGGCAGGCACAGCGTCATACACCATAACGGGTATAGGTAACTATTCAGGCGAGATCAAAGGTACATTTACCATTGCACCGCAAGATGTTTCGTCGGCGACCGTTACCCTCAGCCAGACGACCTACACCTACTCGGGAAGCGAATGTAAGCCTGCTCCAACGGTGAAAGTCGGCGGTAAGACCCTGACAAACGGCACTGATTATAAAGTTTCATATTCCAACAATAACAAGGCAGGTACAGCCACCTGCACAATCACGGGCATAGGCAACTACACAGGCACAAAGAGCGTGAACTTCACGATAAAAGCGCCTGCAAGTTCCAGCACAGCATCAAAAACAAATATCAGCGGTGCGACCGTTACCCTTAGCCAGACGACCTACACCTACTCGGGAAGCGAATGTAAGCCTACCCCAAACGTGAACTTCACGATAAAAGCACCTGCAAGCAGTTCCAGCACAGCATCAAAAACAAATATCAGCGGTGCGACCGTTACCCTTAGCCAGACGACCTACACCTACTCGGGAAGCGAATGTAAGCCTACCCCACAACAATAACAAAGCAGGCACAGCTACCTGCACCATCACGGGTATGGGCAACTACACAGGTACGAAGAGCGTGAATTTCACGATAAAAGCGCCTGCAAGTTCCAGCACGGCATCAAAAACAAATATCAGCGGTGCTACCGTTACCCTCAGCCAGACGACCTACACCTACTCGGGAAGCGAATGTAAGCCTGCCCCAACGGTGAAAGTCGGCGGTAAGACTTTGACAAACGGCACAGATTATAAAGTTTCATATTCCAATAATAACAAGGCAGGCACAGCCACCTGCACCATCACGGGTACGGGCAACTACACAGGCACAAAGAGCGTGAATTTCACAATAAAAGCGCCTGCAAGTTCCAGCACAGCATCAAAAACAAATATCAGCGGTGCGACCGTTACCCTCAGCCAGACGACCTACACTTACTCGGGAAGCGAATGTAAGCCTACTCCAACGGTGAAAGTCGGCGGTAAGACCTTGACCAACGGCACGGATTATAAGGTTTCATATTCCAATAATAACAAAGCAGGCACAGCCACCTGCACCATCACGGGTATGGGAAATTACACAGGCACAAAGAGCGCAACATTCACGATAAAAGCACCTGCGGCATCGAGCAGCAAGGCTCCGACCGCTTCGAGCAAGGCGCCTGCGGCATCAAGCAGCAAGGCTCCGACCACTTCAAGCAAGGCGCCTGCGGCATCAAGCAGCAAGGCTCCAACTGCTTCGAGCAAAGCACCTGCGGCATCGAGCAGCAAGGCTCCGACTGCTTCGAGCAAGGCACCTGCGGCATCGAGCAGCAAGGCTCCGACTGCTTCGAGCAAGGCACCTGCGGCATCAAGCAGCAAGGCTCCGACTGCTTCGAGCAAGGCACCAACGACCTCAAGCACTGCATCTAAGACTGATATAAGCGGTGCAAGCGTAAGCGTCGGCGGTCCTTATGCTTACACATCGGCTGCCATGAGCCCCGAGCCTACGGTCAAGCTTGGCGGAAAGACTTTAAAGAAAGGCACGGACTACAAGGTTTCCTACACAAACAACCGTGTGCCGGGCACAGCCACCTGCACCATCACAGGCACAGGCGACTACACAGGCAAAGCCACAGGCAAATTCACCATCGCCAAGCGTGATCTCTCCACTGTGACCCTGACACTTTCGCAGACCGAGTTCACCTATACGGGCGGTGCTTGCAGACCTGCGGTAACTGTTAATGTGGGCGGTATAGATCTTCCTGCGAGCGGAAATTATACAGTTTCGTATAAAGACAACATACAGGCAGGCACAGCGGTCTGCACGATAACAGGTTCGACCAACTGCACGGGCAGCCAGAGCAAGACCTTCACTATCAATAAGGCTGACCTGTCATCGGCAAATGTTTCGCTGGCGACTTCGACATACAAATTCAACGGCAATGCTGTAGAGCCTGTACCGAGAGTCTCGCTGAACGGCCGTGTACTGACATTCGGTAAGGATTTCACGGTTTCATATCGCAATAACGACAGAGTGGGCGAGGCTTCATATACCGTTGAGGGCATAAACAGCTACATGGGAAGAGTTTCGGGCAAATTCACACTGACCAAGGCACAGACCATCACCACCAAGACCTCTATCAGCGGCGCATCGGCTGAGTTTGCAGAGGGTTCGCTGACCTATACGGGCGAAGAACTGACACCTTCACCTGTTGTTAAAATGGGTGATGTTGTCCTGACAAAGGGCGTTGACTACACAGTTTCATATAGCAGCAATACAGCACCCGGTACAGCTTACTGCACCATCACAGGTACAGGCAGCTATACGGGAACGAAAAAGGTATCCTTCAAGATCGAAAAGATAGATGTGAACACCTGCACGGCTGTGCTTGAAAAGACCATGTACACCTACAACGGCACGGCACAGACTCCTGCGGTCACTGTGACTAACGGTGGTCAGATAATGTCGGAGGGTACAGATTATAAGGTACAGTACACCGACAACGTTCAGGTCGGCAAGGCGAGCGTGGTAATAACAGGTATGGGCTGCTTTACGGGTACGAAGACCGTTGCGTTCGATATCGGCAAGATATCCCTGAACAATTGCAGTGTGACACTCCCCCAGACCAGCTATACCTATGACGGCAGAGAGAAAAAGCCTGTGCCGCTGGTCAAGCTTGACGGCGAAAAGCTCACTAAGGACGTGGACTACACAGTTTCATATACAAACAATACGCAAGTCGGCACAGCTAATGTCATTATCAAGGGCATAGGCAACTGTGAAGGCGAGAAGAGCATGGCATTCTCCATCGTCAAGAGAGGTGCGACCGTAACCTCGATATCAAGGTGCACTATCAGTATTGAGCCTGTGGTATACTTCGACGGCACTGAAAAAACGCCAAAGGTCACTGTTACTCACGGCGATATTCAGCTGGAAGAGGGCGTTGACTTTACAGTGAACTACGTCAATAATGTGGACGAAGGCGTGGCTTTCGCACTTATCTCGGGTCTTGGAGCATATACAGGTTCTGCGGACAGGACCTTCATCATTGAACCCGATGACGGAACGCACAATGTTGATGACAGCTCGGAGGACGAGGGCGACAGTTCCTCTGATAACAGCACGACCGACAGCAGACCCGACAACAGCTCTCAAAGCGGCAGTGATGACAGCTCTAAGGGCGGCGGAAAAGATAAGATCTCCCGTGGCGATGTAAATGCGGACGGAAACATAAATGTTACCGATATTGCATTGGTAGCGGCACACATCAAGGGTATCAAGGCGCTTGACGCAGATGCGGTAAAGCGTGCGGACGTAAACAATGATGATTCTGTAAACGTTACAGACATTGCAATGATGGCATCTCACATCAAGGGCATCAAGCCTTTGGCGTGAGCGGAGATAAGGGTCTTCCCCTAAAAGAAGCAAGGCGGACAGTTCGTAATGAGCTGTCCGCCTTAATTATATATTCATTATACTAAGTGTTCTCAGAGTATCATAAGTTCCTTGGGGGCAAGGGTCATGTTTTCGCAGCCGTCAGCCTTGACCACTACGAAATCCTCTATACGCACACCAAACTCACCCTCGATGTATATGCCGGGTTCAACGGTGACAATGGAATTCTCCTGCAAAACTGCCTTTGATGATGGCGATGCATAGGGCATCTCATGTATCTCCACACCAACACCGTGCCCCAGCGAGTGTCCGAAGCATTCGCCGTAGCCCTCGGTGGTGATGATGTCTCTTGCTATTCCGTCAAGCTCCTTGCCTGTGATGCCTGCACGCACGTTATCGAGTGCCGCAAGCTGGGCTTTCAGGACTATATCATAGACCTTGCGCATCTTGTCCGATGGCTGACCTACGCATACTGTTCTGGTCATGTCGCTGTGGTAGCCGTCCACCACCGCACCGAAATCCATCAGCACGAAATCACCGTTTTTCACCTTGGCATCCGAGGGGACTCCGTGGGGCAGGGAGGTGTTCTTGCCTGTGAGGACGATGGTATCGAAGCTGAGTGCCTCCGCACCGTGGGAGAGCATGAAATAATCCAGCGCCAGCTGAAGCTCACGCTCGGTCTTGCCCTCTTTGATGGTGGAGAACATATATTCCAGACCGCTTTCGGCAATGCGCTGTGCAGCGATCATCTTGTCTATCTCTTCACGGTCCTTTATCATTCTTATCTTGCGTATCAGACCGCCGAAACGTCCGTCGGCAGGTATCTCGGCATCGAGGAAATTGCGCATAGTCGCCAGTTCAGCCACGGTAAGTGTCTGGCTGTCTATGGCGATGGTCTTTGCACCGTGCTTGCTGATGAGGTCGTTGAGCTGAGCATATTTCGCCTCAGCCCCCGAAGCTTCGAGTATGACCTCGCAGTTTTTGACAGTGTTCCTTGCTTTCTCGATGTATCTGAAATCTATTATAAGGAAGCTTTCCTCGGGAAAAACCAGCACCGTGCCTGCGCTTGATCTCATTCCCGTGAAATATCTTCTGCCCACCTCATCGGTTATAATGGCGCAGTCTGCTATGTTTTTAAGACCTGCCTGTAATGTTTCGAGCCTTGTCATAATTTACACCCTCATTCTATTTAATAAAAATACAGCTCATAAGCAAAATATCCTTTTTCGATCATTCACACTTCATAGAATGAATACAGCAATTCGATAAACGAATCAAATGATCCGAAGCGCTCCATTGTTCCATTGCTGAGTATCTTATATTTCTTTTCGCTGATATTGTAAACGATGTGATCTATACTTGATTTTCCCAGCAGGATATAGTCGGTAATATCTGTCGTATCCCTGAATGATGAATTGGATCGTATTATATCCATGCTCTTTTTTCTCGGATATTCGGCAAGGAACACTTCATCATACACACCGCAGATGTTGCGCCCGTCATATGACAAACCATTTGTACAGTGCAGAAATTCGATGTAATCATCAGGCAGTCCGACATTAAATAAAGAGCGGAACTCATTTCGGATATCGTTTATCTTTTCCTGTGTCGGCTTTTCGTATGTCGCCGTATCGGGCAGCTTTGTAAGAAATTCTGCATACGTACTATTCTGCCTGTTCATTTTCGTCTTCTGCTTTCCATCTGTAAGCCAGTGCATCTATGCCCATGAGATAGGAATATTTTCCGAATCCCGAGATCTGTCCTGCGCAAACGGGCGCTATGACTGACTTTGAACGGAACTCGTCCCTTGCGTGTATATTGCTCAGATGAACTTCCACCACGGGTATCTTTATGGCGGCTATGGCATCACGTATAGCGTAGCTGTAATGGGTATACGCACCTGCGTTTATGACCACACCGTCAAACTTCTTGCGAGCCAGATGCAGCTGGTCGATTATCTCGCCCTCATGGTTGGACTGAAATACCTCGCAGTGCATACCCAGCGCCATAGCGTGCTCGGTTATCTCATCATTGATGGTCTCGAAAGTATCCGTGCCGTATACGCCCGGTTCTCTTTCTCCGAGAAGATTGAGATTCGGTCCGTGTATCAAAAGTATTTTTCTCATATAAAAAACTCCTTCTTATATAAAACGGCGGACGAGCACAGCCTGTCCGCCTATTTGATCCGTGTTATTTGCTTTGCTCTCCAGTGTTTGTGGAGAACGCTCTTTTGTGCCTTGATGTGAGGGCTCTGCCCTCACACTCCCGCAAGCCTTTCTGTGAACAATATCAAAATCAAAGATTTTGATATTTGCTTGACCGAAAACTCCCCTCGTCACCTCTTTTTGTTTTGGTGCATGGTTTTGCGCTCGGAGCGTTTTTGGTCTTTGCGGCTCTGTGTTCGCTCGATCATGCTTTATTCCGACCAATATGCGAATACGGGCGTGCCGTAGTCTACGTTCTCATAGATATATTCTGCTTTATCGTAGGGCAGGTTTATACAGCCGTGGCTGCCCCATGTGGCTGACTGGTACTTTGTTCCACCGAATACGCCCTCCTGCCATGAAGCATCGTGGAAACCTATGCCGATGGTACTTATATAGTTCCAGAATTCAACGTATGATGCGTAAGACTGTCCGTCCGAACTGCCCACCAGTGTCTTGCCGCGCTCCTTTATCCAGAGCTTGTATACGCCTGCGGGTGTGTTTCTCGACTCGCTGGGATAGCCCGAAACGAAGTCGCTCTCCATCATCAGCTTGCCGTTCTCGTAGTACCACAGATGCTGTGCGCTAAGGTCAACATCGAAATATGTATCCGAGAAATCCTTTGTGGGTGTCAGCCAGTCAGGGTTGCAGGTATACTGGTAGTGCGAATCGGGATTCTCGTACCATACAGGCTCGGTATCCAGCGACTCGCCGCTTTCGATGGTACGTACTATCAGGTTTATCATGCCGTCCTCGTCCAGCCACCAGCCGTAACAGCCGTCGCCCTGGGGAACTGTGATGGTGCCCCTGTTGGTGGACTCAAATTCTCTGTCTTTGCCGAAGGTATTGTACTTGTCCTCCAGCGTTTTTACATAGCTCCTGATAGCCTCACGGTCGATCTGCAGACCGCTTACGGGGCTTTCTATATCGAAATCTGTCCATTCCATTATCTGCTTGCCGTCGATCAGCTCCTTGCCCAGCTTGAACTCGAAGGTGATCTCCATATTGTGCAGATTATTGAGCTTGTTGCAGTCCTCCATAAGCTCCTTGGAATTTACTCTGGGCAGCTTATAGCAGTCCAGCGAACTGATGGCGATATCGAAATTCATGTTATCCAGCTCATTTTCCACGTACTCGTAGATGAGCGCTATCTTCTTGTCGTCGATAGTGTTTCCCTCGACCTCGTTCACCACCGTGAAGCTGCCGTTATCGTTCTGGGCGATGTACGCATCCTTGGGCGGTGTAGCTTTGGGGTCGTCTATCAGCTTATGCGCAAGCTGAGCCTCAAGCTTGTCCTTGTCGTAGCTGAAAGCGCTGTTTATGGTGAATTCTTCTTTGCCGAACTGTGCCGAGAGCCACTTATCGTGGTTCTGCTCGCTGTAGTATTGCTCGACCATTTTCTCGGTATCATCGACATAGCCTATATCGCTGAGCTTTATGGCGATACTTGTGCCGTCCTTCTTGGTTACCAGCAGGTTCTCGGGAATGACCGCAGCCTTTTTCAGCTCCTCGATGGCTCTCGCCTTATCCATGCCGCCTACGTTTACCTCGCTCACGTAGGTGTTGGGCAAAAACTTGTTCTCGTAATTCTTTTTTCCCGTGAAGAATATGCCCAGTCCGCAGCCTAAGCCTGCAAGCACTATCACCGTGCAGATAGCTGCGACCTTAGTGCCGTTGAGCCTTAACTTCTTCTTGGCCTTCTTCTTTTTAACAGCTGCCGCAGTAGCCTTTTTACTGCCGCTCTTTGACTTTGCAGAGGTGCTGCTTTTCTTTGATGAAGCGCTTTTTGCGCCTGTACTCTTTGAACTGCTCTTTTTCTTTGTGCCGCCCGAGCTTTTGCTTGTCTGTGCTGCCGGACGTTTTTTCTTTACAGTCCTCACGGGTGCATAGTCATCGTAATAAGCGTCCTCACCGAAATCGGTGACACCCCCGACGGGCTCATACCTGTCCTCCGCACTCTCCGATGCAGCCATGTTCCGTGCTATCATCCTTGCAAGATCTTCTTTGCTCCTGTTCTCCATTAGGTCCTGCTCTCCTTCTTGAATCGTCTAATACTTCTCCTTGCCCCTATCTGTCTGACCAAACTGTGCCGACAGATATCCATTTTCTATTATACAACATTTTTCGCCCGATTTCAATAGGTGAATGTATTATTTTTTTGACTCTTTGCCCGACATTATCATTTTTTAAAATAACGTCAAAAAATTCAATAGAGCTTGATGTTAAATTGTTAAAATAACTTCGTTTTTTTACGGGAAATTTATTGACAATCATGTTATAATAAGGTATAATTTAAGATGTACGGATATAATGTTTTATCATATAAAGTGCAGTCAGGGAGGCTGCAAGGGAAAGGAATTGGAAGTAAAATGTCGGTTTTTTTTAACATCTTAGTGGCGCTGGGCGGTCTCGCCATGTTCATGTACGGAATGAAGACCCTCAGTTCGGGACTTGAAAAGGCAGCAGGCGGTCTGATGGAGAAAATACTTGCCAAGGTGTCAGGCAATATTTTTACGAGTATCCTGTTCGGTGCGATAGTTACCGCTGCGGTACAGTCCTCAACAGCTACGACCGTAATAGTCATAGGCCTTGTTAATGCAGGTCTGCTGAAGCTGCGTGGTGCGGTTGGTATCATCATGGGTGCCAATATCGGTACGACCATGACCGCACATATATTAAGACTAGCAAGTGTGGGCCAGTCGGATAATTTCCTGATAAATCTGATAAACCCCATAAATCTTTCAGCCATGCTTGCGGTGGCAGGTATGGGTGTACTGATGTTCGCAAAGAAGAACAAGTATAAGACTGTCGGCGAGATACTGCTGGGCGTGGCTATACTATTTACAGGTATCACCACGATGAAGGGTTCCATAGGACCTCTGTTCAAGGACCCCGACACAGTTCGTTCGATATTCAGCCTGCTGAAAAACCCTGCGCTGGGTATACTGGTAGGTATAGTTGTTACTATCTGCACTCAGTCCAGTGCGGCTGCGGTAGGTATACTCCAGATAATCGCCAAGGAGACAGGCGGTGCGGTGCTGTTCGCATCAGCATTCCCTATAATAATGGGTACTAATATAGGTACCTGTGCGACACCTCTGCTGTCGTCGCTCAATTCTTCAAAGAACGCTAAGAGGGCGGCTCTGCTGCACTTCTACTTCAACTTCATCGGCACGATACTGTTTTTGATAGTCATATATGCAGTACAGTTCACCATAGGCTGGGCTTTCTGGGATAAGGGCTTTGACGATGGCGACATCGCAAATTTCCATACACTGTTCAATGTGATCGTTACAGCTATATTCATCCCCTTTGCAGGTCTGCTGGAGAAGCTTGCCTGCCTGACCGTTCGTGATAAGCCCGGTGAGGAGGACGATGTGTTCACCAAGGAAGATCTGCTGGACGAGCGTTTCCTGGTGACACCAAATGTTGCCATAGCCCAGACCAAGGAAGCTGTGGTGCAGATGGGTATATATGCACGCAAAAATTTTGAGACAGCCTGCGAACTTCTGGACAGGTACGACCTGAAAGAAGTGGAGAAGCTCAACGAGCGTGAGGAACTGCTCGACAGGCTGGAGGACAGAGTGGGTCAGTACCTTATAAAGCTTAATGACTGCGACCTCAATGAGGACGAAGCCAGAATGGTGACCACACTGTTCCACCTTATATCGGAATACGAGAGAATAGGCGACTATTCTGTAAATATAAGCGAGACTGCTGCGGTGCTCTATGAGGAGGAGGCACACTTCTCTGACAGAGCGAACAGCGAGCTTGCAGTGGTAAACGGTGCGATAGGCGAGATAATCGACCTGGCTATCGAAGCTACCAAGACTATGGATATGGATATCCTCACGGAGATAGAACCTCTGGAGGAGGTCGTGGACAGATTGGTCGAGGAGCTCAAGGCGGTGCATATCGACCGTTCAAAGAAGGGGCTGTGTGCCATCGAAGTTGGTATACATTTCCTGGATATACTTACCAATGTGGAGAGGATATCCGACCACTGCTCAAATATCGCTATCTACCTGATATCTCAGAAACAGCAGTATGAGACACTGAAAAAGCACGAGTATCTTGATGACCTGCATAAGCACGGCACAAGGACATATGAGACCAAGCTTGAGGAGTATACCGAGAAGTATTCGCTGAAAGCATTGGCGTAACAACCGATAATAACATGAAAGGGGAGGAAGGCAGTATGTATTATACGGAAGAACGGCTGAGAGAGGCTGTCGAGGAAGCAAGGGAGCTTATCAGGGTGTATTGCGACTGCTATTCCGACCTGAAAATACCATCGGATGACGGCAGCGACGAACAGCCTGCTGCGCTTTCGGTGGAGCATTACGAGAAAATGGTGGCTGAGAAGAAGCTTTCGGGCTACAGCATGGTCTGGGGCGAAAGTCCCTTTGAGCCGTATAACAGCTTCTACATCACTGAGATAGCTGACAGTACAGTGCTGCCCCGTAAGATATACAAGGGCGCTGTGCGCAAAAGGGCAGGCAAGGCGGCACACTATTACTGCGACGGCGAGCCTGAGTATTCGGCTTACTATGGCAAGAATGACAGCGTTGTGCGTGAAGAGTTCTTTGTCAGGCGTGATGATATGCGCATAGGTATGCTTTTCCCCTCGGGCGGCGGAGATATGAACCGTATCACCATAGAACATTTTGATGAAGAAAACAAGCCTGTGAGCTTTTTGTGGATGTACGTAAACAGTATGCTGGGCGGTGCCTGCGGTCATTATGAATATGAGGACGGCAGGATAGTCGGGGCTGAGTACATCATGAGGCTGTACCTCGACCGAGAGGTCATAGCGTATGAGCACGATGACGGTCTGACAGTGCCGGGCGGCTTGCAGAGGTATACCTTCATTTATCCCGAAGATGGCGGACTTGTAAAGAGCTGCATCAGGGAGGAATACACCTCCAGAAAGTGCGAGAGCACCAAGCTGAGAGTTCCCGTATCGATAGTCAGACATCTTGATGATTACGGCATAAAGTGGTTTACAAAGTGATGAAATAAAATAAACGGACCGCTAAGCACGGTCCGTTAAGATAGCTTTGTCAGTATCCCGCATAAAAAAATCAATACCCGTTTCTTATCGGCTTGAAACAGGTATCGATCTTCTTATAGAATTATGAAAGGGATTTGATTGATAATTGGCAAAGCCTGCAAGTTTCGGCGTTTTGTAAGCTCTGCCAAGTAT
>CADALT010000024.1 GCA_902788785.1 uncultured Ruminococcus sp.
CTATGCCTTTTTTATTCCCATTTCATCAATCACTTTCAACAAAGCTGCACTTTCAACTTTGGCTGTTTTGCCTATTGATTTTTCTTAGCAGGTTTCATATAAATATTTGCTTTTGTTATTATATCATATTTGCACAAATAAATCAATAGTTTAGCCTGCAATATATAAAAAAAGATGCAAAAGCATAGCCTTTACATCTTCTATCATTATTTCAGGAAAGCGTTATAAACTATCAGCGAATTCACTATACCCAGCATAACACCTGCTGCGACCTGCGAAGGTGTATGCCCGACGAATTCCTTCAGCTTGACCTCGGGCAGCTTTTCGGAAGCAAACAGTTCAACGGTCTTTATCATCTCATTCAGTATAGTCGCCTGCTTGCCTGTTTCAAGCCGTACACCCATTGCATCGTGACAGACCACGACTGCGATTATGCCGGCAACGGCGAATTCCACCGTATCAAGTCCCTTGACCAAGCCTATTATCGCTGCAAGAGATGTAACGGTTGCGGAATGTCCGCTTGGCATACCGCCATCACCGAACAGCCTTGACATATCCAGCTTTTTATTGACTATAGCGTGTATGATGGTCTTTAGTACCTGAGCTTCGCCCCAGGAAGCCAGCGCCGTTATCACATATACATTCGAGAACAGTTCATATATATATTTCATATCATTACCTCTTTTGTCTTTAATATTTTTATTATACCATATTTCAGAGCGAATGTAAAGATATTGTCGAAGTTCGGTTTTTCAGCTAAAAATCACATTTTGCAACTGCCCGTTGCGGAATTTCAAACTTTAGTTGGTAGAATTTCACATTAAAATGGACTATAATATATTACAGAAAGAGAGACAACCGAACGGGTGCTGAGAGGCAGTCGTTCAAAACCTTCACCTAAAAAACATATACACCAAAACCACCAAAATTTTACGCCCGAACAAAATTGCTCGGGCGCTCTTTTTTTAACAAGTCAAGGAGAATTTGGGTAATATGACGGAATTTATGCAAGCAAATTGCGTGCAAAGCCGTCAGGCGGTAGTTGTGCGGTGTTGCCTTAAGCCTTTGCAGGACGCTTATCCGTCAGTGCAGGGCGTTTTTGTTTTTTCTCCTCTTCTTCAAGTCCTGCTATCAGGGCTTTTTTACCTTGGCTCGCCAGCTGGGAGAGGGCTTTCTTTGCGGCAGCCTGCTGTTCGGGAGACAGGGCTTTAAGGGCTTTTATTATAGCTGCAAATGATTTTCGCTTATTCTGGTGCATCCCCTTGAAAGTTTCGCTGTCGGAAGCTTCCAGCACACCGAATACGGCATCGACGAAAGTACGTCTGTCCTTATCGTCCAGAGAACTCAGCCAGCTGCTCATAGTTCTGTTTATGAACACGCCTGTTTTTGAGAGTTCTTCGGCGTAGTCAAAACTATTCGCCCGAACCTGCCAGGAGTATGCCAGATGCTGCATTATACCGCTGGCGGTACTCTTGATTATGCGGTGTTCTATGGTGCCGGAAAGCAGCTGACCTACCAATGATGACTGGGGTATCACACTGACTATCCTGCCCGACACGGCATTATACTCCTTAGATGAAGTTATCTCGTCCTTGAAGCCCGGACCGTCAAAGGAATATATGCGCTTTACTCTCTGCTGCATATCCTCGGGACAGAATGCTGCTGCGTATACCGCAAGATTTCCGCCCTTTGAATGTCCGCCCAGCACGAGAGTACGGGTATCATCTTTAAAATGCTTTTTTATGTATTCCACCGCCATGCACTGGGCAGGTGTTTCGTCCATGAAGCTTATATTGCAGTCTTCCTTCCAGCCTGCGATAGAACCGTCTGTGCCACGGTATGACACGAAAACGAAGTCATCCAGTATACAGGTCAGGGCTGCGAACTGCAAATCTATGGGCGGATTGACCACATTCATATATGCGGCGACTTTCATATCAGCAAAACGCTTTGACTCGGACATTTTACGCATCAGCTCCACGTCCTGATCGAAGCTGACTATCCTGACTTCTTCGGGTATCTTTTTCGCATCGAACTTAGAATAGACCTCTTTCAGCAAAAGCGGTCCATCCATCTCAGCAGACACTATACCCTCCGCAGGAAAATAGCTTAGCTGTGCCAGCAGCAAAGCGTCGACCTCATTGAACGGCGATACCGAAAAAGGCACATCGCCCCTCCAGTCAAGATACTCCAGCATATCTGCCATATCCATCATCTCCTTGATGTTTTTATCTCTTACCGGAAGTATAGCACATATTTATGAAAATGTAAAGAAAACTATGTCAAAGGTTTATCACTTTAGTGGATATAATCATATTCCGTCTTATCCATATATGCTAGCTGATAGTCACAATCTAAGTCTTCATCTCTATGATCTCTAATTTTATAATCATCCATACTAGTAAGATTTCCAAGTTTAAACATTCTGGTAAACATCTTACCATTAGCAGAACCTACTGCAACTTTTTCATCATTCTCTAAAACAGCTATATAATATATTCCTTGATATTCATCTGTTTCTTCAAAAGACACAACTTCCTGACCTGTATGATCTTTGATCACTTTACGTATACACTCTTCCATAGGATACTTTTCTTCTTCCACTTCTGTTTGTGTTATTTCAGTCGTTGTAGTTTCGGTGGTAGTAGTGGTTTCGGGGACAGTCGTGGTGATGACTTCGGTTGTGGTAGTCTCGGCTGTGGTCGTAGTTGTGACCGTTGTCTCTGCGGCAGGTGCTTGGGTACTGCCGCAGGCTGTTAACGTTACAGCGGATATTATTACGGCACAAGCAGTAATTATAGTTTTAATATTTTTCATGATATACACTCCTTTTATTGGTGATTATTATATTTTCATTATAGGACAAATAGTCCTATTTGTCAAGTATATTTCAAATAAAATATATGTAGATATATACATAGTATTTACTTATATCTATGAATATCTACACTGTTTCTGTATAATATGTATATAGATGCAAGAGGTGATAAGATGTCGGGGAAAATAGTAATAACTCTCGATGAATACCGCAAATCGAGGGGTATATCGAAATATAAAATATGCCGTGCCTGCAATCTGCAGCAGACACAGCTGAATTCATACTGCAACAACAAGCTGGCAAGGGTCGATCTTTATGTGCTGACAAGGATATGCGACTTTCTCGAATGTGATCTATCCGACATCATCAAATATATCCCGCCTGAAAAAGAGGACGTAAAATGATATTTCCAAGAATAAAAGAACTGCGTGAGTACAACGGCAAGACTCAGAAAGAGATATCGGGATATCTTTCCTGCGACCAATCGCTGTACTCAAAATACGAGCGTGGTGGGCGTGAGGTGCCTGTTATCATCGTAATAAAGCTTGCAAAGTATTATGGTGTGAGTTGTGACTATATCCTAGGGCTTACAAACAATAAAACACGATACTAAACTCCTGTTCAGATGCAGGAGTTTTTTATTTAAAAGTTGTTCTGTCCGAGGGGTTTGGGGACAATACAATTTTTCAATAATTGTCTTTTTCTTAGCAATCAATAGTTAGACTTATGTGGGCGTTGATATTATAATAAAGTAAAAGCAAAGATGTCATACCAAATTTGCTTTTAGATAAGGAGGTCATCTTTATGGAAAAAATAATAGTGAATGACAGCAAAACTTTTGATTTTTATAACAATGTGGATCACTGCGTAGGCACAGGCAGGCTGGGTCTTGCGCTGACTGAGGAATATCTCTCGCAGCTTAAAATGGTACAGGAGGAGATAGGCTTCAAGAACATCAGAGGACACGGTCTGTTCTCGGACGATGTGGCTATTTATCAGGAATATGAGGAGGACGGTGTGACCAAGGTCGAGTACAACTACACCTACATCGACCGCATATTCGACAAGTTCCTTGAACTGGGCATACGTCCTTATCTGGAACTGGGTTTCATGCCTGAAAAGCTTGCCAGCGGCACTCAGACCATTTTCTACTGGAAGGGCAACACAACTCCCCCGAAGGATTACAAGATGTGGACAGATATGGTCATCGCTCTGCTTGAACATCTCCGTGGGCGTTACGGCGAGGAGGTCCTCGACTGGAACATAGAGGTCTGGAACGAGCCTAATCTGCCGGGTTTCTGGAAAGATGCCGATATGCAGGAATATTTCAAGCTGTTTTTGGAGACTTTCAAGGCTATCAAGGCTTACGACAGCCGTTTCAAGGTGGGCGGACCTGCGATATGCGGTGTAAAGGACGCTGAATGGATAGAGGCTTTCATGAAGTTCTGCAAAGAGAGCGGCATAAAGCCCGATGCAGTCACACGCCACCACTACACTGTGGAATTCCCCGAGAGGATAGGTCACTACGACTACTCTAAGCTTGAAGACCCCTATGCAAGGATAGAAAATCTACAGTCCACAAGGGATATAGTGGACTCCTTTGACGAGTTCAAGGGACTGCCTATACACATCACGGAGTTCAGTACATCCTACACTCCCAAGGGCGTTATACATGACACTAACATCAATGCGGCATATCTTGCACAGCAGCTTTCACGTCTGGGCGATATGAACGAAAGCTATTCCTACTGGACATTCGGCGACGTATTCGAAGAGCAGGGCGTACCTTTCTCGCTGTTCCACGGCGGATTTGGTCTGGTAGCAGCAGGCAATATACCCAAGCCCACATTCCACACATTCTCTTTCTACAAGCAGCTGAAAAACTTTGGCGAGACCTGTGTGTTCAAGGACAACAACACTGTTATAGTCAAGGGTGAAAAGGGCTATGCAGGCATACTCTGGAACATTGACGGAGATGAGTTTGAGCGCAGTATCGCTCTGCCTGCAAACGGCGAATACACACTCATCACCAAGACCGTTGATGAAGAATGCTGCAATCCGCTGAAGATCTGGCACGATCTGGGCGAACCTGCTTATCCCACCAAGGAACAGACCGCACTGATACGCTCCTCGGCTTATCCTCTTATAAAGAGCGATATAATTAACGGCGGAGAGTTTGCGGTGAACGTCAAGAAAAACGGCGTGGTATACTTCGAGCTCACAAAGCGTGAGTATACACCCGACAGAGGTTATGATTACGACAAGGTAATAAACTTCCACTGATAATATCAAGACAAGGGGCTGTTGCGCAGTTGCAGCAGCCCCTTGTTTTAATCATATTTTGATATTATATAGTCGGGACGTACTGCGTCCTTATCGAGTGTCCATTCGCCGTCATGATATGCATAGCAGACCGTGCCGATATCGCCTGACTGCACCCAGATATTATAGTTATCTTTTTCCCAGCAGACACCGTAGAAATCAAGCTTTCGCACAGGCTCAAAGTAGAAGACCTCTTTGCCGTCGGCATCGGTTATGGATATGCCGACCATATTATCTTTGAATACGGGAGTGCTCTCATATTTAAAGTCATAGCTCTGACATATACCGATGTAGAAGCTGCCGAAGTGTTCATTAGTCACTGCTTCATTCTCGGAGTTATCCCTGCCATTATGCGAGCACGAACCCAACATTATACAGGCAGCTGCCATTATGAGCGCCCTTTTCATCAGAGTGCTCCCATGGCGTGCTTAGCAGCTATCATGCCGAAGGTATAGCATCTGCCCAGCGAAAGACCTGTCTGGTGGAATGGGTAATCTCCGCCGCCGTAGAAAGGTCCGCCCAGATTGCCCACACAGTACAGACCGTCTATGGGCTTGCCGCACTCGTCCAGCGCCTGACCGTTCTCATTCACCACAACGCCCGAAACTTCCGCAGATACACGTATATGCTTGCGTGCGCCCCAGAAAGGTGCTTTTTCTATCTTATGCATATACTTCGCAGGCTTGCCCATATCCTCATCTATGCCCGTTTCACAGAGTTCGTTATATCTGTCGATGGAGGCTTTCATTTTATCATAGGGCAGACCCAGCTCAGCCGCAAGTTCTTCCAGGGTATCACAGCGGTGCAGGTCGATAAGGTTTTTGAAAACGCCCTGCGGATCTTCAACAGCCCCGGGAATGAACTTCTCCATTACAGCAGGCGGTACCATGCCGCTTACAAATTCGTCCTTATCCCAGTTTACATAGTCGCTGTCATATATCGCACAGTACCAGCCCTTTGAACCGTCCCGGTGGTCGGCATCGAGCATACTGCCCTTGAATGAAGGCTGGGTCTTCAGGATATTTCCCATGTAGACAAATCCCGTATACTCATTGGTGAAACGCTCGCCCTCCATATTCAGGAACAAGAAAGGCTCTTCAAACATCAGTGCGGAGTCGAAATCGTGCATCATTTTGGTATGACCGATATTCTCCATCTTAGCGCCTGCGCTGATGGCAAGCACATGACCGTCGCCTGTTTTGCCGAACTGTTTCTTATCGAACTCGGCAATATCGGGACACCAGCGGCTGACCATCTCGGGATTATTGGTATAATCGCCTGTGGCAAGTATGACCGCCTTAGATGCATTGAACTGTATGTATTCGCCGTCCTTGGTCTTGCCTATAACACCTGTGACTCTGCCGTTTTCTTTCAAGAGTTTCACCGCAGGGGTCGAGAAGAAAGGCTCCAGCTGAGGGTGCTTTTCCCTGACATTATCCAGCACCTTGCGCAGTGCATGGCCTACGTTCTTGGGCTTGGGACCTACCCAGGGCGCCCAGAAATAGCAGTGGTCATCGCCGTAGTCATAGCTTTGCTCCCTGTCCTTCCAGACACCTGTGAAATCGCCGCTGGTGCTGATGAACGCACAAAGACCCTCGCCGTCGTTGAGAAGCTTTGCGCTCTCCTTATTGTTATCGACCTTGCTGCCGTCACCGTACTCGGTCTCCTTAGTCATGCCTGCACGGTTCCAGAACCACATCATGGCTTCCTCGGAGTGTTCTGCATAGGCACGAAGCTGTTTGGTATCAGCTCTCCAGTCGCAAAGACCGTTGGTGTGATGTATCCACTTCGCTATACCTGCCTTGGTGGAACGTGATTTGATTATGGCTGAACCGCAGTTGCCCTGGGATACCACACCGCTGGCTTTTTGCAGCAGTGCGACCTTAGCGCCCAGTTCAGCTGCCCAGCCTGCCGCAGGAACACCTGCTGCACCTGCGCCCACCACAACGATATCGTAGTCAAGCACCTTTGAGGGCACTATATCGCCCAATTCACAGCACGAAGCGTCTACCTCATCAAGGGTAAGACCCTTTGGCACATCACATTCTTTGTTGATATTCTGTCTCTCTTCCATTTTCCGAAATGATCCTTTCGCTCAATTTGCCGAACGCTGCATACGTTCGGTATCAATATTTATTATAACACATTTTATTCATGCTTTCAATACCACACGTTAAAAAATGCCGTTTCATAGGTACGAAACGGCATTTCATATTATTCTTCGGGATAAGCCATATCAAGTGTCAGGCTGCCTTTAACATCGGCTGTGCTGAAATACTCTTCATCCATTCTTTCGCCGCCCTCCACATATTCTTGGGTGGTTATGCCGCAAAACTCCAGGTCGAGAGTGCCGTCAAAACCATCTGCATCGAGGGCATAGAGCACTGCACTTTCGGGAGTGCCTATGAAGCTGGCAGCGCCGTCTGCATTGGTGCTGCGGTAATCCATCTTCATGCGCAGTGTCTTGACATCTTTGCCGCCGTCATCCACACAGATGAGCATTCTGGGCAGCACACCGTACAGGCTGTCATCTGCGGTGTAGCAATAGAATGTTGTATCGCCGTCATTGTAGGTGGTCATATCATAGCCCTTGATATCAGCACCTGTGGTGTAGCCCGAGAATGGACTGTCTTCGAGGGCAGTCTCACCAACTGCTCTGAGAGAAGGCTGTGCCATGCCCATTTCCATGCCTCTGTTCTGAGCCGAATAGAAAGCCCTTGACACAAGTATCGTCAGGATAAGCCCCAGCGGTATTACACATACCAGCGTTATCACGAAGAATAACAGGGGTGACATCATTTTCTTTCCCTCAGACCTGCCCTGCGAGAGCCTGAGTGCTATCTTCCTTTTGTACACTGCCATATAGACTGCTAAAGCAAGTCCTACAAATGCTGCGATAACCAGTGCGATAATAATAAATACCCATGCGATTCCCATTTTGTTTGTCTCCTTTCAAATGCCCATAAATTCTTTGAATATGTAATAGTATGTTCTGGTCACATCGACCTTTGAGCCGTCCGACATTGTCAGTACGAATTTCTGACTGAGTGAGGGTCTGATGCTCTTGATATGTTCCGCCGAGACTATCACCGAGTTGCTGACACGTATGAATTCCTCGGGGTCAAGTATCTCCTCCAGCCGCCGCAGACGTTCTGTGAGTTTATACTCATCACCGCCGCAGTGGGCGATTATGTCGTGAGCGAAGCTTTCGATGTGTGAGATATCTTTGGTGTTGAGCCTGAATATCTCGTTATCATGCCTGCCTATCAATCGGCTGACATATACGTTTTTCTCGGAGAGTATCAGCTGCGCACCATCATCTATCTCGACACCCATGGCGGTCAGTTCTTTAAATATTTGTGAGTAGTTTTCCTCACTGACCATAAGCTTTATCTTCATTGGCTTATCTCCTTTCCCTTGCTGTGTCTATATTATAACCTGCTAAGCGAAAAAAAGCAATATCTTCGGAACAGCTTGCATCATACAGCGCATAGTTTGCACAGTCAGGGTGATACTTAGCACTGAACTATTGACTTTAGGGGTCAGAAGTGCTATAATTTACTTGCCGATGATCGCAATAACTTTTTATCGATCACGTATGATTATTGATATGAAAAGGAGTTTGCATGAAAACTAATATTACAATGGAGATTGCAGCATAGCCGGAAGGTCAGCTGCATCTTAGTGACCTTCCGGAAGTTAGGAAGAATTTAAAACTAACTTATCTATGGAGGTCAAAAATGAACAGAGAAAATAAAAGAAAGTCTTTTGAAAAGGGCTATTATAAAACACACGCTTGCAATGACACATTCACCTGCAAATTCTGCGGCAGGACGGTCGTGCCCGAGGGCGCAGGATCATCTCACAGGAACCACTGCCCGTACTGTCTGGCAAGTCAGCATCTGGATATCGAACCGGGTGACAGGCTGGCTGACTGCGGCGGCGTTATGGAGCCTGTAGCGGTATGGGTCAGGAAGAATGGCGAATGGGCGATAATACACAGGTGCAGGATATGCGGAGCTCTCAGTTCCAACAGGATAGCTGCCGATGACAACCCCATGAAGCTGATGTCCATTGCGATGAAGCCCGTTTCATTCCCACCCTTCCCGTTGGAGCGCATCGAAGAGATGACAAGGCTGATGGGCGGCGAGGGAGAACTTTAATTTACGAGCATCAAAAGCTCACAGAAACATACAGCATCGGGAGCGTTCTCCCGATGCTTTTTTTGACAGGTAAAGTCAACAGGAGTTAAAACATGAAAAGACTATTGCTCATAATACCCGAGCTGCTGCTTTTTGCGGTATTCTCGATCTCTCCCATAGCGAATGAGGGTATGCTCTGCGGCATGGTATTCGCTGTATTTCTGATAGTTATAACGCTGATCTTCCCACTGATGAAAAAGCTTTGGGAGAAAAGGGCAGGCAGGGCGGTACTGCGTTTCTTTCCGGGAATAACCATTATAGGTGGGATATATGCGGCAGTGCTTTCGGGAATGATGATAGGGGCTATGAACGCAAAAGCAGAGTCCCCCGAAGTGCTGATAGTTCTCGGGTGTCAGGTGATAGGCGATGAACCCTCGGAGATGCTGCAAAGCCGACTTGATGCAGCCTATGATGCTATGGAAAAATATCCTGATGCCATATGTATTGTCACAGGCGGAAAGGGCAATGGCGAGGGCATCACCGAGGCGGAGTGCATGGAAAGATACCTCACCAAAAAAGGTGCTGACAGCAGCCGTATAATAGTGGAGGACAAGGCAACCTCCACCGAGGAGAACCTGAAATATTCCTTGCAGCTGACCAACAAGCGTGATATAGCCATAGTCACCGACGGCTTTCATCAGTACCGTGGGGCACTGGCGGCAAAGAATGAGGGCGCACAAAAGGTCAGAGCCATATGCGCAGATACGGATATACGGGTGCTGCCATCGTTCCGGGTACGTGAATGGCTGGGTATAAGCAAGATATATTTACAGCAGCTTTGCAATTCATAACAGGAATAGTTCGCCATTCAATATAGATATTTGCTATTTTGAAAAAAATGCTATATAATATATTAAACGACATATATTTCTATACATCGGACACTCATCGAAACAAGTATCATAGTTTCGACAAGTGGACTATGTAGAATTTCTAATGTCATTTACTATAGCAAAGAGCTTAATACGTTATCACAGAATGGATGGTGGAAAACATGATGATAAAAGCACTTACAAGGTCTGCGGCTTTTGTAGCTGCGCTCCTGCTGACACTTACTGCCTGCGCTGAACAGCAGGACAGCGAAAGCAAAAATGATACCACTATAACATCGGCTGCACAGGCTGAATCGGCAAACGACAGCAGCGCTGTGGATAAAGCCGAGAAAGAAGAAAGTCAAGCCGAAGCACCGACATCAGATGAAGTTCACGAAGAAGAGAAAGCGGATGACATTTACTCAGTGCCGACCGAATACGACCTGCCCGATGATGTATTTGATAAACGTGATGATGTGGATTACGGCACGATACTCACAGATGTGGAGTATTTTTCCACCACGGCGGACGACTACAAGCAGTGCAACATACTTCTGCCCGCAGGCTATGATGAGAATGAGAGCTACCCTGTGATGTACGTTATACACGGCTGGGGCGGCAACCACACCAACCAGATAAAGCAAGACTCCTACCTGACACTGCTTTACGGGAATATGCTGCATGACGGGCTGACTGTGCCGCAGATAATCGTAAATGTGGATATGTATACCGACAAGCAGGCGGACAAGGAGAGCAAGTCCGATGAAGAACTGCGTTTTATTTATGACAAGGTGGTAGATGATATAGCTGTTGACCTTATGCCGTACATCGAGGAAAACTTCCCCGTCAAGACAGGCAGGGAGAACACAGCAGTGGCAGGTGTTTCGCAGGGCGGTGCGGAATCGCTGACAACGGGTTTCAAGTGGCTTGACAAATTCGGATACATCTCGGGATTTGCCCCAGACTCGGGAGTGATACCCACCGATTATTACAAGGGCACTTTCTGGAACACGCCGTACTTTGAGGAATTTCCCATGCCCGATGAAGATGAAGTGCCTTACTATCTATATATGACCTGCGGCACTGAGGACCCGTGGAATCTGGATGTCACGAAATACTATGCTCAGGTCTGGGACGAGATGGGGCTTAAACATCAGACGGACTATCCCGAGGGCTATGCGCACAACTACAAGTTCTGGAGACAGTGTTTCTACAACTATCTGCGCAGGACATTCACTGTACCCGTTCAGCCGAAAGCAACGCTCGGAGATGCAAGCGGTGACGGCGGAGTGGATGTAACAGACATCTCCATGATGGCGGCTCATATAAAAGGGATACACTCATTGACGGCAAGTGCGCTGATGCTGGCGGACGTTGACCGCAGCGGCAGACTGAATGTAAGTGACATCGCCATGACTGCGGCACACATTAAAGGCATACGGGCGCTGAAATAAACGCAAAGGAGCGTTGATATGAAAGAGATAGCGATAACCGAGATAGAAAACATAGCCATAGGTCAGGCAGAGGATACCGTGGCAGGCACAGGCTGTACGGTTTTTATAAGCAAAGATGGCATGGCGGCAGGGCTCGATATACGTGGCGGAGGTCCCGCATCGAGAGAAAGCGGACTTATGGATCCGCTTGCGGCGGCACAGACGATACACGCTGTGGTCTTATCGGGCGGCAGTGCCTATGGTCTGGGTGCGTCTGATGGTGTTATGCAGTATCTGGAAGAAAACGGCATCGGACTTGATGTGGGCGTAACGAAAGTTCCGCTGGTGGTGCAGTCGGATATATTCGACCTTACCGTGGGCGACTCAAAAGTTCGTCCCGACAGGGAGATGGGTTATGAAGCGGCAAAACGTGCGCTTAATTCACCAAATTACAGGGACGGAAACTTCGGCGCAGGCTGTGGTGCGACTGTGGGCAAGATATGCGGCATGGAGCGCTGCATGAAATCAGGTATAGGCAGCTATGCCATCGAAACAGGCGGCTTGAAGATAGGCGCAGTGGTCGTGGTCAATGCTTTCGGAGATATATTCGATCACCGCACGGGCAGCAAGCTCGCAGGACTGCTCAATGAAGAAAAAAACGGCTTTGCAGACACCACCGAGGTGATGTACAGCCATATAGCTCCCGTGGAAAACAAGTTTGTTTCAAACACGACCATAGGCATAGTCATGACCAATGCCAAGTTTGACAAAACACAGCTGTGCAAGCTGGCAGGCATGGCGCATGACGGCTACGCACGTTCCATAAGACCCGTACACACCTCGGTGGACGGTGACAGTATATATGCGGTATCGCTGGGGAATGTGGCGGCTGATATGGATACGGTGGGCGTACTTTCGGCAGAGGTCATGAGCGAGGCGATAACAAGGGCAGTAAAAAATGCAGACAGTGCATATGGAGCTATAAGTGCAAAGGAGCTGAAAAGCTAAGGAAACCCTGCGCAACCATTGTGTGGCAGATGACTAAAAAACGAAGCTGATGTATGATCCGTCAGCTCCGTTATATTTATATCAAGCCTTTGCAGGTTCAGCGGAAGTATCCTCGCTGCGCCTGAATATCGCCTTGAAAGCAGACTCAAACATTACAAGGTGGGTCTTCCTCGGGTCAAACACCTTGCAGGCAAGCTGTATATCACTTGCGCTCGGAGAGTTTCATGGCAAATTTATCCTTGGGCTTGTCCTCGGGAACAGAAGTCGGGTACTCTCCCGTGAAGCAGGCACTGCAATATCCACTGTGACCCACAAGGGCGCTTAGTTCCTCCACAGGGAGATAGCCCAGGCTGTCGGCACCTATGAGTTTTGCTGTCTCCTCCACCGTATGCTTGCAGGCGATGAGGTTCTCGCAGGAGTCTATATCCGTGCCGTAAAAACAGGGGTGGGTAAAGGGCGGGGCGGAAACACGGAAATGTATCTCCTTAGCACCTGCCTCACGCAGCAGTGCCACTATGCGCTCGGAGGTCGTGCCACGTACTATTGAGTCGTCTATCAGCACTACACGCTTGCCGTCAACGGTCTCTTTTAGGGCGGAAAGCTTTATCATGACCTTATTTGAACGTGAACTCTGCCCGGGAGAGATAAATGTTCTGCCGATGTACTTATTCTTGATGAGCCCGATACCGTAGGGTATGCCCGATGCCTGCGAATAGCCCAGTGCCGCATCAAGCCCCGAGTCGGGGACACCGATGACCACATCAGCCTCGGCAGGACAGCGCTCTGCCAGTATCCTGCCTGCACGGAGTCTTGCGGAATGTACGGATATACCGTCGATACAGGAGTCGGGGCGAGCAAAATAGATATACTCGAATATGCAGGTGCGGCGAGGTTTTGTGCGGCAGTGTTCGGTCATGGAGACAACACCATCCTTTGAGAACACCAGTATCTCACCGGGTTCGATGTCACGAACGAATTTTCCGCCAATGGCAGAAATTGCGCAGCTTTCGGAGGCTACCACAAAGCTGCCGTCATCAAGTGTACCGTAGCACAGCGGTCTGAAGCCGTAGGGGTCACGGGCGGCGATAAGCTTGGTAGGTGACATCACTGCCAGCGAATAAGCGCCGTCAATAATATCCATAGCCGCAGAAACACTTTGTTCGATGGAGGGCTGTTTCAGGCGCTGTCTTGTGATGATATATGCGATTATCTCGGTATCCGAGGTAGTATGGAAGATAGCGCCCTCAAGTTCGAGCTTGTCACGAAGTTCAGAGGCATTGGAGAGGTTGCCGTTATGTGCCAGCGCCATCCTGCCCTTTCGGTGGTTCACCAGTATGGGCTGACAGTTTCTGCGCTCGCTGCCGCCTGTGGTGGAATAGCGCACATGACCCACAGCTATATTTCCCTGCGGCAGTTCTGACAGAACCTGCGGAGTAAAAACATCGCCCACCAAGCCCACATCCTTATGGGCAGCTATGACACCATCATCACATACAGCTATGCCGCAGCTTTCCTGACCACGGTGCTGGAGCGAATACAATCCGTAGTAAACAGGTTCTGCCAGTGCTGACCTGACAGGTGAGAATATACCAAAAACTCCGCACTCTTCATGGATACTTCCAAACATTGTGACACCTCCAAAAGAATAAAAAGCGCCCATAAAAGCCGAAGCTCTCATGAACGCCATTGCTCACATCTATAACATATAGATATTATCACACGAAAAAGCAAAAGTCAACCTTTCGTGCACTGCTTTTTACCCTAAAAATCAGACAGTACCGATTTTTTGTCAGAAAATCCCAAATATACTCAACGGTTTTTGTCACAAATTGTCCGAGTGACCGATATTGCAAAAAACCTCTTGACAATCGGCTGCGGATGGGGTATAATGCACTTGTGAACAGCAAAGGAGCTGCGGTCGGGTAAGGCTGCGGCTCTTTATTTGTTTACAGGAAGAAGCTTCTCATATCTTTCAAAAAAACATATCCGGCACAAGGAGGTGCTCATGTCCGTGACTAAGGTCCGAGACATGAGCACCTTAAATTTTTTTCGGAGGGATAAATATGTATGCAGAACTTTTAACGCAGGATGTTCAGACAGCTGCGAGCGAAACGACCTTCGGGGTCTGGTTCATGATAGCCGTTGCACTGGTATTTTTCATGCAGGCAGGCTTCGCAATGGTTGAGGCAGGATTCACAAGGGCTAAAAACGCAGGAAACATCATCATGAAAAACCTGATGGATTTCTGTATCGGTACAGTGGCATTCATCGCCATAGGCTTTGGTCTGCTGCTGGGCGAGGACGCCATGGGACTTATAGGCAAGCCGGGGTTTGATATTTTCACAGCCTACGGCAGTTTTCAGTGGGATCAGTTCGTATTCAATCTGGTATTCTGTGCGACCACGGCTACCATCGTTTCGGGCGCAATGGCTGAGAGAACAAAGTTCCTCTCCTACTGCGTATACTCGGGTATCATCAGTGCGCTGATATATCCCATCGAGGCTCACTGGATCTGGGGCGGCGGCTGGCTGGCACAGCTGGGCTTCCACGATATCTCGGGTTCATGTGCGATACACATGGTCGGCGGTATCTGTGCACTGATCGGTGCTAAGATGGTAGGTCCCAGGATAGGCAAATTCACAAAGACCAAGGACGGCGAGATCAAGGTAAACGCTATCCCGGGTCACAACCTGACACTGGGTGCGCTGGGCGTATTCATACTGTGGTTCGGCTGGTACGGCTTCAACCCTGCGGCAGCTTCAAGCGTAGGTCAGCTGGACTCCATCTTCCTTACAACAACTGTCGCACCTGCCATCGCAACAGTTACCTGCATGGTATTCACATGGCTCAAATACGGCAAGCCCGATGTTTCCATGTGCCTGAACGCTTCGCTGGCAGGTCTTGTGGGCATCACAGCAGGCTGCGATGTCATGGACTGCTTCGGCGCTATAATGGTAGGTATCGTTTCGGGATTTTTAGTATGTTTCGGTGTATGGTTCTTAGATCACAAGCTGCACATCGATGACCCCGTGGGCGCTGTCGGTGTACATATGATGAACGGCATCTGGGGCACTATCGCAGTTGGTCTTTTCGCAACAAAGTCAGCTCCCGGATATGCTATACAGGCAGCAAGCGGCGGTATCGCTGCAGAGGGTCTGTTCTACGGCGGCGGCTTTACACAGCTGGGACTTCAGCTGCTGGGCTTTGTATCCGTAGCAGCCTGGTCAGCAGCAGCTATCACTGTAACTTTCGTTATCATCAAGCACACACTGGGTCTGAGAGTTTCCGAACAGGAAGAAGTTCTGGGTCTTGATGTTACAGAACACGGTCTGGTATCGTCTTATGCCGACTTCGCACCTTCAATGGGTGATGCAAGTATGCTGGGCTATACAAAGGACGATGCAAAGAGCGTAAAGAGAGTACCCGTAAGCAAGGCCATCGAGGTGGAGAGCTATACTACACCATCTCTTGACGGTACACCAAAGCTTACAAAGATCGTAGCTATCTTCAAGCAGCAGCATTTGCAGGAATTCGTTGCTGCAATGGAGGATATAGGTGTGACGGGCATCACTGTCACAAACGTGCTGGGCTGCGGTATCCAGAGAGGTCAGGCGCACTATTACAGAGGCGCTAAGCTGGAGGCTACCCTGCTGCCAAAGGTAAAGGCTGAGATAGCAGTCTGCAAGGTGCCTGTTGAGAAGGTCATCGAGACAGCCAGCGCTGTACTGTACACAGGCAACATCGGTGACGGCAAGCTGTTCATCTACGACCTTGAAAACGTCGTAAAGGTAAGAACAGGCGAACGTGGCTGTGCAGCATTGCAGGATGTGAGCGCAAGCTAAATAACATATACACTTCCCCGCATAAAATGCAAACGAAAGACCCTTCCGCAATAACGGAGGGGTCTTTCGCTCATATATGATCTGTTATTCCAAGCTCGGTCTTCAGCTTTTCAAATTCATTTATCAGTTCTTCGCCCATAACATATATCTCTTTACGCCACGGATGCCCGAAGATAGCGAAGTCAAGATCCCGTGAAATGAAAAAGTGATAGTCGCCGTCGGGATAATAGCTCGGGAAATACACATTACAGTTTCTCTGCCTGTCTTCATACCAATAATCAAGCGGTATCTCCTCATCGGGCGAGAAAACGAAACAATCATGATGCAGGTCAAGGGCGTACATCTCATTTTTGCATAGCCTTTTCAAAACAGCGTTCACAAGGCTTTCCTCCGTCTGTGTCCACAGCTTTGCAAGACGGTATTTTTTGTTCACAGAGGGCAGATCCAGCCAGTCCTCACGATCTGTACAAAAACCGTATACATCATACACCATATCCCAAAGTTCGTCATATTTTTTCTTATCGAGAATTACCTGCACTGCACACACCTCCCGCAGCATTTCTTTATAAAAATATACCACACCGAGGCAGATATGTCAACCAAATAAAACACCGCAGCCCAGCCGAAAACTCGTAAGGTACTGCGGTGTTATCTTAAATATAATACATATAATTCTCTTTTTTGTCCGAGTTATCACGGTACTCCGAGATAAGGTCCGCAAGGGTCATGCGCTCGGTAAAGCGGCGCATATAACCGTTGAGTTTATCCCACAGACATGAGTTCACAGAAGAACGTATGCCGCCTGCTTCCTCACCGCCGTTTTCCGCAACATCAGCAAGAATACTGTTATCCAGAGCATTCAGTATATCGCAGAGATATATCTTATCCGCAGGACGTGACAGCACGTAGCCGCCCCTTGAACCTTTCTGACCTCTTACAAATCCGCCCTGTCTCAGCCCGATGATTATCTGCTCCAGATATTTCTGAGAGATATTCTGCCGTTCCGATATATCCGCAGAGGACACTGCATTGCCGTTCTCGCTGTTGATGGCGATATCAGTCAGGGCGATCAATCCGTATTCCACTCGTGTTGAAACTTTCATGGTGCCCCCCCTTGTCCATAGTTATCCAGAAGACCGCAGAGAGTCTTCCAGCCGAGGGTCGCACACTTTACTCGTGCAGGCATTTTAGAGATATTTTGCAGCGCTCCTGCTTCTTCCAGCTCATCAAGCTCGTCCTCTGAGATCTCGCCGCCTATCATTTTGGTGAAAAGTCCGCTGAGATGACGTGCTTCATCAAGGGTCTTGCCAATGACGAGATCAAGCATTATATCGGTGGAAGCCTGCGAGATGGCACAGCCCACGCCCGTGAACGAACCATCCTTTATCACACCGTTTTCGATATTCAAATGCAGGGTAAGGGAGTCACCGCAGGTAGGGTTCAGACCATCGTTCGAGCAGGTAGCACAGCTAAGTTCATGCAGGTGCATGGGGTGGAGATTATGGTCGATAAGCACCTCATTATAGAAATTATCCGCCATAGCCCATTCGCCCCCTTATGCTTTTAAGTGTGGTCAGGAACTTTTCGATGTCCTGCTCATCGTTATAATACGCAAGGCTCATCCTTGCAGTGGACTGTATCCCCAGATGCTCATGCAAAGGCTGTGCGCAGTGATGACCTGCTCTGATGGCGATATTGTCGCTGTCGAATATGGCTGCGATATCGTGGGGATGAACACCGTCAACAGTAAATGTGATTATCCCGTGGTGCTCCTGCGCCTTGTCCGAGCCCACAATATGAACATGGTCGATTTTTTTCATCTCGTCAAAAGCCAGTGCAGTCAGCTCGCTCTCACGGCGTGTGATATAGTCATAGCCGACCTCATTGGTGATATAGTCTATTGCCGCATGAAGTCCCACTGCTCCGCCGACATTTACAGTACCTGCTTCAAATTTATGGGGCAGTTCCGCAAAGGTCGCACTGTACTTTTTGACCACGTCGATCATTTCACCGCCGTACAGAAAAGGCGGCATTTTATCAAGAAGCTCTTCACGTCCGTAAAGCACGCCTATGCCCATGGGCGCATAAAGCTTATGCCCCGAAAATGCGAGAAAATCCACACCGAGATCAGCCACGTCCACCGCCATATGAGGCACGCTCTGTGCACCGTCGCAGATGATAACTGTCCTATTTTTGTGACAGATATCCGCAAACTCCCTGATGGGATTTATCCTGCCGAATACGTTGGATACCTGGGCTATGGCGAAGAGTTTCGTTTTGGGTGTAAGAGCATTTTTCAAGCTTTCAACAGAGTATCCGCCATGCTCATCACATTCAAGATAATTCAGCTTTGCACCGGTTTTGTTGGCAAGTATCTGCCAAGGCAGAAGGTTTGAATGGTGCTCGGATACTGCAATGAGTATCTCATCATCTTCTGCAATATTAGCATTGCCCCAGCTGTATGCAATAAGATTCAGGCTTTCGGTGGCATTGCGTGTGAAAACTATCTCCTTAGTGCTTTTTGCGCCAATAAATCTGCGCACGGCTTCACGGGCATTCTCGTATGCATCGGTCGCCTTGACGCTCAGGTCGTAAAGTCCACGCAGAGGGTTCGCATTCTCCTCACGGTAGTATCTCTCCACTGCATCGAGCACCTGTGCAGGCTTCTGGGTAGTTGCCGCATTATCCAGATAGACCAAATTTTTGTACACTTCAAAAGTCGGCACAGCACTTTTGAAATTTACCTTACTCATCTTCCTCACCCCACTGCAAAGCCTCTGAAATACGGGCTTTGGTTTGATCGTCACCTATCTTGGAGATGACCTGCATGAGCCTGGAGCGTGCCGCAAGCTCATATATTTTTTCTTCGCTGATTCCCCTGGACTTCATGTAGAAGATGTGGTTTTCATCCAGCTTGCCGATGGATGCGCCGTGGCTGCCCTCCATGTCTTCCTCTGCACAGAGTATCAGCGGAACTGTACGGTTTTTTACCCTGCTATCCAAAAGCAGTACATTCTCCTTCTCGCTGCCCTTGGCCGCCTTTGCGCCTGTTTTGAAATCGATAGTTCCCTTGAAAGTTTTTTCTGCTGTGTCTTCAAGCACACCGTTAACGGTTATCTCGGAGGTGCTTTTTTTGCCGAAATGTTCAGCTATCAGGTTGATATCAAGCTTGTCCTCACCTGTCAGGCGGTAGCCTATATCCGCTGTAAAAGCAGCGCTGCGGCCTGCAAGCTCGGTCTTTATCTCGCTGACTGTCTTCTCGCCGCCAAGATATACCTGCACAAGCTCAAATACGGCATTTTCATCGACCTTTGCGGCTACTTCGGAAACTGCGCCTGTCTCATTCTCAAAGACCTGCACCAGCCTTACTTTTGCCCCGTTATGCACATTTATTTCTGTCGCAAGGGATATTTCGCCCGACGACTTGATATACTGCACGACCTCGGAAGTCTCACCGTTTTGGGCATCTATTGTAAATTTCGAGCTTTCCGTCACATCGTTCCTGATGATATCCTTGTCCGCAGAAACGCTCACATTTTTAGTTTCATATTTTTTGATCTCATGTTCTACCCCGTTAACACCGAGCCAGCGAAAAGTCGGTACAGGGAGCTTATTCAAAATTGTCTTTTCCATGATATTCTCCTCCTAGCCGATACTTCCCTGCATCTCAAGACCGATAAGATTGTTCATCTCAACCGCATATTCCAGCGGCAATTCCTTTGATACATTATCCGCAAAGCCACGCACTATCATCGCCTTGGCTTCGTTCTCGCTAAGACCTCTGGACATGAGATAGAATACAGCCTCATCACTTATCCTGCCGATCTTAGCCTCGTGTCCGATATCTGCTTTATCGGTCCTTATGTCCATCACGGGCACGGTATCGGAACGGGATATGCTATCGAGCATAAGCGACTCGCAGTTCACTGCCGACTTGCTTCCCACTGCATTTTCCTTGACCACAACAGCACTTCTGAATGTGCTTACTCCGCCGCTCTTCGAGATGGACTTTGTATCCATGTATGAAGAAGTCTCGGGCGCATTATGCACGATCTTCGCACCGGTGTCAAGATTCTGACCCTCGCCTGCGAAGGTTATACCCGTGAATTCTGCGCTTGCACCTCTGCCGTTTAATATGCTCATAGGATAGAGGTAGCTTACGTGCGAACCGAAGCTGCCCGACACCCACTCGATCTTGCCGCCTTCTTCCACAAGCGCACGCTTTGTATTCAGGTTATACATATTCTTCGACCAGTTTTCAATAGTGGAATAGCGCAGTGTTGCGCCTTTGCCCACATAAAGCTCTACACAGCCTGCGTGCAGTGCCGCCTCGTAATATTTTGGCGCCGAACAGCCCTCTATAAAGTGCAGATACGAGCCTTCTTCCAGGATTATCAAGGTGTGCTCAAACTGACCTGCTCCCCTTGCATTAAGTCTGAAATATGACTGTAACGGTATTTCCAAGTGTACATTTTTCGGTACATATACAAATGAGCCGCCCGACCACACCGCACCGTGCAGTGCTGCGAATTTATGATCTGTGGGAGGAACGAGCTTCATGAAATGCGTGCGTATCAGATCGGCATACTTCGGGTCATGCATTGCGCTTTCAAGGTCGGTATAGATAACGCCGGACTCCGCAACCTCCTTGCGCACATTATGGTAGACCAGCTCGCTGTCATACTGCGCACCCACGCCTGCCAGGCTCTCACGCTCTGCCTGAGGTATGCCAAGGCGTTCAAAGGTCTCCTTGATATCCTCGGGAACATCCTCCCAGTTGGTATTCATACGGCTTTTCTGACGTATGTAGGTAACGATATTGTCAAGGTCGAGCCCCTCGATGGACGGGCCCCAATCTACCATGGGAGTTTTATTATATATTTCCAGCGACTTCAAACGCAGTTCCCTCATCCAATCCGGATCGCCTTTTTCGTCGGATATCTCTTTGATTATATCTGTGCTGATACCGCTGTCGAGGAATTCGCCCTCGTCCTCCTCATAACGGAAATCGTACAACGAACGGTCTATATCAGCGACCTGTGTTTTCTCTTTCATGCTCACACCCCACTGACTATCGACTCAAAACCATTTTCCAGCACATTATAAGCCAGCTGTCCGCTGCCCTCTTTAGCCACCTTGCCATCAAGGAGTATGTGTGTCCTGTCCACCTGCATAGCTTCCAGTATCTTCGCATTATGGGTGATTATAAGCAGCGTGCCGCCCACCTTTTTGCGGTACTCTTCAATGCCCTTGGAAACGGTCTTTACCGCATCCACATCAAGTCCCGAATCGGTCTCATCCAGTATGGCAAGCTTAGGCTCCAACACCAGCAGCTGAAGTATCTCCGCCTTTTTCTTCTCACCGCCCGAAAAGCCCACATTCAGGTCACGGTCGGCATACTCACTGTCCATACCCAGCAGTTCCATGGCTGCTTTTAGCTTCTTCTTGAAATCCCAGAGCTTTATACGCTTGCCCGTGGTCTGTTCAAGGGCATTTCTGAGGAATTCCGAGAGGGTTATGCCGGGGATCTCTATAGGGTTCTGGAATGAGAGGAATATGCCTTTCTTTGCCCTTTTATCGGGGCTTTCCTCGGTTATATCTTCACCATCGAACACTATATGTCCGCCTGTTATGTTATATTCCGGGCTGCCCATGATGGCACAGCCGAGGGTAGATTTACCTGCGCCGTTCTGTCCCATCAGCACATGAGTCTCGCCCTCCCCCACAGTAAGCGATACACCGTGGAGTATCTCCTTATCTTCAGCACTAACGCTGAGATCATCTATTTTCAACAATTCTGACATTTGTATCATCCTTTCAAAAAAGTTTTCCTATTTCTTAAATAGGATTTATATGTATTATAGCACACATTTCCTACCATGTCAATAGGCTTTCGCAAAATTTCCAAAGTTTAAGCTAGTTAACTATCGGCGGTGTTGATACTGCTGTATATTTGTGCTATAATAACAATATCATCTTTAAGGAAGTGTTATAATGAACGAACCCGTCACCGAAGCTTACGGCTCTCTTAACAGTATCGAACAGCTGAAACAAGCCATGTACGACCCCATGGGCAAGCCCGTGGTCATAAACGGTATACCCGACAACTATGTTCCGCAGAAGACCGAGGAGAACGCCCTCAAAAACAAGGTCGAAGATGTGCTGTCGGTGATATTCATCATATACTTCATCGCTGCGATAGTAGGCGGCATGGGCTTAGGTGAATACGACAAGCTTCTGGGCATTGCCTGCTTCGGCTCGCTGTTTCTGGTGGTGGGGCTGATAGTTACATTCAAGACCATAGGCGCAGGCATGAATCCTCTGGTGCTCTTGTTCCCGTATATAGGGGCACTGATGACGGGAATACCTATCTACAACATATATTGCAGAACTCACCATGAACTTACGCCTGTAAGCTTTGACAGCATCGTAGTGCTGATATTGCGGAGCTTTTGCGTAGTTGGTGCGGTAGTGATAGTATTCTCCATAACGAATCATTTCAGGAGAATGGCAAGATGCTCCGAGATCGTCGATGCGAGATGCATCTTCCTGAACTACCAGATAAAGCAAGGACACGATGCCGCAGGCCGCAGCCGCAACTACAGGATATATTCCCCCACATGGCAGTACGAGAAAGACGGTACGGTCTATGTGACGAGCGAGTACAGCTCATCGAACTTTGAAACAGCACGGGTAGGCTCGGTTTCAAAGATACGCATCGACCCGAGAACACCGTGGATCATCTACCGTCCGAATAAACTAAAAGTGTTCATCCCCTGCTTCATCGGCGTGATGTTCATAGTTTTGCCGTTGGTGGCACTCAGAGTAATATGATAGAATTTTACGATGCCGCTATCAAAAGCGGCATCTTTCATTTCCACAAAATGGTTATTTTTTGAGAGACAGTCTTTCATTCTTAAACAATGTGCGAAAATCATATGGTCCATAAATGTACAAAAAGCAAAAATGTGATTATTTCGTTATTTATATGATGTGAATTTTGTTGACAGAAATTTGGTAATATGTTATAATTATAATGTGTTAGAGTAGATTTATGTCCGTTGGTGTCGGACAGGGGGAAATTGATGGCCGCTTTATCGGCGGATCATTGCGAGGTATATTTATCATGGACAACAATATTGTTTTTCTTCACGGTTTTTTGACCGAACTTCGGCAGGTGTGTACCGAAGAACAGCTTGAAGATGTCATCCAAAAGTACAGCAGCAAGTGCGAAAATGATGAACAGCTGCAAAAACTTATAGAAGACGGTGCCGAGCTTTGCAAAGATCTTATCAGCGCAAGGAGCAAGTTGGCTCTGATGCCTGATGCACAGCGCATAGCCATGCTTACGGAGTCTGAACGCTGGGAGCTGGCAGAGACTGAAAGGCTCATGTTAGGCAATCTTTTTGACTACCATTTCCAGCCGATGGTCAATACATCCGACGGCAGCATTTATTCCTACGAGGCATTGATGCGCCCGAAGAGCGAACTCTGCCCGAATCCTTATCACATACTTAAATATGCTGATATAATGGGCAGGCTCAATTCCATCGAGTTCGCCACATTCCTGAATGTTCTGAACATGATAGACAAGAACAAGGAAAAATTCAACGGTCATAGGGTATTCATAAACAGTATCCCAAGGACCAAGCTGAGCAACAAACAGCAGCGGATAGTGGTCGAGCTTCTGATGAAGCACAGCGAGACTGTAGTAGTAGAGCTGACCGAACAGGCTGAACTGGAAGAAGACGAGCTGGACGAGATCAAGGAGCGCTACCATAATATGGGTGTCGAGATAGCCATCGACGATTACGGCACGGGCTATTCAAATGTAAAGAACCTGCTCAGATATATGCCGAACTTCGTCAAGATCGACCGTTCGCTCCTGAGCAATATACAGGACAATCCCAAAAAGCGCCATTTTGTCAGAGAGATAATAGATTTCTGCCACGAAAACGAGATAATCGCACTGGCAGAGGGTGTGGAGACCGCTGAGGAACTGCGTGAAGTGATACTGCTGGGTGCAGACCTTATACAGGGCTTTTACACCGCACCACCCTCCCCCGAGCCCGTCAAAGAGATCTCCCACGAGATAATCCAGGAGATGAAGCGCTACAGGCAGGAGCGTGAGGACGGCAAGGGACAGCGCATCTATTCGGCTGACAGCAGTGAAAGAGTGCAGCTCGATAAGCTCATAAAGGACGATCTGCAATGTCTGCTGGTAGGCACTAAGGGCAGCGGCAGCGTAACTGTTATAGGCAACCCCACGATAGATACCGAGGTACATATCGAGACCGTCAAAGGCTTCAAGGGCACTATAGTGCTGGATAATGTGAGGCTTTCCAACATAAAGATGAGACCCTGCATAGATATTGCCGATGACAGCGAGGTAACGCTGGAGCTTTGCGGAGAGAATATACTTAAACTGGGCGGCATACGTGTTCCCGAAAGCTCAAAGCTCACTCTGGCAGGCGACGGTGATCTTCGCATAGATCTTAAAGATGTGGAATATTACGGCATAGGCAATGATATGAAGCACCGCCACGGCGACCTTATACTGAAAAGCAAAGGTCAAGTGATGATACGCACCCACGGCAGAACAGGCGTGGGCATAGGCTCGGGTCTCGGCGGAAAGATAGTCATGAGTTTTGGCAGATACGACTTTAATATGAACGGCGATATCGGTATAGGCGTTGGTGCGGTATACAAAGATGCCGAGGTCAGCGTAGACTCCTGCGATATCAGCGGTGAGATGCTGATGGCTACAGGTTCCATATTCGGTTCGGTAAACGGCAGCTGCAAGCTGGATATAAATATGTCGTCCATAATCATGGCAGTATCGGGCAGAGAGATCGTTTGTCTGGGTACGATCGCAGGTGATACGGCAGAAATAGACCTGCACGACTCCAACGCACTGCTCGGCATGAGAGGTCTGCGTGGTTCGACTATCGCCGCAATGGAAGGCAATACCAAACTCAAGGTAGAACGTGCAAGTCTGAAAATAACCTCCGGCGGTCAGAGCGTTCTGGCTCTGGGCGGATTTTCCGATGATAACGAGATAGTGCTCAACCATGTCAGTGCCGACATCAAGCTCGACACCGCAGTTGAAAACGAAAAATACACCGACCCAGCAAATTATACCATCAACAACGGTAAATTCCATCTTGAACTGAACGGTAAAGAATTATCATAAAAACCAGCCCCTGTCGGGAAGACAGGGGCTTTTTCATCGTCTGAAATCATATTATCTTTTCTCGGATATGATACTGCGGATAGTATTCTCGGGGTCTTTTATGAGCACGATGACTGTCCATAGCACCAGTGCCAGCACCACGGTGGAAAGTCCTAAAAACGTGTCATTCACCAGTTCTGCCGCAGATGGCATGAAGTATACTGCGCCGTCCTCCAGATAGCCCACAGCCGCATCCACCAGCCACATCAGCGACGCGCCCCAGAACATATAGAGCAATACGCCTGTTTTGAGCTTTCTCGCCTTGGGTGAAGTGTACCAGATAAGTGTGCAGACGACTGCTGCAAGTATCGTTATGAGCAATGTCATGAAGTTGCACCCGCTTTCTCGACAGTTTCGTTTTTCGCAGCTTTAAGGTGTTTTTCCGCCGCCACCGTCAGTGCCCATACCGCCGTCACAAGCACTGCCATCGCTGTGCCCGATGTCGCCATCTCATGGAGCATCTCAGCGGTATCCGCAGGGTCTGATGCTGCCGTCAGGAACGGGAAGAACGGCGATATCTCACCGTGCCAGAGGTGCTCGAAAGCCAGCAGTCCCGAGCCGCCCCAGAGCATACCGTTAAGTCTGCCCAGCCTGTTTATAAAGCTTATTTTGTTCTCGTCCTTTACCTTATCGGCAAGAGTTTTGTTTAATACCGTGGTCACCACAGCCTCAGCTGTGGGCACTAAAAAGCAAGCCATACTTATCCTCCTTATTTATCCCAGCCCAGAGCTTTCCTCTTTGCTTTCATATCTTCAACTATCTTTTCGCCCAGCTTTACGGGGTCTGTATCCACATTCATGGACGAGCCCAGTGTTTCGAGCGTACCGTATTTCAAAAATTCTATAACGTTCTTTGAGCCGTATATCTGCGCTTCAACACAATGGTAGGAGCTTATGCCGTTGAGCCTGAAACCGAGGGCAGCATCTATGCCCTTTTCGTTGCCCCATTCGGGGGAAGAGAATGCGTAGGGCAGTTCATACATCTTATGACCCAGTTCGTTGGCTATGCCTGCAAATATTCCCGAAGAACGTGTATTGTCGATACATTCGCCAACGTGCCATACAGGCGGCAGGTCGGGTGTCAGGAACTCTCTGAGGCTGTCCCCTGCCTTGTCTATGCCCGATACTGCACAATAACCCAGCTTCATCAGCGGGAACGATGCACAGCCGTTGGAGATTATCAGCACATTGTTTTTAAGCAGCACATCAGCCACATCGACTATGCACTTCTCGTAAAGCACCTTGGGATTATTGCAGCCCACCATGTTGACGATACCCAGTATCCTTCCGTCACGTATCGCATCAGCCAGCGGCTTGAAGCTGCCGAAACGCTTGCAGATGTACTCCACCGAGAAGCCCACCTCAGCTTCGACCTCGTAGGGCGGTATGTACACGGGTATGCCCTTTCTCGCCTCAAAGCTGTCAATTGCACGGCGGACTATCTTCTCAGCCAGCTCCTTGGTCTCACCGATATTTGAGTGGTGATGGTCATACTCATAACGTTCTGCACCGGGCAGTCTTGCAGACTCTGATGTGGTAACAACCACTGTCTTGAAGCAGTGTGCGACCTCCATTATGGACGGGAAAACGTCCTGCACATCAGCCACCCAAAGGTCCAGCGCACCTGTGCCCAGCACCAGTTCAGCCGAGACCGCATTCGACAGCGGCACTACGCCTGCATATCTGTACATAGCCGAAAGTCCCGAACAGCAAATACCGTAAAATCTTATGCCCTTTGCGCCCTTGGACTTAGCCAGTTCTATCAGGTCATCACGCTTGCCTGCTTCAACTATCTGGCTTACCAGCAGCGGCAGATGTCCGTGTACTGCGATATTCACATAGCCCTTTTCCAGCGCACCGATATTGACCTTTGATGTCACTCTGTCGCCTACACCGAACAGGCTGTCTGTTGCGATAGATGCGCCTACGACTCCCGAGAAAGTGAACGCAAGTCCGCACCTCAGGAACTGCTGCATCACCGAGCGCCAGTCGCCGTCCGTGGCACAGCCTGATTTATGATACGCCTCAAAAACCTCGTGATATGCGCTGACAGGCAGTATATCAAGATCCTTCCAGACCTGCTGTCTTTCGGGCAATGCACAGGCGGATATAGTCTTATACTCGTCGGGAACAGTTCTCGAAAGATCGTCCAGCAATGCGTCCGCAAGATCTTTTGCGACGTTTTTCAGCTGTCTGTTCTTCTGCTTTATGCCGAAAGCTTCGGCGGTAGAACGTATCTTCTGTTCGCCCAGTATCGGCACATCGAGCTTGCCCTCCGCTGCCCATTTGAGCGCCAGCATAACTTCCCTTGCGTGCATACCGTGCTGTGCTGCACCTGCTGCCGCCGAACGCAGCAGATTTCTCGCAACGATGAGGTCAGCATCGGCACCGCATACGCCCTTGGGTGCTTTTGCAGTGATACGACATGGACCCATGTTACATATCTTACAGCATATGCCTGCAAGCCCGAAATTACACTGGGGCTTCTGCTTGTCAAAACGGTCAAAAGCAGTATCTATACCCAGCTGTTCCATGCGCAGGAGCATCTCTCTGACCGCAGGGTCGGGGGTCTGTTCGATGACATCCTGCTTGCTGGGGAAAGTTTTGCGGTATTCCGAGACCGCATTCATATAATCCTTGATGAAAGCTTCTCTGTCCTCTTCACCGCCCTCGTTATGGTCGGACTTCAATATGACCGTAGGCACACCATGTTCATCGAAGCCTATGATATTTCGGTGAGAATGTATGTGTGCAGGACCGTGGTCATGGTGGTCATGATGGTGTTCGTGGTGGTGTTCGTGATTATGTTCACTCATTGTAAGCATCTCCTGTAAAGATCAAATGTTATATTCAATATAGTCCTCGGCTTTCATGTTGAAAAGCTCGAATATCTTGTCACGCACATAGAGGAAGTCCTCGTTGGTGCGGTCACGGTGTGAACCCAGCGGCACTTTAACGATACTTTTTATCCTGCCGGGGTCAGCCATCATTACAACTATCCTGTCCGAAAGATATACTGCCTCTTCGATATCGTGGGTCACGAATATCATGGTCTTTTTCTCCTCACGGGAAATTTTCAGTATATCCTCCTGCAATTTCATTCTGGTTATTGCATCCAGTGCGCCGAAGGGTTCATCAAGAAAGATGATGTCGGGGTCTGCCGCAAGACCTCTTGCTATGGAGACTCTCTGCTGCTGACCGCCCGAAAGCTGTCTCGGATAGCGCTTCTCATAGCCCTCAAGTCCCACCAGTTTCAGATACTTAGCGCAAAGCTCATCTCGCTGTGCTTTGGGAACTTTTCTTGCATCAAGCCCCAGCTCGATATTCTTTCTTACATTTCTCCAGGGCAACAGACCGTAGTTCTGGAAGATGGTTATATTGCGCACCGAAGGCTCTTTGACCTCTTTGCCATCTATTTTCACGCTGCCGCTGTTCAGCTTTTCAAAACCTGCCAGAGTGTTCAGCAGCGTGCTCTTACCGCAGCCCGAGGGTCCCAGCAGGCAGATGAATTCGCCCTTGTCAATATCCAGCGAAACATTATCCAGCGCATTGAATTCCTTGCCGTCCTGAACATATTTTTTGCAGGCATCTTTAACTTCTATATACACGCTACACACCTCCCCAGGCTTTGAGAATACGTTTTTCTATGAGTTTAAGCGCACCGTCCAGAAGTATACCAATGACGCCGATGACCAGTATGGTCGCAAGTAGTATATCCGCACGGATATTGTTCCTTGCATCTATAAGCTGATAGCCGAGCCCGGACTGTGCGCCGACCATCTCGCCTGCCACCAGGAATATCCACGCTGTACCCAGTGCAAGATGTATGCCGTTGGCTATCTGCGGAAATGCTGCGGGGAATACGACTTTCCAGGTCAGTGCAGGCTGAGTTATGCCGAAATTCTTTGAAACTTTCAGGTATATGGGGTCGATGTTCTTTACCGCAGCCACCGTTGAAAGCAGCACAGGGAAGAACGCCGCAATGAATATCATTGCTATGGCAGGTATATCGCCTATACCAAAAAGCAGTACGATAAACGGCATCCACGCTGTGGGCGATATGGGACGCAGCAGCTGCAATGCAGGGTCGATATACTTGAAAAGTCCGGGTATCCTGCCCAGTATGAGTCCCAGCACCACTGCTGCCAGCACCGAGCTCAGATAACCTGCGGCAAAGCGGTACATACTGGTGGAGATATTCTCTGCCAGCTTACCGTTGTACACCATTTCGACCAGTGCATCAAGTGCCATCTTAGGTGATGGGAACAGCGCCTTATCATAGCTGCTGACTGTGAACAGCAGCTGCCATATCAGTATCAGAGCTGCCAGCGATATAACAACATTTTTCAGAGAGATCAGTTTTTTCATGGTATCACGCCTTATCAGAGATCATTTTTAACAAAATCGGAATATGCAGGAGGCTCTTCAGAAAGCCCGTAGGACTTGACCTTTTCCACCAGTGCATCATAAGCTTCTTCGGTTATCTCAAGGTCATCGTAAGATATCCACTCCAGAGACATATCCAGCACTTCATCGGACTGCGAGAGATATTTCTTTGCAGTTTCCTTAGCCTTCTCCTTGGTGAGTTCGGCACCTGCCGCTTTGTAGCTGTCAACGAAGTTCTTTGCGTCCTCGGGACGTTCGTTTATGAACTTATCGGTCAGCACCAGACCGCAGCAGATGGAGTCCTCCCACAGTTCATCAGACCTGTACAGCACCTTGCCTGCACCGATGGAAACTCCCATTGCCCCGAAAGGTTCAGCCACACAGTAAGCATCTATCTGTCCGCTTGCCAGTGCCGAGGGCATCTCGGTGGGGGCAAGCTCGGTGATATTCACATCTTCTACTGTCAGCCCTGCCTTTGCCAGCGCATCATTTATCAGTATATTATGAGATGACTGCCTGTGGGGTATGGCGATGTTTTTGCCTTTTAAGTCCTCCGCAGACTCGATATCGTTCTTCACCACGATCACATTGCCGTCATGATGTCCCAGCGCCACCGCCTTGATGCCTATACCCTCCTGCTTGGACTTCATTGCCAGTTCCATCAGCACCGAAGCTCCGTCAACACGGTTTGAGTTGAGCGCATCTGTAAGTTCGTTCCATGAGCCGTACTTGACCAGTTCGACCTTTACGCCCTCCTTAGCCTCCAGTTCATCAGCTTCCTCCAGCACTGCCAGCGAATGGGTTATGGGCAGATAGGCTATCCTGACCACTTTTTCGTCCTTTGTCTCACTCTTGCCGCAGGCTGTTGCCGACAGGGCTATGACCGCAGCTGTCACTATCGCAGATATTTTCTTTTTCATATAAATACTTCCTTTCATATCAATCATATTATTCATAGTTATTTACTAGGTGTTATTTTACAACATTTATCCTAGTTTGTCAATAGGAGTTTTGGTATTTCCTTCAAAATTGGCACACTTCATATAACTTAACAAACACTTTAACTTTCACTTGTGCATAAACGACAAAGCAGTTTATACGACAAAAAAGCTCCGCAGACTTGTGCATTTATCCGTCTGCGGAGCATATAATATCCTATTGTGTATCAAGAAAATCCAGTATCAGGCTGTTGGTATCTATACCCGTTATCTTCTCATCGCCCCAGGAATGTCTGCCGTCCTTTACGTCCAGCACCCAGACCTGTTCACGCCTGCCCTCGGCGCTGTACTTTGTAAGCTGTGAACCCTTGCCCACCAGGGTCTTATCTGTCATGGCTAGTCCGTTCACCTGCACCCAATGCGCCATAACGTCCTCTATGGCGGGGGCTTTTGAGAATTTTGCGCTGCCGTCGCTGTTTTTGGGCACAACATCATCTTTTTCGCCGGTTATCTGAAAGATCCCGCATGGAGTGAGATCATTCCTTTTCGCCCAGATACTTTCGGGCATCATGCCTGCCACACTCACCACCGACCTGAAAGTGCCGCTTGCCTGTGCAGCAAGGCGATGGGTCATAAATGCACCGTTGCTGAAACCCACCGCATAGGTGCGCTCTTTATCAAAGGAGTATTCCTGCGCAAGATACTCTGCCAGTGCTTTCAGAAATCCGACATCGTCATTGCCGTCAGCACCGATGCCCGAATTCCAGCCGACAGGTGCCGTGCGGTCATTGGGGTCCTGCGCACCTGTGACATATACTACCCCATATCCACGGGGAACAGCGGCTTGCTCAAAGTGCGTCATACTACGGAAATCCTCTGCGGTATTTCCGCTGCCATGCAGCATGATGACAAGCGGCGCCTGCTCGGTAACCTCAGGCATATCCATAATAAACTCGTGATGCACGCCGTCATAAGTACAGCTGAATTTACCGTCGCTGTCCTTTGTTACTTCAAGAGACTTATCGGCTGCGGTGTCATTTTCTATAGTGACACTATCCGCCGCTGTGACTTTTTCCGTATTGCCCTTACCGCAGCCCGTCACCATGAACATAAATACAGCCGCAAATATCAAAAATCTCGACCGCACAGCGCTCCCTCCCCTCTACATCGTTTGCTATATTATATAATATCCAAACGATGCTGTCAAGACAGCACACTGTCTAATATGCCTAATAGCATCCCCAAACCGATCATAGCGAGCACCAGGAATATGGTAGTTATTACTGGGTTTTCCTCTTTCTTTTCGACAGGTTTGGGGGCGGGCTTCTTACGGTGACAGCAGTTCTTATCATTCAATAATTTATCGCCGTCCTCCGAGGTCAGCAAATAGATCAAAAATTCATCAAACATATCCATAAGAACACCTCCTCTATGTCTGTAAACATTATAGCACATATCCTTTGATTTGTGGTAACTTTTTTTGGACTTTTGCGCTATACTTGACATTTGTGCGCAAATGAGTTAAACTTAAAATATATTATTTACTATTGAAAGGAAGCAGTATGATGAGGATAGCAGTAACATATGAAAACGGTATGATATTCCAGCATTTCGGCAAAACTTCGCAGTTCAAGCTTTATGATGTGGATAACGGTAAAGTCGTAAACGAACAGGTGGCAGACACTCTTGGGGCAGGTCACGGTGCACTGGCAGGTTTTCTAAAAAGTGTGGGTGCTGATGTGCTTATCTGCGGCGGTATCGGCGGCGGCGCACAGGCTGCACTGAACGAGGCAGGCATAACTCTCTACGGCGGAAACACAGGCTTTGCTGATGATGCTGTGGCGGCTTATCTGGCAAACACGCTGGTACAGAATGCTTCGCCCACCTGTGACCACCACGGTCAAGAACACGGCGAGGGTCATTCCTGCGGCGAACACAAGTGCGGTGAATGATATGAAGATAGTAACTCTGGTGGAGAATACCTGCGGAGATGAGCGCTGTATAGCCGAACACGGACTTTGTATCTATATCGAGACCGAACGCCACAAACTCCTGCTGGATTCGGGGCAGACCGATGCCGTGGTGAAAAATGCGCAGGCTTTGGGCATAGACCTTACTGCGGTGGATACGGTGATACTCAGCCACGGCCACTACGACCATTCGGGCGGTATAATGCCATTCTCCGAGATAAACAAGAGCGCACGCATCATCATGCAGCGCACCGCCGCAGGCGAACACTATAACGGCGAGCGCTACATCGGCATCGACAAGGCGATACTCTCTCTGCCGAACGTTATGATGGCAGACGGCGATATCAGACTTGATGACGAGCTTTATATTTTCAGCGGCATACAGGGCAGGCGCTGTTATCCCGAGGGCAACAGAAAACTTACCTGCGAAAAAGACGGCATAAAAGTCCCCGATGATTTTGCCCACGAACAATGCCTTGTTATAACTCAAAACGGCAAAAACTGGCTGCTTTCGGGCTGTGCCCACAACGGCATACTAAACATACTCGACCGCTACAGAGAGATTTTTGACAGCGACCCCGACTATGTCATCAGCGGTTTTCATATGATGAAAAAGGACGGCGAGTATACCGATGAGGAAAAAGCCGTTATCCTCGAGACTGCACACGAACTCTCGAAGATGGACACCATTTTCTACAGCGGACACTGCACGGGCATACCTGCATTTGAGATGATGAAAGAGATCATGGGCAGCAAACTTATAGCTTTGCACAGCGGCACACAGATAATATAAGCATAACTTCTAAAAGGCATACCGTGATGATGCGGTATGCCTTTTGTGATATTCTACAAACTACAGAGCGTATATTTGTATGTATTGCTCATAACAAGTTCACAGCGAACTGTTTTAATATTCAAGTATACGAAAATATCTTTGTAATAAAATATTCATTGAATGCCTGCGTTTAAAGTAGTATAATAATGAAGTTGTTTTAAAAAATTTATATCTACATGATGGGAGTTGCAGAATTATGGAAGTTGTGAAGAAAGCCCGTGTCAAGGCGACAGAGGAAAAGCTTAAGCCGAAGCTTTTCTCCGTATTAAAGGGGTATACACCTCAGCAGTTCATCAAGGACGTTACCGCAGGTGTGATAGTTGCGATAATCGCACTGCCTTTGTCTATCGCACTGGCGCTGGCATCGGGCGTTAGTCCCGAGCAGGGTCTGTATACTGCGATAGTTGCAGGTTTCCTCGTATCGTTCTTAGGCGGCAGCCGTGTGCAGATAGCAGGGCCCACAGCCGCATTCGCCACGATAGTTGCAGGCATAGTCGCATCTCAGGGCATGGACGGTCTGGTCATATCGACCATAATGGCAGGCATGATAATGATAGTCATGGGTCTGTGCCGCTTCGGCAAGCTGATAAAGTACATACCCGGTACGATCACCTCGGGTTTCACATTTGGTATCGCCGTGACCATACTAATTGGACAGATCAAGGACTTTCTGGGACTTACTTTCAAGAATTCCCCCATCGAGACCGTTGACAAGGTCGAAGAGATATTCAGATGTATCGGTACTATCAACCCTATGGCTGCGCTGATAGGACTTATCTCGCTGGCAATACTCATACTCTGGCCCAAAAAGCTGGAAAAGATACCTGCCTCGCTGATAGCTGTCATCGTATGCTCTGCCATAGTAAAGCTGACTGATATGAACGTAAACACCATCGGCGACCTGTACACCATATCCAACCAGCCCCCAAAGTTCGCTCTGCCCGAGGTAAGCTTTGCAAGGATAAGGTCGCTTGCGCCATCAGCTTTCACCATCGCACTGCTGGCAGCAGTGGAATCTCTTCTCTCCTGCGTGGTCGCAGACGGTATGATAGGTTCAAAGCACCGCTCGAATATGGAGCTTATCGCACAGGGTGCAGCTAACATCGGCTCGGCACTTTTCGGCGGTATACCTGCAACAGGCGCCATCGCAAGAACCGCCGCTAACGTAAAGAACGGCGGCAGAACTCCTATCTCGGGTATGGTACACTCGGTGGTCGTACTGCTGATACTTGTACTCCTTATGGGATATGCAGAGCTGATACCCATGCCCACCATCGCAGCTATACTTTTCATCGTAGCTTACAATATGAGCGGCTGGAAAAATATCAGAGATACCATAAAGACAGCCCCCAAGAGCGATATAGCTGTTCTGCTGACCACTCTGGTGATGACAGTGGTATTCGACCTTGTGGTAGCCATCGGCGTTGGCATGGTAATGGCTTCACTGCTGTTCATGAAGAGAATGGCTGATGTCACCGAGGCACACACCTGGGTAGATGATGACGATGAGGACACCGACCCCGATAATATCCAGCTGAAACATATACCCGAACATACAAAGGTATATGAGATAAACGGTCCCATGTTCTTTGCAGCTGCCGAGAAGTTCAGCTATATGCTGGATGATGAGGATACCGATGTACTGGTGATCCGTATGCGTAACGTGCCTGCTGTGGACGCATCGGGCGTTGCTGCACTGACAGACGTTGTCGAGCGCTGCGGCAAGAAGAATATCAATGTGGTATTCTCCCACGTAAACGAACAGCCCATGCACGCCATGCAGAAGGCAGGTCTCACCGAGACCGTGGGCAGCGAGAATTTCTGCGACCATATAGATACCGCACTGCTGCGTGCGCAGGAGATAGTATCTACCTGAATCAGTTTTTGCGTTATAAAAAAGCCGTCTATTAAGACAGATACCTATATAGAAGTTTTGCCCCTGAGTGTTACAAAGCACTCAGGGGCATTGTGAATATTTATGTTGCTAAGCTAAATCAGAATTTATTCGATTGCTTTCAGCACAGAAGTCGGTCCCCAGCTGTTCAAAACTGAAACAGATGAAAAACCCGCTTTATTTAAGGCTTCTATTTCGTGTTCAACTGTTAATGGAGTATCGTAATGATAAAAAGTATCGTCCGCTATGTTTTGTTCTTTTTTCAAGCGAAGCAGCTCTGCACGGCGAAAACACTCTTCTTCATCGGACTTTGCAAAATAATCCGTAAGGATGAAGCTTCCTCCGGGTTTCAGCGCTTTTAGGAGTTTCGCATACAGTCGTATTTTCTCCTCCCCTGTAAAATGGTGAAGAGATTCCACAGACACCGCTGCATCAAAAGAATTCTCGCCAAACGGCACATCAAAATACGAGCCCAAAATCAAAGTCATATTCTTATCAGGAAATTTGTTGCGCAGTGCCTCAAGCATACCCGGTGCAAGGTCGATGCCCGTAACCTCCGCCGAAGGCACCAGTTCAAAATAGTAACCAAGTTCCAACCCTGTTCCGCAGCCCAAATCAAGAAGGCGTGTGCCGGCAATTTGTGGCAGGCAGCTTGCTGTGTACGGATAGAATTCCTTTGCGGAATCAATACAGGTTAATTGATGTTCTTCGTACCCACTTAATCTGGCATCAAAGAATTCACCCATTTTTTCAAGCATTTTTCATACCTCCATAAATTCCGATTTGGTACAATAAAAGAGTAGAAAAGCGATGTGTCCAAAGCATTGCAAAGCTACTCTTTTTTTATTACAATAAGAGAGAAAAGGTCCGG
>CADALT010000025.1 GCA_902788785.1 uncultured Ruminococcus sp.
TATTCACTTAGCAGGCTCTTTGCTAAATAACGCAAAGACACTTCTGCTGTGATACAACAGAAGTGTCTGAATAATACTTCTTTATAGAGCCTGCGCTTACCGACCTGCCGCTTACCTTTTCTTTTGTTCTTTTATGGGGGTGTAAAAGTGTGTTAGAGGTTTTTCTATATTATTTATCTATCATGCTGTTTCAAATGACTAAAAAGCTTACTGCCGTGAATATCAGTCCTTCAGATCTTCCTCGATCTCATCACGTATAGCATCGTTGAAATCAATATTGAAAGTCACTTCATACTGACCCTTTATCTCCTTGTCGCCTACTTTAAGACCGTTTATCTTAATAGTTACAGGTGTGTTCTTATCTGTTGCTGCGATTCTGTCATCTACGGATAAAGTCAGACCTGTTCTGACAATATTTTCATCGAGATCATCTCCATTGTAGCTGTCACGGGATACCTGAGCCTCGATATTCTCAGCCCCGGTAATGTTTTTCAGCTCTGCAAGATCGGTGTACGAAAGGTCTACTGTGTCCTCGATCTTTGTGCCGTCTTTTCTCTTTACATCAAAGAATATATAGTATTCCTCGCTCTTTCCGTCATAGGTAAGTCCGCCGAGTTCGATATCATAATCATCAAATCCCTCAGTCGTCTTACCCTTATCGTGTACATTGAATTCGATGACATCTGCGCCTTCTACCCTTTCCCTGATATCATCGTCCAGATCACCAAATGCCTGAAATACATTTATCTTTGCAGTATAACCGTTCTGCTCGCTTGGCCATTCCACGCCGCAGACATCGTTGTTGCTCTTCTTTTCGCCGTCAAACGATGATACGTATTCAAGCTCATAATCATAGCCGTGATCCTGCATCCAGTATTCAAGAGCAAAATAGCCATCTTCATCATTGCACAGACTGTCGAATACAAAGTTAGTCAGTTCTTCACAGTTTTCATCAGGATCTGTCAGGCTGACATATTGAAATTTCTCCTTATCGAAAATGTATACGGAGTCCTTGCCCGAAAGCTCAAATGCATTATCAAGTTCGAGATTCTGATTTACCTTGCCGTCCTTGTCAGCAAAAACCAGTATCCTGTCACCGGGCTTAGCCATTTTCACAGCATCGGTGTTGTTTGCGATACTTATTTCGGGACCGCCTGCATACTGCATATAATGATCGGGAATAACATCGTTATTGATATCATTGATATATTCCTCCGTCTCGGGGTGCTTGATATATAAAGGGAATCCTCGCAGATCTTCAGCAGGAACATCAATATCATAATCACCATATGAAACGGTATAGTCGATATAGCTTGCTATAGCCTTGCCGGAAGCGCTTCTCTCATCGACTTCAAGACCTGCCGAACCGTAGCCGTTCTCACAAACTGTCACCAGTTCAGCATTTTCAACTGTAAATTCGACAACATATTCCGATCTTTCAAGCATTTCCCTGAAACTTTCTTTAGGCTCTGCATCATTCTTTGCAGCAGTCTCCTGTTCGTCTGTTACGATCTCATCCACAGGCTGTGCAGCGGGCTGAACAGTGCGTGCATTCAGCTTGCTGAGTCCAACTGCGCTGCCGCCTACTACCAATACTGCACAAGCTGCTGCGATGATACTTCCCTTTGTTCTGCCGCCTACTCTGATGTTCTCTCTGTTATTTTCCATTACCATATCCTCCTCTTTCTGCGCAGTTAAACTGCCCGATGATGAGAGTATGTTTTTTTTACCATTTTCTCCTTCTGCCTTGGACATTATCTCCTCAAATACCCTCTGTTTTGTCTCGCTATCGTATCTTTTTGCTCCTTCTGAAAAACGCATGACTCTCACCCTCCTTTATTTCATTTTGCAGCTTTTTGATCGCCCTGTACATTCTCGATTTTACCGTCGACGGTGACAGACCCACGATCTCAGCTGTCTTCTCGATGGTGTAGTCGTGAACATAATGCAGCATGAATATCCTGTATGTCACATCGTCCATATTTTTCAGACTCTCCAGTATCTCTTCATATGTAAAGCTGTCATCATTCTCCATTTTATCCAGCGCTTTTTCATCCACGATGTCGATGTGTTCTTCGATACTCTCATCCATTCGCCTGCTTTTATAATAGTCTGCCACAGCGTGCTTTGCTATCCTCAACAGATAATGCTTTGCATCAAGTATCACAGCATCGCTTTTCAGCTTATCATAAAATTTCAGATACACGCTTTGCAGTATATCCTCCGCAGTTTCTCTTGAACTTATCTTACAGAGCAGAAACCTGTTGATGTAATCATAGGTCTTGTTATAGACCTGTTCAAAGCGCTCACGCACTTCATTATTATTCACAGCTCTCACCTCCTCCTTTTTTGCAGCGACACTCTGTCGTCTACGCTTTAATAGACGGTTCGTTTTCTCAAAAAGTTTCAACTCAAAGAAAAATCTTTTCTCACCGATATTACCCGGTGTTCATGTCGCTTACGTACTAATAGACAGTTTATTTGCAGAAAAAGTTTCATCAGAGAATTATTTATTTCATCAGTTTTTTAACAGAACTCCGGCTGACCTTTGTTCGCAGCCCTTGACGATGAGCCTTGCACAGTTCAGCCCCTTGTCAGCCATACCCGAAACGACACATTATCCCCCTTTGAATTTATACTATATTATAACACACACCAACTGATTTGTAAATCAGCACTGCCCTTTAACATAAGATAATATGCCTGCGCACCCTTGACAAGTCCGGGCAGATGTGATATAATATCATGGTGGTATTACGCCGCTGTGGTGGAATTGGCAGACACAAGGGACTTTGATGTTTGCTCACACAACAGTGTGACTGCGCAGCTGCGCAGAGAGTGCCCGTGGGGAAACTCACGGTGCAGAAGTCGGCTAAAACGGCGAAGGCGCAAACAGAACGCCGTGCTAACCTTACAGGTGAGTGTAGAGACTTTACACCGACTGCCTAAGTCCGCAAGGATAGGGCAAAGACCAAGTCCGGACTACAACGCATATATGCGGCTATGGTGACATAGAGTAGTGAGAAAATCCCTCGATAGCAATATCGTACCGGTTCAAGTCCGGTTAGCGGCATACACACAAAAGCTCCCGAGCATGAACTCGGGAGCTTTTCTTATTATATCAGACTTTTGCCACCAGAGCATATACAGTTACTGCCACTAAAGCTGCCATCATGATGATATCCGCTGCCACTACACCTACTGCAAATGTGCATATCAGTCCGACAATGCCTGCCACCATCCATACAAAACCTGCCAGACGGTGTACCTTGTTCCATACCTCCTCATCAGAAAGCGTTCTTGGCGTTCTGATGCCTATGAAGGAATTCTGTCTGGTCTTTGGCAGATAGTTGCCCACCACGATAAGCAGTACAGCCAGCAGACAAGTAAAGATCATGCCTACATTGTCAAGCTTGTTCAGTGCATACAGCACCATTGTGGTCTGTACCACAAATGCTAAGGCAGGTGTCAGCATCCTCACGAGATTATAGCTTTTGGGCGAACTTTTCGCTCTTTCGTCCGCACTTGTCAGCAGGCAGGCTGCTATATGCAATGCAGCCAGTATCAGCGGCAAACCAAACACCGCAAATGCCTTTGAGGACCAGCCATCGGGCGAACCGTCCGCAGAAAAATGTGTTGCGATCCTGTCGGGCAGCTTGCTGTATACGAAAAGTCCCGGCAGCATCGAGCTTAAAGTCAGCAGACTTGTGCATATATCAAACTTCGTTATCTTCATCTTTTTCATTATCATCTACCTCCTCGGTGCTTTCAGCACCCGTAAACTGTGATACCCACAGCATTATTTCTTCAAACACCGATGTATTCAGTGTGTAGTATATAAAATTCTTGTCCTTTGTTTCGTATATAAGCCCTGCTTTTTTCAGCTGTTTAAGGTGGTATGACACCGTAGCTGCGGTCATATCGAACTGCGATGCGATATCCCCCGCAGAACGTCTGCCGCCCCTTAACATACTCAGTATCTCTCGCCGCACAGGGTCGGACAGCGCCTTGAAAGTTTCAGGAAACCCCATATATTCTCTCCTTTCTGTTATTATCCGTCTTAAAACATCCCTTGCAGGCTGTATCCATATTCAGCCCAGATACAATACAGCCATGCCCATGATGACGTTGGCTATCCCGACAGTCAGCGCCTGCTTTCTGCCTATCCAAATCCCATCGCATAAAAAGTTTGCGATGATGCCCCATATCAGCGCCGCCGCACAAAGCATCAGCGCAGCAGCTATATTTGCCGAGTTCATCATGTTACTTCTCCTTTGATCTATCAGATGTTGTTCACTGCAACTGCCTTTTCGTGGACCTCTTCCCTGTTCCTTAGAAGCATCACCGCTGCGATCGCAAGCGAGGGTATTATGCTTATGATGCCCACCGGCACAGGACCCAGTATCATATGGTCTGCCAACTTTGGTTCAAAGAATATCATAGGCAGTATCCCAAATGCATTGACCGAACCGTGGAAGATAGCCGCCGCCCAGATGCAGCCCGTCTTTTCGTATATATAGTCTGCGATGATACCCCAGGTTATGGTGACAATGCAGAAAACCACAGGACCCGCAAAAGGTGCGCCGATGTATTCCTTGCCATATTCATAGCCTGCAATTATGATAACGGGGAAATGCCATACGCCCCAGATAACGCCGCCCAGCAGCAGACCCTTCACCTTGCCGAAACGCTCTTTCAGCGCAGGGTTGAGGAAACCTCTCCAGCCTGCCTCTTCGCCCACAGCAAGCAGCGCATTTATAAATGCACCCGAGAATGCTGTTATGATATTCAGCGCTACAAAGCCCTCATAGTTAATGCCTTTTTTTGCCATATCAGCCATTATATCAGTACCCGTTGCCTCACCCTGCATTTTGATATAAGCGCCTGTTGTATCAAAATGTGTCGGGAATATCACAAAATACAGCACAGCGCCCAAAGCAGTTGCCACCGCAGGCAAAAGCCATGCCATCAGATAAAACTTCACCGTTTTGCCGTTCAGTTTCGGCACCCAGCCCAGACCTTTCAGCGTGCCCTTAGCCGCCAGTGTCCCCACCATAGGTATGAACATACACAGCGCCAATATGCCCTTGAATATTCCCTGACCGTTTGCGCCTTCAATCGTGTTTGCCGCAATGCTTGCAATGACCTGCAAGACCCACGACACTGCGAATGTTACTGTCATATACTTTATCATTGTTTTCTTTTTCATATCCGGCATCTCCTTTGTCCTATATATTGTTGTCTGCGAATTTTGATTTTTTTCTAATTAGAAATTTCTCTAAATAGATAATAGCACTTTTCCTCTCCAAAGTCAATACCTATTTAGAAAAATTTCTAAATTCGTCACTATATACAAAACTGCCCTTATTTTCATGGCAAAAAAAGCACAGCCGTGAGATCACACGACTGTGCCGAATTAAACTATTTAGCTGTATAAGTGCCAGAGATATGCCCGTAAGATATGATATTTCCACGTTCTCCGCCTGCTGTATCGACCGAAGCGAACATATCTTCAAGCGAAGCGTTTGAACTGTTGAACTGACCCTCATACTTATCCGCAGGCTGTTTCAATGCGAACACGAACACCTCGTAAGTATGGGTGCCGTCGGGGGGATAGGGTCCCACATAGTCGTCACTGCCAGCAAATCCGTGGGCAAGTTCGGTCTGCGTGACCTCCCCCGTCTTCCAGTGCAGCCAATTGCCTGCTGTGGTATCCACCATATATATCGAATACAGCTGCGCACCCTCAACGCTTGCCCATTTAAGCTGCGGCGAGGAATTTGTGCCGTACTGAGTATCTGTTATATCGTCCGACCACACTCCGTCCACCAGATCAACCGAGGTCAGTTCAAAGGTATTTGCTGTTATGCCGTAGTCAGCCCCGTCATCGGGCGCAACAGACTCCTCCGCAGCGGATATATCCGTCCTCTCCTTTATAGTCAAAGCCGCATCACGTTCAGGGTCCCTTAAACCACAGGACGCAAGCATAAGCGATGCCAGCGCAAATATCATGATCTTCTTGTTCATTTGGTTATCACCCCTTTATTTATTAACATTATATCACAAATGTAATAATATGTCAACAACAAATTAACAGGATTTAACAAAAAATATTTCTGCCCATGCTTTCCGACTGACGCAAAAAAGCCCGTAAACAAACGTCCACGGGCTTTCGATCTCACTATTCAGTATTCGGTCTTTACCTTATCTATCCCGTAGATCTTCTTGAACCTGTCCAGGTCGCCCTGCGAACGTATCAGCATGACCTCGGTGAAATGACCGTCCGCCTTGTTCTTGAAGCCTGCCAGCTTCTCGCCCGTACAGATGGAACTTCTCACCACCGCATACTGTTTCTCGGGGTCAAAGGGTATCTTGTCTTTCAGCCCTTTTTCGAAATAAGGCGTACTTCCGTTATCCTGATGCATCTCAATTATGAAGACCGCAATAAACACCGCAAGTATAAGGCTGCCGGCTATTACGGGAAGTTTGTACAGCTTTCCTGTAAAGCACCACAGCAAAACAGGTATCACCGCACCGATAATGAGCGCCGCACATATCATAGTACCGCCGAAATGTATCGAGTTTATCTTTGGGATACCTATCTTTTTCATAGGCTCAAATTCACTCCTGCTCGAACTTCAATTCTTCACCGTTCACGGTGACAAGGAATCTGCTGTCTTTTATGGTAAGGTCATCACCCGATGCCGATGTGAAGCCGTCCATTTCGGTCTTCAGCTTGATCTGCGTATCAGCATTTTCCAGATAAGCCCTGGTGCTGCCCTTTATGCCGCCCAGCGCATAAGCCTTATATCCGCTGGCACTGACACTTATGGAAACGTTCACCACATCGATCGCAGTATCGCCGTACAGCGCACCCATCACTGCCAGCTTGTCCGAGCGGACATTCGTGCCGAAATGGGCATTGCTGATCTTGATGTCAGCCTTATCGCCGCTGACCGTACCTGCGCAGACCATTTCCTGACCGCCCACAAAGCTGTTGAAACTCAGCTCATGCAGGTAAACGTCGGCATTGCCGTCCATACTGCCCACCAGCACACCTCTGGTCAGGTTCACGTCCATATCCATGCCGCAGTTAGAGATATCTATAGCATCATCGCCATACAGCGAACCAATGCCGACACCCTTGTTACCGTTGATATTAAGGGTAAAGATGCCCCTGCGTATGATTATCTCGCCGCCCAGTCCCGAGCCGATGCACACGCCCAGATTTCCGTGGGCTTCGATAACGAACTCAACATTCGCATCGAAAAGCAGCTTGCCATGGCGCTTGTTGTATTCCGCACCGATACCGTAGTATGTGGTATCCGTAAGGCTCATGAACAGCGCACCCAGCCCCGTAAGCGTCAGCTCCGAGCTCTCGGGCACCAGTATGCCGCCCCTGTGGAACACATTGTCACCGAACATGGCAAGCTCCACCTTGCAGCACTCGCCTATTATAATAGTAGGTCTGTTTTTGCCGCCCGAAAGATGTGCGCTCTCGATGGATATCTTACCCTCGTAGCCGCTGTCCACCTCGATACGGATATGGGTATCCAGCGATGGCAGTCCCACTATGGTCACATCGCTGTTGCCTTCATATTTCTTGATATGTATGCACTTATAGCCCACTTTCTTGAGCTTTTCGAGCATCACTCTCTCGCCTGCCGCAGGAGTATAAACATGAGTTGCCTTGCCGTCCTGACGCTCCTGCTGATACCTTCTGATCTCCTCTTTGATATTAAAAGGTATGCTCTCGATTATCTCGGGCGAAGGTCTTGCAGTATAGTAGCCCTGTATGAGGTCAACACCCATAAGTATGACGGTCTTCAATTCCTCAGAGGTCTCAACGCCCTCTGCCAGCGCAAATATCTTGTTGTCGTGGCAGAACTCGATTATATCACGCACCAGATGGCGCTTCTTGGACTGCGAATCTATCTCGCTCAGCAGTGAACGGTCTATCTTGACAAAGTTAGGCGTATACCTTAAAAGGCTGCCCACATTTGAATAGCCCGTGCCGTAATCGTCCACAGCTATACGCACATTCATGCTGCGGTACAGGTCTTTAAGACGTTTCAGCTGTGCATCGTCCGCCTCGGCGTTCTCGGTCATCTCGACCACGGCTGTATCGGCATTGCGCTCCAGCAGCTCGCACACCTTCTCGGCATCAGCTGTACTCAGCATAACGTTCGGCATACTATTTATAAAGACAGACTTCCCTGCCAGCACATCCTTCTTATCCTCGATTATGCTGAGCACATTCAAGAATGTTGCCTTCTCAACATCCGACAGTCTGTCTGTCAGCTCAGCATACTTCAATATATGGTACGGAGTTATGGCAGGGTCCGTAGCGGAACGCATCAGCGCCTCATAGGAGAATATCTCGCCGTCTACCGCACTGACGATGGGCTGGAAATAGTACAGCAGCTTGTTGCCGCTGATGATGTCATCGACCTTTTCAAGCTCGGTCTTCTCGTTTTCCGTAAGGCTTGCGATACGGCGGCTGCGTACAGCCTCCATAGTCTCGTCATCTCTTTCAAGCATCCTCACACCTGCAAGGTAAAGCTTCTGCCTGAGTGCATCGGTATCCTTGCTGCCCAGACCCGATATGTATCTATCTATAAGAGCATTCAGCGCAGCTTCATCAGTGGTATCTGAAAGTTCATCCAGAAAACCGCATATAAGCTTGATATCCTTATTTGTCACAGCGAACCCTCCCTCCGCCGATATATGATATAAACCCATTTTCATCGTACACCATCCCATGAGTGAGCCGAGAGGGACGATGTCAAATTGCATAATTCTAACCTGCTTGCATAAACTAAAATCACCACATTTGTACCTATTCTAATTTTAGCAGAATTTCCACGTCAAGTCAATAGCCGAAAGCAAAGTTTTGACCGACAATTCTACAAAATTTGAGGTGCGTTTTTTATGCAAAATATGTATTTGCATAATCCACAACGGTTCAGATTAAATTAACCTTATTTATATAAATTGATACAAAGTATAAACGAAACTGTTGACACAGCAAGGATATTATGATAATATGAACTTAGAAATAAATTGAACGTATCCCGAGAAAGGTATATCCTCGTGAGGATGCGGACTTTCGGAAAACAGGCAAAAAAGACACCGATCAATATTTCACAAATATATTTTGTTTTTAAAATATAACCAAATCTTAACGGAGGTATGCAGCATGAACAACATCATGAAGATAAGAAGAACCATATCTGTCATAGCGGCTATAGCTTGCATGAGCAGCGCTGCTGTATACGCTTCGGCAGATGCGATAAACGCAGGTGCGGCTGAGCAGAGCTGCAGCACGATAAATTCTGACATCACCCCTGCCGGTGAGAACAGAAAAGAGGTCAGTGTTATTTCCGTAGATGCTGTAGCAGCAGAGGATAACAAGACTTCTGTCAGTGCGATAGATGAACAGATAACTACAGGCGGTAAGGTCTACGAGATATTCGGCGTACTTGAGGGTATGGTAAGTGCAGATGCCGAGGAGGTAATCCTTGGTGATGCTAACTGCGACGGAAATGTTGATGTTTCCGACATTGCAGCTATCTGCACACATATCAATGGTGCAAAGGCACTCAGCGAAGCAGGTACAGCAAACGCTGATATAAACGGCGACGGAAATGTCGATGTCAGCGATATTGCAAAGTTAGCTGCCCATATAAAGGGCATCAAGGCTATCTGATAAGCCGAAAACGAAGATATGCGTCCCTCACCGTGTGAGGGACTTTTTTATTAAGCACGGATAAATATTGATGTCGTTTGATATAGTATCACGGCAGCAAACAAAACAACATTTGTTTAAATTTCCAAAAATGGCTCATAATGCTTGACGAGGGCAAAAAATTGTGCTACAATTCACAAACGTAAGATAAAATGAAGTATTAAGTAAGAATGAGAAGTAAGAGGTGATATCTCATGGTAAAGAATGAAGTAATGATGGAACACAAGGGCATAGACCCCGCTTGCTACCGCAGGGGCAAATTGAAGATACACGCTGATAAGCCCGAAGAACTCAAAGGGATAACGGATATCTATATGAGAGCGCTGGATCAGAACGGCGCATGGGATGTGGACAATAAGCCGCTGCCTAAAAGCAAGGTATCTATAGTCGATTTCAAATACAACGGCACGATCGCTTTCATGCACGAGATCTCAAAGCTGAGATTTCCTGCAAGATACAGCCTGAGTACCGAGTGGGACATCTAAATTATTTACGGCGGACAGGATATGATGATCCTGTCCGCTTTTAAGTTTATAATGCCTTATTTTCGGGGCTATATTCTATTTAATGATTATTTAAGAATTTCCATGCTATACTTGTTGCAGAAAGAGAGGTAAGGCATATGTTTTTGAGAATACTGAAAAACGATCTTAAAAGAAAAAAGACAATGAACTGCATAATACTGCTGTTCGTGATAATGTCCTCAATGTTTGCCGCAAGCAGTGTTAATAATGCGATAAGCGTTATAGGCGGTCTGGATTATTACTTCGACAAGGCAGGCATGGCTGATTATTTCATCGTAGCCTCGGGCGATATGGAAAGCCTTGATAAGGTACTCGATGAGAGCGAACACTGTAAGGGCTACAATAAGGAAGATCAGTTGAAGATAATGACTTCCGACATCTACTATGAGGGCGAAAAGGCTTGGGATACGGACACTATTTCTTTCCTGACCCCCATAGACAACAGATACCTGAAGTTCTTCGATAAGGACAATAACGAGATCACCGAGGTCGAAAAAGGCAAGGTGTACTTCCCTGCTGCAAGCGCACAAAGCGCAGGTATCGAGATAGGCGACGAGATAGAGATACGCATTGAAAACAAGACCATGAAGCTTGAATACGCAGGTCTGCTGAAAGATGCGCTGTTCGGCTCGCCGATAATAGCCAACCCCAGATTTCTCATGAATAATGAAGACTATCGGGAACTCGCCGATGCCTGCGACCTGGAATGCAGCGTATACTATGTAAATACCGATGACACAGATGCGCTCTCGGGCGATATGGCTAACTCGGCAAGCCTTATATGGTTCTCGGGCGACAGGGACACCATAAAGCTCTCGTATATGGTAAGCATGATGGTAGCCGCAATGATGCTGGCTGTGAGCATATGCCTGATACTGGTGGCTTTCACCATGCTGCGCTTCACCATAGGCTTTACCATCAATGAGGAGTTCCGTGAGATAGGTGTCATGAAGGCACTGGGACTGAAAAACACTTCCATAAGGTCGCTCTATACGGTAAAATACCTGGGCATCTCGCTGACAGGTGCGGTGATAGGCTATTTTTGCAGCATACCCTTCGGTAAGATGCTGCTGATGAGCGTCAGCGATATGATGGTGCTCGACAATGACAACGATGGTTTCATAGGTATCCTCTGTGCGGCAGCTGTGGTGCTGCTCATCATGGGCTTCTGCTGGGGCTGTACGGGAAAGATAAAAAAGCTCTCCCCCATCGACGCTGTGCGCAGCGGTCAGACGGGCGAGCGTTTCCGCAAAAAGAGCGTGATAAGCCTGAGCAAAAGCAAGATGAGCGCAGGCAGCTTCCTGCCCCTCAACGATGTGCTCAGCGCCCCAAAGACCTACGGCATGGTCACATTGATACTCTCCCTGTGCATGATACTGGTCATGATGCTGGCGACTACCACCAACACCCTGCGCAGCGGCAGGATAATCGACCTTTTCGGCTGCCTGCCCACAGACCTTTATTTCTCGGAATCGGACAGCAAACCCTCCGCCGCACAGGATGATACATTTTCTTTAGATACCGAGATCGAGCGCTATGAAAAGCTGCTGGCTGACAACGATATGCCCGGCAAAGTCTCCATCGAAGCCTACTACAACATATCCGTCGAATCTGATGATACCCTTATAAAGGTAACGATGCTGCAAAACAAAATGTCCTCCTGCGATGAGTATAAGTACACCGAGGGCACACCGCCCCAAAACGCCCATGAAGTCGCTTTCACCGATCAGATCTGCAAACAGCTGGGTGCAGACATCGGTGATAAGGTAAAACTGACCCTCGGCGGCAAAACGGAAGATTACGTTATAACCGCAAAATTCGTCAGCATGAATCAGGTTGGCAAAGTCGGCAGACTGCACCCCGATGCGCCCACATCAGATTCCGATATGGCACATACTATGGCATATCAGGTAAACTTCGATGATGCCCCCGATAAGGATACCCTGCTTAAATATCAGCAGAAATTAAAGGATCTGCTGGATTCAAACGCCGTATTCACCATAGGTGAATATGTTGATGACTGCGCAAAGACCGCAGATACACTGGGTATAGTAAAGAACCTCGTACTGGCGATATGCGCCGTGATAATCATACTCATAAGCGTACTGCTGGAGCGTTCGTTCATCTCCAAGGAAAAGAGCGAGATAGCGCTGATGAAAGCAATGGGCTTCAAGAACAGATCTGTCACCGCACACCACAGCGCAAGGTTCATGATATGCGGCATAGCAGCGGCTTTGCTTGCCTGCGCACTGTTCATGCCCATGACCAAGCTGATAATGGATCCCATATTCGGCATGATGGGCGCAGTGGGCGGTGTGGACTACACCATCGACCCGCCCGAGATATTCGGCATTTATCCGCCGCTGCTCACCCTGCTGACGATCATTGGCGCTTCGATCACGTCTCTTTATACAAAGACCGTCAAGGCGAGCGACACCGCTGATATAGAATAATTACGGGAGATGAAGCTATGTTCAGAGCAATACGGCTTTTTAAAGATCAGTACCTGGGGTTCTGGATATTGGGTCTGCTGCTGTTTGCCGTACAGGAGCTGCCCTACATGATAATGCCCTTTTTAAAATTGCAGGAAAACCCTATCATGAACCTGAAAAACTCATATACTGCCCTTGATATTGCGGAGAAGATACTGGGGTCAGGCTGTGTGGCTATGATGGTGTTTTTGGTGCAGAAAGACCAGGTGATGTTCTCGGTATCGGGCAGCAGAGAAAAGCTGTTCTTCCTGTCGGCAGCCGCCGTACTGGGGCTGAATTTTCTGGGTTGGGCGCTGTACTTCACAGGTCACCAAAGCATATTCGTCATGATGTTTTTCATCGTACTGATGCCGCCGCTCTACTACATTTTCATAGGGCTTTGGCGGCAGAATATCCCCCTTGCGGTGACAGGCAGTGTTTTCCTTATAATACATTTTGCGCACGTTCTCCTTGAACTTAAAAACGCTGAGGTTTAAAACACCATTTAATGATTATTTAAGAATTTCCATGCTATACTTATCTCAGCAAAGGAAAACCACATCAAACAACAGACGAAAAGGAGAACAATATGAAAAAAAGTTACAAGAGCACCGTGAGAAACAGCCTGATACTCTTTGCGGTATGCCTTATGGTACACACCATCGAAGTTATGTTCATACGCACCGATGAGACAGTATTCGCTGAATGTTTCATAAACAAGGTATTCGGTATAACAGCACTGTTTTGGGTGCTTAGCCGCCTTAAAATGAGTTGGAGAGATATAGGCTTTAAGAAAGAGGCATTTTTATCAAGCACCGCAAAGGGTATCGGCATATGCGCAGGCAGTTATCTGGCGGCATTCGCAGCAGAATTCATAATACTTGCCGCACAGGGCAGACCTGCACACCTCGAATTTTTCGTGACAGGCTTTTCCCTGACAGGCAGCACGGTCAAGCTCACAGGTGCAGGCTTCGTGCTGATGTGCATTTTCTTCAACATCATAAATGTATGGATGGAAGAAGGGGTTTTCAGGGGATTTTTTATAAAGTACATCTCCTGCGGACATAACAGAAAAAAAGCCCTGTACATATCCTCGCTGCTTTTCGGATTGTGGCATCTGGTGACACCTGTAAGGAGCCTTCTGGACGGCGATATGAGCCACACAGAGTTTGCGGTGATGTCAGTGGGGTATGTGGTGCTCTCGATGCTCATGGGCATAAAGTGGGGACTGCTCTATCAGATGTCGGGCAATATCTGGATAGGCATGGCTGACCACTTCTTCAACAATTGTGTAGTAACAAATCTGCTCCACGTGGTCACAGCCGACGGAGTTGACGAGATGCAGATAATACGTGTCATCACAGGCGAGCTCATCTCATTCATAGCTGTGGCAGCGTACAGCAGGATCAAAGTAAGAAAGGAAGTATACGCATGAATACCGTACTCGAAGTAAAAGACCTCTGCAAGACTTATGTTATAAATAAAAGACAGAACAATGTTTTAAGGAATGTTGACCTCACCGTCAAGGAGGGGGAGATGGTGGCTGTAATGGGGCCATCGGGCTCGGGAAAATCCACACTGCTCTACACCGTATCGGGCATGGATAAGATGACCGCAGGCAATGTAAAGTTCTGCGGACGGGATATGTCCGATATGAACGATAACGAGCTGGCTGAGATGAGGCTCGATGACATGGGCTTCATCTTCCAGCAGATGTACATGATGAAGAACCTCTCCGTGCTCGATAACGTGATACTCCCTGCGGTGAAGTCCAAAAAGAATACGGACAGCCGCAGCAAGACCGTCCAGCGTGGACAGGATCTGATGAGAAAGCTCGGTATCATAGAGACTGCGAACCACGATATAAACGAGATATCGGGCGGTCAGCTGCAGCGTGCCTGCATATGCCGCAGTATGATAAACTCGCCCAAGATGATATTCGCAGATGAGCCCACAGGTGCGCTCAACCGCACATCTTCCGACGAAGTCATGGAAGAGCTTACCAAGCTCAACGACGAAGGTACTACCATAATGCTCGTCACCCACGATGCCAAGGTAGCAGCAAAATGTACGAGAGTGCTGTTCATCGTGGACGGCAACATCAAGGCGGAACACAAGATAGACAAAAAAGCAAGCTACCGTGAACGTGAGCGTGACCTGAACAACTGGCTCATGGATCTGGGCTGGTAAATATGACCCGACTACAGGACCGTACAGTTTTTGTGCGGTCCTGCACCTGTTAAGAGGGCGTGTTTTTCTCATGAGATTTTCGCTTATTTTAATAAATTAAACTGCCTTAACAATAAAATTATTTTTTCACACCACTTGATTATATCAATAAAATATGTTATAATATAGGGTACAGTATACAGCATCATGTATAAAGCTGATAGACGCTCAAAGGCTCGGTGCTGACCTGATACAGAAAGAAAAAAACGGCATATTTCAAGGAGAAAAACATGAGAATACTTGTTATAGATGACGACCCTATGATAAGAAGGATGGCTGGTTTCATCCTGAAAAAAAAGGGATATGGATATACAGAAGCAGGCTCGGGCAAGGAAGGCTTAGCCATCATGAAAGCTGAGCTGCCCATGCTTACCCTTATAGATGTGGAGATGCCCGATATAAACGGATTTGAGACCCTGGAGATGATACGCAGTGATGAAGCGCTGAGGGAAGCTCGGGTCTGTATGATGACAGGCACTATCACAGATGAGGTCAGCAAGAGGGCTGAAGAGCTCGGTGCAGTGGGCTGCATCGAAAAGCCGCTGGACGCAAATGCGCTGTACGCCGTCATCGACAGCATCTGATCGGGGGGAGATAAATGGAAAACTGGATAGCGGTCATAGATGATGACAGCCAGAACCTTAAAATAGCTGACAGGATACTGAGCTTTTACGGCTACCGTGTGACCTGCCTGCATTCGGGCGAGGAACTGCTGGAGTTCATAAATTTCCATAAGCCCGACCTGATACTGCTTGATCTGCATATGACGGGCATAAATGGTTTTGAGACCCTGCAAAAGCTGAGATCGACCCACAACGGCAGAGATGTGCCCGTTATCTTCCTGACAGCGGATAACGATGCGGACACCGAGACAAAGGCGCTGACAGCAGGTGCATCGGACTTCGTGGGCAAGCCCTTTGTGGCTTCGGTACTGCTGCTGCGAGTTAAGAACACCATCGAGCTGCACAGGCTGCAAAGCGACCTTAAAGCCGAGGCTAAGCGCCTTAGTGCGGAATACATCGAGGAACATCAGAAGAACGAGCGTCTTTCTATGCAGGTGGTCAAGACCCTTGCAGGGGCGGTGGATGCAAAGGATAAATACACCAACGGTCACTCCACCAGAGTTGCGGAGTATTCCCGTGAGATCGCCAGAAGTGCAGGATATTCCGAGAAACAGCTGGACGAGATCTACATGATGGGACTTCTGCACGATGTGGGCAAGATAGGTGTCCCGGACAGCGTGATAAATAAGCCCACCAAGCTCACCGAAGATGAGTATGACCAGATCAAGCAACACCCTGTGATGGGCTATGAGATACTAAAAAACATAACCGAGATGCCCGAGCTTGCCATCGCTGCCAAATATCACCATGAGAGATATGACGGCAAGGGCTATCCCGAGGGGCTCAGGGGTGAAGAGATACCCGAGGCTGTGCGCATAATCTCCTGTGCGGACGCTTATGATGCCATGTCCTCACGCAGAAGCTACCACGATGTCTATGCGCAGGAATATATCCGTGAGGAATTCCGCAAAGGCATGGGCACACAGTTCGACCCGAAGTTCGCAAGGATAATGCTGGAAATGATCGACGAGGACAAGGACTACAGCATGAGGGAAGACCCCGAAACCTATCTTCTGGACAGTCAGGGCAATGCCATCGAGCAGAAGCGTGAAGATGACAGCGATTTCATCTTCGGTTTTCTGGAGATGCTGGAGGCAGGCGGAATGGATACGGCTGTGGGCATGAAATACTGCATGAACGATATGGAGTTCTACCGTGAGATGCTTACAGAATATACCAACAGCGCCAACGACCGTATCGCAAGGCTGGAGGTATTTTGCAGCACAGGCGACCTGGAGCGTTACAAGACCTACATACATTCGCTGAAAAGCGCCTCAAAGACCGTGGGTGCCATGAGCGTATATAAAAAGGCAGAACTGCTCGAACAGGCAGCCGATGAGAGGAATATGCACTACGTATCGGACAATACCCCCGATGTGGTGGCAGAATTGCGTGAGATAAGCGCAAGCATACTCATGGCGATGTCGATATATGCTGTCTGACTATAAGACCTATCGGCGGATGGGGCGCTGCTCCGTCCGTCTTTTATATGGGCAATGGGTCAATCACGCAGTATACACAATAGTGTGGTATGATTATAAACTAGGTCAACACCGCACAATCACCGACTAAAGCCTTTGCACACCATACACTTGCAGATTTTCCGTCATCTTTCCCAAATTTTCCTTGAAAGGCGTCAGCCTTCCTGCGTCAAATTTAGAGATGTGGATGAGCAGTAAAAAAACGAATACTACTGCATTTAATGTGGCGCTGGGCGGCATATGCGCCGCAGTATGCCTGCTTATGATGTTCTGCAGCACCTTCCTGCCTGCGCTGAGTTATACAGTGCCCATGTTCGCAGGCCTGCTGATGGTGGTGATGATAGTAGAGGTCAGCAGCAGCTGGGCTTTTGCCACCTACTGCGCCGTCAGCCTTCTGTGCCTGTTTATAACGCCTAATTTCGAGGCTTCACTTTTATTCATACTGTTCATGGGCTATTACCCGATACTGCATTTCGGTCTGAAAAAAGCCGATAGGGTCATAGCGTGGATAATAAAGCTTGCGGTGTTCAATGCCGCTATAGTCATATATTATAATATATTCAAATACCTGTTCACATCGGTGGATATGCTGGAAGGCATGGAGTTTTTCGGGAAATATGCGGTGCTGACCCTGTGGGCAACGGCACAGATATGTTTTCTGGTATACGACCGCTGTCTTGCGGTAATGATAGATGTATACACAGGCTGGTTCAGGAAAAAGATACTCAGAAGAAAATAGAAAGGTGAGTAAAATGAAAGAAGGATATGAGGAGAAACACAGTAAGCTCTCCCATATAAGAGACGACCTGAAAGCTGAAAAGGAGAGGGTCAGGGAAAAGATAAAGCACCGCAACAAGAGAAGGGTGCAGATAATAACGATAATCGTGATAGCGCTTTTTCTGACAGGGGCAACACTGGCTTTCATGCCGCTGATACAGTCGCTGCGCACCGAGGAGGGTATGCAGGCTTTCAAGGAAAACCTCGAGACCAACTATACGGGGATAGAGGCTATGCTGATATTCTTCCTTATGCAGACCGTGCAGGTCATCATCGCCGTGATACCGCCCGTGCAGATAGTGGGCGGCGTGCTTTTCGGCTGGTTCGTGGGGTGCCTTTTGTCCTTTGGCGGAACGATGCTGGGCACACTGGTGATCTTCGTGATGGTGAGCCGTTTCGGCAGACCGCTGGTGGAAGCTTTCGTAAATGAAAAGCATCTGGAAAAATTCGGCTTTCTGCAAAACGAACAGAAGCTGATACGCATACTGGTGATACTCTACCTTATACCGGGTATACCCAAGGACGTTATCTCGTATATCGTACCGCTGACACCTGTGAAAAAACGTGATTTCTTTTTGTACGTAATGCCGTGCAGACTGCCTGCGATAATAATGTCCACGGTGCTGGGCGATAATATCTATGACGGCAATATAAAGGTCGTATGCGCCGTCATAAGCGCCGCCCTTGCAGTGGGTGCCATAGGCTTTTTCACTAAGGACAAGATAGTTGCAAAGCTGAAGAAAAAGCACTGAACAGAATCCCCCGAAAGCGCTGATGATCTGCAACTGTATCTGCGGCAGATACCCGGGTATAGGCTGACCATGTGCGCTTTCACCTTATCGGATGATGAGTACAATGATCTCAAAGAAAAAAACATCAGGCAGAATGAGTGGACGGGGCTTGCTGTGAGCGAATGCGGCAGCGATGACTACAAACTCGATGATCTCCCCGTTGACCTGCCCTTTGAGAAAATCACAGATAAGGATATAAGCTCAATGACCATCATAAACTATCTCCCCCGGGGCACAGGTCCACGCACAAGCGGCATGAAAGCCTATGAAGAGTCGGGGCTGATAGTTTGCTATTATTTTATTTCCCACCAGGAGGACACCATGAGATTCAGACCATGTATAGATATCCACAACGGAAGCGTAAAACAAATAGTCGGCGGAAGTCTGGCTGACAAGGGCAACAAGGCGCAGGAGAACTTTGTTTCTTCCCAGGACGGCGCTTATTACGGCGAGCTTTACCGCACCCACGGGCTGAACGGCGGACATATCATTATCTTAAACCCCGAGGGCAGCGAATACTATCAGGCTGATGCGGCGCAGGCATATTCGGCGCTTTCGGCTTTTGAGGGCGGATTACAGATAGGCGGCGGCATAAACGACAAAAATGCGACAGCCTTCCTCGACAAAGGCGCAAGCCACGTCATCGTGACCAGCTTTGTCTTCCGTGGCGGCGAGATAGATATGCACAATCTCACAAAGATGAAAAATGCCGTGGGCAAAAACAGGCTGGTGCTCGACCTGTCATGCAGGCGCAGGGGCGACAGCTACTACATCGTCACCGACCGCTGGCAGAAGTTCACCGATGTTAAGCTCACTGCCGAAACGCTGGAGGATCTGAGCCGTCACTGCGATGAGTTTCTGATACACGCAGTTGATGTGGAGGGCAAGGCAAAGGGCATAGAGGAAAACGTGGCAGCCATGCTGGCAGATACGGAGATACCCTCGACCTATGCAGGCGGCATCTCGTCCTTTGATGATCTGGAAAAGCTCAAAGCACTTGGCAGGGGCAGGATAGATTTCACAGTGGGCAGTGCGCTGGACATCTTTGGCGGAAGCATGGCTTTTGAGGACGTGGCAAGGTTCGGAAACTGACCACCGCAGAACAAATGCGAAAATGATTTTACTGCATTATTTGCAGTAAAATGTTTAGTGTACTAAAGCGAGGCGCATCTATCAAAACAAACATACAGATAAGGCGGTGAACTTATGACGGATATACTTATCGTTGAAGATAACAAGGAGCTTTCCACGCTGCTATGCGACTTTTTAAGGGCAGAGGGCTATGTGGTGAGCTCTGCGGACAGCGGCGAGAAAGCGCTGGCACTCTTTGAGAAGTACGGCGCAAGGCTGGTGCTGCTGGACATAAATCTTCCGGGCATGGACGGCTTTGCGGTCTGCCGCAGGATAAGGGAGCAGGACAATACCCCCATACTTATCCTTACCGCCCGTGTTGACCGTGAGGACAAGCTAAACGGGCTGATACTGGGCGCAGATGACTACATCGAGAAGCCCTACGACATCGACATACTGCTTGCCAAGATAAAGGGCATATTCGCAAGGCGGCTGGCGCTGGATAACCTGACAGACGGCGACATCACCCTTAATCTGGCGGACAAGAGCGTGACGCTGGGCGGCAGTCCCGTGCAGATGACCGCCAAGGAGTTCGAGCTGCTGCATCTGCTGATGACCAACAAGGGACAGCTTATGACCAAGGAACTGCTTTTCAACAAGATATGGGGAGCAGACAGCGAGTCCGAGCCACAGACCCTGACCGTACATATCAAGTGGCTCAGGCAGAAGCTGGAAAAGGACCCAAAGAACCCCGTCCGCATACAGACCGTATGGGGCAAGGGCTACCGCTGGGAGGGCTAGGATGAAGAATTTCGTCAGGCTGTGTACCTTGCTGGCTGTACTCTGGCTGGGGCTGTGGTGCACGGGGAACTATATGTTATCAAGAACCCAGAACAGTTCCGCCAAGCAGTACCTTGTGGATGCGGAGCGTATAGTCATCGCCATGGAAAACGGCAGCGAGATCGACCCCGACGACTACCCCGAGGTCACAGCAGTTACCGCCTACGACGGCGACAGCGAACTTTTCTCCCGCAAAGGCGAATACATCGTGCGTGAGATAAACGGCAGGCTCTACCGCATCGACTACACCGACAACAGCGGACACAGCCTCGCCTATGCCAAAAAGCTGCTCAACATAATAATGGGCGTGGGCACGCTAATGCTCGCAGGCACGATGATATACCTGCGGCGCACCATAATCAAGCCCTTTACACGCATAAGCGATCTGCCCGAGGAACTGGCAAAGGGCGGTCTGCACGACCCGCTCAAAGAGAACAAGAGCAGGTATTTCGGCAAATTCATCTGGGGGCTGAATATGCTGCGTGAGGAGCTTGAACAGGCGCAGGTCGAACGGCTCGAACAGACCAGGAACGAAAAGACCATGCTGCTCTCGCTCTCCCACGATATCAAGACTCCTCTTTCCGCCATAAAGCTGTATTCCAGCGCACTGGCAAAGGGTCTGTATCCCGACAAGGACAAGCAGAAGGAAGCCGCACTGAACATAAATGCCAAGGCGGACGAGATAGAGGGCTATGTATCCCAGATAATCCGCAGCAGCACCGATGACCTTATGCACTTCGAGGTCAACGATACCGAGTTCTATCTTTCCCGCACCATGAACAGGATAAACGCCTATTACAAGGAAAAGCTGGGCTCGCTTTCCATCGGATTCACATCGGAGAAATTCTCTGACTGTATGCTGCGAGGCGACCCCGACCGACTGGCGGAGGTCTTGCAGAACATCATCGAAAATGCCATAAAATACGGCGACGGACACCAAATAAGCATAAGCTTTTCCGAGGAAGAAGACTGTCGGCTCATCGCTGTCGAGAACACGGGCGTACCGCCCACAGACAGCGAGATGGATCATATCTTCGACAGTTTCAAGCGTGGCGCCAATGCCGACGGCAAGCCCGGCAGCGGACTGGGTCTGTACATATGCAGGCGGCTGATGCACTCCATGAACGGCGATATATTCGCCGACGCCCTTGACGGCGGCATGAGGGTCACTGTGGTCTGCAAAAAAGCATAGCAGAAAAAGTGAATAAAAAAGAATAGTGAATAGTCAAGGTGTCCGCAGATCAGACATATATCAACACCTTAACTATTCACTATTATTTATTCATTATTCACTTTTTATTTAGCAGCTGTGGTTTTCAAATACTTCTTTATTGCTGCTGAGTTTCTGATATTTCAGAACGCTTCCCTTTTAACGTAGGAAAACAGCGTCTTTTTAAGCTCGGCTTCCTTGTTTCGGCTGACGGGCAGCGAGGTATCATCTTCCATAACGACCTCCCTGCTGCCTATGCGCATGACCTTTTGCAGCGATATGAGATAGCTGCGGTGTATGCGAAAAAATCCGTCCTGTGCCAGCTTTTTCTCGTAATCGCTGATATTGCCCCTTACAGAAAAGCTCTCATCCGCCGTGTTGATGACAACGTTCTGGTTCTGGGACTCGATGAAGAGTATGTCCGTGAGCTTTATCTTCTGCTCGCCGTCTGTGGTCTTGACCCACAGCAGCTTGCCCTTGTTCTGTAAAGCGAACAGGTGTTCGATGACCTCCCTGACCTTCTCCTCATCCGCAGGCTTGGTCAGATACCTCAGCGCATTGACCTCGTAGCCCTTTACCGCATACTCGATATGTCCCGTAAGGAACACTATGCTGACCTCGTCACTGACCTCACGCAGTCTGCGTGCCACCGTGATACCATCAAGCCCCTGCATCTCGATATCAAGGAAGATAACATCGTAAGCCTTGTGCCTGAAGCTTTTGAGCAGATCCTCACCGCATAAAAACCCGTCGATCACTATATCCAGCGAGTTATAAAGCTTCTGTATCTTGCCTTTGAGGTCTTCGATATAACGGGCTTCATCATCGCATATGGCAATACGCATCTACTACACCATCCTAAAACTCAGTCAAATCTCTCGTCGATGACTCTGGCAGTCTTCTTCATGCTTCTGGGAAGAACGCCTATCTCGACCACCTTAACTATGGGCGTGAAACCTATCCTGCTCTTGACCTTTTCTGCTATGCGCTTTGCAAGGTCGGCAAAATCCACATGACCATTGGTCTCCACATAGATACGCATGGTATCCTTGCCGTCAAGGTGAGATATGCGTATCTGGTATTCGCTGGAGATCTCATCGAATTCAGCCAGCACTTCTTCTATCTGGCTTGGGAACACATTAACGCCCTTTATCTTCATCATATCGTCTGTTCTGCCCCTGATGGTATCTATCCTCGGGAACTCTCTGCCGCAGGCACATTTGCCCGGGATTATGCGTGAGAGGTCGTGGGTGCGGTACCTGATGAGAGGTGCGCCCTCTTTCACAAGGGTGGTTATAACGATCTCGCCCCACTCACCGTCAGGCAGAGTCTCGCCTGTCTTGGGGTCGATGATCTCCAGATACAGATAGTCGTCCCAGTAATGCATACCTGTGTTGTGCTCGCAGTTTATACCTATACCGGGTCCGTATATCTCGGTAAGACCGTAAATATCATAAAGCTCGATGCCAAGCTCGGTGGATATGCGCTCACGCATCTTATCCGACCATCTTTCGGAACCTATAACGCCCTTTTTCAGATGTATCTTATCCTTGATGCCACGCTTCTGTATCTCCTCAGCCAGCAGCAGTGCGTAGGAAGATGTCGAGCACAGCACCGTTGTCTCCAGCGCCTGCATCATCTCCAGCTGTTTCTCGGTATTGCCGGGACCCATAGGCACTGCCATTGCACCCAGCTTCTCACAGCCGTTCTGGAAACCTATGCCTGCGGTCCACAGACCGTAGCCGGGGGTTATCTGTATCCTGTCCTTATTGGTTATGCCTGCCACCTCGTAGCAGCGCTTGAACATCTCGCCCCAGTCATCAACATCCTTGGCTGTATAGGGTATTATGACAGGCTTGCCCGTCGTGCCCGATGAAGAATGTATACGCACTATCTCCTCCTCGGGGGCTGTCATAAGTCCCAGAGGGTAAGCATCTCTCAGGTCCTTTTTCTCTGAGAAAGGCAGCTTCTCAAAATCCTCTGCCGAACAGACCTCGGATATGCCCGCATCCTCCAGCTTTTTTCCGTAAAAGCTGTTTGAAGCTATCAGCGCCTTTATACGGTCATTTACCTGCGCTAACTGTTTGTCATTGATCTTCATTATTTTTTCCTCCTTTTGGAAGTTATGTATTAAACCACATCAAGCTCTCTGCTTTCAGCGCTTACTACGACCCAAGCTGTATAATTTTGGCAAGCGACGAATGTCACGGAGATCTGTGACGTTTAATATATTTTGTGTTCATATCTTTGCACAATATGCCCACTCATCCCGTTACGGAATATCTCACAATAATTTTCAAAATCGTGAACGGGACGGAACTTTATTCATTATAGCACATCTTGGAAAAAATGTAAAGTTCTTATCCTCATACAAAGCTGACTTCGCTCACACCTGCCGACTCAGCCTGCGCTTTTGGAGAGGCTTTATTTTGGGCGATATTTACAAATTTACACACGCTGTGCCGCATTTGTGCATAAAAAGCTCCGCAGCTGCGCCCTCGCAATGTGATCAGTCACCGAAAACTTGTGCATATTGACGAAACGTTTTTCGCAATATTTGGTAATCTTTTGTCAGAATGGTCAAATTGTACGTTTGAGCTACCTGTGAACAGGAATTAACTAAATTATTAAAGCATAATCTACAAATTTCGGTATTGTTAGCATTTGGAAATGTTGTCATATTGACATGGAAGGGTTAGTTAAAATTGTGCAAACATACGAAGTTTTTTCCAAAATTGCTATTTGTAGGTTCACGGTATTGACTTTTTGTTGGTCAAGGTATACAATAAAAAGCATGAAGAGGTATACCCTGTCCGGAAGTAGCAGGGTATCGAACGAAAGGTGGTTTTACGATGATGACATTTGATGCCATTTACAATATGGCGGTCGAGGTCGCAAATATGCGTGTGCAAAGCGGTGAATTCATTTCTCCCGATGAAACGATCTGCGTCATCTGTTCTCGTACCGGGAGGGTCTACAACGGTTTCAGCAAGGTCGAAATGATGAACGGCGCACCAATGAGCGTACACGCTGAGATCGATGCAATGCGCAATATGCAGACCTACGGAAATGAAGTTGCTGTGGACAGTCTTGTGCTCATAAGCACCCAGACCCGCAGCCCTATGCTGCCGTGCAACGGCTGCATAAACTACATCATGTCGATGAGTCCCGAGAACGCATCTGCTGCGGTGATAATGCCTGACAGAGCTATAATGCTCTCTGAGATGGGTATGTATTCACAGCCCCAGCAGTTTGGCGGTATGCAGCCCATGCAGGGTGGTATGCCGATGCAGGGCGGTATGCCTATGCAGGGTGTTTCCCCGCTGAACGCAGCGCCTGTTCCGCCTTCACCGATGCAGTCCATGCAGTACGGCGCACCCGTACAGTCGGTGCAGTTTGGCGCAGCACCTGTTCAGTCGGTCCCCGTTCAGAGCGGACCCGCACCCGATGCACCCATAGCAGGTGCGAAGAACGATCTTCTCAAGGACAAGCTCAACAGTCTTATGGGCGATGCTGAAGACGACCAGAGCGATGATGAGGCTTTCCTCGAAGAGATGGATCTTGGCGGCAAGAAGAAGAAAGGTCTGTTCGGACTGTTCGGATAAGAGCTTTTTTCACTGAATGCGTGCCGATCGGGCAATGTACAAAATAACTCGGGGCCATCCCGATGTAAGAAAGGGTAGAGACGTAATATGAGTAAAAATTCTAAGGCTAAGAAGAAAAAGGGTATTTCCCTTAACTTGATCCTTATCCTCCAGCTCATCATCATGCTGGGTCTCTCGCTGTTCATCACAAAGGTCGTTTCGGACAGAACGAGAGAGAACTCGCTGGCTCAGCTGGACATGATCACTGAGGAGCGTGCGCAGGTCATCGCAAACTACATCGACGTATCCGAAAGACAGCTGAAGGACTTCTCCAAGGCTGCACAGGTAATCGATCTTCTGGAAAATCTGGATGATAAAGATAAGCTCGATGCAGCTCAGAGACTTACAAAGACATTCGCAATGGATATCCCTTACCTTGAGGGTATCTACATCTCAAAGTGGGATACAACAGTTCTTACCCACTCCTCTATGACAGGCGCTATAGGCAAGCCCACCAGAACCGATCCCGATGCTCTGAAGGCTCTGCAGGACGCTCTGATAGAGAGAGGTAAGGAAGTTTATAACACAGGTATCATCATATCCCCTGCTTCCGGTAAGCAGATAGTTTCGATCTATAAGGCTGTTTTCGGCAACAACGGTATGCCTGTTGGACTGGTTGGTATGGGTATCTATACAGACGGTCTGATCAATACCCTCGACCACGTTGCAGCTTCAAACGATAAGTCGAACATCAAGTCCGCTTTCTATCGAATGGTAAAGGCTGATACAGCGACCTATATCTTCCACGATGATAAGGATCAGGTCGGTAAAGATGTTGAGTTTGCAAAGCTCAATGAACTGTGTGAAAAGTACAACGGCGAAAACACCGATGCTTTCGGCAACTATGAGTATGACGACAAGGGCGTTACCGAGGTAACGAGCTACGTTTATATGTCTAAGTACAACTGGATATTCACCATCAACGATCCCAAGACCGAGATCTATGCGCTGACTAACTACATGAGACTCTTCCTGCTGGCATTCGGCGCTATCCTCGTTGCACTGACAACTGTATTCTTCTTCATCAACAAGAGACAGGAAAAGATCAACGAGAGACTGGTATCTACCATCGCAAAGAACGCACAGACAAGACAGTCGCTGAATACTGCGATGTTCAAGGACGTGCTGACAAACGCAAACAACCGTGTATCCTTCTCTATGGATATGGAAAAGGCTGATGTAAGTGCTGATAAGCCTTGCTACTTCCTGATGTTCAACATCCTGGGCTTCAGTGACATCAATACACGTTTCGGTAACGACGCAGGCGACCGTCTGCTGGTCAGAACTGTTGAAACTCTCAACGAGAACTTCCCCGAGAGAACAGTTTACCGTACAGGTTCGGATGAGTTCGTTGTTATGATACCCACAGATATGGGTCAGCCTTCTCCCGACCAGGTACTGAATGATGTAAATACAGCATTCAGACAGCTGATGGTTCCCGAAAAGGTAGAGAACCTCGGTGCTATCTATCCTAAGTATAAGATCGCTGTCATCAAGAGAAGCGGTGCGGCAGACAGCTCTGTTGTATCGGCTCTGAAGGATATGACCAACAGAAAGGGCGAAGCTACTTACGGTATGATCGATTATCGTGAGATGTAATAGTAAGCTCACATGAGTTTATAACGATCCAAGGCGGAAAGCAAATTGCTTTCCGCCTTTTTGTGCTTTGATGTGATGTTCAGCGCATTGCCGCCATAAGCTCGTCCATCAGGTCCCTGACTGTGCGCAGCGCCTTCCCTGCCTTGATACGCAGCTTCTTTTTGCTGCGCTGTGCCTTCCTCGACAGCCCGAATGCCAGCGTGCCTGCTGTAACACCTGCCGAAATGCCCGTCATTATCGACTTTGTCAGCATTATCTCACCTCCGTTTTGCTGATATATCTATATTAAACGACACCGCTCTCATTACACCCGACATCTGCCGAATGCAGAAACATAATGTTGTTTACTATAGCTTTTCCCGTGAGATTATTTTTATCCGCAGAAATGAATTTTGGTCGAAAAATTTCTTTTATTTATCATATTTGATAAAAGGCACAGTTATTTCAACGTAATCGGTGTACATTTTGTTAAACATAATAAATACTTTATAAAAAATTATCTAATTTAAGCATTCCAACTCTTTACATTTTCGATAAAATAAGTTATAATATATATGTAAAAAAATTTTTTCCGATAAGGAGCAGGATAGGATATGGGAATGACAATGACGCAGAAGATACTTGCTGCTCATGCAGGACTCAGCGAGGTAAAGGCAGGTCAGCTCATCATGGCGGATCTTGACCTCGTCCTCGGCAACGATGTCACCACACCTGTGGCGATCAATGAGTTCAATAAAGCTGGCTTCAATGATGTCTTCAGCAAGGATAAGATCACAATGGTCATGGATCACTTTACCCCCAACAAGGATATCAAGGCAGCTCAGCAGTGCAAGCAGTGCAGAGAGTTCGCCTGTCAGTACGGTATCACCCACTATTACGATGTGGGCGATGTGGGCATAGAGCACGCTCTGCTGCCCGAAAAAGGTCTGGTAGTACCGGGTGACGCTGTCATCGGTGCTGACTCGCATACCTGTACATACGGCGCACTCGGCGCATTCTCCACAGGCGTGGGCTCTACAGATATGTGCGCAGGTATGGCAGCAGGCAAGACCTGGTTCAAGGTGCCATCGGCTATAAAGTTCAATATTGTCGGCAAGCTGCCCGAGTACAGCGCAGCTAAGGACGTTATACTCCACATCATCGGTATGATCGGTGTTGACGGTGCGCTTTACCGTTCGATGGAGTTCTCGGGCGAGGGGCTCAAAAACCTCACTATGGAAGACAGACTGTGCATGGCTAATATGGCTATCGAGGCAGGTGCCAAGAACGGCATATTCGCTGTGGACGAAGTTACCAAGGAATACCTCAAGGGCAGAACAGACAGGGAGTATAAGGTGTTTGAAGCTGATAAGGACGCTGAGTACGATGAGGAATATACCATCGACCTCTCCACCATCAAGCCTACAGTAGCTTTCCCCCATCTGCCTGAAAATGCAAGAACATTCGATGATATCCCCGAGATCAAGATAGATCAGGTAGTCATCGGCTCATGTACAAACGGCAGGATCGAGGATCTGAGGGCGGCTGCAAAGATACTTGACGGCAAGAAGGTAGCAGATCATGTAAGGTGCATCGTGATACCTGCTACACAGCATATCTATCTTACAGCCATGAAGGAAGGTCTGCTGGAGATCTTCATGAATGCAGGCTGCGCAGTTTCCACACCGACCTGCGGACCTTGTCTCGGCGGCCATATGGGTATACTGGCTGCGGGTGAGAAGGCTGTGGCAACGACCAACAGAAACTTCGTCGGCAGAATGGGTCATGTGGAATCAGAGGTCTATCTGGCTTCGCCTTATGTGGCAGCGGCTTCTGCGGTGGCAGGCAGGATCGCTCAGCCAAGCGAGGTAATGTAATTATATTTTAGGGTGTATGAGCCTTTGGAAAGGCTCGGAAAATAAGGTTTCAAAATTAGAAAGTAAGAAGGTGGACGAGTTGGCAAAAAAGGAAAAAAAGGAACAGTACATTTCCAACTATGTACGTGATATTTATGCGGATAATGTAGCGAGCATGGTATACCGTAAATTCGGGTCAAGCCTCAGCGATAAGGATCGTGAGGAAAAGGTCAACGAACAGATCGAAAAGATACGACTCAGCAATGTACGTGTATTTGAACAGACTCAGGAAATTTTCGACGAGATCAAATTCAATGCGTATATGCCTGTAACAGTCAACGGTAAGTCCTGCTACAAACTTATGAAGATCGGACACTTCCGTAAGGTACACGTCTGCTACTTCATATCAAAAGCGAAAAACGATCTTTCGGCTGAATTTCTCGAGCAGATACTGAGCGAGGTACAAAGACAGCACGATGGTGAAAATGTGTTCGGCTCGCCCGATTATAAGGAAGCCTGATACCGTTTCACTTACAAGCGGACGGGATACGTCTTTATGATGTATCCCATGACGCTTTATCGTTCATGGACCGCATAAAAAGGGGTAATACAATTTTTGGCAGAAAACACAGGCGGCAGGTATGTGCCTGTCACCGTCATACGTTTAATAACATGAAAGGAGTTTTCAGTAATGAAGGCTTGCGGTAAGGTACATAAGTACGGGGATAACGTTGATACCGACGTAATAATCCCTGCAAGATATCTGAATACAGCTGATATGCAGGAACTTGCTAAGCACTGTATGGAGGATATCGACATAGATTTTGCAAAGAACGTCAAGAAGGGCGATATCATGGTGGCTAAGGCTAATTTCGGCTGCGGTTCATCAAGAGAGCACGCTCCTGCTTCCATCAAGGCAAGCGGCATAGACTGTGTTATCGCAAAGAGCTTTGCAAGGATCTTCTACAGAAATGCTATCAATATCGGTCTGCCCATCATCGAGTGTGAGGAAGCTTCCGAGAAGATAGAGAACGGCGATGAGGTCGAGATAGATTTCGACACAGGCGTTATTACCAACAAGACCAAGGGCGAAACTTATCAGGGTCAGTCGTTCCCCGATTTCCTGATAAATATAATCAATTCAAACGGTCTGCTAAATTCTTTAAAGAATGGCTGATGATAGTCTGTACCAAGACGGAAAGTTTTAAAGCTTTCCGTCTTTTTTTGTAAATTGCGCAATAAATAATTAGTTTATTAGCGTATGTGGTATTGACAATTTGCTAAAAATATGAGATAATGACATAAATGAATGTAATCGTTTTATCGGCAAATAACTAATACTTTTGAAAGAAAGAACGGAGGAAAAAATATCATGGGTGCAACACTTGTAATAATGGCAGCAGGTCTCGGTACAAGGTTCAAGGGGGGCATTAAACAGCTTGAGCCCTTTGGTCCCAACGGCGAGATAATCATGGACTATTCAATTTATGATGCCGTCAGAGCAGGATTCGATAAAGTAGTTTTCATCATAAGGAAAGATATACGCAAAGCTTTTGATGAAATGATAGGCGACAGGATATCCGCTCATATCAAGGTAGACTACGTTTATCAGGAGCTTGACTGCCTGCCCGACGGATTTACTGTTCCCGAGGGTCGTGTAAAGCCCTGGGGACACGGTCATGCAGTGTGCTGCTGCAAGGGCATAGTAAATGAGCCTTTTGCTGTTATAAACGCAGATGACTTCTATGGCAGAGAGGCTTTCGATAAGCTGTGCAAATTCCTCAACAGCGCAGGCAAAGAGAACGGCAAGCTTAATATGTCCATGGCAGGCTTCATACTGAAAAACACCCTCAGCGATAACGGCGCTGTTAACAGAGGTGTCTGCAAGATAGATAAGAAAAATATGCTGGTCGATGTGGAAGAGACCTATAATATCAGACGTGAGGCTGACGGCAAGGTGTATTCGGGCAAGGAAGAGACCAAGGAACTCAGTGAGAACAGCTACGTTTCGATGAATATGTGGGGCTGCCCCGCTGGCTTCATAGACAAGCTCGAAGAGCGTTTCGTGGAATTCCTGAAAGAAAACGGCGAGAGCCTGACCGCTGAATTCCTGCTGCCCGAGGGCATCGACTATATGATAAAGCACGATATGGCAGACTGCGAGCTGCTCGAAAGCCATGATAAGTGGTTCGGCGTGACCTATGCCGAGGATAAGCCCTCCGTAAAGGACGCCATCTCTCAGCTGATAGCCGAGGGCGTTTATCCCAGAAAGCTTTGGAACTGAATAAATTCTGCAACACACAGAGTCTCCCCGTGAGGCTCTGTTTTTGTATTTGACATCATAGGGAAGATGTGGTATAATAACTGTATACGATTTTATAATATTGGAGGTTTTTATTATGGGTATGTTCGATAAGCTGATAGCTAACCTGAAAAACGAAAAGAAGACCATCGTCTTCACAGAGGGTAATGACGCACGTATCCTCACAGCTGCCGATAAGCTGCTGAAAGAGGGTCTGATGGGCGTTATACTCTGCGGTAATGTGGACGAGGTAAAGGCTGCGGCTGCACAGGGCGGCTTCGATATAAGCGGCGCTGAGATACTCGACCCCGAGACTTATCCCGAGATGGATGCGCTCGTAGCTCAGATGGTAGAGCTCAGAAAGGGCAAGATGACCGAGGAAGAAGTAAGGAACGCACTGAAGAAATCCAATTACTTCGGCACAATGCTCGTTAAGGCAGGCAAGGCTGACGCTCTGCTGGGCGGCGCAACTTACTCCACCGCTGATACAGTAAGACCTGCTCTCCAGATAATCAAGACCAAGAAGGGCTCAAATCTGGTAAGCTCCTCTTTCATACTGTTCAGAGAGAAGGACGGCAAGGAAGAGAAGATAGCTATGGGCGACTGCGCTATCAACCTGGGCTATACAGACAGACTCGACAAGGACGGCAATGTGGTACTGAGTGCTGCAAGACAGCTGGCTGAGGTCGCTGTTGAGACTGCAAGAACAGCTGATTTCTTCGGTATCGACCCCAAGGTAGCTGTACTGAGCTTCTCCACCTACGGTTCAGGCAAGGGCGGCACTGTTCAGCTGAGCCACGATGCAGTTATCGAAGCTAAGAAGATAGACCCCGAGCTGGTCATCGACGGTGAGTTCCAATTCGATGCGGCAGTTTCCGCAGAGGTAGCTAAGACCAAGTGCCCCGACTCCAAGGTAGCAGGACAGGCTAACACCTTCATCTTCCCTCTGATCGAAGCAGGCAACATCGGCTACAAGATCGCACAGCGTCTGGGCGGATATGAGGCTTACGGTCCTATCCTCCAGGGTCTGAACGCACCCATCAACGACCTCTCCAGAGGCTGCAACGCTGATGAGGTCTACAAGATGGCTATCATCACAGCAGGTATGGCATAATATATATAACTACAGATCTTTTGAGCGGAGAGCGATGTGCTCTCCGCTTTTTTATTTTGAATATTTGACAAATATATGGTCTTTGTGCTATACTTTAAGTTAAGACTTTACGTTCGGGAGGATGACAATATGTGTCTTATATGCGACAGGATAAAAATGATACAGGAGGGTACGAACCCATATTTCGTAAAGGAACTTGATACTGGCTATGTGGTCATAGGTGATAACCAGCACTTTTACGGTTATACGCTTTTCCTGTATAAACACCATGAAGATAAGACCGAGCTTTTCCACCTTGATGCTGAGGAGAGAAATAAGTTCATGGCGGAGATGTCGCTGGTGGCTGAGGCTGCCGCAAAGACCTTCGGTGCCGAGAAGATGAACTATGAACTGCTGGGCATGGGCGATGCGCACCTGCACTGGCACCTTTATCCCAGAAAAAAAGGCGATATCGAAGACTACGGCAACCACGGCAAGGGTCCCGTGTGGTGGTATCCCATGGAGAAAATGTACAGCGATGATAACCGTCCATCGGACGAAGAACTAAAGGATATGGTCGCAAAACTGCGCAAAACTCTGGATGAGATGACCGTATAAGACCTGACAGGCTAACGAGAGGAAGTCATACTATGAGCCTTAAACTGAAAATACGACAGCTGGCGAAAATGTTTTTGCAGAATATCCTGCTGCCTGTGATATACTATTTCTGCTCCCGTGGAAAGGTAGAACGTGGACTTGTGATATTTGCCGATGCCCACCATAACAGCTGCCCTTTCAGCATGAGGGTCATGCGGCATAAGGTGGCAGAGCTGGAAAATGTGCATATAAAGGAATTCTATCTGGATTTCGGCAAGTGCTCAAAGCTCAGGCTTGCAAGATTTATACTTGATTTCATGACAGCTTTCGGCAGGGCGGAATATGTGTTCATCTGCGATAATTTTCTGCCTGTGGCAAGCTGCAAAAAGCGCAGGGAGACCTTCGTCACACAGCTGTGGCACTCGGGCGGACTGCTGAAAAAAGCAGGCTACGACAGCGAGGACTGCGTACCATCTTTCTATAAAGGCGACGTTTTCTCGGGCTGTGACCTTTGGACGGTCAGTGCGCCCATGGTAGCCCCCGTGATAGCAAGTTCATTCCGCCAGAAGATAGAAAACGTCAAAGCAACGGGGCTTAGCAGGACGGATATATATTTCTCAAAGAAGTATAACGACCTTTGCCGTGAACGCTTTTTTGAGGCTCACCCCGAAGCCGAGGGCAGGAGGATAGTGCTGTGGGCACCGACTTTCAGGGGCAATGCAGCCGAGCCTTATGTGGTGGGCGAGGACGCCATAGACAAGGTCTGCAAAGAGCGTGGCTGGTATCTTATCAAAAAACTGCACCCTCTCATGCAGCCCGATGACGGCTTCCCTGCGGAGCGGCTGTTTGCTGTGGCAGATATACTGGTAACGGATTATTCCAGCGTGCTGTTTGACTATATGCTTTACTGCAAGCCCTTTGTGCTGTTTGCACCCGATCTTGATAAGTTCGATACCGAGCGTGGATTCTATGTGGATTATTTCAGCTTCCCGACCACGGTGGCAAAAACAGCCGAGGAGCTTGATCTCGCCATAGATACAGAGCTTTTGCTCAGAAGTGATGATGAGCTCAAAAAATGTGCCGGGGAGCATATGGGCTGCTGCGACGGCAGAGCCACAGAGCGTATCATAAAAGAGGTCTTTTCAAAGGAGTGAATACATGAAGCTTTCAGTTTTGCTGATAACAAGCGCCTCCGACCGTGAGGGGCTTGACACTGTACAGAATATCATAAGCCAGAACAGCGGACTTGCAAGCGAGATATTCCTGATAATCTCGGGAGATTTTGGTGACGAGGACAGAAAGAAGCTGTACCTCGAACACACAGCCCGATTCGGAATGACCGCTTTCATCAATCAGGGCGGCAAGAGCGATGCGGAGCTTTTCAACACATTTATAAAGTTTGCCAATGCGGACTACTGCACCGTTATCAGGGCAGGCGGTAAAACAGACCCCGAGTTCTTCGCAAGGCTGATAGATAAGCTCGAAAAGAACGAGGAGCTGAATATAGCCTTCGGTCAGCGCATAGCAGGCGGAATAGAGAATTTCACCCCATCGGGCAGGGGCAGCAGTGAGATAGACCTCACCAAGGAATACGGCTGTTTTCCCTGCGGTTTCGAGGGGACAGTGGTGCGCACTTCTTTCGCAGCCGAGCACCCATTTTCTCAGGAGGCAGGCAGCTATGCGGAAGAACACGGCATATTCAGGATGCTTGCAGCCTGTACTAAGGTATGGTATGACGGCAATATAAAGGTATGGCTGCCACGAAACAGGCAGTACATACTCAAAGAGCTTGAAGATCGTTCAAAGCTTCCCGAGGATACGGGAAGAGATCATTTCTGTGAGGTGTACGAGAAGTGCCTGCTGCCCGTGAGCGAAAGCTGCAAGGGCAAAGACGGCAGACTTCCGCTGACCATACAGTATCTCATATCTGCGGCAGTGAAAAAAACAGTTAACGAGGGTATGTATGCCCACAAAACTGCCGAGTTCGACAGGATATACATAATGCAGACCCTTAGCAAGGCGCTCGCATCGGTGGAGGATAAGGTCATATGCAACGTCTACGGCATAGGCTCCCCTGCTTCGATCGACGAAAAGCGCATCATGCTGGGACTCAAGCACGGTCATGAGAATTACTATACCGAGATGTGCTACGGCGACGGCAGACTCTATGCGGCACAGAAAGATATAATCATCTGCGATAACACGCAGGTGAGCATAACTATCAGACTTCTGGACGGCGGCAGCGGTGCTTTCCTGCTGGACGGAGAATTTACGGACGTTTTCAACGAGCGAAAGACCAAAGTTGTAGCGGAATACGGCGGCACGGAACATAAGCTGACCTATGACCGCAAGGGCAGAGTGACAAAGCTTTTCGGCAAGGAAAGCATCAGAAAGCGCAGCTTCCGCCTGACACTGGAAGCAGACGGCACAAGACGGCAGGAGCTGAAATTCTTCATACTGTTCAAGGGCTGCAAGTACGAGCTCAAAAGCACTTTCGGCGAGATACAGAGCAAGCTCAGGGACGGTGACGAGAGCAGGATATTGCCTCTCGGCAAGGGGATATACGCCTTTGCAGAGGGCGGCAGGATGATAACAGCCCCGCTGGACACCAAGGAAGTACGCAGGCGTGAACGTATGCAGATAAGCGCTGCGGCAGGCAGAGTGCCCTTTTCACTGCTGGCTTCCTATGCGCTCACACGCTTCTGGTTCAGGAAGAAGAATATCTGGATATTCTCGGATGACCCCGTTCAGGGCGGCGGCGCAGCGGAGGATATGTTCCGCTATGCCATGACAAGGCACGATGAACTGTACTGCTACTACCTGACCGAAAAGGGCAGCCCTGCGGCGCAGCAGCTTATCACTGACGGCTACAAACCGCTTTACAAGGGTACTTTGCTGCACAAGCTGCTGTTTTTGAACTCACAGGTATACATGACCACTAAGCCCGATGTTGTCATGAGCAATATCCCGGGGCAGGCTTATGCGAGGACCGACCTGCTGACACGCACCGGCGACAGAACAGTGATAATGCTGCAAAATTCCACCGAGGACAAGCCTACAGTACGCAAGCAGGGTCGCTTCAATGACGGCACAAGACTGTTCTTCTGCGGCACCAAAGACTACGCAGACGCACTTTCCGCCCCCGAATACGGCTACAGCAGCACCGACGCAGTAAGGCTTACGGGGCTTACATCATTCGATAAGATAAAGGATACCTCGGGCGAGGACAGGCTGATCTTCATGACGGCTAAGTACACCCAGCAGGGCACCGACTTTTCCAAGAGCGAGTTCTTTGAGCGCTACAACAGCGTCATAAGCAGTGAGAAACTGCAAAAAGCTCTGAAAGACAGCGGATGCAGGCTGGCATTCGCCATGGAGGGCGTTACCAATGAGGAATGCAAGGGCTTCGGTGAACACGAGGGCATAACTCTGCTGACCGATGATTTCAGCATATCCGAACACAAAAGCAAGGCTAAGCTGATCGTCACCGATGACGTGAACGAATACGAAACTGCGGTCATGAAAAAGCCGCTGATATTCTACGGCTGCGAGGACGCCAAGGAATACGGCTTGTTTGCAAAAGACGCCGATCAGCTGACAGAACTGCTGTGCACCCTTATCAGCGAGGGACTGACAGTCAGCGAGGAGCAAAGAGCGAAAGAGGACGCATGGTTCGGCAATGAGGAACAGGGCGTGCGCAGGAGGATATACAACGATATAATAACCTATCTGTACGAAAGCGGTCGTATAGATGGTCATGAGGACTTTGGAGTGGCAGATAACTATGACGAGGAAGATTATAATTAGCCTGTTTGCGGCAGGTCTTGTGATGCTGGCCGGCTGCGGCAGCAATACAGATGATACGCAGCCATCTCAGGAAACAAAGGCAGCTGTCAGCGTAAGCGAGGTGCTTGGCGCAGTGGATGAAGAAAATCTTGACGGCACCATTTTAAAAGGCGACAGCCTGTTCGATGACAACGCAAAAAAATTCTACGGAGTAGATGCCGATAAGATAACCGAGGGCGGTATGCTTTACAATACCGAGGGTTCGCAGGCAGACGAGGTGGACATCATACGTTTTGCCGATGATGTGGACGGAAAAGCTGTGCTGGAAAAGCGCCTTTCGGAACGCAGGGCGACCTTCGACAGCTACAAGCCCGAAGATATGCCGAAATTCGATAAGGCACAGGTCTTTGAAGAGGGCGGATATAATGTGCTGATAATCTCGGATAATGCAGAAAGCATATCAAAACTGATAAAAGATAAGATAGGATAATCACCCTTATAACTTGCCCCTGAACGTTAAAAGCGCTCAGGGGCATTGTGTTAAATATGACTCATGCAGATCAAAGCTTGTCTGATAATGACGCACTATGTCGATATAACATAGTCGGAACGCTAAATTTAGCTGTTTTGCCTATTGAATTATGGGGCGTATGCTGTTATAATTGATTATGCTGAATAAAAAAATATCTGACTTTTTAATAAGTCAGTAATACGGAGGTATACATTATGTCTATGATACTCGTTACAGGCGGCGCAGGCTTCATCGGCAGCCACACAGTTGTGGAACTGCTGAATGTGGGCTATGACGTGGTAATAATGGATAATTTCTCAAATTCCAAGCCCGAGGCGCTCAACCGCATCAGACAGATCACAGGTAAGGAATTCGGATTCTACGAGGCTGATATGCTCGACAGCAAGGCTATGGACAGGATATTCGAGGAAAACAAGATTGATGCTGTCATACACTTTGCAGGTCTTAAAGCCGTAGGCGAATCGGTGCAGAAGCCCGTGGAATACTATCATAATAACATCACAGGCACTCTGCTGCTTATAGATGCGATGCGCAAGGCAGGCTGCAAAAAGCTGGTGTTCTCGTCCTCTGCTACCGTATACGGTCCCACAAACAAGGCTCCCTATACAGAGGATATGCCCACATCGGCTACTAATCCTTACGGCTATACAAAGGTAATGATCGAACAGATACTGAGAGATGTATGCGTGGCTGACCCCGAGTGGTCGGTATCTCTGCTGAGATATTTCAACCCCATCGGCGCACACGAAAGCGGTCTCATCGGCGAAGACCCCAACGGTATCCCCAATAACCTCCTGCCTTATATCAGTCAGGTGGCTGTGGGCAAGCTGGAGAGGCTCGGCATTTTCGGTGATGATTACGATACTCCCGACGGTACGGGCGTGCGTGACTATATCCACGTAGTAGACCTGGCTAAGGGTCACCTCTGCGCTGTAAGATATATCATGGAGAACAAGGGCTGCGACGCAGTAAACCTCGGCACAGGCAAGGGCTCTTCCGTATACGATGTGCTGCACAGCTTCGAGAAAGCCTGCGGCAGAAAGCTGCCATATAAGGTGATGCCCAGACGTCCCGGCGACCTGGCTACCTGCTATGCAGACCCCACAAAGGCTAAGGAAGTATTCGGTTGGGAAGCTAAGCTGACACTTGATGAAATGACAGCCAGCAGCTGGAACTTCATAAGCAAAAATCCCAACGGGCTTTGATACTATTAAAATAGATACCTCTCCGGAAAGTACACCATTTGAATATACTAAAAAATATCAGGATTTTTGCACAAATCGCCAAAAAAGCACAAAAAATGGTTTAAATTTCCGTCAAATAACTGTTGACAAATCCGTTCGGATATGGTAAAATGTTAAAAGACATAAGCATAGGTATCTGTCTTTACCGTGTACAAGCCATGGCAGACGGATCGATATCTAAAGGGAGAACAACGGGGAAACGTCATAAAAAACGTATCATATCGGGTTTGACCTTAGAAGATCATCATCATGCCGATGGTATCAAGTATAAAACACTTAAACGATTTTGTATCCAATGTGCAATATTTACAAGCTGCGTAAAAATATTTGTGCTAGATAAACAAAGTTGGTGATAAACACTTGAAATTCCGAGAAAGATGTGATATTATATATTATGTCAAAAGTGATAGTTTGGTGAACATCCAATGATCACAAAATAAGAAAAAATGAGTTTGGAGGAAATAAGTATGATTAAGAAGATTTCTGCAATCGCAGCAGCTGCAGCTATCGCAGCTACAATGTCTGTTTCCGCATTCGCAGCAACTAAGGATGAGGCTGTTAAGGCAGCTCAGGACGCAGGCGTTCCCGGTTACTATGTTACTCAGCTGGATAACTACCTGACAAAGAATGAGAAGAATTTCTCTTCTGCACAGTATGATGACATGGTTAAGTCTGTTAAGAGCACAGCTGACAAGTATGTTGCTCCTATCGCTAACAGAAAGTTCAACGGCAAGACTCCTGCACAGCTGTCTGAGCTTGAGAGAAAGGAAATTGCTAAGGATCCTGAGTTCGATGCAAAGGCTTGCGCTGATGCACTGATCGATCTGGGTAACAGAGTTGGTGTTAAGGTAACAGCTGAGAAGAACGCTGATGGTAGATGGACTATCGAAGCTACAGATCCTTCTGCTTCTAACAACGTTGAGAACACCAAGAACACAACAACAGGCACAGGTACTTCTACCAAGACTGATGCAGCAGTAGCTGGCACAGGTGCTGAGACAGAGAGCAACAACGCAGCAGCAGCTGCAGCAGCTATCGCTCTGGCTCTGTCCGCAGTTGGTATCTCTGTAGTAGCTAAGAAGAACGCTTAATTTTAAGCCTCTTAGTTATAAGTAAATACTTTCGGAGTGAATTATTATGAGTGACTCTTCTTCCATTAGGAAGTCGGGCAGTCATCATAAGCATAAAACTTCGTCATCTCGGGTGTTGAGGACATTCACTTATGTTCTCACACCCTTTTTGATATTATTGGTTTTATGCAGCGGTACTGTCCTGGCATTATATAAACCATACCGTGAGATCGAGCCAAAGCTCAATATGGCTTTCGGCGCACCTCCTGCTGAAGTAAGAAATGTCCGTACACTCAATAAGTATAAGGACGACGACGCTCCCGATGTTGTAAGAGAGATCGAAACTTCCATCAACGGCAAGACCGAGACCCATACCATGAAGTTCCCATATTACGGTGACTGGTATGCTAAGCTCAACTGCGAAGCTGCCGGTATGAAAGACATCGACGTGTACAGCGGTACCGACCTGGACGTGCTGGAATACGGCGCAGGCTGGTATAACGGTTCAGTGTATATCGGCAGACCCGGCAACGTCGTTATCGCAGGTCATAACCACACAGATTTCTTCAATCTGCCAAAGTGCGAAAAAGGCGATATCGTCACACTGGAGACCGATTACTGCAAGTGTACCTATATAGTCAGCGACAGAGTCGTTTTCCACGAGGATGACTATACCTATGTCTACCCCACCGATGACGACAGGCTCACTATGTATACCTGCTGGAACAACGGCAAGCTCGGTATGTCCGAGTACCGTCTGGGCATCATCTGCAAGCTTCAGGATATTGAATGGAAAGAGGTAAAGACTGACGAATGAAAAAACTATATCACTATACCCCTATGCTTATCCTGACAATACTTGCTTCCATCGCTTTGATAGCCACCGAGATGATCGCCTTTGGAAAAAATATCGTGTTCAATCCCGATTACTATGTCTGGATGATAACTAAAAGCGGTGCAGATACTGCTCTGTATAACGATATTACAGAGTATTTTACACAGCTTTCTGCTCCTACGGGTATCCCCGAGGAGGTCTACAACAACAGCATAGACGAACATAATGTTTCGGTCACTGCTAAACAGCTGACCAAAACTTCGCTGGAGTATACCTTCGGCAAAAGCAACACTAAGCCTGAGATAAACTATGATTATACTCAGCTTGAAAAAGATATAACCGAGTACATCGAAAAGTATTCCGATGCTAATGGCATCGAGAAGGACAGCGAGTATTATTCGCTGATAGACCAGACCATACATACCGCTGAGGTAAAGCTCGAAGGCAGCTTCGATATCATGATGGCGCAGAAACTTGCTAACAGCAGCGCTCCTCAGTCACTGCGAAGGATAGTGCCCGCACTTGATATCGCCATGATAGTCTGCGGCGTTATCACCATTGCGCTGATCGCTCTGATGTTCTATATCAACAGACATCATCTGTTCGATATGGTCTACTGGATAGGAACGATACTGTTCTGCGGCGGAGGTATGCTGCTGATACCTACGGTGTTCTTTAAAGTCACCAAGTATTTCGATGGCTTCTTCCTGACAGACGAGAGCCTTTATCGTGTGGCTACAGGTTCGCTGTATGGGCTTTCCGACAGGATAATGATGGTCAACCTTGTGCTTTGCGGTTTCGGTGTCGTGCTTATCATATTCGCACAGATAATCCATGTCGCAAGAGTAAGGGCAGCACGCCGTCTCAGCAATGAGAACGATGAATGACCCAAATAAAGTTTACATGACCACTTCCGTTTCTTTATCGGAAGTGGTTTTTTTCTGCATTTTGGTGCTGACCACCGTTAAAGCGGAATAGAAAAAGCCGAAGCAAGTTCATGCCTGCTTCGGCTCAAATATTTATTCCTCGGGTGCTGCAATAAGCGAATTTATATCATCAAATACCAGCGCCAGATCCTTGAACACCCGGCAGCTTTCCTCTGTTTCGGGAGTCTGGTTCGTGAATATACACAGCACAAAGGGCGAATCCGCATAGACTATCGCACAATCGTTGAATACGTGCTCGCTGAATTCCGAGCCGTATTTCTGCGCAACCTTATACTTCTCCCCCAGTGCCTCGCCTATCTGTATATTGGTCTTGCACTTGGTCATCTTATCTATCAGCCACTCGCCACGCTTAGCGTCCTCGCCGTACTCGTAGATATCCACATAATCCTTGAGCATATCATCGGTGGTGCAGTAGGTGAATATCCAGTCCCAGCCCAGCGTATAGCGTGAATCCAGCTCGTACTGCATATTATTGAAAGCATTCACACCGCAGTGACGGCACAGCATATAATACGCTGTGTTATCGCTTTCGATTATGGAATACTCCATAAGCTCCTTGACCGTATACTCAGTGCCGTATGCCGAGCTTGCCACAGTACCGCCGTCACCCTCCCAGGTGTACGTCCTGGACACAGTCTCATTAACGTCGATATCATCTTCCAGCAGAGACTTTATAACCGGCGCTTTGATACAGCTGCACGTCATATAGCTCTGCTCACGTCTATAGCCCACATACGCACCCGTATCAACATTCATATAAGAGAAGGACAGCGGAAAATCCGCATCATCGCAGATCTCCTGCAATTTGTCAAAGCACTCCTCCAGCTCTTCATTTGAATATACCTTTTCAAAATCATCAAGTACAAAGCTGTAATCATCCTCGATATCATAGTCCACAGCTTCTCTGCGCACCTTGGGAACTTCCTCTTTTTCCTCGGTGACGGACTCATCTTTGCTTGAAGACGACTCCTCCTCAGCTGATGACGAGGACGAAACAGCAGGTGAGCTTTCCTCCTGCTCTGCATCAGTCGTTTCAGCATCGGTCGTACCAAGCTCCTCAGCCCTTGTCTTGATGGCTGTCACGTCCTGACGCATTGAACACCCCGACAAAAGCAAAACAGCCGCCGCTGCCGCAGCGATCATCCTTCTATCCATTTTCTTTTACCCTTCTACAGTAGATAAATCAATGACAGCTATTATAAAAGCCGCCAATGCCCCTATATACCTTTATATTGTAACATATTTTCCCATTAAAGTCAATAAATTTTCCCGACATTCCACAAAAGATCAAGTGTCACAGAGTTTTGACCACTTGACAAATGGATGGAACTATTATATACTGGATATAATAAAACAACATAAAATCTATATTCAACGAACGGAGGAATACAAATGGTAAAGATAACACTTGGTGTCGAGGGCATGATGTGCCACCACTGCGAAGCCCATGTGAATGAGGACGTAAGCAAGGCTTACAAGGTCGAGAGCGTTGTCAGCGATCACGAGGCTAACACCACTGTCATCACCGCAGCGGAGGCTATCCCCGAGGACGGTCTGCGAAAGGTCATCGAAGAGGCAGGCTACAAGCTTACCTCCTACAGCTGCGAGGCTGTGTGATATGCTAAACAGAAAGGACGGCGCTGTGCCGTCCTTTTTTATTCAGCTGTTTCTTCATCGGTCACCACGGGTTCGGTATACTGCGCCCTGTCGCCGCCTGTATATACAAGCGCCCCCGTCATGATGGTGAAAGCCACCTGCCTGCGGTATTCGTCACTTTCAAGCAGGGCGGCTTCCTCGGGATTTGAAAGAAATCCGCATTCCGCCATGACCGCAGGAGTATCTGTCTTATCTAAAAGATAAAGCTCATCGTCCACAGGCTTTGTTTCACGTTCATTATCGGGCTGCAACAAGGTCACGAACTGCTTTTGCAGCGCAGCCGCAAGACGTTCGCCCTCGGAGTTTCGCCTTGAATAGAACATCTGCGCACCGCTGAACCTGCTGTCAGTGAACTGATTCTGATGTATCGAGATGGCGAAGTCCTGTGCAGAATCAAATACTGCCAGACGGTTCTTCATATCGCTCTGCTTCTGTTTGGCTAGCCCTGTGATGCCCTCATCGAATATCGCCTTGTCCTCCTCACGGGTCAGGCTGACATCATAACCCATCACGGTCAGCAGTTCCCTTTCGGTCAGGGCAATATCAAGGTTAATGCCCTTTTCGGGAGTACCGTCCACAGAGACACAGCCTCCGTCCATACCGCCGTGACCTGCATCAAGTGCGACCTGTATATGCCGTGGTACGGCTGAAACCTCCGCCGATGCGAACCTAGCCTGTGCCGCCGCATCAAGCTTATCCCCTGCCCATACAAGTCCCGTAAGCACCGCAAAAGCACCGCAGCAGCATATTATTTTACTAAAAACATTTTTTCTCATGCCGATCCCCCTTTTGATACATACTATGCTGTATCTTCGGGGAATATGACAAGCCCGTGATGCGGTACACCACGGGCTGTATACTATGCTTTTCTCAGGACCATATTGCATCTGCCCCACTTTTCATAATTGTAGGCAAAGGCATCTTTATCAAGCCTTCTTGCGGTAAAGCCTGCCTTCTCATAACATTTCACCGCAGGGATATTCACATTGAAAACATTCAGCTGTACTGCTTCTGCACCCAAAAGTTCAAAGCAATACTTAGCCGCAAGCCCAAGCATTGCGACCGCTGTGCCATTACCACGTTCCTTTGGGTCAACCATCACAAAGGCAAGCATAGACTCTTTCGACTCGGCGCAAAACGAGCAGCATATGAAACCCACTGCCCTGTCATCGTCCGTTACTGCCACAAAAGGACAGTCGCCGTGTTTTTCATACATCTTATCCAGCGTCTCTGCGAAGTCTTCCTTTTCTATCGGGAACTTCATATGATTTGCGCACCACATGGCATGGGTGCGTTCATCCTGTATCCAGTTTTTGATCTTATCAAAGTCGTGACTGTGGATATATGGTCTTAATCTCATTATGTTTCTCCTTTTAGCACAAAGCGCCCCGAAAGCTATCGGGACGCTTTTATCCGTTATATCATTCCAGGGTGAATGATTTGAACATGGGCGAACCTGTGCCCTTGTATGTGAAGTATATGGACTGTATGCCATCGGGTATAGCCACATCACGACTTACAGTCGTCCAGACGTTGTTGCCCTCTACCTCGAACTCAGCCAGCACTTCACCGTCCCACTTGGTCTTCAGCTGGAACTTGCCGTTGCAGTATGCTCGTGTTGCTATGCTGACTTTCTTTATGCCCTTGCAGTCGAAATACTTGAAGCCGAAAGTAGTGCCATCGCTGATATCTGCGATATAAGCCACTTCCTCATCACCGTCACGGCCGTCCTGAACAAATCTGGGAAGACCGGGCTTGCCCAGATATACCTCGTGATCTTCCGTGAACAGGTTGCAGGCGATATATGCAGGATACTCGCCCTTGCCCTCCAGAGGACCGCCGTTGAGTCCGCAGGAAGTGATCTCCACCTGATCGAAGCTGCCGTCAGCATTGAGTGTAAGCTTTTCAGCGCAGCCCTGTCTGCTGAACCAGGTGTTGTTTGTATGTCTGTGGTAGAAGATATACCAGTCATCGTTTATCTGTATTATGCTGCCGTGGTTGTTCGCACCGCTGACCATAGCCATATCCGCAGGCTTATAGGTATCGATATGCAGGTCTGTATTGCTGACCAGCACGCCGCCGTACTTAAAGCCCTCCAGAGGACTGTCGCTGACAGCATAGCAAAGCTCGTGCATTACCTCGGAAGAATAGATGAAATAATACTTATCGCCTACCTTGCGTATGGACGAAGCCTCGAAGAATGCGTGTCCCTCAAACTGTGTGCCTGCGCTGTAGCAGCTGCCCGGCATGATAAGCGTAGGCTCGTGGATAACAGTAAGCATATCCTTATCAAGGGTTATGACCTTAGAGCCTGTGCGTGACTTATCTCCGATACCGCAGAAACCGCTGTACAGATAAGTTACATCGCCCTCTGTAAGCACACCGGGATCAAACTGGGGTTCATCGCCTTCACGTTCACCAAGACGAGTACCGTCCGCATAATGCACATAGCCGTAGAATTCATATCTGCCTGCGGGCTTATCGCATACAGCCACGGAGATAACGCCTACCTTATCCAGTACATAGTAAAGGTAGTATCTGCCGTCGGGTCCCACTGTTACATCAGGGGCATAAAGGCACATACGTCCGTCCTTGTTCAGTGGATCCTCGTTCCTGGGGTAGATAACGCCCTCATAGCGCCAGTTGCCCAGATCGTCCACAGGTGCAGACCAGCACACATAGTCGCCCTGACAGAACACATAGCCGTTCCACAGATCGTGTGAACCGTATACATAAACTCTCCCATCGAACACATAAGGCTCGCCGTCGGGGATATACTCCCAGCTGGGGAGATAGGGGTTGAATGCAGGTTTTTTACTCATTTATAATTTCCTCCTCATTATACACGCTGTTATTTCAGCAGGAATTTAACGAACTCGTCGCTCTCGGCAGTGGGTACAGCGCCCTTTGATGTAAACTCCATCTCTGCCCTGTCATCATTGGTATAGGGTCTCCACTCGGGGAGCTTATTGCCGTTTATATCAAAGCCGTTTGGGTCGCCCGTCTTAATGAAATTACACCAGTAATCGCACATCTGCCTTGCGAGGTCATAATGTCTGCCCTCATAAGGACGGCTGCACTTATATATCGTATCGAAGAAGAACCACAGATCTACCGAGTGGAAAGTACCGGGGTCATCCTCACCCGGGATATCGGGGATAAAGCGGTAATAATAGCAATCCTTGGGATCATTGAGCCTGTTCTCATCAAGGAAAGCGCTCTTGACACCCAGTTCGGGCGCACTTACGGGTGCATAGCCGAAAGGTGTCTTTACATGGGCTTCCCTGAAAGCCAGGAACTCCTCTGCCCTGTCGCCGAAGTATTTCTCGGCAGCCTCTTTGAGCTGTTCCTCGTTATCAGCATGGATGAACTCCTTGAACTCATCGCCCGTATTGCCGCCCATAACAGGCACACGCACACGGCTGCCGTCCATGAAAGCGTCCATGGGGTCGCCTGTGTTGAACTTGCCGTCATTTACAATGGTAAAGAACATCTCGCCCCTGTTGCGCAGCTCGGAATACTTCTCACGGATAAAGTTCGCATCGAGCTTTCTGGCTTCCTCCAGAGTTTTCACACCCAGATACTCGAACAGGCGCTCGCCCAGCTTGCCTGCCTCGTCCAGACTCTTTGGTATGAAGAACATATTTATCTCGTAGGGGCTGGAGAACATACCGCTCATGACCACCGCACGCTGGAAATATCCTTCGTTATCGGGGCATGACATCTGCGCCAGAACGCTGCCGCCGCCTGCGGACTGACCTGCGATGGTGATATTATCGGGATCGCCGCCGAAGTTTGCGATATTGCGCTTTACCCACCTGAGACCTGCCTGCTGGTCAAGGCTGCCGAAATTGCAGGGGGCATCGGGCTGTTCCTTGGTAAGCTGAGGATGTGCCAGAAAACCCAGCGCACCCAGTCGGTAATTCACCGTAACGACCACTATGCCACGCCTTGCCAGACGTTCACCGTCAAACTCCATCTCAGAGGTATAGCCCCACTGAAATCCGCCGCCGAAGAACCATACTACTACAGGCTTTTTTTCGTCCTTACTCTTGGCATTTGTCCACACATTAAGGTACAGACAGTCTTCACTCATAGGTATCTCGGGGTCAACGTGCCATTCTCTGCAATAAACATCGTCGCCTATACCGGGGGTATCCTGCACCGATATGGGTGCAAAATCAAAACAATCCCTGACACCGTCCCAGTTCCCGCAGGGCTGAGGCGCACGCCAGCGGTTCTCGCCCACAGGGGGCGCTGCAAAGGGTATGCCCTTAAATGCGGTTATTCTCGGGTCAGCCGCAGGTATTCCACGGACTGTACCGTTCTCGGTCTCGGTTATTCTCAACATCGTAGTCAGCTCCTTTATCATTTTTATCTCGGAATGTCGCAATCAATAGCTGTGCTTACATCTTCCGCTTTTTTCAGCTGATGTAATGACATCCGACAACAGTATTTTGTACAATTATATCACATTTTCATAGGTGTAACAATGCATTTTTAGCATTTATGTGACCGATTATTGCGGAGATATAAACAAAAAAGGCAGAACACAGTCCGCCTTTGGTAGATATTTACAATTTGTATTGTCATTTATCATTTATGCCGATTTCCGAGAAAAGTTGTACTGTGTCCTGACCCGTGTACAGTATCGCCCTTATGCCATAATCTCTTGCGCCCTGCACATTTTTCATGCTGTCATCTATGAACACGCAGTTATCCTTCGATATGCCGTAGCGTTTACACAGCAGGTCATATATTGCCGCATCGGGCTTGACCAGCTTCTCAAAGCACGAGAATATACCGCCGTCCATCAGCTTAGTGAACTCCAGCACCCACGGTGCGGAATGCATCAGGAACTCAAAATAGTTCGACAAAAAGAACACCCTGTGCCCACGGGCTTTCAGCTCCCTTATCATAGGAACGGTGCTTTCCTTAACCTTCGGGCACTCACCGAGATGTGCGAAGACCAGCCTTATCTCACGCTCATACTTTGGCGCTTTAGCTATAAACTTTTGCAGCACATCTTCTATCATCAGCACACCCCTGTCCAGTTCTATCCAGTCGGGGTTTGCAAGGGTCGCTGCCACCACTTCATCAGCACATTCCCTGCCGACGATGCGCTCGACATATTCCTCATAATCAAAATCTATCAGCACCTTGCCGATATCAAATATAATATCCATATCGTCCTCCGAATACCATATAAAGTATTTCCATTCGCAATAAATACTGCAAATGGTATTTATACATATACATCTATCTCGTCAGCCGAGGGCACTTCAAATATATCCCTGAACTTCTGTGCAAGACCCTCATCAACGAAATATGCGCTGCACTCGCCTGCCTTGACAGCTTCATTGCGTTTAGCTATCCTGCGCTCCCATTCCTCTTCGCTTATATCAAGATAGTGCAGCGAGCATTTTATACCTCTGCTGCCGTAGTACTCCCTTGCAAACTTGCGCTCCTGCGCCGTCCAGAAGCCCCAGTCCAGCACCACATCAATACCCGTTTCGATCATCTCCAGCGATTTCTCATAAAGATATACCCTTGTGCGCTCCACATACTCATCCAGCATACCCCCTGCCTCATTGCGAAAGAGCGCCAGCGTTATCTCGTCTATCGAAAGCACTACTGCCCTCTTCTCGTTCCTCATGCGCACAGCATATGTGCTCTTTCCGCTGCACAGTCTGCCGCAGGTCATTATTACCTCTGCCATACTGTCTCCTCTACATCTACATATGGTATTAGTATTACAGCAAATACCATATGTGGTATTTTGGTTTTCATATATATCGGTATCCGCAGATACTCATATATACAATTTATATTATAACACAGCCTATGATATTTGTAAATACCTGCCTTGACAAATATAGGATATTGTAATATAATAATAAGGTTGTTATTTAAAGGAGAGATATTCATGGAAAAAATACAGCTTTCCGATCATTTCGGATATTCAAGGCTGCTCAGATTCACTCTGCCATCCATAATAATGATGATATTCACATCTATATATGGCGTGGTCGATGGATTTTTTGTATCTAATTTCGCAGGCAAGACCCCGTTCACGGCAATAAACCTTATCATGCCGTTTCTTATGATACTGGGCACTGTGGGATTTATGTTCGGCACGGGCGGAAGTGCGCTGGTATCGGCAAAACTTGGCGAGGGCAAGTCTAAAGAGGCTAAAGAGATATTCTCTATGCTCATATATATTTCTCTGGGACTCGGTGTTGTAATAGCACTAATAGGCATGGCGGTGCTTCGTCCTGTGGCTATTCTGCTGGGTGCAGAGAAAGGTGCTATGCTAAACGACTGCGTGCTGTACGGCAGGATAGTGCTTGCAGCCCTGCCTGCGCTGCTGCTTCAATTTGAGTTCCACAGCTTCTGCGTCACTGCCGAGAAACCAAAGCTCGGGCTGACAGTCACAGTCGCATCGGGTGTTACCAATATGGTGCTTGATTTGCTGCTGGTGGGCGTATTGAAACTCGGGCTGACAGGGGCAGCGCTTGCTACAGCGATCAGCCAGCTGATAGGCGGTTTTGTGCCGCTTATATATTTTTCCCGCAAAAACACCTCCCTATTGAAACTCGGCAGGACACATTTCATGGGCAGGGCACTGTTCAAGACCTGTATGAACGGTGTGTCCGAGCTTATGTCCAACATATCAATGTCGATCGTAAGTATGCTTTACAACAAACAGCTTATAAAATATGCAGGCGAGAACGGCGTAGCGGCATACGGCGTGCTTATGTATGTAAACTTCATTTTTGCCTCCGCATTTATCGGCTATACCGTGGGTTCAGCCCCTATAGTGGGTTACAACTACGGTGCAGGCAACCACAGCGAGCTTAAAAATATGCTGAAAAAAAGTTCTGTGATGATAGGCATTTCCGCACTCTTCATGCTGGCTGCGGCTGAACTTCTGGCATACCCGCTTTCCCATGTATTCGTGGGCTATGATGAGGAACTCACCAAACTTACCATCAGAGGTTTCCGCATAATGTCATTCAGCTACCTGTTCCAGGGATTTGCAATTTACGGCTCATCATTCTTCACAGCCCTCAACGATGGTGTGACCTCTGCGATAATGTCGTTTTTGAGAACTGTGATATTCCAGGTGGCGGCGTTACTGCTAGCCAGCTGACATTTTACTGAATTTGGTCCATGAAATTCATTAGGATGTCTGAGCATTCTTTAGGTTTATCTAGGTATATTTCATGCCAACCCGGAAGTTCTACCATTTGACAATTTCCTAGCTTTTCCACGAATGGTGTATATATATCGAATGAATCGTACTCTATGTCATACGTAGTTGCCGCAACATATACCTTGGGTATATCATTCTTTTCTAAGGTATCCCAAGTCTTTCTTATGTTGTCTCCAAATAGTTTTTCTTCCGAATCACATGCATTTGAACCCATAGACTTTGCTATCATGCCCCATGCTATTTCTCTATGTCCCTCATCAACGAGAGCAAAGGTGCCACCATCTTCATCATCATCTTCGTTACAAACAGTTTTAATAAAAGCTCTAATCAGGCCAAATTTTCCTGCTGTATGCATCCAATCTGGGAAGAAATCCCAATCACTATACTGATCCTTTTCAATTGGATAAATAGGTACGCCATCCCAAATTACCACTCCTTCAATCTCATCTGGATAGTGACTTTCCCAATAAGCTGAATAAATGCCACCTAAAGAATGCCCCATAAGGATGTAAGGTGCCTGCACACCTGCATTCTTAAGAGCCTTGCGATAATCTTCAACAACATATTCTACAGTCATATCGTTTTTTGTATCCTCGCTTAAACCATATCCAGCTCGATCAATAAAATACAATTCATTGTTCTTTTCAACTTCTTTTGTCATTCCTCTCCAACTAAGGAAAGCTTCGCCATCAAGAAAACCTGATAAGCAAACAATTCTATGGTCGCCATTATCTTTTCCACACTTATAAACATTAAGAGAATAGTCACCCACTGAAACTAGATTCCCATATCCCTCTGACCTAAGCTGCTTGGCCTCACCATGCATTTTTAAATGTTGATAAGAAGCAAATATAGTAACAAACAAGACAATCCCTGCCAAAATAATACCTACAGCACGTCCTATAATCTTTTTCATCTTTCTCTCCTACCAATAACACATATTCCAATTATTTTACTACGACTGTCATAGTATGTCTGACATAGTATATATATCATAGGAGTGTCGGTTTGTCAATGATGTGATACAAAAATTTCAAAAAAGTTCACCATTTGAAAGGAAGGCGCTGATATAATCAGCGGGAGACTTCCAGTTCAATGGCCGCATGGGGAATTTGTTATATTTTCTGCTGTGTACAGCAAGCTGCTTTTTGAAGTCTTCAAACGAATAAAACCTGTGCGTTGCATAGAAATATTCGTTGTCTTTGCGGTGGGAACGCTCGACTTTTCCGTTGTGTCTCGGTGTGTACGGCTTTATCAGCTTGTGCCTTATCCCATACTGTTTGAGGCGAGCCTCAAACAGCGTAGGCGTGGGCTTTTCGGAACTTCCGAGCCGCTTTGTAAACTCCTGACCGTTATCAGTCTGGACACACTCGACCTTGAATTTGAAGGCTTTGAGCATATGTTCAAGGAACACCGCCGAGCTGTATGAGCTGTGTTCTTCAAAGGCTTCCAGATACCGAAAACGTGAGTATTCGTCGATCGCTGTGTATTGATAAAACTTTCTGCCCTCGGCTTTCGCATCGCCCACGATACAGGCTTCGGGAACGAACTTAACGTCGATCTGAACCCGTTGACCGAGATAGAGCATCTTCTCATAAGGCTTCGGTATGTACTTCGGATTCGGCGGCTTTACAGGCTGTAATTCGAGCTTGCGAAGCATTCTCCAAAGCGCCGTGACCGAGCGTGTATAGCCCTTTTGCCGCAGCTTGACCCAGAACACGACTAAGCCTGTGTGCTTGTTCTTTTTACGCATACGCTTGATGAGCTCGATCTCTTCCTCAGTATGCTGATTCGGGTGGCTGTGAGGACGGTGGGAACGGTCTTTGAGAGAATCAAGCGTGCCGTCATATCGTTTTCGCCACCGATAGATTGTCGCACGACTGACATTGTAACGTATCGCAGCGGCTGTTACACCTTTTTTGAAAGAATATTTAATTATGGCTTGACGGCGGGTGGTAATTTGTGTTATAATGGCTTGACGGCGGGTGGTAATTTGTGTTATAGTATTCATAGCGAATCACATGACCTCCTGTTGCTTTTTTGTGTAGCAACTTAACTGTAACACAGGTTCATGCTGGTTCGCTATCTTTTTTTCTTAATTTTGTCTCACATCTATTGTAAACCTACAGGCATTTTTTCAAAAAATTGACTGAAACTGTTGAAAAAGACAAGATGATGTGGTATAATAAAATAAGTATATCATTTTGATGTGCTTAATCGTGCATAGCAAAGAGGTCTTATATATGAATAAAGATTTTGATGTAATTATCGCAGGCTGCGGTGCAGCAGGACTTTACGGCGCACTCAATCTTCCGAGTGAACTCAGTGTGCTGGTGCTTTCAAAGCGAGAGCTTACTCTGTGCAATTCCGCACTGGCGCAGGGCGGTATCGCAGGCGTATACAAAAGCCCAGATGATTCTCCCGAGGATCACAAGGAGGATACCCTGATAGCAGGCGGCTTCGAGAACGATCTTGATGCCACCGAAGTGCTGGTAAACGAGGCTAAGATAGATATCGACAGGATAATCAAGCTGGGCGTGGATTTCGATAAAACCCCCGACGGCGATTACCACCGCACCCTTGAAGGCGGACACGGCAAACACCGTATCTTCCACCACAAGGACTCCACAGGTTATGAGATAGAGACTAAGCTGCTGGCTTATGTGCAGACCCTGCCCAATGTCACCATCTGGGAGAATGCCCTGATGTGCGACTGCCACAAGACCGAGGGCGGCTTCTCGTTCCTGATACTTAAAGATGATGAGTATCATATCTGCAACTGCCGCAAGAGCATTTTTGCTACAGGCGGCATAGGCAGAGTTTACGAGTTCACCACCAATTCTGCCATCGCCACAGGTGACGGCATCGCCAAGGCTTACGAGATGGGCGCTGAGATCAAGCACCTGAGCTATATACAGTTCCACCCCACAGCTTTCAACAACCGCACCACCAGAGAATGTTTCCTTATCTCCGAGGCGGTACGAGGCGAGGGCGCATATCTTCTCAACTGCAACAAGGAACGCTTTATGCAGAAATATGACCGCCGCAAGGAACTGGCTCCCAGAGATGTGGTATCACATTCGATAATCTTCGAGTCGAGGAAAACAGGGTCGGATGAGTTCTATATCGATATCTCCCACAAAGACCCCGAGTTCGTTAAGAACCGTTTCCCGATGATATATAAAAATCTGCTTGCCGCAGGTTATGATATGACCAAAGAACCTGTGCCTATCTTCCCCTGCCATCACTACCTGATGGGCGGCATAAATGTAGACACCTTTGCAAGAACGAATATCGACGGACTTTATGCCTGCGGTGAGTGTTCACACACAGGAGTACACGGCAACAACAGACTTGCCAGCAACTCTCTGCTTGAAGCGCTGGTCTTCTCAAGACGTGCCGCACACGACATCGCAGAAAAGCTCAAAGCCGAACCCGATGTAAAGCCCGAAAGCTATAACTATGAGATAAACAAGGATGCGCCCCATATCCCATCGGGCATACGCCGTGAGATACGCTCCATCATGCAGAAGAGCTTTTTCGTACTGCCCGATATAGGCAGTCTTCAGGACGGTCTTACCAGAGTATCCAAGATAAAGGATATGCTGGTCAAGGGTGATTTTAAGCTAGACAGGGATTATATCGAGGCGAGAAGCCTTGCAACGGTGGCATACATCATACTGACCGAGGCGGTGGAGATAGCTTTCGAGAACGTACCGCTTGATTATGTTGACTACGAACACGGTTTCTGATTTACGGAGGACAGAATATGAGATTGATGCAGTTTCAGATAGATGATATAATAAAAACAGCTTTGCTGGAGGATATAAACTATATAGATGTTACCACCGACCTGCTGGTCGATGAGGACGCTGTGAGCACAGCCAAGTATGTTTCCAAGGACGAAGGCGTGCTTTGCGGTATAGATGTGGCAGTAAGAGTATTCAAGCTGCTGGATGACCGTGTAAGCGCACGCATATTCATCCACGACGGTGAGATGGTGCAGAAAGGCGATATAATCGCAGAGATAACGGGTCCCACAAGGGCATTGCTCAAAGGCGAAAGAACAGCCCTCAATCTGGTACAGCATATGTCGGGCATAGCTACTGCTACAAATAAGTGCGTACAGCTGATAGCCGGTACAAAGGCATCTGTTGCGGATACGAGGAAAACGCTCCCCGGACTGCGTGTTATACAGAAATACGCTGTTACCGTGGGCGGCGGCAAAAACCACAGATACAACCTCTCCGACTGTGCCATGCTCAAAGATACTCATCTTGATGCTTACGGCAGCATGACAGGTGCAGTTAATGCCCTGCGTGAAAAAATGGGACATACTGTCAAGATAGAGGTCGAAGCCGAGAACCTTGATATGCTCAAAGAAGCTCTCGACCTGGGTGTTGAGATAATCATGCTGGATAATATGAGCTGTGAGGAAATGGCTGAGGCTGTAAAGCTCACCAATGGCAGAGCACTGCTGGAAGCCTCAGGCAATGTCACCGAGCAGACCATACGTGCAATAGCCGAAACAGGCGTGGATATAATCTCGCTGGGCGCACTGACCCATTCCGTAAAGGCTTTTGACATATCAATGAAGATGGTAAAATAATATTAGTAAAACGCCACGGCAAAACATGACAAAAAAGTATATGTCTGCCCTATTTCACGATAGTTCGGGACTGATGCTTTGTGTTTTGCACTGGCGTTTAGTATAAGAGGATATAGCAGAAACAAGATAAAGATATTCTTTACGACAGGTTCGTGGATAAACTATGGATACAAGAACAAGAAACAAAAAACTCATGTGCCTGATAGTTGGCGTGCTTTTTACGGTGGCATCAATTATAGGGCTTATAAAGGTAAATACCGACAAGCACCGCCTGGCACGCTGTACCGAACAGACTCGGGGACAGGTGATAAAAGTCACCGTGAGAGAACATCACCCACGCAAAAGCAAAAACTATAATACCTATATGACCGAATACAGCTTTGAAGCAAACGGCACCGTGTATACGGGGGTGGTCAGCCTTTCCGAAAAGAATCGCCTTGATACAGGCGACAGCCTTGACCTGCGCTACGACCCCGATGACCCCGAAAACAACAATGCAGACTTAGCCTACAGACCTGGCACGCCCGCAATAGTGTATGTTTCATTTTGTCTGGCAGTGGGGATAGTTCTTATAATTCTGCCCCTGATACGAAAGCCACGGTAAAAAGCAACGGCAGGTTGCGCAATTGAATGGTTTTGTTGGTAGATTTTTGGCATAAGAGGTGTTATTATATTAACACAACAAAAAATGTCAAAGATCTCAAGGAGGAAACAAAAATGGCAAGAACAAGAACAAAAGGCTCACCTGCGGTTTTGGTGTTGGTCGGCTTAGTCATACTTCTGCTGGGCATATTCACTATCCTCAGCTCGATCAGCAACAAAAAAACATTAGACAAGTGTACCGCCACAGTAACAGGCGAGGTCACCAACGTGAAGTCGGTGCGCCATACCACTAAAAAAGGCAAACATGGCAGACGCACCTATCACACCTACACTGCCGAGTATACCTACGAGGTGGACGGTGTGACCTATAACGACTCGGTAAGCATGGGTAAGTCAAAGTCCCGTGACAGAGGCAGTGCTATTCCCGTAAACTACGATCCTGCCAACCCCAAGAACAACTGCACTTCCTACGAAAGAAGCCAGAATTCCAACGGCTATTTCACAGGCGGAGCAATGGTGCTGTTCAGCATCATCATGGTGGCCGCAGGTATAAAGGGCACAAAGAACAATACCATCAACAACACAGCCCGTGCGGCAGCGATACCTTTCGCTGCACAGAACATGGACAATGGTTTTGGCAGCAGCAGCTTAAATAACAACTATAATAACTACAATAACAACTTCAATAGTGATCTCAACAATAATCCCGGCAGCAATTACGGCGGCTATGATAACAATTACAACAACAATTATAACAACTACAATAATAACAACAACTATAATAACAGCTACAACAATAACTACGGCGGATATCAGGATAACAGCGGCTTTAGCGACAACGACTTCAACCAGCTGAACTGATATACTATTGAGGTGGAGAACTTTGTTTAAAAGAAATCATATCGGCAGCACTTCGATGATGGTCATCGGTATCATCATGATGATAATTGCGGCTGCGGTCATGTACTTCGCAAAAGCCCGACTGGACAGCGAAAAACGCTGTATCAGCACCACAGATGCCGTCATCACAAGTGTTGATAAGATACGCAAGACTAAAAAAGAAAACGGCAAAGAGCGCACGACCTATAAGTACAGTACGGACTACAAATATGAAGTGGGTGCGGATACCTACTCGGGACATATTATCTTTAACGAAGGTTTCAGTAAAAAGGTCGGTGATACGATCAAGGTAAACTATAACCCCGATGACCCGAAAGAGCACTACTGCCAATCAAGTCACCGTGGTATGTCGCTGGTGATAATGGCTGTACTAATAGCCGTGGTCGCACTGGTGATAATAATAGATAATGCCACATCAAATATCAGGGTGCACAGAAGAATAGCAAAGATCAGAAAAGAGCAAAGACTCAGAAACCAATAAACAACTCAGGAGGGATATACCATGGCAAGCATACTTGACGGCGAAAGACAATTCCACATACACACCCTGCCCGATGAGGTGGGCAGATATGTTATCCTGCCGGGAGACCCGGGCAGAGTACCTAAAATAGCGGCATTTCTTGAAGATGCTGTTCAGGTGGCGCAGAACCGTGAGTATAATGTGTATACAGGCACACTCTGCGGTGAAAAAGTATCTGTGTGCTCCACAGGCATAGGCGGTCCTTCTGCGGCGATAGCTGTGGAGGAGCTTATAAAATGCGGTGCTGACACTTTCATCCGCATAGGCACCTGCGGCGGCATACAGCTGAAAATATGGGGCGGCGACCTGATAGTTGCATCAAGCGCCATCAGGGGCGAGGGTACCAGCTATGAGTATCTCCCCACGGGCTATCCTGCGGCAGCTGACTTCGAGGTGGTCAAAGCGCTGGTCGATGCGGCAGATGCGCTTTCTTCGGACGATAACGGCAACCGCTATCATGTGGGCGTGGTACATTCAAAGGACAGCTTCTACGGGCAGGTCGAGCCTGATGGTTCAGGCGTTGCGGAAGATGTCAAAAAGCGCTGGAACAGCTATGTAAAATGCGGCTGTCTTGCGTCAGAGATGGAGTGTTCTGCGATATACTCCGTGGGACTGGTCAGAGGAGTGCGCTGCGGCGGAGTGCTGACAGCACTCTGGAATGCCGAGCGTTCAAAACTCGGTATGCCCGACACCCTCACGGATGACTCCACCAGAGGTATAAAATGTGCAATAAATGCAATAAAACTGCTGATAGAACGTGACAAGAAATAACATCACCACATAAACACAAAAGGACGGATAGTTTCGCTATCCGTCCTTTTGCTGTAAAAATGTAAAAAGTGTATCAATACAAGTAAACTCGTGTTATAAGCTTGTGGGTCAGATCAGTCGCCTGATCCGGGGGTCAGATGAGACGTCTGATCCAGGGGTCAGATGAGTCGTCTGATCCCGTATAACGGCTGACCGTACTGCAAGTAGTTATCAAGATTTGAGATGATTATGCCCTCATTCGTATTTGCGGCATGAACAAAATTGCCGTCGCCCACATATATGCCCACATGAGCAATGTTGTAATCAAAGAATACCACATCACCCGGCTGTATCTCGGAAAGGCTCACGGCTGTGCCGTAGCTTGCCTGCGACGATGCCAGATGAGGCAGGTCGATACCTATCTGACGGTATGCCAGCAGTACAAGACCCGAACAGTCCGTTGCACGGAAGTTCTCGCCTGCGAACACATAGCTGCCGCCGATATTGCTCCTTGCATACGAGCATACAGTATCTATCTTCTCCTGCCTTGATGCATCATCCGATGAAGATGACGGCTCAGGCTCGGGTTCTGGCTCAGGTTCGGGCTCGGGAGCTTGTGTCCTCTCGGGCTCTGTCTCCTCAGGCTCATCCTTCTCGGGCGGAGCTGTTGTGGTCGTGGTAGTCTCGGGCTTCTTTTCTGCTTCAGGCTCCGACTTCTCCGTTTTCTTCGGTTCCTGCTTGGTCTTCTCCTCAGACTTGCCCTCGTCCTTCTCCTGCTTTTTAGCAGTAGTAGTCACTGCCGCCTTGCCCTCCTCATGCTTCTCCTCGCTAAGCTCAGGCTCTTCCTTTTCAGGTGCAGCAGTTGTTGTGGTCGTGGTAGTGGTATGCGCCTTGGAATTTACCTCGTCATACTCATTATCCAGCTGCTTCGACCTCAGCTCCATCGCCGCCTTATCCAGCGCCATGGTATCGAGCTTGCCGTCCGCAGCCTCAATGACCTCGCTCAGTTCCTTTTTCTCATCCATAAGCTCCAGACTCATATCCGCATAATCCGCAGATTTCTTCTTGAGCTCTGCGCTCTTCTCCTCTATCTCCTTCTCTACCGTCTCTATCTCACGCTTTTTCTCCATCATTATATCCAGCGTATCATCATCATGTTCAGCCACACGCTTGACCAGTTCGATACGCATGAGCACATCGTAAAAATCCGAAGAATTTATCAGCACGTTCTCATAGGAATTAACGCCGCCTGCCACGTACATGGTCTTGATACGTGTCATGAAATCCGAGCGCAGCGAATTTATCTCCTTGACCTTCTGCTCGTGTTCATAGCGAGCCTCACGCAGTCTTGTATCGAGATCGACCATCATAGTCTCATTCTCTCTCATCTGCTCTTCAACATTGCCTATCTTCGCCTTTACAGCTGTATACTTAGTTTCCAGCGCCTTTATATCATCCTTTTGCTTTTCGATCTCCGCCTGCGCATCAGCTATCTGCTGATCGAGCATATCCTGCTTGGCACGCAGGTCACTGAGCTGCTGATCGTAATCAGCCGTTTCTTCCTCAGCGCTGATCTTTATGTAGCAGTCACTGCCGAATGAGCCAACGACACCTGCCGCCATGGTCAGAGCCATGCACAGCACCGCAAGCTTTTTAGCAGTAAACTTCTGTTTGGTCATATTGGATCATCCTTTCCCTGACCTATAGAAACCTGTCTGCACATCAACAGGTAGTATTGTAACCTTGTTGTAATACAATATATATTATACCCAAAAAAGCATCTTTTGTCAAGGCAAAAAAGCACATTTTCACAATACGCCCACAAAAAACGGTTACAAAAACCTCCTTTTAGTTTACGTTTCGCTTACAAAATGAATAAAAGGTAAATATTTCGACGATATACCATGAAAGCCGCAAAAAAAGCGAAGAACACCGAGTTCTCCGCTTTTTACATTTAATTACATATTCAGCCCACTGATTTAGTGGCAGTCACCTGTGAACCTGTACCTAAAAGGTCATCTGCCAGCACCTGACCCACCTTTACGGGCAGGCTTACTTTCAGCGCTTTTATCGCAGCGGTACACTCGAATATCTTATCCTTCGGTATAGGCTGGGCTGTCTTGACGGGGACAGGTCTGCCCTGTTCGGATATGACCGTGGTGGTGATGGTACGTGTGGGTGCGGTTATCTCGCTTTCGGCATAGAGCTCGCCTCGCTTGCAGGTGTTGCCGCTGACGCTCAATACCTTGCCGTTTTCCACCTCAACAGTGAGTTCGCAGCCCATGGGACAGTTTATGCAGGTAAGTATCTTCGTCATCGCTCACACCTCCTCTATCGCCACGGTGATATCCTCCGTGACCGCCGCCAGTTTTTCCTCTTTTATGATGATATCCAGCATCTCGCTGGGCACGAGTATCCTGTTCTTGCGGCGCACAAGCTCTGTATCTCCCGCTTTTATGACTATAGCACAGTCCTTGAACACGCCCGTAACCCTGAACCTGATATGCACATCTCCAAGCAGGTCGGCTGTGTGTATCTGTGAGGGCACTGTATAGCGCACACCGTTTTGCGGTATCACTTTGATAGCTGCTGTGCTGTCGGGTGTACAGCCTCGGCGGATATAGTCCACCGCACTCTCGCCTGCCCTTGCAGATTCCTCAGAAACGAAGTCAACCAGGTCATGTACGTGCAGAACATTTCCGCAGGCGAATACACCGTCGATACTGGTCTCCAGCCCCTCATCCACCAGCGGACCGTTGGTGCGTGGGTCGATATCCACTCCGCAGCTGCGTGAAAGCTCGTTCTCGGGGATAAGTCCGCAGGAGAGCAGCAGCGTATCGCACGGGAAGTATTCCTCGCTGCCCTCGATGGGTGTATTGGTGCTGTCCACCGCAGCAACGGTAACGCCCTCCAGCTTTTCCTTGCCCTTTATATCCACAACAGTATGGCTGAGCATCAGCGGTATGCCATAATCATCAAGACACTGGACTATATTACGCTTCAGTCCGCTGGAATAGGGCATAAGCTCCACCACAGCCCTGACCTTTGCGCCCTCAAGGGTCATTCGCCTTGCCATTATGAGCCCTATGTCGCCCGAGCCCAGTATGACAACTTCCTTGCCCGGCACATAACCCTCGCAGTTCACAAGCTTCTGCGCTGTGCCTGCGGTATACACGCCCTGGGGTCTGTAGCCGGGTATATTGAGCGCACCCCTGGGTCTTTCACGACAGCCCATGGCAAGTATCACAGCCTTTGCCTGTATCTGCTCTACTCCCCTTTTTCGGCTGAGGATAGTCACGGTCTTGTCCTTTGAGATATCCAGCACCATCGTATCCGTTTCCACGGGTATCTCCATAGCTTCCACCTGTTCGGCATATCTCTCGGCATACTCGGGACCTGTCAGTTCCTCCTTAAAGGTATGCAGTCCAAAGCCGTTGTGTATGCACTGGTTGAGGATACCGCCAAGTTCGCTGTCACGTTCGAGTATCAGTATATTTTCAAGCCCCTTAGTGCGTGCAGCCACGGCAGCCGCCATGCCTGCGGGACCTCCGCCCACTATGACCAGATCAAATTCACGCATCCTCATGCACCTCCCCTCTGCCGTTCTTGCGGATATCGCCGATACCCACACCCAGCTTTTCCGCCAGCAGCAGTATGGTCTTGGGCGAGCAGAATCCTGCCTGACACCTGCCCATGCCTGCACGGGTGCGGCGCTTTACACCGTCAAGGGTAGTAGCCCCCAGAGGACGCTGTATCGCATCGAGTATCTCGCCCTCGGTGACTGTCTCACAGCGGCACACGATATTGCCGTATTCGGGTATCTCTTTGATAAGGGCATTCTGCGCATCACGGTCAAGCGCTGCAAAGTGCGTAACGCCCTTGCGTGTATCCTTATGGTCGGGCTTTGGTGTGAGCACCATGCGTTTTTCCAGAAGTTCACGCAGCATCTCGGCAATGGCAGGGGCGCTGCTAAGCCCCGGGGACTCTATTCCTGCGGCATTGAAGAAGCCCTCTGTGCTTTCTTCTATGATGAAATCGTGGGTATCGCCCACCGCACGCAGTCCCGTAAAGGAGGTTATGACCTTGCCGAATGGCAGATCCTTCACCGACAGCGAGCCCTTTGCCCTGACCTCAGCCAGTCCGTCACGGGTGGTCGAGGTATTTTCCTTATCGTCTATATCCTGCGCAGTGGGTCCCACCAGCAGATTGCCGTGTACCGTGGGCGTTACCAGTATGCCCTTACCCATCTTTGTAGGCAGCTGGAAAATGGTATGGCTGACCACAGTACCTGCATCCTTATCCATCAGCAGGTACTCGCCCTTTCTGGGTATAATATTAAAATGTCTGCCGCCTGCCATATCGTTGAGCTTATCAGCATAAACGCCTGCACAGTTGAACACAGCCTTAGTTTCAAGGCTGCCCCTGTCGGTCTGCACAGTGAAGCCCTCTGCGGTCTTTTCGATACCCGTGACCTCGGTGGAAAGCCTGAACTCCACACCGTTCTCATAGGCATTTTCAGCAAAAGCCAGCGTCATCTCAAAAGGACAGACTATGCCCGAGGTCGGCGCATACAGCGCATATACCACCTCATCGGAGAGCCTCGGCTCTTTCTCTCTTGCCTGTGCGCCCGTAAGTATCTCCACGGGAACACCGTTTTGCCTGCCACGGTCTGCCAGCTTTTCAAGCTCGCCCAGCTGTGCCTCATCAAAACACAGCACCATAGCGCCGTTGTTCCTATAAGAGAAATCCAGTTTTTTGGACAGTTCTGCCATCATACTGCTGCCCCTGACATTCAGCTTTGCCTTTAAAGTTCCGGGCTCGGCATCAAAACCCGCATGGATAATTGCGCTGTTAGCCTTGCTGGTGCCCTCACAGACATCGCTCTCTTTCTCGACCAGACAGACTTTCAGCTGATATTTCGCCAGCTCTGCCGCCGCCGCACAGCCCACAGCTCCGCCGCCCACGATCACAACATCATACATTTTATCACCTGCTTCTTTATTATTCACCTTTGGCTCTTTGTTAAAAATTAAACAAATTTACGCCTTAATGTTAATTATATTTTAGCATATCTGCTCTTTTATGTCAAGTGCAGCAATTATCCGACCTTGCAGCACTGTGCTGAAAAATGTCAGGCAAACTCTGAAAAAGTATGTTATGATAAGGTTGAAAGGAAGATGGCTATGAATGAACTGAGAAACATTATCATGAAAGACTACTCAAACACCCTGGGACTGGTCGTGTATCACGGAGGAGAAAAGACCGACGAGGAATATTTCGAGGACTTCCGTGCCGACCATTCGGCGCACATATTCTCTGCCACGAAGAGCGTAGTATCGCTGCTTTTCGGCATTGCGCAGGACAGAGGTCTGCTGTCTCTCGAGGATAAGATACCCGAATACTTCCCCGAGTATACCCCGAAACGCTGTCAGCCGCAGTTTTCCGAGGTGACGATCGAGCACCTGATGACCATGAGTGCACCGTTTCGCTTTAAATACGACCCCTGGAAAAAAGTCTGCACAAGCAGTGACTGGGGGCTGACGGCGCTGGAACAGATAGGCGGAAAGTCATCGGCAGGCGAGAGATTTCATTACACGACCATCGGCATACAGATATTATCGGATATTTTCCAGAGGGCGACAAGTGAAAGTCTGAACGCCTTTGCCGAAAGAGAACTGTTCTCACCCCTCGGCATAGCCCCTGTGCCCGATGCGCCCATCACCGATAAAGAATCTCAGATGCGTTTTTCCAAAACCACCGAAATGCGTGGCTGGGCTTGTGACCCCTCGGGGCACTACACCACAGGCTGGGGACTTTCCCTGACAGCGGAGGATATGGCTAAGATAGGTCTGCTTGTGCTGAACAAAGGCAGTTTCGGCGGCAGACAGCTGGTATCCCAAAGCTACATAGACCGCATGACCTCCTGCCGCCAAAAGAACTACGGCTGCCTCTGGTGGGTCTACCCCAAAAACGAGCCCCTCACCATAATGCGCAAGACCTACAGCGGCAGCAAGGCGGATATTTTCTGCGCACAGGGTGTCGGCGGCACGCTCACCGCTGTCATACCCGAGGCAGACACTGTCATCAGCATGATATGCTCGATGAAATACTTTCCCCGCCCACGTTTCGAGCTGATAGACCGCATCATCAGCCGCTATATATAGCAAAAAGTCCGAGAGCAGCAGCCCTCGGACTTTTTATCAACTTATAGCTTTAGTTCATAGGATACCTTACAGAAAATCCCCGATATCGCCCAGCATACTGCCTAGGCTGTGGTACTTGCCCGAATATATCACAGGGTCAAGCACAGTCAGGTCAACATCGAAAGTATCCCTGCATGAAAGGCGCTCATCGATCTGTATATTACGTATGCGGCAGAAAAATGTGGTAGAATCTCCTGTTTCCAGAGACCTTGATACCTCACATTCATACACCCATCTGCTATCATCCAGCACAGGAACATCCAGCACTGCGCCACGGCTGACAGCATAGTCTATCTCGTCCTTTTTACCGTCGGCTGCATGGCGTGAACCAAAGTAGTCCATCAGCCCGAGCATATCTGTACTTACAAGATTTGCACTGAATATCCCGGTACGCAGAACGTTCTGCTTTGTCCTTTTCGTACCTGCCATACTTATGACCAACAGATATCCGTCGCCTTCCTCATGTGTCACACTGACCCATGTTATCGGTGCGAAATTGGCTGAACCGTCTTCATTATTCGTACCAATAATGAACGATGGCTGCACACACATCGAATAAACAGGCTCAACGGATCTCCTTTTCGCCATAGACAAGCCCTCCTCTGCAAATACTTACCTGTTGTTGATGCTCTCGGGGTAAAGGTCGTGGTGAGTCAGCCTGTCCCAGGCTACCTGCTCCCACTTTGTACCTTTCTGACCGTAATTGCAGTACGGGTCGATGGAGATGCCGCCCCTGGGCAGGAACTTGCCCCATACCTCGATGTACTTGGGCTCCATCAGCTTTATCAGATCGTTCATAATGATGTTCACGCAGTCCTCATGGAAATCTCCGTGGTTGCGGAAACTGAAAAGATACAGCTTCAGCGATTTGCTCTCCACCATCTTTTCCGCAGGCACGTAAGAAATATATATCGCCGCAAAATCAGGCTGACCCGTTATTGGGCAAAGGCTTGTGAACTCGGGGCAGTTGAACTTTACAAAATAGTCCCTGTCGGGGTGCTTGTTAGGGAATGTTTCCAGCACCTCGGGCGAATAATCCTGCGAATACTTAGTGTTATTATTTCCCAGCAGCGTTATGCTGCCTTTCTCGTTTTCAGTTCTGCCTGCCATGTTCATTCTCCTTTCACCAGCGGGTCGATAAGTCCGTTAGCCGCAAAAGCCGCCGCCCTGTCTCTGCAGGTGCCGCAGACTCCGCAGGGCTTATCTCCGCCCTCGTAGCAGCTCCAGGTCAGTTCAAAGGGCACTTTCAGCTCTGCACCCATCCTGACCACATCAGCCTTGGTCATGCCCACAAAGGGCGCTTCGATCTTTATCTGTTCGCCGCTGCCCGTGAAGATCGCTTCATTCATGGCATTGTTGAACTTGTCCGAGCAGTCGGGGTAAGCGTTGCCTGCCGCATCATCGCTGTGCGCCCCGTAATATATGACCTTGCAGCCCAGCGAAAGCCCTATGCTTGCCGCTGATGACAAAAACAGACCGTTCCTGAAAGGCACATAGGTCGAAACAGGCTTGCCGTCGCTGCCCGAAAGCTGTTGTGCATAAGTCTCCTTGGGTATCTCATCATGGGAGCTTTTAAGCAGTGAGCAGTCAGAGTCTGCAAATATCGTTGTCAGGTCAAGCTTCCTGTGGGCTACCCCATAGTATTCGGCTATCCTGTCAGATGCCTGTATCTCCTTATCATGCTTCTGTCCGTAATATACAGACAGCGCCGTTACATTCTCTGCACCGTGTTTTTTTACAGCCAGCGCAAGACAGGTCGAGCTGTCAAGTCCGCCGCTGAATAATACCAAAGCCTCCATCATTTACCCTCCAGTAGATCTTTAAGATCCTGCCTGTTCTTGAACTCACCGAGGAAAGTCTTGGTCTCGGTGCGTGATGATACGTTTCTTATGCCTCTTGCTGTCATGCAGCTGTGAGATCCTCTTATGCGCACTCCCACATCGGGTGTGCCTGCGGCTTCCGAGATTATCTCCGCAATATCCCTGCCCAGCTTTTCCTGCAATTGCAGACGCTTGGCTGCCATATCGCAGATGCGTGCTATCTTGCTGAGCCCCAGCACTCTTCCCTTGGGGATATATGCCACATCGACCGTCATATCATACATCAGTGCCATATGATGTTCGCAGTAGCTGAACACCGTTATATCTCTCATTACCACAGTTTCCTGTGCGCCGTTTTCCTCAGCGGTGAAGGTCTTACCGAACATCTCAGCTATCTGATGATTGGTATAGGCTGTGCCCTCCAGCACCTCCGCCAGCATATTCGCTACACGTCTGGGAGTCTCTTTCAGACCCTCTCTTTCGGGGTCTTCACCGATGGCTTCCAGCAGTCCCCTTATATGAAATTCTATCTTTTCCTTATCCATTCAGACACCTCTCCTGTTCGGATCCCAGATAAATTTATGCAGCTGCAATTGCAGCCTTACGTCGTTAAGCTTATGTTCCAGCATGAACTCCACCATCTGTGCAGGTTCGATGCTGCCGAAAACAGGGCTGAGATACACCCTGCACTTTTCTGTCAGTTTATAATCCTCAATGATCTGCGCTGCCCTTTCCAGGTCGCTGATGCTGCCCGACACGAATTTCACCGCATCATCTGCGCAAAGATATTCATAATTCTCTGTCAGCATATGTGCTTCCATACCGCTGCACGGCAGTTTGTAATCCAGCGTGAACACTGCCCTGTACGGCTTTTGGCTAAGTTCCTTTATGGAAACGCTGCCGTTAGTCTCTATCTCGACCCTGCTGCCGTTTTTCATAAGGCACTCGATGAGCTCGTATATATCCTTCTGCAATAAAGGCTCGCCGCCCGTCAGGGTGACGTTCTTTATACCCGTTTCAGCCACATATGCCGCTATCTCATCAGCCTCCATCATCTGCGCAGGGGCTTTTGAAGTATTCGCCCAGCTCGTATCACAGTATGTACAATTCAGGTTGCACCCACGGAAACGTATGAACACCGCAGTTTCGCCTGCCCTTACGCTTTCGCCGTTGATGCTGACGAATTTCTCGACCACAGGAAAACTCATTCGCCCACCTCGTATACCGCACAGTTATCCGCAGTTTCATACACAGTCACCGAGCTTACCTCAAGTCCCTGTGCTTTAAGAAGTCCCCAGAAATGCTCCGCTAAATTCTCTGCGGTCGGTCTGAAACCTACCTCGGTAAGGCTGAAGCCCTCTGCCTTCAAAGCCTCCAGCGTCGCCGCTTTAAGGCTGCCTTTCTCGAATATCAGCGTGTGGTCGAAGCTGTTTGCAAGCGCTCTGACAGCTTTTTTCAGGTCGCCGAAATCTATCAGCATACCACGCTTAGTACCCTCGGGCTGAACTTTTTCACCGCATATCTCGACCTCTATCTTCCAGCAGTGACCGTGTATATTGGCACATTTGCCCTCGTACCCTGCCAGAAAATGTGCGCTGTCAAAAGTCGCAGAAGTTTTGAGCTTATACATCTATATACCTCCCCTTAAATAGCCTTAACAAAAAATGCGTCTGCAAAAAACAGACGCACCACAAGATAAGCATGGGACACCCCATGCAAAAACTCTTTTATGATGCCCTGGTTTTGTTTTTATATCGGATACATCCGATATATGACAGGATGGCGCAAACGAACTGTCAAAGCATATTATATCACGCCCCTGCCCCAATGTCAAGGGCGGACTGACAAAGATAAAATATTTTTACAATTCGCACTTGAAATCACCTCTCATATATTATATAATTATACAAGTTTATATGAGAGGAAATGTTTATGAGAAAAGCTATTATTCTTTCAATGGCAGCATCTTTGCTGCTGAGTTCATGTGCGGCTGTCGAGGATATAAAGCGCCTGACCGCCGATGACTCATCATATTCCCAAACGGAAGATGCAAGACAGGACGCTGAACAAACCGCCGAAAATGACCCGACACAGTCAGGTGCCGCATCAAAGCCGTCCCGACCTAAAAAAGCGGCTGATGATGAGTTCTCCGTACCCGAGCACGACCCCATACCTGCTGTACCCGATGTTCCCGCAGGCACTCCCGATGACGGCATAATGCCCATCGAACTTACGGATGACACAGGATATACCGATGAATACGGCATCTTCCATTACTCGGATATGGGCATACTTTACGAACTGCGTGATATGGCATATGAGGCGAGCGAGGATAAGACCGTTGACGGCTGGTTCTATCCCGATGAATTTTCAAATGCCGCTAAGATGCTGTATAATGTCTATCCCGATATTTTCTGGACAAAATATTTTTATTACGAATGTACTGACGATGGCAAGACCAACATACATATCGATCTTATCGATGGCATCGACACCGATAAGATACCCGAGATGAATAAACAGATCAACCAAAAGGCTGACGAGATAGCCGCACTTGCAAACGAACTTCCCACCGATTACGAAAAGATCAAGTTCGTACACGACTATCTTATCGAAAACACCCACTATGAATGGGATAAGCAGAACGAGGCAAAGAATACCGCCTACAGCTGCCTTATCGAAGGTGAATCTGCCTGCTACGGCTATACCACGGCATTCCAGATGATAATGCAGAGACTTGACATAGTCAGCGGTCTTTGCTACGGCTATACTCCCGATTTCCATGTCTGGAACTATGTGTGGTTCGATGATGCCTATTACTGGATAGATGTTTCCGCCGATGACTGGGAAAAAGATGAAAACGACCGTATCACAGGCTATACCTACTTCATGACCACCGATGACCATTGTCTTAATGGCAGAACTACCGATGACGAGTACAACTATTTCACCCCCGAATGTAAAAGCACCACTCACGATTTCTTTGCCGAGAACAAGCTGATACTGGAGAGATATGACTTTGATACGGTAAATGCCATATGCTTCGCCTCACAGGATAACCATGCGGAAATACAGTTCACCACCAAGGCACAGTTTACCCGAGCGAAGAACGAACTTTTCAATGACGGCATGGCATGGAACATAAGCGCATTGGATCCCGGCGAAGAAATATATGTGCTGTTTTTATCTGATTTTAATATCATTATACTATACTGGAAATAAAACCTCCCCACACCCGAGACTCAAAGGTTTCGGGTGTTTTTTATGAATTTGATTTTGTTTAAAATTATGCTAAAATAATGGAATGCGGTAATATTAACCTCATGTTTTTATACAAAGTGGATATTGACAGGTTAACGCTCGTTATGTTATAATCTATATAACGAACGTTAACCATGTAAACAGGATACCGGATGCCGTATATAAGGCTTTTTGCAGACTTTTTTACTGTCAGCTTTCTCGGCGGTCGGTGTAATAGCGAGGGGGATGATCTGTGGCAGGCACGTCAACAAAAGAAAAGCTGGTGACAGCGGCGCTTGACCTGTTTTCTAAAAAGGGCTACAGTGCGACAAGCGTGGATGAGATAGCTGAATCCATCGGCATAAAGGGACCTAATCTGTATAAGTATTTCAAAGGAAAAGAGGCTTTATTCAAGGAGCTTTCCGAATTATCGGATCAGTCGTATCTCGATAAGATGAACCTTGTGAACAACAAAGCAGATTCCATAGAAGATGCACAGGGGCTGAAAGCGTTCGCCATGGGACAGGTAAAGTACACCATGTACGAAGATATGGTAATAAAGCTCAGAAAAATGCTGACCATAGAACAGTTCCGCAGTGACCTGATGAAACATCAGACCACGATCCATCAGTATACCAATATAAACGATCAGTTCACGAGAATAATGAAGAACCTGATAAAAAACGGTTCGATAGCTGAAAACGATCCTGCTCTGCTGGCACTGGAGTTTACTTCCGTCATAACAGTGCTCATACAGCTCAGCGACCGTGAACCCGAGAAAAGCGGCGAAGTGTTAAAACTGATAGAAAGACATATAGATCATTTTATAGATACATATTTTTTAAAGTAGAACAAGACCTCGGTAGAATAAAAGAGAGGCAGATGACCAAACGGCAGCAAAGGAAAAAAGAACAAGAAAACTAAAAAGAACAAAAAAGCTATAGGAGAAAAAACATGAACGACAAACTTTCAGCCGAATGCGAACTTTTCGCACAGAACAGACACGATATCGGCAAGGCATTCAAGTGGGAGATGGAAATGGAGGCTGCTGCGGCAGCACTGGTCTTCACAAATGCAGGCGTGAATGCCGATATCGAAAAGATGAAGGAATGCAGGAAAATACTGGAGAAAAAGACAGGTGCATTTTCCAGCTTCCGCAGCAGCTGTATGCTCTTCGTTCTGAGCAAGATGGCACTTTCCGACTCACCCGAGAAATATCTCGATGAGATCATCGAACTGTACGATAAAATAAAGAAAGGCACAGTTTTCGATAACGGATATATGGTGCTGGCAGCCTGCATACTGTCTGAACACGAAGGACAACAAGAAACGGATGTAGTTATAGAAAAATATAAAGAGATACACAAACTGCTCGATAAAAAGCACCCCATAATGAGTTCGTCCGCAGATATACCTTTTGAGATGCAGATGGCACTCTGCGGCAAGGATATAAAGGTGATGGAGGACGAGATAGAGCACTGCACAGAGGTGCTCAAAAAGGACTTCAAGTGGGATAAGACCGCCATTTACAGGCTTGCCCACGCACTGGTGCTGACTGATGGCAGCATGGACGATAAGTGCAGACAGGTACTGGATATATACAACGCTTTCAAGGACCGTGGCGTAAAGTACAGCAAGGACAGCGCATTCACTTCCCTTGCGGCACTCACGGGTCTTGATATAGGCACAGATGAACTTGCAGACGAGATACTCGCCGCAGATAAGTTCCTTGCAGAGCATAAGGGCTTCAGCGGCTGGAGTATGGATAGTAAACACAGGCTGATGTTCGCTGCATCCCTTGCAGCAAATGTTTTCGATAAGAACAGCGATGATACAGGCGCTGTCCTCGGAAATTCACTTGCCATCATCCTGGCAGAGGAGATCGCAGTTACCGTTATGATGACCCTCATGATGACCTCGGCTGCGGCAGCTTCCTCAAACTGATATACGCTAATTCTTCTTCAATAACCCCCAAAAAGGCTTCCCGCAATCATTCACGGGAAGTCTTTTCATTTGTCACGTATACAGTTCAGACAGTCAGTTCTATCAGATTATTTTCGATCACGGCTATGCAGGATTCGTAATAACCATCGCCCGTAGTCCTCGGGCCGCTCATGACCTGATAGCCTGCATCTTTCAGCGTTTCAGTCAGTTCATCGACCCTTTCCCTGCTGCCCACACTGAAAGCCAAATGTGCATAACCCGTGCGCAGAGGGTCTTTCGGTGCATCTTCAAGACAGGGCTTGTTCATCAGTTCAAGCCTTGCGCCGTCATCAAAGCTTATGAAATACGAGCGAAAGTCCGTGGTCTTATTGTGGTAACCATCGTTTGGTGTTCCGCCGAGATATTTTACAAAAAACTCCCTCGCTGATTCGAGGTCGTTTACATACATGGCAATGTGTTCTATCCTCATGACCGTTCCTCCGTGCTTTATGTTTTAGGTGATCTGCCTGTCTCATCGGGGCAGGACGCTTCATGTATCGTTTATTATAGCATCACCGGTAAAATATGTCAATATATATGATCCGCATATCATCTTGTCTCATGCATAAAATTGTTAATCGCAGTAAATTTTCCACCCATAATTTTACAATGCTCTTCATACGCTTTTGCCGCCCGTGCCATGGTCACCATATACCGGAAATACTCATGTACATCTTCCACAAGCGTCTCTGCCAAAGATCATAGAAATCGCCTGAAAACATGGGTTTGTCTTAAATTGAGCTCGTTATCATGTTGACATAAGTATGGGTTGGCGAAATAATAAATAAGGCATATTATCAATATTTCGTGAATTAGACACGAGCGATCATTCAATTTGTATATGACGTTCACAGCACCCAAAAACGGCAATGCTGTCAATTATAAGTCAAAGACAGCATCAAGGTGTTTTATTAAGGAGAGATATGAAATAAGTTCCAATAGATGATGCCGCAAAGGGAAAGAAAAGATCAAAAAACTATGCGGTATCGTTTTTTATAAAGCTTGCGGTCACAGCGGCAGGCACTTCGGTAATGCTGTTTATGATGCCCATCGGCTTGATACTGTACAGCAAACAAAAACGCAGGGCGGCAAAGCGCAAAGCTGCCTTAATAATAAATATAGCTTTCTTCTACTTTTTAGCGCATATTTAATACTTTAGTCCGATGACTTATGCTATAATATATCTCAAAGAGTCGTTTACGACGGCATGAAACATAAAGCAGGAGGGTCGATATGAGACTTGGTACTTCATCACCGCTTAAACATTCTTCAGCAGAGGAATGGGCGGCTAACCAAAAGGCACTGGGGTGCAGTGCAGTGAACTTTCCCCTGACATCGGATGATCCCATCGAGCGCATCGACGAATACAAGGCTGCGGCTGACAAACACGGGCTGATGATAGCGGAGGTAGGCATCTGGCGCAATGCACTGGCATCAGACGAGACCGAAAGGCGCAAAAACTTTGACTACTGTGTACAGCAGCTGCGGCTGGCTGACTATCTCGGGGCACGCTGTGCGGTGAATGTGGCAGGTGCTTTCGGCAGCAGGTGGGACGGTCATTACAGGGCGAACTTCACCAAAGAAGCCTGGGAAAAGACCGTGGCAATGATAAGGAATGTCATCGACACTGCAAACGTCAAAAACACCTATTTCACCATCGAACCCATGCCCTGGATGATACCCACGGGACCCAAGGAGTATCTCAAACTTCTGGAAATGGTAGACCGTGACAGGTTCGCTGTACATCTGGACGGGATAAATATGATAAACTCGGCAGAGCGATATTTCAACTGTGAGGAATTTCTGGATGAGTGCATAGATATGCTTGGAAAGCACATACGCAGCTGCCACATAAAAGATGTACATCTCAGGGAAGAATACACCTTTCAGCTGGAAGAATGTGCCCCCGGCGAAGGCGAATTTCCTCTGAGGTTCTATGCAAAAAAACTGAATGAACTGGATAGCGATATGCCCATTATACTCGAACACCTTGACACCGACGAGGAGTATCTTGAATATCTGGGATTTTTAAAAGAAGAACTGGACGGACTTTATAAATAAAAACAGACCTCATCGGACATGAAACGATGAGGTCATTCTTATTCATGTTCTTGTGAATACCAGTGCGGAGGAGTCTATGTCCTCGGTTTTGGCAAAGCCCGTGAAACTCATGACATACCTGAGTTCTTCACCTACAGCTGTAACAAAGTCCTTTACGCCCTGCACACCGTCCTTTTCAAGGTAAGGCATCATAGACCTGCCCACCGCTGCTGCGTCAGCCCCCAGCGCCAGCGCTTTATAGACATCTGCACCGCTTGCGATACCGCAGTCAACTATTATCTCCACTCCCCTGCCTTCAAGGGCTTTTCTTATTTCGGGCAGAACCATCATGGGCGGCACAGCATAAGGCAGTCTGCCGTGATGGTGGCTGACTATTATCGCCTTTGCCCCAAGGTCAGCGCACTTTACAGCGTCGCTTGCGCTGAGTACGCCCTTTATTATGAAAGGCAGCTTAGATGCCTCTATGTAAGAGCGCAGCATCTCGGAGGTCTGTGCAGCCATCTCCTCACCGACACATATATCATAGCCCTTTGCACCGAAAATATGGTCTATATCCATACCCACAGCGAAAGCCCCCGCAGCTTCGGCAAACTGCAGCTGATCCCTGACCTTGCCGTTATCGGCATAAGGCTTTACTATCCTGACGGTCTTTGCGCCTGTTTTTACTATGCGCTCGAACATATCATTTTCCATCATACCCACAAAATTCAGTATACCCAGTTCCTTAGCCGCTATGGAATATTCCTCCAGCCCTGTCAGTTCCCTGCCGTTCATATTTCCCAGATGAGAAAAGGCAGGCATGAACACAGGCATAGTAAACTCTTCCCCGAGAAAACGGGTGCTTATATCCGCTTTTTGGGAGTCTATTAACCTTTCTTTGAAAAGTATGGAGTCCATATATCTCTCATTGATGATATTTGCATCGCTCAGTCTTGTATTCTGCATGATATTCTCCTTTGGTTATCGGGTCATTTCTTACAAAGATATTATAACATCAAACCCCGATGAATAGTATCATCTTTAAAGTAAAAAATAGAACAAATATTCAAGCTTTACTTTTAACTGCCGATATGATATAATACAGTAAATGGCATTAAATATATCCATGTCGTTTAAATAATTACGAAAAACAATGGTTCTTATATCCGAAAGGAGGAGCATATGATACTGTTTGTAAACGCCTGTGTACGTGAAAGATCAAGGACTAAGCTGTTGGCTGAACACCTGCTTGGCAAGCTTTCGGGAGATATCAAAGAGGTGAGACTCGAAGATGCGGTCTTCCCTTTGGCAGATGAGGCTTTCTTGAAAAAACGTGACAGTCTTATAGCCGCAAAGGACTTTTCCGATGCAATGTTTGACCTTGCAAAAGATTTTGCCGCAGCGGACGAAATAGTTATCGCTGCGCCTTTCTGGGACTTATCATTCCCTGCATCGCTCAAACAGTATTTTGAGCAGATAAACGTTATAGGGCTTACCTTTGGGTACAACGATAAGGGCGAGCCTGTGGGGCTGTGCAGGGCAAAAAAGCTTTACTATGTGACCACTGCGGGCGGCAGGATATTTGATGAGAGCTACGGCTTCGGCTATGTCAAAGCGCTGGCGGATCATTTCTACGGTATAGACGAATGTGTATTATTCAAGGCTGAGGGGCTTGACATCTACGGGGCTGATACCGCCGCTATCCTGAGTGATGCAAAAGCACGCATAGACATTCATATGGCAGGCAAATAAAGTAAAAGAGGACACAGCGCTGTGCCCTCTTTCTTATTTCAGTTTACAGATCATGAACATCAACTATCTGCCATATAGCTGAGTTTTCGGTTCTCTTCAATGTTATGACGGCTCTGGTACCCTCACCGGCTATACCCAAAGAATCTTTATGTGTAGCCTCTACCGTAAAGGTATTTTCGTCTATCGCATTGATAGTACCATCAATGCAGTTATATATATCACTGTTTCCTGTGCCTCTGAATTGGCTGTCAAAATAATATTCACCATCATGCTCGACCAAAGCATTCTCTGCTCTGTCAAAGGCATGTGTTCTGGCATATTCTTCACTAAAATATCCGCTGTTGAGAACATCCCTGATCCTCTGGAGATCATCTGCATCGTAATTAGGAACATAATAATATCTGGCGGGCTTTGAAGATGTTCCATCTACTCCACAAGGCTCAAAGTCCTCATCATACACAGCATTAGCCCCCCTTATTGCCAGCCCGCTGGCATTATAGCTGGCTGAGTTGATCGCTTCTAACGCAGTGGTCGAATACTGATACAGGGTCTCTTCATCTACACCGATCACATTCTCTATCTTAGAATTGTTATCCGCTGTTGTTTCAGCCTGTGACTGAACAGGTGCAGTACCCGAAGTTTCCACCATAGATGATGCATTTACTGCGGCTGTAACCGTTATCGGTGCTGCACTTGATGTATCCGTCGGTGCAGAAGACGAGCTTTCCTCGGGGCGGCTGCTTGTGTTATTTTCTAATACTGAGCTGTCTGCCAAAGATGAAGCTATAAGCTCCGCAACAGATGACTCTACGGCACTTGATGAACTGCTTTCCACCGCAGTCACCGAGCTTGCAGCACTGCTGTCATAAAGCTGCATATCGCCTTTGAGATCGTGCTTATCCTTGCCGATGTTGCCCAGTGCAACAGGTATGCCCACTGCCATCACAGCAGCTGCCGCAATGCCTGCTACCTTGCCTGCCGCAAGACCTGTACCGACCGCCGCCGTACCCGACTTTGCAGCCACAGATGCAGCATATTTAGGAGATACGGTGCGGTGCAGCATCTCGTCCATAGGCACAGCTGCCATCATGATGCCCTTGCCGCCCAGCTGTTCGATCTTTTCTTTAAGCTTTTTGCGTGCTCGGAAGAGTTTCTGCTTGACGTTCGTTTCACTGATACCCATAGTCTTTGATATATCCGTCAGGCTCATATCATTATAGTAATAGAGTATCAGCGCCGACTTCATATCGGGCTTGAGGCTGTCTATCATGGCTTTTAGCTGTCGTGCAGTGTCCTTATCGGTAGCATAGTCCTCGGGTACCATGATAGGTTCGTTAAGGCTATGGTTCTCCATGGCATCTTCCATTTCCTCATCGGTATCGAAATATGCATCACGGCGACGGCTGCGGAAAAGGTCGGTACACATACGATAAGCTATCGTATGCAGCCATGTCACGTAGTTTTCGGGATTTTCGAGAGTTTGTATCTTCTCCATAGATCTCATGAAAACATCCTGCGTTATATCCTCTGCAGCCTCTTTGTTACCCACATTTTTCAGCACGAAAAAGTAAAGCCTGTCATAGTATTCCTCATAGAGTTTCTCAAAAGCATCTCTGCTCCCATCCTGCATCTGCTCCACCAGACTGATAAGTTCACTTTTCTTCACTGAAAAGACCCTCCTCCTTGATCTTTTTCTCCAGTTTCCTAATTAGTATTTCCTTCTCCTCCGATGACAGCTCGGTATCTCTCTTCATTTGCTCCAGCAAACGTCGAAACAATTCATCTAACGTGATATCCATACTGTCCTCACTTTCTCAAAATCTAAAAAATTGTCCCCTTCGTTCATTTTTTCCTTTGCTTCCATTTTAACAGTTCCCGATCGGTATATCTTTGTCTTTCTGTAAATTAGACGGAAATTTTTCTGATATGGTTACACATTTTTATAATTTTTTTTTGCAAAATATATGAGTAAAAGCTCACACTCGCCATATCGTGGCTCATGCAAGCTTTTACTGCTGATTTTTTATATATTATATATTCCTTGCCCGGTGCTTTATTACCCGCTGAAAGGAACGCCGTATTCCTCGCCCGACACACCGAGACGGCAGGCTGCAACGAATGAATCAGGGTTCATATCGGAAAGATCAATATAACTTTCATTGTCAAAAGGATCAACACCCATATCGCTGAGTCTCTGCTCGATGGTCTTTACCTGACTATCGCTGAGGTCAAGTCCGAACTTCCAGTATCTGCCATCAATATAACCGCCGACATAGTAACCCAGTGTATCATTATAATAACATAATGGCAGCTCGCCGCCGATAGCGTCCTTCAGCTCATTGTAAGACATGGTCGCATATACCTCTTTACCTGTTATATCAGAAAGACCGATGAACTGGTCATTGAAGCAGTTTACCATTACCGCCTGGTTACCGGGTATATAGCTGTAGTTTTCGTCAGTATACTTTGCCTGCATCTCAAGACCGTTGCGGGGAGCACCATCATGATTATCTATAGGCTTTACTGCGAGTACTATGTTGGGCGCCTCATCAAATACCACACCGTACTCTATCGCCTGTGTTCCGTATACATAATCGGTAATGTGATAGTTGGAATTCATTGTCAGATCATCGATCCTGAATCCTGCCAGTGTGATAGGGTCATAACAACTCAGGTCAAGCAACTCACAGCCTGCGAATGTAGTCTCGTATGCGCTGCTGTCGCTCTTGGTATCGGCAGTTTTGTTTTCAGCCTTGGAAGATGTCTGTGTTTCAGCCTTTGCAGGAGCTGTGGACTGTGTATTTGCAGTGTTTGATGCCTGTGCAGGAGTATTCTGCTTATTATTGTTGTTAGTTGCCTGTGCGGATGTATTCGGCTTGTTGTCGGTGTTTGTCGTCTGTGCGGATGTATTCTGCTTGGTGTCATTGCTGTTTGATGCCTGTGCGGAATTATTCTGTGTATTTGGCTTGGTATTTGCAGTATCCTTTTCGGGAGCTTTCTCTGCTGCCTGTGTCACCTTTGCTGTTTCTGCCTTAGATGAGTTATCCGCAGCAGCTTCCTTCTGAATCTCCGAAGACTGCACCTGTACATCTGCCTGCTCGCCTTCCTGTTTCACCTCAGCGGAATAGTTCACTACTGTGCCCTTTGTTGCGCCGTCGGGGGTGATTGTTGCTGTACCCTCGATACTTGCACAGCCTGTGAATGCCATCGAAACTGCTGCCAGTGCAGCTGCCATACCCATTATCTTGCTTACCTTTGTTATTTTGTTATTCATTGTTTTGTCCTCCATGTTCTTTTTGTCTTTTATTATTTTTGTTGTTCCTGTCTTTTGTTCTTCACATCTTAGTCGTTCTCAGCCGACCTTTGGTTATAACTTTTTTCAAGTTTTTTCTCTTTTCCTTTGTTCTGTTACTTAGTCGCACCAAATCTCATTTGGTTATAAACTTTTTTTCTTTTTTTCAAATATTTTTTCTCACGTTTTTGTCTCCTGTCTTTTGATCTTCACATCTTAGTCGTTCTCAGCCGACCTTTGGTTATAACTTTTTTCAAGTTTTTTCTCTTTTCCTTTGTTCTGTTACTTAGTCGCACCAAATCTC
>CADALT010000026.1 GCA_902788785.1 uncultured Ruminococcus sp.
AGCTACAGAAGCATATAAGCGACCCGGATGAGACTCGAACTCACGACCTCCGCCGTGACAGGGCGGCGTTCTAACCAACTGAACTACCGGGCCGTGTCAAAAAGATCGTGTGCAGATTTTGCTCTGCACACCTCTTCGACTGATGGGGACTACAGGGCTCGAACCTGTGACCCTCTGCTTGTAAGGCAGATGCTCTCCCAGCTGAGCTAAACCCCCATATTCGTTGTCTGTGAAGTTCATGTGTCCCTCACAACAGTATCTATTATACTACACCAAAGACGATTTGTCAAGGGTTTTTGATAAAAAAATCTCAGTTTTTTTCACTTTGTTGATTGCGTTATTATCCTGCCCATGTTTTTGAGAATTATTATATCAAACGTCAAAATAATTTCGATACAGCGCCCTTATCAGAGGTATATTAAACGACATAAATATCTATACACCGGCACTCACTAAAACATAAAGTATCGTTTTTGCGAACGCCGATGTAGAAATTTTAATGTCGTTTACTATAAACGGGCGGAGAATCATCTCCGCCCGCTGTTATGCGTTATTTGGATATAGTTCCCGTAAATTATACGGTCCGTCAGAGTCCCTTTGCCTTGGAAAGGCTGATGCCGTTCTCGCCCAGAGGTATCTTGTGGTCAAGTCCCACGAACTTTCCGTCTTCCTGCCAGAGAACTTCCTTGACGAAATCGTACTTCTCGTCGTCCCATGTGGTGAAGTCGTCCAGCACCAGTCCGCCCGTGTCGCCCGAATTGGCATTATAGCACCAGAAAGTATGGTTAAGATGATTGTCCGCTATGAGCTTTCTCATGTAGGTCATCCATGTGATGTTAGGCTCTGTCATGAAGCCGCCCCACTCGCCTATGAGCAGCGGCGCGATATCCTCATCATTTATATACAGCCAGTTATCCTGCCAGCAGTCCTTTTTCAGGCTCTTGTAGTCGTAATCTCCCTCGAACCAGGGCTGCTCGTAAACGGTCGGACCGTAGTCGTGAGGCGAATAAACCAGCTTGTCTTGATGCTTGCCCAGGTCAACGGGATAGTCCTTTACTCCACGGAGATTTCCGCCCCACCAGTTGAAGAAATAATCCGCACTGTCCTTCGAGCTGTAGTCGCCGTTTTTCTTGATATCCTTGGGATATATCTCGGTACCCTCTACCATTATGAGCACGTTGGGATTTTTCGCCAGCACCTTTGATGCCGCCGTTTCAGCCACATACTTCCAGTTATTATCGTCCTTCGAGTCGTTCCAGATGGCTGCCTTGTCACCCTCATCGGGCTTGCCGTGGGGCTCGTTTTTCAGGTCGAAAGCTATGATGGTGTCGTTATCCTTATAGCGTTCAGCCATCCACTCCAGCGCCGAATAATATTCCTTTACGCTCACCTTATCGGTATACCAGAGATTTGCGTTATGTCCCGCAGCATCTGTCTCGGCAGAATGTATATCGGGCATTACCTTGATGCCGTTCTCCTCCGCCAGTTTGAGGAAATAATCAAATATCTCCAGCGAGTTCATTGAGTTGAGTTCCTCGTTGTATGCATTGTTGTAATTCGCCTGAGGATACTCTCCGTCAGCCCACTGATTTATAAGCTCTGCCGACATGGGCACTCTTATCAGGTTAAATCCGTGGTCGGCTATGCCCTCTACCGCAGGCACCAGCTCACTGTTCCACAGTCCGTCGAAAGTATTGGTACCCGTGTTGTATCCGAACCAGTTTACACCCGTCAGCCAGACCTGCTTGCCGTCAGCATCAAGTATCTTATTGCCGTCCGTGTGCAGCCAGTCATCGCCCTGCTTAGCCTCATCGCTGCGCTTTAAAAGCTCATCGACATCAGCATCTTTTTTCTTGCTGTCGCCGCCGTTATCCTTGTTATCGTTCTTGCTTACCTTGCCCTTTTTGATGGTACATTCAACACCGTTGAACTTTGCTGACTTTATGTTCAGCTCAACGCCCGTGCCGATATTGCAGCCGCAGTTCACCGAAGCGCCTTTCTGCACAGCACCGTTGTATTCCACATTCTCTATGATAAGGGTATCGCCCTTTATCTCAAATTCACCGTTCCAGCCGTCGCAGGATTTCAGATCTTCCACTTCAAGCTCCAGCGTCCAGCCGTTTACAGCCTCGCCCGACTTGTTCGTAACGCTCATGTCCAGACCGCACATCTTCTTGCTGCCCTCGTCCCAGCTGTTGCCCGATGACCAGTTGAATATGAAGCCCTCGTCCTTGCCGTCAGCCTCTTCCTCGTCCTCTTCACTCTCGTCTTCGCTTTCGGCTTCTTCCTCAGAATCTTCCTCGGACTCCTCTTCGCTTTCTTCTTCCTTGCTGCTGTCTTTCTTCACAGCCGCAGAAACGGGCTTTGAGTCATCATCGGTCTGCACGCCTTTATTGAAAAAGTTCGTAACTATCAGCATCGACGCCAGTATGATTATCAGCAAGCCCATCGCCACAAAAGCAGCAATGATCTTTTTGGAAATTCCCCCGTTCATCCTTTGAATAACACCCACTCTTTCCGTCTTTTTTCACTTCAACACCGCACATTATCCCGTGCGCTTCCACATATCACAGCATCTGTTGCCGCAATATCTCCAAGCACCGTCCCCAACACGGCACTGCTGACATTATAACACAATTTCCGCCACATTTCAAGGGCTATTATATTAAACGACATAAAGGCAACACCGCACAACCATCGACTAAAGCCTTTGCACACCATACACTTGCAGATTTTTCGTCATCTTTCCCAAATTTTCCTTGAAAGGCGTCAGCCTTCCTGCGTCAAATTTAGAAAATCTGACTTCGTGTCTGGTACACAATGATTGTGCGGTGTTGCCTAAATTTCCCGCTATATCCCGACCACACTTCCAAACACCACAGGCTCTGCGGTCGGTCTATGGAAAAATTTTTATGTCGTTTACTATACCTTTAACATTTTGCACTAATTCAAATATGCATAAAAAATGCCCACTCAGCCGAATAGCCGAGCAGGCACATCTTATTTATCTCACTTAACTCCGCAGTCCTCCAGAAGGCTTTTCTCGATGATATCCTTGCCGTTCGCCCTTACCGAAGCCTTTGCTGTCATCACGCCATACTCCATCTCGCCTATAAGTATGGGGACTTTCCTGCCGAAATGCTCCTCGGTAACGTGCTCTTCATGAAGCTCCTGCACCGCTGTGATAGCATCGGCATACACAGCTTTCATCAGACCTGCATCATCACGCCTGCCTATCCCTTTTGCCTTTGCCCATGCCGTCACGAATTCGGCATCAAGACCATCAGCTTCTTCATCCTTCCAGCAGCATATGTTCCAGCGTTCACGGCTGCCCGACTCTTTGAAATAACTCTCGGTATTATACGCAAATGAAATATACGCTGTCATTCCCTCACAGGCACCAAGCTCACAGATCAGCTGCATGGCGTAAACATCATCGTCCTCTATTGTACCGATGACCCCTTTTGCCATATCCTTTATGGCTTCTATCAGTTCTCGGTCGCTGCCTTCAAAGGACTCGGTTTCATACACTCCGCCAACTCCGCAGTCCTCCAAAAGGCTTTTCTCTATGATATCCTTGCCGTTCGCCTTTACAGACCATATTGCCGTAGTATCACCAAGCTCTGTCTCGCCTATAAGTATGGGGACTTTTCTGCCGAAATGCTCCTCGGTAACGTGCTCTTCATGAAGCTCCTGCACCGCCTTGATGGCATCGGCATACACAGCTTTCATCAGACCCTCGTCATCATACTCATCAAAACCCTTAGCCTTTGCCCATGCAGCCACGAACCCTGAATCCAGACCGTCCATTCCATCATCCTTCCAGCAGCATATGTTCCAGCGGTCAGAGCTGCCCGATTTTTTGAAATAACTCTCGGTATTATAAGCAAAACTGATATAAGCCGAAAGTTCCTCATCAGCACCAAGCTCACAGATCAGCTGCATGGCATAAACATCATCGTCCTCTATTGTACCGATGACCCCTTTTGCCATATCCTTTATAGCTTCTATCAGCTCTCGGTCGGTACCGTCGGAAATATACTCGTCTGTTTCATCATTTGATGCGGAGCTTGCATTCATGGCAGCAGCAGTTTTCATAAGCTCCCCGATCTGTTCGTCACCTGCGCCAACTCTCTTGAAATATTCCTCCACCGTTTCACCGGGGCGCATTGCATACTTTTCCATATCACCGAGATCGGGTGCGCCTGTCTTCTTTTTCAGATCATCAAAAATGCCCATAGTGTTGTCCTCCTGTTTTTTCTCTTGTCATATGCCCCATGTATTTTTACACATTACAGCATTTACTTATATCTTTGTCAACACATCTCCCTCAAAGATGATACCGTCCGCCAACGCCTGTGCTTTATCAAGAGCCGCATCATCTTTCACCGTCCATACCAGCAGCGCAATGCCTGCGCCCCTTATCTGTTCGACCATCTCAGGTGTAAGGCTGCGTATATCCGCTGCGATGAAATCGGGCTTTGTGATATACTTCCAGACTATGGGTGATGCCGATATCACCCTTGCGATATACTCCCAGAAGCTACCGAAACGTCTTGTGGATATGAGCTGTCCCCTGCATACCGACGGCGCAAACAGTCTGAACCACAGCACCGTCCTCGGGTCGAATGCCTGCACCGCATAACTACCCTTGTAGCTTTTGAGTATTCGCCTTACCCTCGGCTCGATACTGCCGTGGTCGCAGTTTTTTATCTCGATAAGCAGAGGTACTCTGCCGTTTATCCTTTTGAGCACCTCCCTAAACATAGGTATGCCCTCGCCGCTGCCATTCAGCCTGAAAGCCCCCAGTTGTTCTGCTGTGAAGTCTCTTACCTCGCCTTCCACACCGCACACCCTCATAAGACTGCTGTCATGGAGCACCACCAGCTTGCCGTCCTTAGTAAGCCTCACATCAAGTTCCACCGCCAGACCTTTCTGCGCCGCCGTTTCAAATGCCGCCATGGAGTTTTCGGGCACAGCTTCGCCATGCAGTCCTCTGTGGGCGATATATCTTCCAAAGTCTGTCATATCATCATCTCCTCACTGTATGTTATTCATTCCAATACCGTCTGTGTGCTACAAAAATATCCCCCCGAAAATACGGAGGGATATAACATTTCTATGCATCAGGTAATGCTGTCTATGGTCAGCTTGTCCCAGTCAGCGCCGTAGGTGATCTCCATGCCTTCGGAAACTTCCTGCAGTTTCTGCTGTATAGCAGGCTGATCGTTGGACTTTATCATCTCATCGATATTCTCGTTGATGAAGTCCATATCAACAGGCAGACGCTTAACGATGAAATAGCCGTAAGTGGTGTTCTCGGTAAGCTCATCAGCCACCTGATCTTCTTCCAGTGCAAATGCAGCGTCCAGCAGTTCCTGAGGATATCCGCCTGCATTGTCACGCTTCATATAGTAGCCCTTTGAAGGATCCTGCTCCAGACCTATATCCCAGCCGTATTCATTGACCAGCTCCAGGAAGTCCTCGCCGTCCTTTGCCTTTTTCAGTGCTTCCTCGGCAACAGCCTTTGCCTTAGCCTTCTGCTCAGTCTGCTCAGCCTCGGTCATGGTGGAATACTTTGTGCTCTTAACGCTTATCTTCTGCGAGAGGGTCTTGTCATCGTAGCCCTCAGCCTCGCTGTCGTCCAGCTCGACCTGTGAATAGTAAGGCACCATTATATGCACCTCATGTGCAAACTGCTCGGGGTCCTCCACCATCTTCAGGAAGTCCTCGTGCTTTGTGGCATAGATACCGTCATTTGCAAACAGTACATCCATTACCTTATTATATCTCTGTGCCCTTGTGAACATATTGCGGTACAGGTCCTCAGTCAGATAAGCCCTTTTCAGCTCGTCCTTGAACTCATTCTCGCTCTTGTAGTTTGCCATCGCATTGAGCATATTGCTCTGGATTATCTCGTTATCCTCTTCGTCAAGCTCAATATTATTGTCCCTTGCCAGCTTATCGGTGACAAGCTCGTTCTTGATGGTATTGACGATGTCTTCCTTAAACCTGCCGAATGCCTCGGTATCGGTCTTCATGGTCTCGGCAGTTATACCGTAATTCTGCTCATAGCTTGAGAGCATATAATAATAATAGAACCTGAACTCATCAAAGCTGATATCAAAGCCGTCGATGGAAAGCATAACATAATCGGTAGTATCTATCTTATTTCCGTCGATAGTCAGCGAGGGCTCGGGAGTGGGCTTTACCTCAGCCGCAGAAGTCTCGCCGTCGCTTGCGGTCGCATCATCTGCACCTGTGGTATCCTCAGCATCAGTTACCGTGCTGTCATTCGCACCCTTTTCATCGTTCTTCTTATCAGCGCAGCCTGCCATCACACCTGCGCACAGGGTGAGTGCCAGCAGCATTGCAGTTATCTTTTTTATCATGATCCATTTTTCCTTTCCTTGCAGCCGCCCCATCATAACAGGCAGCCTTTAATACAGTAACACAAGCTACATTATAAAACAACAATGTGACAGATTTGTGTTTTTACAAGAAATTTTTTCTCATCTGTTAATGCGGCAGTTATTCGGGCTTTGCATTTGTCATAAATATACAAAATCCGAGCTTAATTTTGTCTGATTATACGAAATAATGATTTTCACTTTAAAAATCAGCAAAAAGTGGTATAATATAAAGTGTGACTTTATGTGCAGGCGTATACCTATCAAACAGCATAGTATCTGCCTGTACTCGATCGTTAATGTATTTTCGGAGGATTCCTTATGGGCATAATAAATATTGCTGTCGTGGTCTCGGGACTGGATGAAGAGTACCCGTACAATATCATCCGTGGCATACGCAGGTCTGCGGGCGACCATAATATCAATGTATCTGTGTTCGCTGCCTTCGGAGGTGTGGTGAACAGCAAAAAATTTGATATAGGCGAATTCAGCATATACAACCTCATTGACTTCTCAAAGTTCGATGGTGCGCTGATGTTGTCGAACACCTTTTCCGACCCCGTACTCAGGGGCAGGATAACCTCAAAGGTCAAAGCTGCGGGCATACCTGCGGTCATATTCGAGTGTGATGACCATCAGGAATTTTACAATATCTCCATAGATAATTACTCCGTCATGTACAAGCTGACCGAACACGTCATAAAAAAGCACGGCGCAAAGGTCATAAACTACATCTCGGGACCCCTTGCAAATCCCGAGGCGCAGACCAGATACGAGGCTGTGCAGGCGGCGCTCAGGGACAACGGACTGACGCTGGACGAAAGGCGTTTCTACCACGGCTTTTTCAGGAGCTATGACGGCATAAAAGCCATAGAAGCTTTTCAGGAGTCGGGGCTGCCGCTGCCCGATGCATTCATATGTGCCAACGACAGCATGGCGCTAACTGCCATTTCTTCGCTGGAAAAGCTGGGATATAAAGTGCCGGATGATGTGATAGTCACGGGCTTTGACAATACGTTCAGTGCGAAAAATTCCTCTCCCGAGCTCACCACCGTGGAAAGACCGCTGTATCAGTCGGGCTACAAGGCGTGCGAGATAATCTACGACCTGGTCACAGGCAAGGAGCGCCCACGCAAGACCGTCCTCGATGCGACACCCGTATTTTCCGAAAGCTGCGGCTGCCAGAGCACGAATATGTTCGACCTGGCATCGTACAAAAAGCGTACCTACACACGCATCGAGAACAATAACAACAATGTGCATATGATAAACCGTCTTACCGCAGGGCTTGCGGAAACTGCCACCCCCGAGGACTGTTTCAAAGTCATCACGGGCATGATAAACGAGCTTGAATGCGATATGTTCTGCCTGTGCCTTACCGAGGACTGGGAGAGCGATTTCAACACCTCATCGCTGGCGGACGAAAATTCGACCTATGCCGAAAACATGACAGCGCCCATAGTATGGCGCAATGGCGAAGTCACCTCGGTGAAGAGATTCAAGAGCAGTGATATGTTCCCCGTACCCCAGGAAACAGGTGGAAACATCAACTACTTCCTGCCGCTGCATTTCGGCGAAAGATGCCTGGGATACTACATCATTTCCAACAGCGACTTCCCTATCTACAGTCTGCTGTGCCATTCGCTTGCCATGGCGATAAGCAACTCGGTGGAGAATATCTCGAAGTTAAGCCATATCCGCAAGGCTATGGAGGAACTTGACCACCTTTATGTCATCGACCCCCTGTGCAATATCTATAACCGCAACGGCTTCATAAACCGTGCCTCGGAAATGTTTGATGACAGCCTGAAAAATCACAAGCCGCTGATGCTGTGCTTTATAGATATGGACGGGCTGAAATCCATAAACGACAACTACGGTCATAACGAGGGCGACTTTGCTTTGCAGAGGCTTGCAGCCGCCATCAATAAATGCTGCGATACTTCATCTATCTGCGCCCGTGTGGGCGGTGATGAGTTCGTGGTATGCAGCACCAACGGTTCAGAGAGTTCTGCCAAGGCGCTCGCATCATGCATCGAGCAAAGCCTGAACGACATAAACACCCTGACCCAGAAGCCCTATACGCTTTCTGCCAGCATAGGCAGTGTCATCAAGGTAGTCGATGAGAATGACACTCTCAACGATCTGCTGGAAAAAGCAGATGAGAAGATGTACGTCATCAAGCGCCGGAAGAAAAAACAGCGCATGGACGAAACGAACATATAAAAATCTTGCCCCCGAATGCCGCAAAGCACTCGGGGGCATTGTTATCTATTCGCTCACTGAGATAAGTCCTGACTATTCTTATCATCTTATGTTTTATTTTTTTCAGATCTTTCTTTTATATGTTTCGCTCCCATACTTCTTACTCCTGCAAGGATGGCACTATAGATCACCGAAACACACAGCGCTAAGCCATAATTATATCCTTCATATTCATTGTTCTTGATAACGACCTCAATTATATACTTAAAGATCGGTAAAAAAAGCTCGAGCACAATTGTCATTTCTATAAAAATCGGGATAAATAGTTTGAGCCAGTTTGTCTCGGTCTTTAGTCTTTCAAAATAAGCATTCATCTTTTCTAAATAAGCCTTCATTATAACTTCTCCTTTTACGGCAAAACAAATGCCATTAAAATACCTTTGTTATTACTGCACATACCACACGCCTGAAGTTTGTGCAAACATATGTTTTTATATTTTACTCGGACATATTCCATTTAAAGTTGTACGTTTTCGTACAACTTTTGCCATCAAAACGGGTGTATATAGAAAGACTTTTTTCCCATGCACGATGGCAGGCTGCCGCCAAAACAGAGCATAGACTGACAGATGCCTGTACAGCGACAGTGTCATACTATGGATAAATGTTCTTATTCACTTTATAACAAGCCCCATGAGCCCTGCCAGCTGTGCTGCCTGGTCGTAGCTGACTATCAGCCCTTTAAGCTCCGCAAGCTCACGGGATACGACTATGCCCGAAATATCGCAGTCTCTGAGGTCAACGCCCCTGAGAGAAGCCCTGAAAAGCTCTGCCCTGATAAGCTTGCAGTCCTTGAGCTCGGTGCGGCTCAATCTCACCTGCGAAAGCAGAGCGTTCGACATATCACAGCTGCGCAGTGTACAGCCCTCGAACGTACTCTCCGAGAACAGACCGTAGGCAAAATGCGTGCCCTTTATCAGCGTGTTTTTCAAAGTGCTGCGGCTCAGGTCACTTCCGCCGCCTTTGCAGCCCGTGACCGTGCAGTCCTTCCAGTAGCTTTCACGCAGAGGGATATTGGAGAAGTCGCACTTATCGAAAGTACAGCCATAGAAAGCTGCTCTCTCCATATCACAGCTGATAAAGCGGCAGCCCACGAACCTCACATCCTGAAAGCTCATGCCGCTCATATCCAGCGATGCCGCTGTCTCACGCTCATACACCGCATTCTTTATCTCGTCATCGCCCTCACGGGCAAGCTGTATATCCTCAGCAAGACTATTGCCCATAGCACACCTCACACATAGAATTCTTCCATCGTATCCAGGCATATGCAGGCAAGTCTGCCGCCCATGCAGGCACCGCAGTCGATACAGATATTATTGTGACTGTGGTATATCTCCGCCTTGCCCGATATCAGCAGAGTAGGCGTATGCCCCGTTACCACGAATATGCTCTCGTCCTCAAAATACTGCCTGTCAGGGTCGCTCCTGTCCATTATCAGTTCCTTGATGGTATACTCGCTTATCTTCTTGCCGAGCCTGAAATTGCCAAGCCCTGCATGAACGAGTATGAACACCCTGTCGCCCACTTCTGCCGCTTCATACATGGCAAAGTCCGCAAGATAGTCGAGCACATCACGTTTCTGTTCGTCCGAAAGCCTGCGATAACCCTCCATAGTCGTTCTGCCGCCGTCATGCATCCAGTCGAGGAACTCATTCATGGTATCCACATCGAGATGTGTTTCGGCATTTTCCTCGGTTATCTCCACATCAAGCTTTTTCAGCATATCCAGCGCCAGAAAATCATGATTGCCGCAGATGGGGTATACATTTTCACGGTTCATCATATCCAGTAATATCTCCATCGGCTGAGGTCCACGGTCGACCACATCGCCCACCACATACAGGGTGTCCTCCGCCGAAAGAGCTATCTTTTCGAGCATACGGCAGTATTTATCATACTCGCCGTGGATATCGCTCATCACATATGTAGGCATTTTGCCTCCTTAACTATCCCGAAGGAAATTTTATTTCATTTCCCGGGTACACATCATTCGGTATAAGTAATATTCTTCTCCTGCAAATAAGAGGTCAGATCCTTATAGGCATTCTGCGATGCGTTATCGTCCTTTATAGTGACCACTGCGCCATCGTTATCGTCTATCAGCTTCTTGACCTCATCGAGGGTCATGGTGGTGTTATCCACGATGTACTTATCCGCCGAAACGGTTATATCAAGCTTATCCGCCTTTTTATTGGTGTTCTGCTCATCGGTCATATCATCGCCATTGCCCGTATCGGAGGTTTCCTCCTCGGACTCGGTCCTGACCTTAGCCTCTGCTGTCGTGGTCGTGCTTTCGGAAGTTTCTTCCGCCGACTCGGTCTGTGCAGAGGTTTTCTCGGTATCATTGCCAAAGGGCAGTTCGTAACCGAATATACTGCATCCTGCCATCATAGCTGCTATCATCAGCGCCGATGTGAATGCAAGCGCTTTCTTCAAATTATCATTTCTCACTTTCCGCATCTCCTTCGATATATTTTATGCTTTTTTCATCAAGTGCCGCCGTCAGTTCACGGTACGCTTTCTGTGAAGCGTTCCTGTCCGCTATCCTGACTGCCGCTATCTCATCATGTTCCTCCATCGCAGCTATTATAGCTTCGATGTCGGTCTTCTCATTATTATATATATAGTCATTGCCGTCAATAGTGACTTCCATATATTCAAGCTGTTCGGTCTCGGGGGCAATGGACGCTGATGCTTCCACCGAAGGCACAAGACCCTTATCACCTGTGCCAGAACCACGGTGCGTCAGGTAATACACGCCTATCGCCACCACAGCTGCCACCGCCAGCACCACGATGATGCCGATCACGGCACTGCCTTTTCTGTTCATGCAGTTCATCTCCTTTACGAACCCGAAGGATCCGATCCATTTAATTCTAAAGAATAATCAGTTTCGGAGCAATAGAAATGCGGATACTCACGCCTTACCTTTTCAAGAGCCAATGATGTTATCCTATATGCTTTCCTGGAACCTGCAGCAGCCCCGTCAAAATGCAATTCACAAAGAACCGTCATATCATTATCCACTCCGCCGTTCTCTTTAAGCATGGACTTTATATCCTCAGCAAGAGCGTTTTCATTATCGACTTTAAATTCGTCAATTTCCTCATCGCCCTTTTTTATATGCATAGTCCAGCTGCCGCCTTCTTCTTTCATAATGAACTTATAATTCTGTCCTCGGGCAAATTCTATCATAGCCGAAACGTCCTGCGCACGGCGGTCATCGGCATCTTCAAGGGCTTTCATCTCTTCCTCAGCCTGCTTTTGGAGCGCTTCTGCCTGCGCCAGCTTTTCCTCGGCTTGTTCCGTCATGGTCTCAGCCTGTGCCATGGCTTGTTTGGTCTTCGTGCCTGTATCCATGGTGGAGAACATTATGAAAAAGAATATTATTATCAGCGTGACATCTAAAAGCGAGGTGAAGTCCACGAAGATATCAGCCTTTTTCAGTCCCGTCCTTTTCATTTTCTCAGTCCGACTTTCTTATCCCTGCGCTGTTCTTCGGCTATCTCATCCAGCCTGTCCAGGTCATCTTCTACCTCGGGTTCGATGAAAGCCGCATTGAATATCTTGAACACCGCTGCAAATATTATGCCCCATGCGGTAGAGGTCAGTGCTGTGAAGAAATTGCTCTTTACCGCATCAAGGCTTTCCGTCATCTGTGAGAAATCCACGCTGCCAACATTTATCAGCGATACCACGGTGCCGAACATACCCAGCAGCGGATATAGCGTGATAGATGCCGCAAATATGGAATATGCCGTATGGAGCTCCCTGCGCATATCGTCAACCCAATCGGGATTATCGGGCATTTTCTCCAGCTTCTTTTTGAGCTTGCTTTTAGTGCGCATTATTCTCCTGAGAGACCATATAGTGAGCAAAAGACCAAGAAAAACTATCCAGTCGGTCTTGAAGATATTCAGTATCATCTGCTTGAAAACATTTACGAGCGCCATTGCGCAGATCACCCCCTGACAAACAGTATACCACATAAAACCTCATTTTTCAAGTATAAACACTATTTTACGGCAAAATTTGCCCGTGGCGGTCTGAACGCCTAAAAAACACGCAGTGACGGGTGATCGCTGCGTGTGCTCAAATAAAATAGATTTGTTCTATTATTGCGACTAAAAATTATATTTAAAATCGACAATGTTGCTATAATAAATTAAGGTTTCGCAAGCTTCTTCTGCAAGCGGAACTGTTTGGGCGTAACGCCCCTGTATTTACGGAAATTACGGATAAAATGGCTGCAATCGGAAAAGCCTGTCTGCTGGCTTATGTAGTTGAGGTCGTGGTCGGTGAACAGCAGATATTCTTCGGCTTTATATATCCTCATACGCTCGATATATTCTTTACAGCTCATGCCGTACTGCTCCCTGAATTTGGCTGCAAAGCTGGAATAGCTCATGTGGCATTTCTCGGCGATGTCTGCGACCCTGACATTGTCCTCAAGACAGCTGTCGATATACTCGGTGACATTTTCGATGCCGAATATCTCCTCAGACCTTACGGGGCAGCTGCCGATATCGAGCCCTTCATCTATCCACAGCCTGAACATACCGTATATCAGGCGGTAGACATGGGCACGCAGCATGACATCTCTGCCAAAGAGAAAGCCTGCGGTCTCGCCGATGCAGTCTCTGAATATCTCACGGCAGCGAAGTTCATCGGCAAGGGGGGCACTGAAATGTATGCGCATACCGTTGGCGCAGGCATAGCGGAAAATATCGCCTACGCTGGGTGCATAGGAGGTCGTATTCGGGAATTTGCCCGGGTCGAACTTTACGCCTACAAAGTGCGGCACTGAGTCGTTTGCAGGGAATATGGAGTGTACCGATGAGGGCGGAATGGTGATGAGTTCACCTGCATTTACGATATATTCGGTATCATCGCAGGTGACAAGTGCACTGCCCTTCAGCATATATATGAACTCCGCAAAATAATGCCAGTGGAGTTTAACGGGCAGGGGTATGACCGATGAATCAAAATCAAAGGTCTCTATGGGGGCATTAAGGCTATCCTGCTTTTCAAATAATGAGCGCATGGTCAGAAGCCTCCTTTCGGCTGAAAGCAAACGTATAAAATGCTTTGCTTTCATTATATCATACATTTTCAGAAATTTCCAGTGGTGTAAAAAGATTTTTTCAATTTTGATAGGGTGAGATATTATGAAAGGTACTACAGATTTTACAGAGGGTAAGGTAACAGGGCAGATACTCAGATTTTTCTTTCCGCTGCTGATAACCAATGCTTTGCAGCAGCTTTACTCCTTCGCAGATACTGCCATAGTCGGCAAGGGCTTGGGCGATGACCCGCTGGCGGCGGTGGGCAACATGGGTTCGCTTTGCTTTTTGATAGTGGGGTTCTCCATGGGGCTTTCCAACGGATTTTCCATACTCATCGCACAGAATTTCGGTGAGAAGGATATGGGCAAACTCAGGCGCACGCTGGCGGCTTCGATACAGCTGGCAGTGGGCATTACAGTGGTGCTGACATTATTCAGCGTGGTGTTCCTTGGGAATATACTCAGGTTCATGAACACGCCCGATGAAATATTCGCTGACAGCCTCAGCTACGGGCGGATAATCTTCGGGGGACTGTTTGCGACCATCGGATACAATATGAGTGCAGGCATACTGCGCTCGCTGGGCGACAGCAAGACACCGCTGAAAGCCATAGTGGTATCATCACTGATGAACATAATACTGAACTCGGTATTCATCTTCATATTCAAGTGGGGCGTTGACGGTGCAGCCTATGCGACGATAATCTCGCAGGTGGCATCGGGAGCGGTTTGCCTTAACAAGCTCAGAAAGATAGACTTCCTGAGACTTTCACGCAAGGACATCACCTTTGACCTTGCGATGTACGGCATACTCCTGAAAAACGGAATACCGATGGCTTTGATGAATTCCATAACTGCCATAGGCTGTATTGCGGTGCAGTACTTCGTGAACGGTCTGGGCAAGGTATTTACATCGGCTTATGCAGCGTGCAGCAGATACCTCAATATGTTCATGCAGCCTGCTGCCACCGCAGGTGTTACCATGTCAGCCTACACCAGCCAGAACTACGGCGCAAAGCGTTTCGACAGGATAAATTCGGGACTGAGGGTTTGTCTGGGCATTGCAGCGGCGGCTTACCTTATACTGGGTTCGGTAATGACATTCATGCCGAGACAGCTCGCCTCTCTCATACTCAACGGTGAGGAACAGATAGACTATGCGGTACAGTTTTTGCCCATGTGCGGAGTGATGCTGTTCGCAGTTGACCTGCTGTTCGTTATAAGGAACGGTGTGCAGGGCATGGGCTTCCCATTCGTGCCGATGCTTTCGGGCATAGCCGAGATGATACTGCGCACGGGTGCGATAATACTGCTTATAAAGCCCATGGGATTCCGTGCCACTGCTGCGGCGGAGATATTCGCATGGACGGGCGCACTGCTGATAAACACGCTGGCTTATCTGGCGATATTCTCCCGTGAACGCAGTAAGTATTCTGCCAAGGCTGAACACAGCAGCAATCTTCTTGCACAGGAACACTGATGTGCCCATTATTTGCGGTGCGAATGCCCGACATTTGCACAAACTTCACAAAATGTGGGTGGTCAGATACTTTACTTTTCTGCATAAATGTGGTATAATGAATGGGTACTCATGCAGATCATGAGCATTTATATCAAAGGAGGATACTTAGAATGAAGATCTATTCGGTTACAGACCCCGAGTTCAGCGAGTACGGCAAGGTGCTCGAAGGTTATGACACCAAGGAACTCATCGCAGCAATGAACGACATCGCTCTGCCTGACGAAGGCGTAGCTTACGAGCCCTGGATCGACTCACTGGAAAAGTGCGGTATATTCGGTACTCTGGGCACTAACGCTTACGGCGGTATGCCTGTACAGCTGGGTATGTGCTGGGGCCACAACAACGCTCTTAACTGTCTGGAATATCACAGAGACAGCGAGATAAACATCGGTGCTACCGATTTCATACTGCTGCTGGCTAAGCAGGGCAAGATCAAGGACGGCGTGCTGGATACTGCTGAGGTAAAGGCTTTCCGTGCTCCCGCAGGCGCAGTTGTTGAGGTATTTGCTACATCACTGCACTATGCACCATGTCAGGTCAACGATGACGGTTTCAGGGTAGCAGTAGTTCTGCCAAGAAACACCAACACAGACATCGGCGAGATAGCTGCTATCGACCCCGAGGACAAGGCTCTCTGGGCAAGGAACAAGTGGCTGCTGGCTCACGAAGAATCTGCTGAGGCTAAGCAGGGCGCTTATGTAGGTCTCAAGGGTGACAATATCACAGTTTGATAAATAAGTTTACGCCATGGTATTTCCGATCTTACAGTCGGAGGTGCTATGGCGTTTTTTGTTGACATCTTTCGGGGTATATGTTATAATTTTACTGCCCCGAAACAGGCTGAAAAACTCGGGGCAAGGCTACAGGACGGAGGTGAGCACATGACCATATGGAACCCGTGGCACGGGTGCAGAAAGATAAGTCCCGGGTGCAAAAACTGCTATGTATACCGCAGGGACGAGAGCGTCGGCAGGGACGCATCACAGGTGAACAAGACGCAGGATTACACGCTGCCGCTGAAAAAGAACAGGCAGGGCGGCTACAAGATAACTGCGCAGAACGGTACTGTGTTCACCTGCATGACTTCGGATTTCTTCCTGGATACTGCGGACGAATGGCGTGACGGCTGCTGGGATATGATAAGGCAGCGCAGCGATCTGGAATTTCACATAATAACAAAGCGCATAGACCGCTTTTTGCAGTGCATACCCGATGACTGGGGCGAGGGCTGGGACAATGTGACCATATGCTGCACCTGCGAGGACAAGGAGCGTGCCGAATACAGGCTGCCGATATTTATGGAAGTGCCCATAAAGCACCGACAGATAATCAGCGAGCCCATGCTGGAGGAGATAGATATAGAAAAATATCTGCGCACAGGGCTTATCGAACAAGTCACCTGCGGCGGCGAATCGGGGGACGAGGCACGGTGCTGTGACTTCAGGTGGGTAAAGGAACTGCGCAGGCAGTGCATAAGGTGCGGCGTGCCGTTTTATTTCAAGCAGACGGGGGCTAAGTTCATCAAGGACGGCAGGCTTTACCATATCGAGAGAAAATTGCAGATGGCACAGGCGGAAAGATCGGGGTACAGCTATTATCCGAACACGGGGAGCGCTGACAGGATACGCTATGTGCTGCCCGAGAGGAAGAACCTCATCGACAGGCTGGCAAGGTCGGATTTCAGGAGCAAATTCAGGCTGACGGACAAGGACAAGCTATACATCGAGAGCAAGGGCATGGACGTGATACGCAGCCATGCACAGGACTTTGTGAAAAAGCGTCTTGCGCCCGAAAACCCCGAAAACGACGGCAAACAGACTCCCATGCGTGGGCACCCTGTATTTGTGGCACAGCACGCATCAGCCTGCTGTTGCAGGGGGTGTCTGGAAAAATGGCACAACATACCCTCGGGGAAAGTGCTGAATGATGCGGAGCAGAATTACATCGTAGATGTGCTTATGGACTGGATAGAGCGGCACAGGGAATGATGCATTTTTTGTTTTCGCTGCATTTTCTGTCTTTTTGACAAGATATTAACAAAGAAAAACGCCGTAACAGAATAACAATAATATCATCACCTCACTGTTCGTGGGGTGTCAAGGCAATACTCGCAAGTTTTGTGCCATCTGACACAAAACGGGGTGCGGTATTGCCTTTTTATTTTTTAGGAAAATATGGAAATTTTTTTACTGCATACAACTTAAACGTTTTAGATTATGAAGAAATTGTTATCAATCAAAAATTGCTGACGCATAAGATAAAAATATTTACATTTCATAATAAAGTCTAAAAAAATCCCATAAAATCAATCCAAAAAGCAATATATTTTTATGCTCATTCGATAGTTTTCGCAATAATCGGTCAGAAAATGTTTTTCCTACGCAAAAATCAGCTTGTTTATTTTCGCAAATTTGATAAACTCATAGACAGAGACGGATACACGTTGGAGTTTGCAGCGGGCCCGGCACTCCAACATCATACGACCCGTCCGACCTTATAACTTTTAAAGCGAGGAGAATAGTTATGAAGAACTTCGTTTCCAAACGTATGTTAAGCTCGGTCGTTGCAGGCGTAGTAATGGCATCTTCTACCATTGCAGCCATCAACGCAGCCGCTGCGCAAACACTTCAGACAACCCCGAACGATACACGAAAAGAGGGTTGGTATAATAACTATCATCATGAGATCTGGCAGGCAGATACTCCAAATTCATCAACAATGACACTTCATGATAATGACGGCGGATTCAGCACCTCTTGGAAGTGCGGACCTAATAACTCAAGAGGAAACTTCCTGGCACGCCGTGGTCTTTTCTGGGATAAGAACAACCCCAAGACATGGAAAGATTACAACGATTTCTATTGTGACTTCGATTGCAACTGGTCGGCAGGATCTTCGGGCAACTCCCGTATCTGCATATACGGCTGGTCACAGAACCCTCTGGTAGAGTACTACATCATTGAGGACTGGAAGAACTGGTCCCCTGCACAGGATCCAAGTGCAAACTACAAGGGCTCGGTAACCATCGACGGAAGTGAATACAAGGTATACACAAGCAACAGAAATTCCTATACGATCGAAGGCAACAAGGACTTCGTACAGTATATAAGCATTCGTCAGAATACAAGAACATCGGGTACCATAAGCGTTTCCGAGCATTTCAAGGCTTGGGAAAGAATGGGCATGAAGATGGGCAACCTTTATGAGGTCGCTTTCAACGTAGAAGGTTGGGAGAGCGACGGTCAGGCTGACGTAAGCCTCACACTCAAAGAAGGCAAGTCCGGCAACTCGGGCAATTCAGGCAACAGCGGCAACTCGGGTAACAGCGGCAACAGCGGCAGCTCGGGTTCACACACACCAATGGAAGGTACACTGTACACAGGTACTTTCGAGAACGGTACAGACTACTGGGAGAGCAGAGGCAGTGCTAACATCACCACATCTTCCTCCAAGGCAGCAGCAGGCAGCAAGTCGCTGTACATAAGCGGCAGACAGAACAACTGGAACGGCGCAGAGCTGGCACTTGACAGCAACTACTTCAAGGCAGGTCAGGCATACAGCTTCAGCACACAGGTTATGCCTGCAACATCTACAACAGTTCAGCTTTCCATGCAGTATGACCAGTACGGCAGCACCAAGTACACACAGGTAGCTTCCGCTAAGGCAAGTGCAGGCAAGTGGACACTGCTGGAGAACTCCAACTTCACTATCCCTTCGGGCGCATCCAACGTTAAGCTTTATGTTGAGGCTCCCGACAGCCTGACAGATATGTACATCGACCAGGCTATCTGCGCAAGCGCAGGCTACAAGGCTTCCACAGGCAGCCAGAGCAGCGGCAGCAATTCCGGTAACTCCGGCAACTCGGGTAATTCCGGCAATTCGGGCAACTCCGGCAATTCCGGCAGCAATACACCTGCAACTGCTGAGACAGGCAACCTGTTCACAAGCACATTCGAGAACGGTACTGACTACTGGGCAGGCAGAGGCAGCGCAAGAGTTGCTTCCTCTTCTTCCAAGGCTTATGCAGGCAGCAAGTCGCTGTATGTAAGCGGCAGACAGAACAACTGGAACGGCGCAGCTATCGAGCTCGACGGCAACTATTTCAAGGGCGGCAACACCTACGCTTTCAGCGCAGAGGTTCAGCCTTCGACTTCCACAACAGTTCAGCTCTCACTTCAGTACGATCAGAACGGCAGAACTAACTACGCACAGGTAGCTTCTGCAAATGCATCCGCAGGCAAGTGGACAAAGCTCGAGAACAAAGAGTACACCATCCCCGCAGGTGCTTCCAACTGCGTACTTTATGTTGAGGCTCCCGACAGCCTGACAGATATGTACATCGACCAGGTAACAGCCAACACTACTGATGCAGCAGCTAACAGCGGCAGCCAGCAGCAGGGCGGCAACAACAATGTTGACACCAACAAGAAGCTCGTTGCTATATCCTTCGATGACGGTACAGGCGTTGCAGGTCAGAGGATCACTGATGCTCTGGCAGCTAACGGTTTCCACGCTACATTCTTCTATGTAGGCAACTGGATCAACAATGAAAATCAGGTTCGCTATGCATACAACAAGGGTATGGAGATAGCTAACCACACCACTTCTCACCAGGATCTGACAGGCATGAGCGCACAGCAGATCCGCAAGGAGTATGATGATACTCAGTACAAGCTTAGAAACATCATCGGCACTGAGCCCTCAAAGCTCATGAGACTGCCTTATCTGTCCTGCAACTGGCAGGTACAGCAGACACTGAACGACGTGCCCCTGATAAGCTGCTCTGTTGACTCAGAGGACTGGAAGGGTATCTCTTCCGATCAGATAGTTGCTAACATCCAGAACGCAGCAAGAAATGGCTCACTGGAAGGCGCTATCGTACTTTGCCACGAAAATCAGGCAAACACAGCTACTGCTATGGAGACAGTTCTTCCTTGGCTGAAGGACAACGGTTATGAGGTAGTTACCATTTCCGATATGTTCGCAGCAAAGGGTCAGACCCTCCAGGGCGGTCAGGTATACACTAAGGTAAGCTGATCATATTTTATACTTCTGTCAGACAGCCGTCCGCCTAAACCACGGGCGGCTGCCTAATATTAAACAGCTCTGCGCTGTTTGATACACAAGCCATCCCTATACTATATCATATAAAAAGTACCCGATGCTCGGAATGAACATCGGGTACTTTTGTGTGTAGAGTAAACGTTATTGGGGTATGGACGTTTACTATATAATATAAGGAATGCTGTTTAGCTGTTTGAAAGTGCCAGGAGCTCATCTTTCCTGAAGTCGCCCACAAGCTCTGCGGTCACATTATCATAATCGACATTGAATGTTGCAAAGTCAACATACTTTCCTGTTTCAGCAGTCACTCTTATGGTGACCGTTTCTCTGCCTGTGCCGCTGATATCAAAGTCGAGGTCGTTGCCTGCGATAAGCGAAGCGTCCTGTACCGTTTGTACATATGAGACGTCGCCGCTGCAGTATGCCTCGATAATATAAGAACCGCTAAGGCCCTCGGGGAATGGGACACTGAGGGTAAGATCGTTCCTGCTCAACTCTTCGGGACCTTTGCTGACTTTTACAGTGACACGTGTGCCCTCGGATACAGTCTCGCCCACAGCTGCGCTCTGTTCAAATATAACGCCCGCATCATAGTCGGAGTTATATTCTCCAATGATATCAAAACGCAGAGTGCGGTCATATTTCACAGATGCAAGCTCAATATCCGTGCCGACGAGGTCGGGCATAGCGAAAGTGCGCAGGTTCTTGGCTGAGTTATCATCATTGGGCACACTGCTATTGCTCTCCTTGACCGAATAGCCCGTATCTCCAACAAGCTCTGCGGTCTTTGTATCGTAATCAACATTGAATACGGCATAGTTATCTATGGCTTCGCCTGTATCTTCATTTAAAAGTCTTATGGTAAGGGTCTCCTTGCCTCTGCCATGTACCTCAAGATCAATATGATCGGGGATATTATCGGCTGAGCCTATCGCCTGTCCGCCTATAGGTCTTGCGTCCTTATAGATCTGCGCTGTATAATTACCGCTGAGATCATCGGGAATAGGAAGACGTATGGTCATAAAAACAAGGTCTTTTTCGATAAACTCACGCATAGCTTCACTGTCTATATTGACAACTTCGTATTTGTTGTTATCAAAATCAACTTCGATCGTAGCATAGTGTACCTCGTCTCTTGAGTCACTGTTCTTTCCAACATAAAGTTCAAGCTGCTGTTTACCGCTGCCTGCCGCTCTGAAACTTACAGATGCAGTATGTTTTTTCTCGATATCTTTGATACTTACCATGGAAAGAACTTCATTTTCTCTCATCAATCTATAATTAAGAGTACCGCTGTAACCTGCAATATCCTCATCACGAAGTATAAATTCGATGAGCATTGTTTTTTGTTTCTCCTCAGCGTTTTTATTTTCTTTATCCGCAGCAGTTTCATCGGAAGTTACCACATCTGTTGTGGGTGATGCCACGGGGGCATTGTATTTATTTGCATACTTTGCCGCACCTGCACCGACCACCAGAAGAAGTGCTGCCGCCGCTGCGACGGCACCGCCTGTGAGCCACTTGCTGCGCACCTTTGCCTGTGCTCTGTTTATTTCAATATTATTATTCTCCATTCTGAAGACCTCCGTTGTGCCTTTGTCATTTTCGGCATACTGAGGATATTTCGCTTTGAGCGCACTTTTGAGCTCTGCCTTTTTCTCATCGGGCAGAGAAAGATCACTGAAAAAATCCTTTATCTCGCTCATACGATCATCTCCTCTCCATAGTCTGCCAGCATGATACGCAGCTGCTTTCTTGCCCTGTCAAGGCGAGAGACCACTGTCCCCTTCGGCAGACCGAGTATCTGTGCTATCTCTTCTGTTTTGTACTCCTCGTAGTAGTAAAGGCAGATCACCGCACGGTATTTTTCATCAAGTGTATCAAGGGCTCTTTGAACATCGAGCTTTCTTTCCGACCAGCCGAATTCGGCTTTATGTACATCGGTGAGTTCTGATGTACGCTTCCATCGGGGGGACTTGACTATATCCTTGCACTTATTTATCGCCGTCCGAAGAAGCCAGGCTTTAAGATGCTCTTTAGAATTTATCTGCAATGTTTCACACACAGAGAAATACTTCATCAGCACATCGCTGACCACGTCCTGCGCCTCGGCACCCGAGCCGAGATATGCATATGCCGCACGGTAGATATGGTCTGCAAACTCATCCACGACTTCATCAATGGTGTATCTCACCTTTACCACCTCCTTTTTCTCCTTTTTGAAGATCTTCACCTATAATACGAGACATAACGAAGTTTGATTTCATAATAATAAAAAAAATTTTTTTGCCAAACAACAGTATAGCATATTATTTATAAAAGGTCAAATCCTTGACAGCGAACTGTTACTTTGGTATAATCATAACAGGCGCAAAGAGCTTTGCGCTGTACTATACTATATTAAAGGAGACTTATATGGAACAGCTCGGTATGATAGGTCTGCCTGCGGCTATCATTATATTTATAATAGTATACAATGCTTTTAACAGGGCAAAAAGCAAAAAACGTCTGGAAGAATATCTGAGGGTTTCCTACGGAAAGCCACGCAGTGACTTTGAAGAACAAAACGACAGGCTGGGTGATATAGAAACGCTGTACCTCACCCAAAAGCCCCACAAGCAGGAACACGAGACAGTAGATGACATCACCTGGGAAGACCTGGGCATGGACGACATATTCATGCTGATAAACCACACGGACAGCTTTGCGGGCGAACAGCACCTGTATTCAAGGCTGCACGACCTGTCACGGGACGACTCGGACGAGTTTGAGGAGAAGATAGAATTTTTCGACAAGAACGAGAACTTAAGGCACAAGGTAAGGACGACCCTTTTCCGGCTGGGAAAGCGTGTTATAAACTACGATATACCCTTGCAGATACAGAACATCACAAGCTACAGACTGCCTTGCCGCAAGGTGTACTACGGGCTTTGTGCAATGACTGTGATACTGGGGATAGCGGCGGCAGTGACGAGGCTGCCTGCATTTATTGCCGCATTCGTGGGGATATATGTGGTCGGGCTGACGGTACACTCCATCGTCAAGGCAAGGCACGACATGAATATACGCTCGCTTTTCGCACTGGGCAGGATGCTGGGGGCGGCGCTGACCATAAGCGGTATTACGGGGAAATTCGGTGAGGACATAAGGGACGATCTAAGGTCCATGGAAAAAGCCGCAAAGAGGTCGGCATACATGGAGAGCAAAAATGCGGTGGACAACGCAGACCAGTTCAGTATGTTTACCGCATATCTGCTGGGACCGTTCATGATAGACTTCATAATATACGACAGGATAATATCCGACATAAACCGCAGGAACGAGGAATGCCGCAGGGTATATGATTTTCTGGGAAGTATCGACTGCGCAATTGCGGTGGGTTCGTTCAGGAGGAGTATGAAGGTATGGTGCGTGCCCGAGACAGCTAAGGGTGATGCGCCTAAGATAAAAGGACTTGTTCACCCTGCGATACCCAATGCGGTGCCAAATGACCTTGAATACGAGAGACCCATGATGATAACGGGGTCTAATGCTTCGGGAAAATCGACTTATATAAAGACTGCTGCGATAAACCTGATACTTGCGCAGACCATACACACCTGCACTGCTGAAAGTGCAGAGGTGCCGCAGTGCTGTGTAATGACTTCGATGGCGGTGCGGGACGATATTATCTCGGGGGAAAGCTATTACATACGTGAGATAAGGTACTTAAAGAGAATGATCGAGCTTTGCCGTGAGGACAGGCTTTTGTTCCTCGCCATTGACGAGATACTCAAAGGCACGAACACCCGTGAGAGGATAGCGGCTTCAAAGGCGATACTGGAGCATCTTGAGAAAAAGCGCTGTATACTGATGATAGCCACCCACGACCTTGAGCTTGCGAAGGATTTCGACGGGAGATTTGACAACAGGCATTTCTCGGAGGTCATAGGGACTGATGATGTTATTTTCGACTACACTATGCACGACGGCATAAGCACCACGAGCAACGCCATAAAGCTTTTAAAAGCCACGGGATTCCCCGAAGATATAGTAGCTATGGCGGAAAGGGCTGTCGGGGGATAGAGACAAGCGGATAACGAATAATGAAAAATGAATAGTGAATAGTCAGGGTGTCCGCTATGCGGTGAGATTTCAATGCCTTAACTATTCACTATTATTTTTTCACTATTCACTTTTTTATATATTCCCAAGTGCCGCTGTGAACTCTCGATACATATAGAGTGAGCCGAGGGCGATGAGGGGGAGCCTGTTTTTTTTCGCTTCATCAAGTGCCGCACGGACTCCGTCATCAAGCACGGGGAAGTTTTCGGCGGCGATGCCCTTTTCACGGAAAGCGGCTGCAAGGGTATCGCTGTCGAGCGAGCGTGGATTATCGGGCTTTACGGTGAATGCTTTATGTATATATCCGCCCAGCATATCGGCATAGAGATGATAGTCCTTATCCGCCATGACACCTATGAGGAGCACGACTTTTCCGCCGCCAAAATACCTGCCTATACTTTCGGCGGCACAGGCTATGCCCGCAGGATTATGGGAGCCGTCATAGATAATGAGAGGGTCTTTGCAGAGCACCTCAAAACGCCCGTGCCAGCGGACGTTTTTAAGACCGACGGCAACTGCTTCATCGGAGATATGAAGTCCACGGGAGCGCAGTATCTCAATAACGCTCAGCACATTGACCGCATTATCGAACTGATAGCTGCCGCACAATGCCGCATGGAGTTTTGTGCCCTTATAGTTTATCACGGTATCTGCGAGGGTACATTCGGCTTCTTCTAAGGTGAAGTCCTCACGCACGGGGAGATAGAGCTTTGCGCCCATTTTCTCGGCATATGTCCTGACAGTGCGGAGCGCCTCGGGGTCATTTCCGCCGAAATACACGGGACAACCCTGCTTTATTATGCCTGCTTTATGGGCGGCTATCTCAGCCACGGTATCACCGAGGAAACCGCAGTGGTCGAGCTGGACATTCGTTATGACCGAAACAAGGGGCGCTGATATGACGTTCGTTGAGTCGGTATCACCGCCCATGCCGCATTCCACCACGGCTATATCACAGTTCTCACGGAAGAATAGTTCGTATGCGGCGGCGGTAAGCACCTCGAATTCGGTGGGCTTATCCTCCATAGCTTCGCACAGGGGGACTACCCTATCCATGACTGCGGCAAACTGCGCCTTGCTTATCTCGCTGCCGTTTATGCGGAAGCTGTCTGTGACCTCGGTTATGGCAGGGGAAGAAAATCCGCCGACCTTATATCCTGCGGCGGCAAGTATGCTTGTCAGCATAGCCCCGAAGGAGCCTTTGCCGTTAGTGCCCGAGATATGCACTGTTTTGACCTTATCCTGGGGTGAGCCCAGCAGTTGAGTCAGCTTCTCTATACGTTCAAGTCCGAGCCTGCTGCCACGGAGCGAGGCTTTTTTCAGATAAAGCTTTGTTTCTTCAAAAGTCATCTTTTTACCACCCTGCCCAGTTCTCTCACAAAGCCCTTATTCTGCATAAGCAGCCATATGATAGTAGTATCTGTGAGTGCGCTTACAAGACCGTTCACCACACGGAAGATGATGGTCTGCAAAGGTGTGCCGTAGGCTACATAAAGTCCCACGGATTTTATGAGCATAGAGCCTACCGCATAGGACACGAGCACCGACACGAACAGCTTGACCCAATGGGGCTTGCCGTCGGTGCTGAGGGTATCTGCGGAACTCTTCACCAAATGCCTGTAAACAAATCCCGGGATAAGGCCTATGCACAGTGCGCCCACGGTTATTATGGGGTTGATGGCATAGCCGTGCAGGATACAGCCGATGATATCCGCAGTAACGCCCACGACTGCACCGACTATGGGTCCGAAGAAAATACTCGCCATAACTACAGGCAAATTCTCGAAGCCGATGCGGATACTGTTGCCGATGGGTATGGACAGGAATTTGCCCAGGATGATGCTCAGGGCTGTAAGGATAGCCGATGATGTCATCACCACGAGGGTGCCGAACACTTTGATGTTCGCCTTTGATACTGTGTTGTTTGTCTGCATAAAAATAACCTCCTTTTCCACTCTCATACGACAGAAAAGAAGGCAATGTCTTTTTTTGAGTCCTATGAAGCGGGATGCAAAACGTGAACCGCAAGCTTTCGCTTTTCGTTTGACCGACAACTCCCCGTCCGGTCAACACTGCAATACCTCATAAGGTATAACGAACACGTTTTTACTCTTCAAACAATTTTGCAAACATATTATACACGATACGCCACAACTTGTCAATAGCAGGCAAGGCTCGCAGAAAAGGTTTGTATCTTTACACAATAATCCCACATTAAACGGTATTATTTTCACTCATTTTATCGGGTGGCGGATAACGGTCTTTAGTTTTTCGGGGGCAGTCTTTCTCGGGTCGGAGAGATATATCTCATGGTGAAGACGGCTTTCGGATATATCAAGACTATAGCCCTCATGCTCCATAAACTCGTGCATTTTAATGACTGTTGCAGGTTCGTCATCATAGCTGCCCATATGCATACACTGAACGCACAGACCCTCATGCAATGTGAGAAACTCCACTTTTGACAGATCTATATTTTTCTTGCGTGAGGCTTCTTCAAGCGCCCATGTGAAGTCCTGCTCGGTGACAAAATCGGGCAGACGTATCATGGACACCCAGCTGAAGTTTTCCTTATGTGCATAGTCGATGCCATGCACACCCTCCTGATACCAAAGACCCTCCAGCGGCGGTACGACAAAGTCAAAATAACCCTTTATGGAATGTGTGCCTTTTTTACTCATCTTGATGGTATAAGCCACGGCATAAAGCATAGCTATGGACTGCTTATACTCTCCGTCCTCGGCATTGGGGTCGCCTTTGCCACGGACGGAGATATAGTTCATTGGCGGCACGGTGACGATGGTCGGGCGCTTTGGGGGCAGGTAAAATTCTTTATATTCCTTTTTATAGTCGAAAGCCATCACTGACGCTCCTTTTTATATGTATGAGTTTCAAAGTCCCAGGTCTCGATATAGGGGATATTATCCTCATATACCCAGGAACGTATTCTGTCGGGGGTCATCTCCAGCACACATTCTTCGGGCAGGGCTGACCAGCGCTTTACCGCATCGGGAAAGGCTTTCTCCATGGCTTTGATAAACTTTGTATCATCGAATGGTCTGCCCGAAATACGGCATTTGCCCTCGACGGAATATTTGCCGAAACACAAAGCGATGTACGGTGAGTTTTCTATATGACGGCATTTGGGGTATTCACGGTTGGTCTGGCAGAAGAACTTCCCGTCGTATACGACCACGCTCATACTGCGTGAATACGGTCTGCCATCGGCGCAGGTGGATAAGACCATAACGCTGTGGGTGCCTATATCAGCCCATAATCTTTCAAATTCGTCCATTATTGTCTCCTTTATTTTACGCCTGTCATTATAAAGTTTATCAGGGCTTCAACGTTGTCAAAGCCGTCATAGTCTCCGACTATGCCATCACGGTGGTAGACCACACCGTTTTTCTCGTTGCGTTCCAGGCAGTCAAGAAGTTTCTCTTCGCCGTATCGTTTAGCGAACAGTGTAAGACCCAGCGGTTTCATCTTTGAAAGCATACCTTTCGTGCAGTCGCTCTCACATTCATAGCAGTGTGGGTATGCTTTTTCAAGTGAGCATTTTCTGTTCTCACACCAAGATTTATCGGGACATTCGCCCGAATTACAGCCTGCACAGTGATCGTTTTCACTGCACAGACAGCACGCAAGTCCGCATCTTGCTATACCAAGTTCCCTTTTCATAGCGCCCTCCTTATAAGCCGACTTTCTTTATATGGGCTTTCAGTTTTTTTAGTGCCCAATCGTAGTGAGATGAGAGGACACTTATAAAGTAACTGCCCAGTGCGTTATTGCCTGTCCAGTCATAATAGCTGCGGGTAAAGAGTTCTTCATCGGTAAACTTTTCAAGCAGTTCCATGACCTGACGGTGGGAATTTTCAAGCATAGCCCGTGCATCGGCAGGAGTGGTATCACGGTGTTTTTTCCAGAAAGCCAGATTCATCTCACCATAGGTCTTCCAGTTATAGGGCGGCGGCAGGAACGGTACGGCTTCACCTTTAAGGTTTGATGATACCCAGTTCAGCAGCAATTGGTGCCATTCATAAAGGTGTATGAACACATCACGGATATCCTTATCACGCTGCCAGTGGGCTTCTTTCTTGCTTTTCTCGCCCGAGAAATCAAAGGGCGTTATGCGTGCTTTATCGTTCATGCTGTCAGCGGTTTGCATCAGCTTTTTGAAGTTCTGCTCGGAAAGCTGTGTAAGGTCGGTCTTATTGGTCGGTCTTGGCATAATATCACCTCAATGTTTTTTCTTTTTGGGTTCGGGCAGGTCATTATAGAGTGCCTCTGTCAGTTCGGATAGAAACTCCCTGTCATCAACATTATCCACAAGGAGCATTTCCTTTGCGCCCTCATAGGGCAGTTCATACTGTGCATCTTTCATCAGGGCTTTTGCGGACTTTGTGGGCTTGACAAGAAAACGGTCATCGTATATGCCGCCAATTACCTTGCCACGGAAGTACAGTATATACTCGCCCATCATGGGACGGCAGGTTATCTCGCCCGTATGGGGAAGCTGTTCAAGGATAAATTCTAGATATGCTTTTGATGATGCCATTGTATCTCTCCTTATCCGCAGTATGCGACCGCATCTGCCTGGAATTTAAGACCGTTCTCGCCGCCCACATGGGCAAACTCGGTCTGTATGGATTTGCGCACGGGATATTTTCCGCCGAAACGTCCCTTGATGACTTTCTCCATCACGGGTATATCCCAGACATCACGGAAAAGGCAGTCCATCTGCACCACATTTTCAAGGGTCAGCCCGAACATGGCGAGCCTTTGTTCCATCTGATCGAACGCACCGTTTATCTGTTCTTCCACAGTGCCGCCTATATTGCCCACGCAATAACTGAGAAAGCAGTAGTCGCCTGCTTTTATGATGCCCGAATGTGCCCACTGTTCGCTGATATCTTTTCTTACTATCTCACTCATATGACCAGCCTCCTTATTTTATACCTATATAAATATGTATCTCGCAGTTTTCCATGTCGGCATTCTGATATTCTTCAAAATCGAATTCGTAAGTGCGTGCAAGATCCATCTGCCATAGTTTCTGCCAGAAATCGGCAACTGCTGTCATCATATTGCCTTTAACTATGAATTTTGCGTTCTTGCCGGCGGGCAGGGTGCGTACCTCGTAACCATCGGGGACATCACCGTTCACGGCACAGGCGGTCATGAAAGTATAATCGCCGTGTTCGTCATTTTCATAATCGGTATAGATGCCCATGGTCTTGCCTGTGGTCTTATCAGGGATCGCTGTATAGCCCTCGGCTGTGAAAAATCTCTGCCAGAGTGCGCCTATGGAAGTGCCCATATCGGGGGACGAATTATTTGTGCGCACCGTAAAGCCTGCTACCTTAGCCTCATTAAGTTCAACTGTTTCGTACTGCATTTTGTGTACCTCCTTTTTAATTTATTACAGTATAGCACAGCTAATATGACAACAGAGTGTCATATTTCATAACGGTGCATTATTTTTTTCACAAGCTCGGAAAATTCCTGCCTGTAACGGACAGGCTCGATTATCTCGGCGGTGTCGCCGAAAGAAAGGATATACTGATAAAGCGAGGGCAGGTCGGACCAGGTGAAGTCCACGATGATGCTGCCGTTTTCGTCATACCTCAGAAAATCTGCGCCGAATTCGTCTATGATGCGCCATTTGACTGAAGCATCAAAGCGCACCTTTACACCGACCTCGCCCTTGGTATGGCGGAGTTTATCGCAGGTATACTCGGGCACTTCCCTTTCGGCACAGGGGGTATCTGTCAGGGTAAGTTCGGTCAGGCGGTCAAGCTTGAACATACGGTAGTCATGACGGTCGGTGCAATAGCCCCAGACATACCACGACGACCACTGGAACACCAGATGATAGGGTTCTATGCGGCGCAGGGTCTCGCCGCCCGGCGAAAAGTAGCGGAAGGTTATGATAAGGCGCTTTTCCATTGCCTGCTTGATGAGTTCTATCTTATCTGCCACGGCAGTTTTATCCCATCGTGAGAGGTCGATTATGATATGGTTATCCGCCTGCACCATAGCGGTATCGGTGATGGAAAGCTTATCCATCAGCTGGCGGTAGCGATTAGTGCCGCTGACGGAATCAAGACTGCGAAGCCCCGAAAGTATCGCCTGCATATCTTCATTGGATAGCAGTGTCCTGTCCATCTTATAGCCTTCCATCACGGAGATACCGCCGCCCTGTCCCTGTCCCGAAACTATGGGTATGCCTGACATATTAAGAGTCTCGATATCACGCAGTATGGTACGGCGTGACACCTCGAAGCGTTCTGCAAGTTCTGCCGAGGTAACTTTATCTTTCTGCAAAAGCACCGAAAGAATGCCGATGAGTCTGTCTATCTTCATCACTGTGCCTGCCTTTCATCTATATTAAAATTTTATATATTATAGCATATATATTTTACGGAGTCAATTTTAAGGAAAAAAAATCCCCGAAGTGACGGGTAAGATCACTTCGGGGATCGCCTTATGCTTCTGTTACGCCTATTATTCTGGCACTCAGACATTCAAGATCTTTTACTGCATTTGCAGGTGAGATGACCAGGTAGCTTGACCTGATAGGTGCGGTCTCGCCCTCGGGAGTTTCCACGGCGAAATTCACCACTACCTTTCCGGGGTCATCGGGTGGGATGAAAACGGTGCTGTTGCCGATATCTGCACCGTACATGAATTTGGCTATGGGAGAGTCAAATTCAAATTCCAGCAGAGCGCCTCTGTAGCTGCCGCTTTTATGGTGGGTGAGTTCAAAGTCTACCTTGAACACATCATTGCCCGTGGCATAGTTTGAATAGCCAAGGTCAACGACCTTTGTGCAAGCCACTGAATAATCCTGCTTTATATCTGTCGGCTCGGGTTCGGGAGTGAGCGTTTCTTCTTCGGTCGTATCGGGTATCTTTTCAAATACCGTCCTTACCGTTACATCGCTGTCGGGCATCCTGAAATGGCAGGCTTTACGGTCAGGTGTCTCTACGATCTCAACAGGGGTACCGTCTGCTTTGAGTACCTCGATATATACGAGATCACAGCCATCATCGGGATATATCCAGAGTGCTGCCATATTTCCTGCTGTTACCATGCCGTCTGCGCTTATCTCGTCCTCAAAGCAGTCAGCTTCCACAGAACCGTTGGGAGCATCAAGCACATTGATCCTGTAAGGCATGAGTTTTTCGAGAGTAAGATCGATAGATCCATCCGCATAGGAAGGATGATCCTCACCGAAAGAGAACAGGTAGCAATCGCCTGCGGCAAGTTCAAAGGTCAGGGCATATCTTCCCGAATGTTCGACCTCGATCTCGCCCGATGCATTGGTGACAGACAGCTCGGAAAGCACGCTGTCGGTATCGTTGAATGTCAGGCGGTACTTGCCGCTTTCTTCGGGTATAAAGATGTTTACACATTTAACATCGGCATAGTTGACACCAAGCACCAGTTCATTGATGGGTGCTGCATCGGTCTCGATATATGTTACGGTCTGCACACCTTTATAAACAGTACCTGTACCCTCAAAAGTAAGGGTATGGAGAATACCCTGATCGGTATTTTCAGACTGATGGCCGAGAGTATAGTCAACACCCTCGATAAGTTCATTGCCGTCTGCTGACTTTACGGTATACTCTGGCTCGGTATCCCTTGCGCAGGTATCGGGTATGCCGCTTATCTCCACGGGGATATAAAGCACGCCCTCGGTACGTCTGCCGTTTGAATATGCATCAGCCTCACGGTACATAGCATTTTCGGGAATATTTTTCTGTGTCAGCGATACGGGTGCAAAATCAGCCCTTATCAGCACATCGCAGGCAGGCATTTTGAACAGGTAGGTATAGAAGCAGTCAACGATGCCCACGGATTCGCCGTCAGAGCCCAGCACTTCAAGGTTTTTCAGGTAATATCCGTCCGCAGGAGCGACCCTGATATCTGCGGTATCATCGGGATAAGCCGCACTTACCGATTTGCCGCTCGACACCACTGCGAGCAGACCGTTAACCGGTCTTGCCACAGTCAGCCTGTGCAGAAGATGTTCGCTGATAGTCAGATCAAGGGTCTTGAGTTTATCGGTATTATAGCTTGCCTTAGTCAGAACTGAATATGTCACGCCGCCTTCAAGTTCAACGGTGAAAGTTCCGTGGCAGACTATACCATCCTTATTTATAGTACCTCTTTTACCGTATGTGATAAATGTTTTTAAATAAAGTGAATCGGGTGCATCGAATGTAAAAGAGTATGTGCAGTCGGTCTTGGGCGTGAAAGAATACGCCTCATCAAGCAGCACAGATCTGTTTTCGCCCAGAGTGAGTTCATCCTCATTCGGGTCAAGGGGACGATCGGTCTCCATATAAGTCACGGCATATCTGCCCTTGCAGATATCGCCCTGACCTGTGAAATAGCCGCCTTTATCCTTTTCGGGACAGCCCTTGCCGTCGAAAATAAGAATATGGCGTGTACCTGCTTCGGTCTTTTCCTCAGCGGTGATAAGAGTATAATCCCTGCCCTCGGCAAGTCTTCTGCCATCGGCTGAAACGACGGTATATGTAGGCTTAGTGCCCAATGGGACTGTCTTTTTGAGTCCCTCGGTATTAACAGGCACAAAAAGCTCCATACCCGTATATCTGCCGTCCTTATACTCCCTGAGCTCACGGTAAAGCTTATCCTCGGGAGCTACCTCGCACACCAGCGACCTATCCTCAAAAACGGGTATCAGCGTTATATCCGATGAAGGCATGATAAAGCCGAAAGAGTCAGCTTCTTCATACCTGCGTATCTCCTCGCCGTTAGCCGCCACGATATCAAGGCTTTTCAGATAGTATCCGTCATCGGGATAGACCCTTATCTCGGCATACCTGCCTGCTTCCTTTTCGCTTATGGGTTCATATCTGCCGTAATTCGTGACAGCTGCGCTGCCGTGCAAGCTCTGTGCAACATCTATGCCGAACCTTTCGCCTGCTGCACCGTTCATATCCTGTCTTGCTCCATACAAAGGCATCAGCCCTTGTAAGTTTCGATCATTCATAGTTAATCCTCCTGTTGTCATCAGCCGACGGGTATGCTGCCGTTCCCTACCGAAAGCTGCCCGTGCATAAAAAGATCTTTATGAATAATCCCCCAAAAATTATCCGCCCTATAATAAATGATCTGCATCAACCTGAACAGTCGGTTATTTATGTAAATCATTTAATCATTATATCAGGAATATTATACCATATTTACGCTATATCTGTCAAGACCCTAAAGCATCAAAATTTATAATGATATTACGAAATAAAAGTATATTGTCCCAAAAATCGACTTAATTTTGTTAATTTATAAGAAAACATACAATAACTTGGATTTATTTGTGGTTTCGTATTTTTATATGTAAAAATGACAAAACTGACAAATAAAATCCTAAAAATTCAAAACGAACATTTAAACATCCTGTTATCCGTTTTGGAAGTGAACCTAATTCAACAAGTTAACGTGCGTTAATGTTCACAATTGACCGTTTGTCATTCTCTTGTGATATCGTTCTCAAATGATGATATATCTCCGAAATATTTTTCGACATTGAAAAACTATTGGTTAGTTTATCCATGAGTGATATTATGATTTTCGCAAGTGTGAATATTTTCTTTCAGATTTTCGCCAATGTTTTTCAATCAGGAATACAAATATGTCTAATTTGTGTCTTAATTTTAGTTAACACAATTCTTTTGCTGTATTAACAAAAATGAGCCAATTTAAGTTCTCATATTTTTTCAATATATAAGTTTTTTCAACAAAGATTTGAAATTCCTTGACATTGGCAAAATAAACGTGGTATAATATTTATTGTAAAATGATTAAATATTTTACACATTTATTCGATTGCGAAAGGGTCAGCGGTAGTAGCATTCTCCGCAGATCCGAAAATCAGTCAGCGAAAACATCATCAGGATCCGGGTGTATGTAAAGCTTGCACTGATACAGGTAAGCGGATAATGTTTGGGGGATTATTTCATTTACTATCAGAGCCCTTTCACAGCTCAATACGGTACAGACGGTTCTCTACAGGGAAGGGGAACAAGGTCTTGCCGCTCATTGAAAAGAGGAGGATCAAATATGAATGATCAGTTGATGAAGAAGTCGCTTATTGCGGCAGCAGCACTGCTGGTAGCTTCGGGTAAAGCTCCTGCAAATCCTGTTACAAGCGCATTTGATGACGCAACACTCAAGGCGAGCGCTGAAAAGCTTGGGGAGTTCCCTGCTGACGACTTCGATCAGAGTTCCACAGACCAGGAAACAGAAATTCTTGAAACAAAGGCAGCAATGTTCGCTGCAGACGCACCTGCATCTTATGCAGAGTATAATGTAGATATCGTATCCGAGCACGGCACTGTAAGCCTGTCTGCACCCGGACTCAGAGCCGAAAACTTCAACGGCAAGTTCGCAGCAGGCAAGTCTGCACTGGTACAGATCGCACCCGAAGAAGGTTACAGCGTAAAGTATGTAACAATGACATCTTCCGAGGGCGTTACCAGATTACAGACTGTTAACGGCTCTTATCTGATGAAGATGCCCGAGAGCGATGTTACACTCACTGTTGAGTATACAGACGATAATGCACAGAACGGTTATTCCAGCGAAACAGCTAATGAATACAATGTAGATGTAGAATCTGCTCACGGCAAAGTTAATCTTTCTGTAAGAGGACAGGAATTCACCGGAACTATCCAGCCCGGTAAATCTGCTATAATATCGGTCGATGCAGAAGAAGGCTACACTGTTAAGAATATTACTGCATTCACAGCAGACGGTCAGCCTTATGCACTCACTGTATTGAACGGCAGCTATGTTCTTGAAATGCCTAAGAGCGATATTACTATAAAGGTCGAGTACGACGGCGAAGAAAATGTTGCTGACACAGACTTTGCAAATGTTATAATAGACGGCATCAATGATACCTATAATAAGGGCGAGACACCCGTATACACAGTTAAGGCTGCTGACGGCACTGTTCTCACCGAGGGTACTGATTATACAGTTAGCGCTAAATCCGAGAGAGGTACAGGCGCTACGATCAAGCACACACTGACTTTCACAGGTGCAGGCAGCTACACAGGCGAAAAGGTCATCAGCTACAATGAAGTTATTACTTCAACTGCAACTGCTGAGGGTCATAACGTAAACATAAATTCCGAGAATGGTACAGTGACCGTATCTCTTCCCGGAACAAATAAATTCGGCGGCAAGCTGGAAGCAGGCAAGACTGCTATACTGCAGATCAAGGCT
>CADALT010000027.1 GCA_902788785.1 uncultured Ruminococcus sp.
CTAAGAAGCGCTCCGCTCGCCTGAGGGGCTTTCCTCTCACCTGACAGCTTAATTATTATAGCACCTTTTTGCCTCGTTGTCAAGTAAAACTATCTTCTCGCCTCTTGATTTTTTATGTGCAGTTTCGACAAGCTGATACGTGCTTTCTTTACTGTTAACATTTACTTCACTTCTTCTACTTTATCAAAAAGTATTTCAAGCTTATCTTCAAACTCACGGTTTATATGCCAATGCCCTGCAAACCACTTTTTAAAATCCAATTCTCTGTAAAGCCATTCAAAGTAACCTGTAAGTTCCTTATCATGTACATCCGGCACCTTACCCATACGATGTATTATCGAATCAGGAACAGTATGTGTCGCAACATAATCTACCTGATAGTTTGCCATTTCAAGATTTCTTCTTGCCTCGTCGTAATCATCTTTAACAGGTATCTCCTGCTTCCACCAGCTATATCCTTCTGTACGCATGATCTTATCTATCGAATAAGCGCCGCCAAAGGTAAACCAGCGCTTCCCTGCTATCTCAAATATCTGCCCTCTCATAAGATGGTAGATGTTATCAGCTATTTTATGCGCTTTACCACCGCAGTATTCTACAATGGGATATTCTTCGAGCATATCAAAATTCTCATGATTGCCGTCGATAAAAAGTATAGTGTATTTTTCTTTTGCCAGCCTATCAAGCTCTATCATATATTCGGATTCTTTTGACATTACAAACCCGAAATCTCCGCAGATTATAACAGTGTCACCATCTTTAACGCATGCCGCCGCAAATCTGTCAAGAGTTTTATTCAAAAATCCGTGAGTATCGCCTGTAACATATATCATGATTATCTCTCCTTAATATATAAAAAGAGGACTACATTTCGCAGTCCTCTTGAAAACTTAGCTGAATTTCGGTTCACAGGTGAGATTAACACCAAGGCGCTTGAATATCCTTTCATCTACCGCACTGAGTATTACTGTCGAATGTACTTCGCAGCCACGAAGCTTTTCAAGCTGATCCATAGCACGTTTTGCATTCTTATCGGTCGCAGCGCAGATAGAAAGCGCAATAAGCGTCTCATCTGTATGTATCCTCGGATTATTATTGCCAAGATGATTTATCTTCAGATTCTGGATAGGTTCAATTACCTCGGGCGACATAAGCAAAGTTTCATCGGGTATCTCGCCGAAGTATTTGAGCGCATTGAGTATCAGAGCCGAGCAGGCACCCAACAGGTTTGATGTCTTGCCCGTTATCACAGTACCGTCGGGCAGTTCCATCGCAGCAGCAGGCGCACCTGTCTGCTCCTCCTTTTTAAGTGCAGCTTCTATTACCTTTCTGTCAGAAGCAGTTACCTTTGCCTGCTTCATCAGCATTTCCAGCTTGTAAATATCTTCATCCGCTACAGTACCTTTTTTTCTGTCGCAAAGGGCTGTATAGTATCTGCGGATTATCTCCTGCTTGGCAGCTTCACGTACAACTTCATCATCTATTATACAGTTGCCTGCCATATTTACGCCCATATCTGTAGGTGACTTATAGGGCGATTCACCGAGGATCTCACCGAACATCGCATTGAGCACGGGGAATATCTCAACATCACGGTTATAATTGACCGTTGTTATACCGTATGCTTCAAGATGGAACGGATCTATCATATTAACGTCATTCAGGTCGGAGGTCGCAGCCTCGTATGCCAGATTGACAGGATGTTTCAAAGGAATGTTCCATATAGGGAAGGTCTCGAACTTTGCATAGCCTGCATTTATGCCTCTCTTATGCTCATGGTAAAGCTGTGAGAGACAAGTAGCCATCTTACCGCTGCCGGGACCCGGTGCAGTTATGACTACAAGCTTTCTGCTTGTTTCGATATAATCATTCTTACCATAGCCGTCATCGCTCATGATAAGAGGAAGATTTGCAGGATAGCCCTCGATAGCGTAATGATGATATACCTTAACGCCCAGCGCTTCAAGTCTCTTCTGGAAAGCCACAGCAGAACGCTGACCTTCATATCTTGTCAGCACGACCGAGCTTACATAAAGACCTATCTTAGTGAACACATTATAAAGACGGATAACATCCACATCATAAGTGATGCCAAGGTCGCCTCTTATCTTGTTCTTCTCGATATCGCCTGCATTGATGACGATAACTATCTCAGCTTCATCCTTCAGCTGCAAAAGCATTTGCAGCTTACTATCGGGCTTGAAACCCGGCAGCACTCTTGAAGCATGGAAATCATCATAAAGCTTTCCTCCGAACTCAAGATACAGCTTATCGCCGAAGCTTGCTATCCTCTCACGGATACGTTCGGACTGCATTTTCAGATATTTGTCATTGTCGAAACCTATTTTTCCCAAACTCATATACATTCCCTTTTCTATAGTATGATACACTTCAAATACTCTATTATTATACCACGTCAGCCCCGTCTTGTCAACAAATTTCTACAGACAGATTTACCAAAGTTTATCAGTAAACCTCAAACTTGACTTTATCTCGAAGCCCATGTTATAATAGCTTAAATATCAAAGCACGGGAGACATTTTTATGAAAAGAAAAGTTTCGGTCATCATTCCTGCGCACAACGAAGAAAAATATGTGGTGCGCTGTATAGGTTCCATAAAACGGGCAGCCAAAGAATACGGCGGAGTTGTAGAAATAATTGTAGTATGCAACCGCTGTACGGATAAAACTGCTTTTCTCGCAGCTAAGAAAGGTGCAAAGGTCATACATAACGAGGACAGATGCATAGCTGCTGTCCGCAACGCAGGAATAGCTGCGGCAGCAGGCGATATCATCATGACTATAGACTGCGACAACCGCATGACACAGGGTACTATCAAGGAAGCCGCAGACCTTCTTGACAGCGGCAGATACATAGGCGGCGGTGCACCCATAAGGTTCGAGAGGTATTCTATACCTTTGTTTTTAAATGATATACTATGCGAGTTCTCATTCAAGCTGACAGGGCTTTACTGCGGTATATTCTGGGCTGAAAAGTCTTCGTTTGAAGCTGTGGGCGGATTTGAAGATATTCGTGCGATGGAAGATGCCGCCACAGCTAAAAAGCTTAAAGCTTACGGCAAAAAACGTGGCAAAAGATACGGCACTCTCAAAAAGAACCATCTTATCAACTCCACCAGAAAATACGACGATATGGGCGACTGGATGTATCTTAAACTGATGCTGAAAAACGCAGGTACATTCATTAAAGCAGCCCTCGGCGACACCAAAGACCTGGATAAACTTTTCGACAAGCTTTTCTACGACTACAATGACAGCACCGAACACAAAATATAAGCAAAGCCCCGATATTTCCATCGGGGCTTGATCTATTTTATACTTCCGAAATATGCAACAGAACAGTTAGCTATTGTGATGATACCGTTCTGTGAATACTTTGAAAAAGCAACTTCAAGTGCCTGCATCTGTTCGGGATAAAATTTATCGCCTTCTTTAAGGGCATATGATCCCGATAGACACCTTGCGATATATTTTTCTTTATCGAGATACAGCGGTTCATCGAATGATACTCTTTCATATTTGTTTTCAAAGAATTCTGCTATCCTCGGGTCATCTCTTTTTATACCGCCGCTAAATCCTCTGAAATCCGAACAATATTTACTGTAGATCTCAAAAAGTTCTTTATTCAGGGGCGAGTCCATATCCCTCACATTCCATATAAGGAACACCTTACCGTCGGGCTTTATTATCCGTGAACATTCCTGCCTGAACTTTTTGACATCGAACCAGTGAAAAGCCTGTGCTGTGGTTATATGATCGACCGATGCGGCTGCAAGCGTCGTATCTTCGGCACCGCCTTTCACAGATCGGAAGTTCTCATATCCCGAAAGTTCACTTTCGGCGGTATTTCGCATATCGTCATTCGGTTCAACACAGTAAATCGTACTCCCCTTATCGAGCAGCTGCCTTGCAAACTTGCCTGTGCCCGAACCAATATCCGCTATGAAAGATCTTGAAGAAACTCCGCATTCATTAAACATAAAACTGATAAGCTGTTCGGAATAACCGGGTCTGCCTGATGTGTAGTCTGCCGCACGTCCGTTAAAACGCTTTGTATTATCCATTTGACCTCCCATGATCAATATTCAAGCTTAGCCAGAGATGCATTTTTATATTCGGGGTCATCTGTCACCTCTTTTATGACCTTGATGAAGTCGGGGAAAATGACTTCTGTTTTCTCATCGTTCAGTTCTATCTCCGCTATGGCTTTATCTTTCCAGAAAGGATAAACATCGATCTCATAATAGAGATTGTTCATGGTCAGGCAGTATCTGGTCTTCCTGATCTGGCGGCGTGTGGTATCCGCATCCATAAGAAGTGAAAGATATTCATCCTGAGTAAGCCTGCGCTCGATCTCAACACGTTTCATGCTGTTGATCGTCCTCTTCTGGGTCAGGTAATATACATAGCTGCCCTCCTTGCCACGCTGTCTTACTCTTACTTCCTCGTCGTCCTCAGATCTCAGATAGGTCTGTATTATATCGACACTGGTGCAGTTCGGCATAGCCTCCAGCATTTCGGTGTCGGGATATTCTATCAGGAATTTGCGCTCTATCTCAAGAGGTTCAGGTTCACCGAGGAATGATGCTATCTCAGCGATAAGACGCTGCATCTTGCCTTCAAAACCCGTGGAATTATCAATGACTCTCAGGTGCGGATGACCCGTCCAGGCACTTATGAGTTTGTCATCTATCTCCGCTGCCTGTACAGCAGTTTCCGTCCTGGCAGGATTATTCTCGGTAGTATAGAAACCTTCTGCGCCCTTGGCTGCTGTGACCAGGTGGAACACCGCATCATAGTTATCACGCAGCTGAACTTCGCTCATCCCAAGATATTCCAGTACACCTGCATACTCTTCCTTAGACATATACGCTTTATTATCCAGCGCACCTCGGTCACAGACTATCAGCAGCTTTTCAGCGCCCATGGTCGAACCTGCTTTACGGAATATCTCTTCCTTATAAAGCTGTAATGAGAACTGCAGCTTCTGAAAATCCGAATTTGTGCCGCAGGTCCAGGGTGCAACACCGCCGCTTATAAGTTCGCTGGCAGTTTCGGGCACGAAAAGTACCTTATAGCCTTTTTTATCAAATTCCTTCTGAATACGGCTCATTGCAGTGGATTTACCACCGCATGGACCGCCTGTTATAACTATCTTATATACATCCATATTATACCTCCGCCATTGGTAGGAAAAATGTTCTGATTAAATTATAAACCACGGCGGATAAATTGTCAATAGCGCAACATTGGCTGAAGCTGTCTTCCATCAAGCGCCGCAGCTATCGTTTCGGGCAGCAAAGAAAAATCCGCCACTGCTGAATTTGGTTTATTCACACTGTCATCCTGCGAATAGGGTACGAAATAATAATTGCGCAGATTTTGCAGCATACCTATATTCTTGGCACAGGCAGCCAGGGCATCATTTGTCGATATGGCAATGACCACGGGCCTGTTGTTTCTGAGATGGCTTTTCACTGCCATGGTAAGCGGTGTATCAGTGATACCCAGTGCCAGTTTAGCTATGGTGTTTGCGGTACATGGAGCGACAGCCATTATATCGCACATCTTTTTAGGTCCTATGGGTTCTGCATCCTCGATCGTCAGTATAGCTTTTCGTCCGGCTATCTCTTCTATATGAGCTACATTGTCCTGCGCTTTACCAAATCTGGTGGACAAGTTAGCTGCGTTAAATGACATAACAGGCACCAATTCAGCCCCGAGAATTTTAAGTCTTACTGCAGCATCGAAACTTCTGCCAAAAGTACAAAACGAACCTGAAATGCCATAGCCTATCCTGATCCCGTCAAGTCTTATCTCCTTTGTCACATTTTACTCCCCTTTCTTCCAGTATTTCTATTATCGTTTCATATATCATCCTGCCAGCTGCTTTAGGTGCTGTTTTACCGGGAAGTGCAAGGGCGTGTATCGTTCTTATGCCAAGACGTTTGGCAGCTTCAAAGTCAGTTCCTCCCGGAATGGAGGCAAGATCGATAACAAGGCAGTTTTCCTTGACATTCAACAGTACTTCTTCTGTCAGCACCATTGCAGGCACGGTATTTATAATAATGTCGTATTTATCAGCTTTGGCTGCAAGCTCAGATATTTTTATTATATCAGATGATTCTGTCCACGCATCTGCGAGGGCTTCGCTTCTTCTGGCAGCCACAGTACAGTATGCGCCCGATGACTTAAAAAGTCGGGCACAGCATTTAGCCGTCCTGCCCCAACCTGTTATCAATACATTACTTCCGAAAACAGTATCATCAGTATTCTCAATAGCGATGGCAAGTGTGCCCTCGGCGGTGGGGATACTGTTTTTCACAGCCAGCGAGCCGCTTTTTAAATAATCGGCACTTTCAAGATCAAACTTGGCAAATAAAGCTTGCTGTTCATTCGTTAAACGTCCGCCAAGGACTATACCGCCCGTTTTAACATATCCTGCAATAGCAGCCAAAGGACAGCTTACCTCACCGCAGACCACTTCCATGCCCTTACCCATAAGCGGCAGTACAAGAGCATCTGCTTTTTCAGGCATATCCTTGTACTTATCGATTCTATCTTTGCTGCCCTTTATCCCGATGGTATAAACTTCGCCTATGCTGCGAAGCATTTCGCTCAAATACTCATATCTTTTATCTCCCCCGACGCATAATATCACCATATCCCATGCCCTCCCATTTACAATCAACTTGATATATATTATGCCTTCCGGATATGATGTGTTACGAACTGTGCACATTGCCAAAAGTTTTTAAAATCGACTGTAAATGCGCTGTTACGACCCATTTTTCTCTCAAATGTAAAATATTTGTTTTAAATTTTGTTCATAATCACGAAAAGTTTTTTTCGTATTGCTATTGCTATTTTAGATGAAATAGTGTATAATTACTTTGTGGTGTTACAGGTTTTTGTGTATATTCACTACCGCAAATTTCTGCACCTAAATTCACAAGACGAAAGTCATAGATTGGAGCGAATAACATTGAAAAAGTTTGACAGTACGAAGATCAAAAATATTGCCATTGCAGGTCATGCAGGTTCAGGTAAGACCTCGCTGACAGAGGCTTTGTTATATAAGAGCGGCACTGTTGACCGTCTGGGTAAAGTGCTTGACGGAACAACAGTCTCAGACTATACCGCAGAGGAGATAAAGAGAAAGTGTTCGGTATACACCTCCCTTGCTGTTATGGAAACAGGTGATCTGAAGGTAAATCTGCTCGATACTCCCGGTCTGTTCGATTATGAGAGCGGCATGGTAGAGGGCATCTTCGCAGGCGGCTGCACACTGATAACAGTATCTGCTAAGTCGGGCGTTAAGGTCGGCACTCACAAGGCTTACGAATGCGCAAAGAAATTCGGCAAGCCCACCATGTTCGTTGTAACTAAGATAGATGATGAGAACGCAAACTTCAACAACGTTCTGACTCAGCTGAAATCCGAGTTCGGTCCTACAGTTTGCCCTGTAGTTGTTCCTGTTATCGCTGACAGAAAGATCGTTTCCTACATCAATCTCATCGAGATGAAGGCATACAAGTATGAGGACGGCAAGGCTGTTGAGACCGATATGCCTACAGCAGAAGTCTCCGAGAAGATGGAGTACCGTATCGACGGTCTGATAGAGGCTGTATCCGAGGCCGTTGCTGAGACTGATGAGGAACTGATGGACAAGTTCTTCTCGGGTGAAGCATTTACTCAGAAAGAACTTATCGATGGTATACACAACGGTATGAACTCAGGTGTCATCACTCCCGTTACCTGCGTATCTTCCACCGACCTTTCGGGCGTTGATATGCTGTTGAAAGAGATCGACCTGCTGCTTCCTCCTCCCTCCGAGAAGGACGCTATGGTGGGCGAAACCGCAAACGGTGATACCATAAAGGTCGAGTGCAAGGACAGCGATCCTCTGGCTGCATTCGTATTCAAGACTGTTGCCGATCCGTTTGTTGGAAAGATGTCTTTCATAAAGGTATTCGCAGGCACACTTTCTTCCAATAAGGAAGTTGTTAATGCTACCACAGGCACTACCGAAAAGGTCGGCAAGCTGGTAACATTGCAGGGCAAGAAGCAGATAGATGTTGCCGAAGCAGGCGCAGGCGATATAGTTGTTGCAAGCAAGATGAACGTCAATACCAACGACACCATCTGTGATGCTGCACGAGTTGTCAAGTTCCCTGCTATCGAATTCCCGAAGCCTTGCTACAAGATGGCAGTTAAAGCAAAGAAACAGGGCGATGAGAGCAAGATCTCCGCTGCTATATCAAGACTGCTGGAAGAAGATCTTACTCTTGCATACGAGATGGATACTTCCACAAACGAGATGATACTCAGCACACTGGGAGGTCTGCACCTTGACTCCGTTGCAGGCAGACTTAAAACAGATTTCGGTGTTGATATCGACGTAGTACCTCCAAAAATCAGCTACCGTGAGACTATCCGCAAGAAGGTCAAGGTTCAGGGCAGACACAAGAAACAGTCGGGCGGTCACGGTCAGTTCGGTGATGTTTGGATCGAGTTCGAGCCTTGTGTATCTGATGAACTGATATTTGAGGAGAAGGTATTCGGCGGTGCTGTACCAAAGAACTTCTTCCCCGCAGTTGAAAAGGGATTGCAGGAAAGCGTCAAGAAGGGTGTACTGGCAGGTTTCCCTGTTGTAGGTCTGAAAGCTATACTGGTCGATGGTTCTTACCACCCTGTTGACTCTTCGGAAATGGCATTCAAGATGGCAGCTTCCATAGCTTATAAGGAAGGTCTGCGTCAGGCTGAACCTATACTGCTCGAACCAATTGGTGCGCTGAATGTTATCGTTCCCGACGACAATACAGGTGATATGATGGGCGAGCTTAATAAGCGCCGTGGCAGAGTTCTCGGCATGAACCCCACCGATAAGCATGGTCTGACCGAGATAGTTGCAGAAGTTCCCATGGCTGAAATGCAGGACTTCACCCTTACCCTGAGACAGATGACTCAGGGCAGAGGTTCATTCACATTCGAGAAGGTAAGATACGAGCCGCTGCCTGCTAACCTGGTAGCTGACGTTATCGCTAAGAATGCAGTAAACGAATAATAATCATAAAAGCCGCAGAACGCTCTGCGGCTTTTTATATTGAATAATATAAAAGTTGTGTCTTAAAGAAAGACTTTGTGACTTGGCGGCATCTCTGCTAGGGAAAACTATATGATGTGAACAGCTGTGTTGTGCTACCGAGCGCTTATTTTTTCTATTAGACAAAATGACGTAACGAATTGGCGTCCCGGGCTAGGGAAAAAAATATCCGTCCTCATATAGAGAACGGATATTTCATCTCATAAATTACTCAGCCTGAGGAGCACCTACAGGACATACGCCTGCACAAGCACCGCAATCCAGACAAGCAGAAGCGTCGATAACGCACTTGCCGTCAGCCTCAGAAATAGCGCCTACAGGGCACTCACCGGCACAAGCGCCGCAACCGATACAATCGTCATTGATCTTATAAGCCATGATATATACCTCCTTAGTATTATCGACAGAAGCCCGAGCCCTTTGCCCTGACCTCTTACATTTATATAATAGCACATTTTCTAAAATAGTCAAGCACTTTTATGAAAATTTAATGAAAATTTAATAAACGATTAGCGTCAACTAACCAATTCAATAGTTAGTTATATCTAACGTAATTCTTACACCTGAGAATGCATTATCAAAATGTATGAAAATGGCACATCTACGCCGTAAAAAGGCTGTTTAAGACCAAGCCAGTATATGTGTGGATAGAGTGATGTTTCATGCTGAAAAATCGTTTTCGGAACAGTTTGTGCCGCTATCAGAGTTTACTAAGGTTAACATTTTATTCATAGAAAAATGATGCTGCTGCTATCCTCGGATCAAGAACAGCAGCAGCGCTATTATCGGCTTTATAATATCAGAACTTTGCCATCTCGTCGGCAGAAAGCAGCTTGTAGCCTGCATCTACCAAAGCTTCGATAGCATTTTCGTTATTGTCTGCCCTGAGTATCAGGCAGGCTGTAACATCAGAAGGGTTGAGGAATGCAGAATACATATACTCAACACTTATATTGGCTTCGTAAAGTGTTTTCATTATACTTGCCATTCCACCGGGCTTATCTTCAGCAGTAACTGCTACGACATTTGTTATCTTTACCAGATATTCATCGGCTTTTAGACATTCGATGGCCTTATCCGTATCATCAACGATCAGTCGGAGTATACCGAAATCGCTGCTGTCGGCAGTAGTGATAGCTCTGATGTTGATATTGCACTTTTTCAGAGTTGCTGTAACATCCGATAGCCTGCCGGGCTTATTCTCTACAAAAATAGATAACTGCTTAATAGTCATTTTTCTGACCTTCTTTCCTGTTAAATATATCTTCTTCCGTGATCTTATTTTCAGCTTCGTCCAAACGTTCCCATTCTTCCTCGATCCTTTGGTTTAAGCGTTTTTTCTTTATCCTTTCATAAATGATATAGAAAATGATCCCAAAGATAAGTAAAGCTAACGCACCTAAAAACACATAGGCAAATATTGTATCAAGATCCGGAATTTCGTCTTGTCTATTCTCTGCCAGCACAGATAACAGCTTAATAGTCATTTTTCTGACCTTCTTCCCTGTTAAATATATCTTCTTCCGTGATCTTATTTTCAGCTTCGTCCAAATGTTCCCGTTCTTCCTCGATCCGGCGGTTTAACATACAGATCACACAAGTTTTCTCTTATCTATGACTCTTACTGCCTTGCCCTCGGAACGTGGAATAGTCTTAGGCTCAACAAGGCTTATCTTAGCTTTAATGCCAAGTATCTGCACGATATCGGCGCTGAGCTTCTTTTCAAGCTCGGAGATGGACTTGACTGTATCGCCGAACATCTCATCGGAAAGCTCTACCTTGATCTCAAATGTATCTGCATTGCCCACTCTGTCAACCACTATCTGGTAGTTAGGTGTTGCATTGAAGTCTTTCAGCAGAACAGTCTCGATCTGTGATGGGAATACATTTACGCCCTTGATTATGAGCATATCGTCGCTTCTGCCCATGGGCTTGCACATCTTGACCAGTGTTCTGCCGCAGGGACACTTCTCTCTGGTAAGTATGCAGATATCTCTTGTACGGTATCTGAGCAGAGGGAAAGCTTCCTTGGTGATGCTCGTAAATACAAGCTCACCCTTTGAACCCTCGGGGAGGACCTCGCCTGTTTCGGGATCGATTATCTCAGCGATGAAGTTATCTTCATTTATATGCATACCTGTCTGTGCCTCACACTCAAACGCCACGCCCGGACCCGAAGTTTCAGTAAGACCATAAATATCGTAAGCCTTGATGCCGAGAGACTTCTCGATCTCCTGTCTCATCTCCTCTGTCCAGGGTTCAGCGCCGAAGATGCCTGCCTTCAGGTCGATATCATCGGGAGTAAGACCCATCTCGTGGAGAGTTTCACCAATGTAAGCTGCATATGAAGGTGTACAGCAGAGTATAGTCGATTTCAGATCCTGCATGAACTGTATCTGTCTTTCGGTATTGCCCGAAGATACAGGCAGAGTAAGACATCCGACCTTATGAGAACCGCCGTGGATACCAAGTCCGCCTGTGAACAAGCCGTAACCGTAAGCGATATGTACAACATCATCCTTAGTACCGCCTGCCGCAGTAATAGCTCTTGCTACGCAGTCATCCCATATATCCAGATCCTTCTGGGTATAGAATGCGATGGCTCTCTTACCTGTTGTACCGCTGGTTGCGTGTATCCTTACGCACTCGGACTTCGGTACTGCCAGCAGTCCGTCGGGATAATTATCACGCAGGTCAGCTTTTGAGATGAAAGGCAGCTTGTGCAGGTCATCGATACTCTTGATATCATCGGGACAAACGCCCTTTTCTTCCATAAGATGACGATAGTATGGCACATTGTCCCATACGTGTTTTACCTGCTTGACAAGACGCTCGCTCTGGAGAGCTTTCATCTTGTCACGCCCCATAGTTTCGATCTCTTTGTTCCAATAGATCTTTTCAGCCGCCATTGGTTGATCAACTCCTTTTTAATATTGAACTCTCATTTTTTACCATACATTGGTTTAAATTAGTAAACCGAAAATGTCCGACAAACGCTTTCCCATAAGAGAAAGCGTGTCATAGATAGGTTTAAACCTGCTCTCTGCCCAGTGCGAAAGCCTTCTTGTTCAGCTCTAAGAACTTTGCAGGAACGCACTGCTCCAGTGCCTGCTGCCATACAGCTTCATCAAAGTCCATTTTCTTGGACACTACGCCCATGAGCACCACATTAGAAGCCTTTGCTGTGCCTGCCTGTTCAGCCAGAGTAAGAGCATCAACAGCGGTAACGTCGATACCGAGACCATTGAGCTTGTCAATGATATTCTCGGGATAAACAGCTGCACCTGTGATAACAGGCATAGGATCTATCTGCTGAGTGGAAGTAACGATATGTCCGCCCTTTTTCAGGTACTGTACATATCTTGCAGCCTCCAGCTGTTCAAAGCTGATGATGATATCAGCCTCGCCCTTCTCCACCACAGGAGAATATACCTTATCGCCATACTTTACATATGTAACGACAGAGCCGCCTCTCTGGCTCATGCCGTGAACTTCGCTGACCTTGACATCAAAGCCCTGGTTCAGCAAAACGTTACCTATTATTCTTGAAGCCAGCAGCGAACCCTGTCCGCCAACGCCGACTATCATTATAGATTTAGTTTCCATTTAAAATTAGTCCTCCTTAGTTGATGATCAAATTAGATCAATACCTCTTTTTCTCGCACAGTACTGTGCTTCGTCGATCAGTATCTCATCAGAAACTGTAGCTGCTACTATGTACAAACCGATAATAGGCAGCCAGCACATGGTTACTGAGCCTGAAAACATCTTCATTATATTATCCGAAAAAAAATTTATAAAATCTTTTGAAAACAATATCTCGGTCAATGACTTGTCCCTGCTGTTATATACATCAACTGCACATAAGATCTCAAACGAGAACATTATAAGCCAGAGTGCAGTAAAAGTAAGAAGAAGTTTTATACGACCGCTGCCATGGAACAATAGTGCAAATACCGCAAGCAGTAAAATGAGTATAAATCCAAACAACGGTGTAGCAACGGTGAAGATCATAAGTGAACACAGCGCCACATATATACCTGCTTTTAACTGAAAACCCTTAGTAATGTATATTCTGTATTTTTCAGCCACAGGCTGTGATCTTCGCAGCAATTCATATAAAAGTGCAAGTACCACCGTGCCATATGCCAACATAGCAGGCATTTCGGGAAACGGTTGAAAACTCGTTTGATCAAGTATTATCAGACGAATGATATATACTGCTTCGAACAATACGCAAAACAGCAGTTCAACTAACTTGACTATCTTATTCAAAATGATCGTCTTACTTTGTTTCAAAGTAAAATAGTCCCCCTTAGTTGATGATCAAATTAGATCAATACCTCTTTTCCTCGCATGGTACTGTGCTTTTTCAAGTAATATCTCCTCGGCTTATCTTTAAGACAGATGAAAACAGGAGAAAGTAGACCCATCGCACGTTTCATTTATTCCTCATTGCCCTTGATAGCGCCAAGCTTACACATTTCGGTACATATGCCGCAGCCTACGCACTGGGTATGGTCGATGACCATTTTCTTATTGTGGATAGAAATTGCGGGACAGCCTATCTTCAGGCACTGCTTACAGCCGACACACTTATCCTGATCGCAGTGCAGTGCGGGCTTATGCTTAACATATTTAAGCAGAGCGCAGGGACGTCTTGAAATGATAACGGAAGGCTCTTCCTTAGCAAGTTCTTCCTTGATGACAGCTTCTGTTTCAGCCATATGATAGGGATCTACCACACGAACGCTCTTGATGCCGATAGCGTGGCAAAGCTCTTCAAGATTTACCGCAGCAGCAGGATCACCCTTGAGGTTCTTACCTGTGGTGGGGTTCTGCTGATGACCTGTCATACCTGTGATGGAGTTATCCAGAATGATAACAGTGGAGTTTGTGGCATTGTATGCGATATTTACAAGACCTGTCATACCGCTGTGCATGAATGTTGAATCACCGATAACGGCAACAGACTTCTTCTCTGCCTCAGCGCCCAGTGCCTTATTGAAGCCATGGAGTGCGGAGATAGATGCACCCATACAGATGGTGCTGTCCATTGCACACAGAGGTGCGGTGGCACCCAGTGTATAACATCCGATATCGCCAGAAACTGTAACACCCAGCTTGCTCAGACAGTAGAACAGACCTCTGTGAGGACATCCTGCGCACATTACGGGAGGTCTTACGGGAACGTTATCCTCAAATGTATTGAATTCGGGCTGGATACCCAGTATCTTATCCCTGATCTTGGTCTGGCTTATCTCGCCCAGCCAGCCAAAGAGTTCCTTACCCTTAACGTCAACGCCATTCTTCTTGCAGTGTGTCTCGATGATATCATCAAGCTCCTCTATAACATAGACCTTCTTGCACTTTGCGGCAAAGTCCTTGATTATCTGAACAGGCATAGGATTAACAATACCCAGTTTCAGGTAATTTACCTTATCGCCCAGAGCTTCCTTAGCGTACTGATAGCAGATACCTGCAGTAATAACGCCGATCTCACAGCCATTATCCTCAACAGTGTTCAAGGGACAGTTCTCACCATACTCGGCGATAGCCTGCATCCTGTCTTCAACGATAGGGTGTCTTCTGATAGCGTTGCCGGGCATCATAACATACTTGCCTGCGTCCTTCTTATAAGGTATAGGCTCTCTCTCTTCCCTGTCGCAGAGTTCAACTGCGGACTGTGAATGTGCAACTCTTGTGGACATTCTTACTATAACAGGCACATCGAACTTTTCTGAAAGCTCGAAAGCCATCTTTGTATATTCTTTACATTCAGCAGAGTCGGAAGGCTCGATCATCATGGTCTTTGATGCAGCCGCATGATGTCTGGAATCCTGCTCGTTCTGAGAAGAATGCATACCGGGGTCATCAGCCACAGCAATGACCATACCGCCTGTAACACCTGTATAACCTGCGGTATAAAGGGGGTCAGCCGCAACGTTGAGGCCAACGTGCTTCATTCCGCAGAAACTTCTTACACCTGCGATGGATGCGCCCAGAGCGACTTCCATAGCAACTTTCTCATTGGGAGCCCATTCTGCATAGACCTCGTCATACTTGGCTACAGCCTCGGTTATTTCTGTCGAGGGAGTACCCGGGTAGGACGAAACTACCTTACAGCCTGCTTCATACAGACCTCTTGCGAATGCTTCGTTACCGAGCATCAATGTTTTCATAGCGATCTTTCCTTTCATACAAAGCCGATAGTCGGCACAATGATAAACACGGCAGATTTGCCGTCATATTCAGCTGATCTTACGATCACATAAATACACATAGTATATTATAGCATAAGTCATATGAAATTTCAAGTGTAAACCCGAATTTTCCAACATCTTGTCAATTTTTGGCAAAATGACATCAAACTGCCGAAACTTATTAAAAATGTTTTACACGAGAGTTTTTCTTGGGCACCACTTGCAAAAATAAGTATATTATAGTATAATATATTAAACGACATAAATTTCTTAACATAGGGCACTTATCGGAACAAGTATCAAAGTTCCGACAAGCGCCTATGTAGAAATTTTAATGTCGTTTACTATAGTTATTATCAAATAAAAGGAGGTCTGATGATGTATACTCCCGATACTGTTTATCCACACGATGAAACAGAGTTACAGCATAAAAGATACAAAGCGGCTGCTGCTAAGTTTGAAGATATTTTCTCAAAACATGCAGAGCATTTTTTCAGTGCGCCCGGCAGGACCGAGATAGGCGGCAATCACACCGACCATAATCTGGGCTGTGTACTGGCTGCGGCGGTATCACTTGATATGATAGCTGCTGTATCATCTTCGGACAGCGGCATCATCAGGCTTCGCTCACAAGGGTATGACCGCACGGAAGAAGTCAGTGCCTTTGACACGTCTCCAATAGAAGCCGACAAACAGACCACAGCTTCACTTATACGTGGCGTGGCAGACTATTTTGTAAAACACGGATACAAGGTCGGTGGTTTCGAGGCTTACGTGACTTCGGAGGTATTGCAGGGCTCGGGAATGTCGTCTTCCGCCGCCTTTGAAGTGCTGGTGGGAACTATACTGAATCGGCTGTACAACGCTGGAAATATTTCTGCCGAAGAGATAGCCATAGCTTCACAGTATGCGGAGAATGTACATTTCGGCAAGCCCTCGGGACTTATGGATCAGATGGCGGCTTCCGTGGGCGGTTCGGTGATGATAGATTTTGCTGATGAAAAGTCTCCCGTGGTCAGGAGAGTCCCATGCGATCCGGGAAAGGCAGGGTTAAAGCTGTGCATCATCGACACCAAGGGCAGCCACGCTGACCTGACAGATGAATATGCGGCTATCCCTGTGGAAATGAAAAGCGTTGCAGCATATCTGGGTAAAAATGTACTGCGTCAGACCGACAAAGCTTCGGTCATGGAGCATATAGATGAATTAAGATCAGCCTGCGGTGACAGAGCTGTACTCAGGGCACTTCATTTCTTTGATGAAAACGAGCGTGTGCTTGCGCAGGCTGCTGCACTGGAAAACGGAGATATCAAGACTTTTCTAAGACTTGTAAACGAAAGCGGAATGTCATCGCTGGCATATCTGCAAAACATATTCTGTGCGGCAAATGTAAAGCAGCAGGGACTTACTCTGGGACTGTATCTTGCAAGTCAGCTGCTTGAAGGTACGGGAGCGTGCAGAGTTCACGGCGGAGGTTTCGCAGGAACGATACAGGCTTTTGTTCCCAAGGACAAGCTTGATGTTTTCAAAAACGGGATAGAAAAAGTATTCGGAAAGGATGCCTGCCATGTGGTCGATATAAGGGGCTGCGGCGGCGTTGAGGTGATGATATAAATGAAGATGGATGAGATAAAGGGCATTCTCGGAGACCATGTAGCTTCGGGAAAACCCTATCTAAAGATGATAAGCTGCGGTGAGATAATGATAAGCGGACTGCCGTATTCGTTCAGTCTGCAGAACATCGGTGCGGCTTCAAACGAGGGACTGTGCGTTACCATTTCGGGCGATGATGTAGACTCGGGACGAGTGAGATTTACAGATCTTTATTATCTAAAAAATGTCGATGGAAAGATAGTTCCTGAGCGCACGGATTTCTTCCTTGTGCCGAAAAAAGACGGCAAAAAGCTCTATCAGGCAAGATTTACTGATATGAAGCTTGAAGAGTTCAGTACAGGCTCAGCTTTTGAAAAAACAACGGAAGAAGAATTCATACAGGCGGTGAACTCACAGATCTCATTCAAGGTGACTCCCCTGTTCGACGGCGATGATATGCCCGAAGTGATGCTTTCGATATACCCCTTTGCCGACCCGATAACAGGTTCGGCAACAGAGTGGAAAAAAGTTACATCGGACCAGGACTACTTTCTGCACAACCTGAAAAAAGGACGCAGGAAAATGTTCGGTAACAGGAGATGACACAGATTTGAAAACACTGGTAAAAAGCAAGCATCTGTGCATTTGCCACGAGTATGAAACTGCATTTGTACTTGATATTTCCGATGAAATAAAGCTTGCATCCCATGAATTTTACGGCGACCCGTATGGTGCGCTCATCGACAGGGACGAACGATTTGCTGTTATATACGGCTGTGAAGCTTTTGTTTATGACCTATTGAGGAAAACCTCATATGTGTTTGGTGACGGAAAAGTCTGGTTCATTGATGCTGTGCAGAATGAGGACGCAAGTGTTACACTCAATACCGAGGACGGAAAACGATACATTATTGAGATAAATGATAAAACAGTAATTTGTAAGGAGAAGTAAAAATATGAGAATGAGAAGAAAAAACAACCTCGAACAGCGCCTTGAAGCCTGCGGTGACAAGATCATCTATATGGACAGGGACGTGCTGGATTTCAGTGTAAAAGATGACAGAGACATAATAGATGTCGCAGGCATCTTCGGAAATGATAACCCTGTTGAGCTTGAGATAGGCTGCGGCAAGGGACAGTTCATCAAGGAACTGGCTAAGCGTGAGCCCCACAAGAATTTTCTTGCTGTGGAACTCAGTTCAAATGTCATAGTCGATGCGGCGGAGAGCATAATTTCCGAGGGGATAGAGAATGTCCGCTTCATGAGAGGAAATGCCCAGTATCTTGACTGCTTTATACCCTCGGGTATCATCGGCAGGATATACCTGAATTTCAGCTGTCCGTACCCTAAGAACACCTATGCCAACCACCGCCTGACTCATGCAGACTTTCTGAATATCTACAAACGTCTTATGACAAAGGACGGCGAGATACATCAGAAAACCGATAATATGCACTTTTTCGAGTTCTCGCTGGAACAGTTCTCCCAGAACGGCTTTGGTCTGAAAAACATCTCCCTTGACCTGCACAACAGCGATTTCGAGGGCAACATCGTTACAGAGTACGAAAAGCGTTTCTCCGATCAGGGTATGCCCATATATCGTCTTGAAGCGTACATAAGATAAAAACTTACCGTATCATTTGAATGTTGAGCGTATCAACATCATATGGTACGGTATTTTTCTGCGAATTTGCGTGATCTTCAAATGAAAAACGATACCAAATTTTCGATTTTCAAAAATAAATTATTGTTTTTCGATAAAAAAGTATTGACAAACGGTTTTAAGTGTGCTATAATACATTCAGGCTGAGAGAGATCGATGCCTATTACCGGTAATTAAGGCAACACCGCACGACCATTGTGTGCCAGATACGCCAAACATCAGTGAAACTGATGTTTCAGATTTTTCGTCAGGTTTTCTAAATTTGACGCAGGGAGGCTGGCGCCTTTCAAGGAGAATTTAGGAAAGATGACGGAAAATATGCAAGTGGATGGTACACAAAGGCGTTAGCCGGTGGTCATGCGGTATTGCCTGCGACTTAGGAGGACATGATCATGATAAACGAGATAACGGGCTGGTCAGAGATGAAGTCCCTGAAGCTTTCAAGGCTTCTGGTATATCTGCTGATGGTGATGCTGATACTTTTGCTTTTCATAGCATACTTTGTTGCAGTTTGGTATGATGAGCTTTCAGACGGCACGGGCATTATAAAAAGCAGCGTGGTAGTTCCGGGGACTGTAATGATATACATATGCGATCTCTTTGGGCTTACAGCTGTTTTCTACCTTAACAGGCTGCTTGCAAACATAAGCAAGGACAAGGTATTTATTGAGCAGAACACAAAATGTCTGCGGATAATATCATGGTGCTGTGTTTTCGCAGGGATAGCGATGCTGGTGTTCAGTCTTTGGCGGTACTATTTCGGGATATGCGCATTCTTTGCGATGTTTATGGGACTTGTTATGAGGGTGCTAAAAAATGTTTTTGAGAAAGCGGTAGAACTGAAATCCGAAAGCGATTTCACCATATAGGGGGCGGTCATATGGCAATAATAGTAAATCTCGATGTCATGATGGCAAAGCGCAAGATATCCTCGGGTGAACTGGCGGAAAAAGTCGGTATAACCGCAGCTAATCTCTCGATACTGAAAACAGGAAAAGCAAAAGCTGTCCGTTTTTCTACCCTCGATAAAATATGCGATGTACTTGAATGTCAGCCCGGAGATATACTTGAACATGAGAAAGAATAATAGATATTGTACAAAAATATGTACTATAAAAATGATATCGGCATATGAAATTACGTATAAAAGCTGTTATAGCAGTATTCGGAACAATAAAGGCAATAGTGAACATACATCTGATCTTGACAGTACTTATGATGTTTCACATTTTCGTTATAGATAAGATACCCGAAAAACGAGCAGAGTTCAATTGTCCCGACAACGACCTCAAATTGGTCGTATATGAGATAGGCTCACCCGAATTTTATTCCGCCAACGAGTGCAAGGCTGTGCTCTATAATGGACACAGCAGCGTCGATGAAATAGAGTTTGAGGTTTATAATGACGGCGGAAATGTAGGAGAAAGCAGCTTCTCTATAGAATGGGAAGACAGCAGGGCTATTATCACCGCTAAGGGAATCGAGCAGGGCAACAAACATTACAGCTTATATTACTGACTTCATAACCAAGAGGAGTGAACTCCATGAAGGAGAATACAGCAAAAGCTAAGCTTGCGATAGCGGGTGCATTGTTTTTAATTCATGCAGTACTGATATTCACAAATATTTGCGATAAGTCTGCTTTTGTTAGTCCTGTAAACAAATATCCCGGAGTGCTGATCTTATACTTCCTCATAAGCATAAAAATGCCTGACAAGCCTGTGATCTGCGCTTTTATATCGGCTGTAGGCATAATGCTGATAAGGGCTGTAAAGATACCATTATCTGACGGCATAATTTTAGAAGAAAGCATAGCCGGAAAGTTCATATACACAAACAACACTCCTGCTGATCTGATACTTTGTGCAGCACCTTTCTTACTTATCGTACTTGTTGTAAAGATGAAAGCGGAGCTGCGCAAGAACAATGTAAGTTTTATAAAAGCGCTGCTGACATTCCTGTCATTCCCATTTTTTATATTTGCATTTATTATACCTGTCCTAGCTGAAAAACCGATCATCTCGCTCGTAGTGATAATATTTGCGCTGATAGCGGTGATAACAGTCCGCATAAAAGTTCGTGGAGTGAGGCAAATGATGAGTGCATCAGCATACCTGTTTTTAATGTCACAGGTGATAATAATGAGTTATGTATACACAATCTTTATGACGATCGCAGATAACGGCGGTTTTCAGCACTGATAAAGGAGATAGTTATCATGAATGAAAACAATAACACAATGAACAATATCCCATCGCAGGGTGGTATACAACCCGGTGCACAGCCAGGGATGATGCCTCCTCCGATGGTAGGTCAAGGCACTTACGGACCCATGCCATATACCTCATATGTGAGACCTGTAAAGGAACCTACCGTATTCACAAAGCCCGAGAAGATATTCGCACTGATAACAGTAGTGCTGGCTTTCCTGTTTATCCAGTTTGCTATCTGGAATGTCACGGGATATTTTACCACGCTTTTCTATATCATAATGCTGACTGCTGTGAATATCTATCTGCGCAAGACAGATAACACATTCATGACATCACACAAAGTCTGGGCAGCGGTGATGTATCTGTTCTCAACAGTATTTTCCATTACAGCCAATAATACCATAAAAAGTCTTAACGTGATATTCTTACAGATCGGCATAGCCTATCTTGTATACTGCGTGACCCACGATACAAAGCCCTTTGGAAGATTTGCTGTTTTTGAGATAGTAAAAGGTTCCGTGGCTGACCCTCTGTCGCATTTCGACAAGGAGTTTTCTGCCATAAACAGCACAGCAAAGGACTCCCATACAGGCAAGAACATAAAGTCGCTTCTGATCGGGATTATCATTGCCCTGCCGCTGACACTCATCGTAGGCGGACTGCTTATGTCGGCAGATGCAGGTGTTGAGCATATGCTGAGCGGTTTTCTGAATTTTATAAATATCGGGAACTTTTTCAGTTTCATTGCCAAGCTTATATTCACCTTACCCGCAGCAGGGTATTTATTTGGACTGTTATATTCTCACACCCACAAGGACAAGACCAAACAGCTTACCGAAGAATACTGCGACAAAGCCTGCAAGGATGCAAGAAAGATCTCAAACACTGTAATGTACACCGCAGTTACCCCCATATGCATACTGTATGTGATGTTTTTCATATCGCAGGTCAACTACTTTTTATCCGCTTTCAGAGGGATACTTCCCGAAGAATATGATTATTCACAGTATGCACGCAGAGGATTTTTCGAGCTTTTCGCCATCGAACTGATAAACGCAGCAGTAATATTCTTCATAAACTTCTTCGCTAAAAAGACAGGTGAAGAAAAGCCTGCGGCACTAAAAATATACACCGTAGTTATCTCGGTCTTCACGCTGATAATCACAGCTACAGCCATCAGCAAGATGGCACTGTACATCTCAAACTGCGGACTCACACAGCTGAGAGTATACACCACATGGTTCATGGTGCTGACAGCATTCATGTTCATATATGTCATCATCAAGCAGTTCAAGAAGGATCTCTCTATCATAAAACCTGCGGCTGTGACATTTGTGCTGATGTTCGGACTGCTGTGCTTTTCAAGACCCGATGCGTTGATAGCAAAGTACAATCTTGAGTTCATGGGAAACAGCCTTACCGGCAGAGATATAGAAGTTATGAAGAATATGTCGGCGGATTCTCAGGCTGTTCTTGTCTATCCAAAGTATGCAAACATCATCAGCTCCATCACAAGTTACGAAGAAGTTTGCAGATATGCTAAAAACGGACTCGATAAGACACCTTACAACGAATTCAATCTTTCCGCAGCGATCATAAGATCGAGACTGCACTGAATCATATACAAAAAGACCTTACCGCTCGAGTAAGGTCTTTTTACATTGTTCAATATTAAATTATCATTCTTCTGTATCAGCAGGATCTGTCTCGATGGGTTCAACATCAACAGGCTCCACTTCAACAGGACTGTCGGCTGTATCATCGCTCTTCTCGGATGCCTCATTTTCTTCAACCGTCTTATCATCATCATTTGCCTCAGCCTGGTCTTCCCAGTCTTTAAGATCGGGCAATACGATGGCATCTACACCGCTCTTGAAATCAGTGAAGACATTCTCCATGGTCATATCCATAACAGCGATCTCGACCTTCTCGGGGTGATCGGAACCCTCTTTAAAATAGTATTTATAGCAGGTAGTATTAAAATTGTCCTTATCTTTAACGACCTCACCTGTATCAGGGTCGGGAGAATATGTATAATATGTCTCACAGATCATACCATCGGGAGTTTTCTCCGAACCGCCGAATTCAAAGGTCTTATCGATGCACATGGTATAAAGCTGGAGATCATTCTTCAGATAATATGCATCGGGATCCTCATTTTTGGTATAGGTCTTATTGATGTGTGTCAATGTATACAGCACACCGTCTATAAGATATATATCGCTCTGACCCTCCTCATCGCTGAACATACTGAGACAGTAATCTTTACCGTTACACTTGATCTCAACGGAAGCCTTTCCCATGAAATCGGACTTCATATCGACCTTCATGGAAAAATTCCTGGACTTGATGATCTCGGAATACTTCTGTGTCATGGTCTTCTCAGCATCGGGAGTTTCTTCACTGTCCTCAGCCTCGGTGGTGACAGCAGCAGAGCTCTCATTCTTCTTGGTTACATTACTTTCATCCTGTGCCTTATCCGAACAGCCTGCAAATATCATACAGCTGAGTGTCAGCGCACAAAGCATTGCTATTGTTTTTTTCATTATAAATTCCTTTCGTTTGAACACAACTTACATAATAAGATTTTAACACAAAGTCCCACAAATAGTCAATAGCATTTTTATACAATTTTTACAGAACGTCAGCGATGTTTTAGGGGCTATGCCTAAAAATCACCGCACTGCCATTACATAAATCTGGCAGGGATTAGCCTCGTCCCAATAATCTGCAAGACATTCAAACTCCTTGAAACCCATGCTTTTATAGAAAGCATTTGTGCGGTCATAGTCCTCATACATTCCCTCACGCACTGTCTTGACCTGCAGGAATTCATAGCCTTGTTCTTTAGCATAAGCATAAAGCGTCTCAAAGAGTTTTCTGCCTATACCGCTGCGGTGGCACTCGCCGCTTACGCCCATAACATAGACCTCTGCCGTATAGGGACTTGTTTCTCTGAGGGCAACGAAACCCTGAACTTTACCATCATTTTTTTCAGCCCACATAGGCTTGGTCTTAACGCCTTCGGCATATTCGATTATACTCTCCTCGACACCGAACCAGTCGGGCAGTCCGTGGAGTATCTCGGTACAGATATCATGCTTTTCCTGTACGTTCTCAATTTTCTCTATCATAATTATTCTCCTTTTTATCTTAGTTCATTCGTAACGATGTGTTTTACACTGTCGCATGAGTTTTTCAGTTCTTCTCTGAAAAACTCGGGGTAATACTTCTCGGGAGTATCTATCTCTATCCATTTTAAGAACTCCCCTGTCCCGTTGGCGTTTATACTATCGCATACAGGTTCAAATCCATCGGGGACTTTCATATAGAAGTAAAAACAGATCTCGTAAACAGGCTTCCCCAGAGTTGCGGCACTATCTCCCTCGAAATAGTTCTCGTGGACAAATCCGAGTCTTTCGACCTCCATCTTACAGCCTGTTTCTTCAAACACTTCACGAACTACAGCTTCTGCCGCTGTTTCGCCGAAGTTTACTCGTCCGCCGACGGAATAATAAAACGGTGTGTTAACAGACCCTGTCATCAACAGCTTTCCGTTCTTTTGGATGATAGCCCCTGCACGGATAGATACAAATCCGTCATAAGCTTTTACAGTCAAGATCTCTTCCATAAAAATTCCCCCTTTCAAGTGAGATATATTATATCACATACATAATTAAAAGTAAAGACCCTTGCTTTACTTTTGCAACGAAATATGCTATCATAGAAGCGGTGATGGTATGAGATACGAAAATATAGTGATCGGAAAATTTATTGACCGCCCGAACAGGTTTATCGCTAATGTACAAATAAACGGACAGCAAGTGGTCTGCCATGTGAAAAATACAGGCAGGTGCAAGGAACTGCTGAAAGAAGACGCAGTGGTATATTTACAGCACTGCCTTTCTGAACAGCGCAAGACTGCTTACGACCTGATCGCAGTCAGGAAAGGTGATATGCTCGTAAATATCGACAGCCAGGCACCGAACAAGGCGGTGCTGGAATGGCTCATCAAAAAGCATCCGTTTGGAGAAGATATGGAGCCGCACTCGGAAGTCTTTTTCGGTGATTCAAGATTTGATTTTATGCTGGAGTCCAAAACATCGGACAGAAAGCTATATCTCGAAGTAAAGGGCTGTACCCTGGAAAAAGACGGTATCGCTCTGTTTCCCGATGCGCCAACCGAGCGTGGAGTAAAGCACATACAAGGTCTTATGGACTGCATCGGCAAAGGATACGAAGCCGCAGTAATGATACTTGTACAGATGAAAGGCGTAAGCTGTTTCTCACCTAATTACGAGACCCACCGTGCTTTCGGCGAAGCATTGAAACAGGCACGGAAAAAGGGTGTAACTCTGCTGTGCTATGACAGCATCGTTACACCCGAAACGCTCATTGTTGACAGTCCCGTGGAGATAAAGCTTTAGGATAGTTTTTATATCCAGCCGCCGTCCACACGAATCACCTGACCTTGTATGTACGAAGACTCATCGCTTGCAAGAAAAGCCGCCGCATTAGCCACATCATCGGGCGTACCTATCCTGCCCAAAGGTATCTCGTCGATGACAGCAGCAAGGTCCTCCGATGAAAGCTCGCCGTTCATCTTAGTGTCGATCAGTCCGCAGCTTATGCAGTTGACACGTACTCCGCTGGGCGCACACTCCTTTGCAAGGGCTTTTGTAAAGCCGATGAGCCCTGCCTTTGCCGCAGAATATACTACCTCACATGATGCGCCGCACTCGCCCCAAACCGAGGATATATTTATGATATTGCCCTCATGCCTTTTCAGCATTTGCGGAAGTACGGCATTTGTCAGCCTCATATGCCCCACCAGATCAACGTCCATAAGCTTGTTTATATCATCACCGCTCATGTCAGTGAAAAGCCCTATGCTCGCCTTTCCGCCGTTATTCACAAGCAGACCTATCTCGCCGAAGATGCGCTCTGTCTCTTTGATACAAAGCTTTATGCTCTCATCATCTGTAACATCACACCTTATAGCAGCAGCCGAAAGCTTCATGCTGTTAAGCTCATCAGCCAGCGCCTGCGCAGAGGTCTTATCGGAATTATAGCCTATGACCGTCAGCCAGCCTTCCATGGCAAGCCTGCGGCATATGGCACTGCCTATACCCCCTGAACCGCCTGTGACCAGAGCGGCTTTTTTTATAATGCCCATAGTATCCTCCTTCATATCACTAAGGTGAACCACATAAATATATTTGCTTGATACAACTAACATTATAACATATCAAAATAAAAAAAGCAACAAGCCGACACTCGGTGAGTATCGGCTTGCGTTCAGATGTTTTCCTCGTCATCAAATATCTGTTCGCCGAGTTCTTTAAGCGGCGAGAATCTTTTGCCCAGCGGCAGATAGATCTTTGTGCCGTCCACAGGGTCAACAGGCAGAGGATTTTTTCCGTTATTTTCCATAATGTATCTCCTTTCATATAGGTTGTTGTTATTATGCTGCATAACTCAAAAAAGATACAAGTTTAAAGCCTGCAATGATTTACATTCATGTTATTTATTTCAAAAAATCAAAGCTCAGACTATCTGTACATTTTTTGGTACAGCAGATCATGATATGCTTTTTTACTCTTGTATTGTTTTGATTTATGTGTTATACTATTAACAGCATAAAAAACTTGAAAGAAGGTCATATCCATGAAGCTTGCACACGTAGCAGACCTGCATCTCGGGCGAAGATTAGGCGGCTTTTCACTTATAGAAGATCAGCGTGCCATACTCTCGCAGATCGCTGATATAACAGTTAAGGAAGAATGCAGCGGCATCATCATCGCAGGTGATATTTACGACAAGACCGCACCCTCTGCGGAAGCGGTAAGGCTGTTCGACCGTTTTCTCACAAGGCTTTCGCAGGAAAAGCTCGAGGTCTACATAATCAGCGGCAACCATGACAGTCCCGAACGAATAGACTATGCCAGCGAGCTTATGCGTGATGCAAATATACACATCTGCGCCGAATATGACGGAACTCTTCACACCATACGCCGTGAAGATGAGTATGGTCCACTGGATATATGTCTGCTGCCGTTTATAAAGCCCTCATATGTCAGGGGATTTTATCCCGATGCACATATAAACAGCTACACGGATATGATGCGCACAATACTGGAGAACAGCGAGATCGACAGGTCAAAGCGCTGCCTGCTGGTGTGCCATCAGTTCATCACGGGTGCTTCAACCTGCGATTCGGAATACATTACTGTGGGCACACTTGATAACATCGACGCTGATGTTTTTGACGGTTTTGATTATGTGGCGCTGGGACATATACACGGTGCGCAGAATCCTCGTAAAAATATAAGATACTGCGGCACACCGCTAAAGTATTCCATATCCGAGATAAACCACAAAAAATCAGTAACGATAGTTGATCTGAAAGGAAAAGGCGATGTGACCGTAAGCACTGTTCCACTTGTGCCGCTGCGTGATCTTGCAGAGATAAACGGAAAATACGATGAGATCATGGAGCGCAGCTTTTATGAGAAAATGTCTCTCGATGATTTCTACCACATCACCCTCACCGATGACGAGGATATACCCGGTGTTATCCACAAGCTGAGAACGGTATATAAGAACATCATACAGCTTGATTATGACAACAACCGTACACGTAAATTTTCCATGGTAACTTCTGTAAAGCAGACCGATAAGAGAACCCCAATGGAAATGTTCTCATCTCTTTACGAGGAACAAAACGGTATGCCCATGACAGAAGAACAGCGTAAATACGTAAGCTCTCTCATCGAGAAGATATGGGGGGAAGAGATATGAGACCTATAAAAATAACGATGCAGGCTTTCGGTCCCTATGCCGACAAGACCGTTATTGACATGGAAAAGCTGGGCGGTAAAGGTGTATATCTTATCACAGGTGATACGGGCGCAGGCAAAACAACGATCTTTGATGCGGTGTGCTATGCACTTTTCGGCAAGGCAAGCGGTGACAGCAGACTTGTCAGGATGTTCAGGAGCGAATACGCCCCCATCGACCGCAAGACCTATGTTGAAATGATATTTGAGTATAACGGAGCACGCTATCTCGTTCACCGTGAACCAAATCAGAAAACAGCTAAAAAACGTGGCGAGGGTACAACCGACCTTAATACTACAAATGAACTTTACATAGTCGGACAAGACAAGCCCATCGCTTCAACAGAGACTAAGGTCGATGAGGAGATACACAAGATCCTCGGTCTGACCCGTGACCAGTACCGCAATGTGGCAATGATAGCACAGGGCAGTTTTGCACAGGTGCTGACACTGAGATCATCAGAACGTACCGATATACTCCGTGCCATATTCTCTACCGACAAATATCAGCGCTTGCAGGAAGAAATGCGGCTAGATGTGAACAGTACTGCGCAGGAATATAAAAATTCACTGACACGTATTTCGACGATACTCGAAGGTATGCGGCTTAGTAAAGACGATCCGTATACAGATGAGATAAAAGCTGTAGCCGAAGAGCCTGATGCAGCAGCCGAAAATGGTCTGGAGGAGATCTGCGAAAAGGCTGTGGAATACGAAAAGCAAAAAACTTCCGATGCTGCGAAAGCACTGAAAAAAGCAAGTGAAAAAAGCACAGCCGCACAGCTTGCACTTGAAAACGGCAGAAAGCTCAATGATATTTTCGCAAGGCTTGAACTTACCAAAAAACAGCTTGCCGAGCTTTCGCCCGAACTGAAAAAAGCGAAAGATGATGCCGAGGCGCAGGAAAAACTTCGCCCGGAGATAAATGAGCTTATAGGCAGGATAGCCGCTGAACAAAAAGAGCTCAGCCGATACGATGAAGCTGATGCAGCACTTAAAGAAGCTGCCGCTTTGAACAGCGAGACAGCCGTACTTGAAACCAAATGCAAAACTATTTCCGAAAACATCAGGCAGAGCGATAGTCAGCTGGAACAATATAACAAATTCATTGCCGACACCAAAGATACTGCCGCAGAACTCACTAAGCTCGGTTTTACCATAGCCGAACATAAGAAAGAGCTTGACCGCATAAATGAGATAGGCTCAGAGATCTCGAATGTGGAAAAGCTGGAAAAAGCTGCGGCTGCGGCTGCAAAAGTTTTCGAGTCCAAAAAATCAGACTTTTACAATGCAGAACAGCACAGCCGTCAACTGTTTGAGCTTTATATAAGCGATCAGGCAGGAGTGATAGCACGCACCCTTGAACAAGGCTGTCCCTGCCCTGTCTGCGGTTCGACAGAACATCCCGCACCTGCGCATACCTCCGAAAAAGCGCCCGACAAGGAAGCAGTTGACACTGCAAATTCCGCTGCGGAAAAAGCACGAAAGATCTATGAAGAGGCAGCAAGTGCTCTCAACACTGCTAAGGTGAATTATGAGAACCGCAGAGACATCGCTATCAAAAATGCAGGCGCTTATGCCGAGGGCTGTACACTTTCGCAGGCACTGGAAAAAGCCCGTGAGAACTACAAAAAAGTAAAAGCCGAAATGACAGCCGATGAGACCACAGCAAAAGCACTGGAGGAAAGGCTCAAAAAACGTGATGAGGCTGAACGCTCGGCACAAAAGCTGAGTGAACTTATAAACAAACATAAGGATGAACTGAAAGCGTTTGAAACCGGACTTATGGAAACAAGGATTAAAGCTGATAATCTGCAAAAGAATGCGCAAAAGCTTCTTTCTCAGCTGCCCTGCAAAAGCAAAGACGAGGCTGCCTCAAAGATAGCTGTCCTTGAAAAGCAGCGCTCCGCTATGGAAAAAGCACTGGAAGAATCGGCAAAGAAACTTGCAGAAATGACCAGAGAAGAGACTTCTCTAAAAGGCAAGCTGGCTGAACTTGAAGAGCAGACAAAGGATAAAACTCCACCCGACTGCGAAGTCCTTGAAGCCCAAACAAAGTCTGCCCGTGAAGAAGAGAAGCTGGCACTTGCGTTGCACAACGAGGCATCGGCTTGCAGCAATTCAGCTAAGGAAACGCTTAAAAAGCTCCGGCGTGAACTTGATGCCAACCGTGAACTCCGCCACGAGCAAAGCATGAAAAGAGCACTTTCAAGCACAGCGAACGGAACGATATCGGGCAAACAGCGTGTCACACTGGAGACTTTCGTGCAGATGGAATACTTCGACCGCATACTTTCGCTGGCAAACATACGACTGCTTAAAATGACAAACGGTCAGTACGAACTGGTGCGCAGCGATAATTCCAGCGGCAACACCAAGGTCGGGCTGGATATCGACGTTAAAGACCATTACACAGGCAGCACCAGAAGCGTAAGGTCGCTCTCGGGCGGCGAAAGTTTCATTGCATCTTTAGCGCTGGCACTGGGATTTTCCGATGAGATACAACAGACCTCGGGCGGAGTCAGCATAGATTCGATGTTTGTTGACGAGGGCTTCGGCAGTCTTGATGATGATACTCTAAATCAGGCAATAAAGGTGCTTTACGGTCTTGCTGAAAATTCAAGACTGGTGGGGCTTATCTCCCATGTTCCCGAGCTCAAGGAAAAACTGGAAAAACAAATGATAGTGACCAAGGACAAAGCTTCGGGCAGCAGCGTGACGATAGTCACCTGAACATGAGCCTGACCGTCAGTGCGGAAAGCACAAAACCTGTAATATCTGCTGCGGCAGCTGCAATAAAAATGCGGCTGCCCGCTTTTTTTCTAAGTGCCCCCGAGTAGACCGCAATGGTGTAGAAAGTAGTTTCGGTGGAAGCCATCAGCACGCTTGCTACTCTGCCCTCAAAGCTGTCGGGTGAGATAGTCGTCAAAAGTCTGTCTGCTGCCGCCAGCGCACCGCTGCCCGACACGGGACGTATCAGCACAAGGGGCAGACATTCCTGCGGAAAACCCAGTTTCTGTGCGGCATTTCCGAATATAGATGAGATGATATCAGCGGCACCCGATGCTGTGAACATACCCACAGCTGTCATCAGAAGTACAAGTATAGGAACAAGCTCAGCTGCATCACGAAGCCCCTGCGCTGCACCTGCTGTAAATTCTTCAGTGATATTTACCTTTCTGACAAGCCCCCACAACAGTATACACCCTATGACAAGCGGCACGACCATATCAGTCAGCTTCATCGTCATCACCTCCGCCGTAAAGCACTCCTGCAAAAATACAGCCCACCGCCGCCGAGGCTAACGAAGTCACAAGCACCGCAGGCATTATCTCAAAGGGCGATGTCGAGCCATGTGCCGCCCTGAGAGCGCCTATGGACACAGGGATAAGCTGTATGGACGCTGTGTTAAGCACAGTCAGCATTGCAGTATTTCTTTTTGCATATCTGTGCTTATCAAGCATACGCACAGCTTTTATCCCTGTGGGAGTCGCAGCATTGCCAAGCCCCAGAAGATTTGCCGTAAGATTAAGACTCACTGCCTTTGAGGCTTCATCGCTGCCGTTAAGACCTTTGAATATCCGCCTTATCAGCGGCGAGAGCAGCCTGCCTATCGCCGAAGCTATGCCCGAACGCTCCGCTATTCTCATCAGACCTCCCCACAAAGCCATTGACCCTGCCAGAAATATCCCAAGCTCAACAGCATCGGTACACGAGCCCACTGCCGCCGCAGATATATCTTTCCATGACGAATTCATTCCGCCTGCAAGATAGGCTGCCACGAGCATTATCACTATCAACACACCTAACATTTTCAGTCACCTGTTTCATATTTTTGTCGTTCATATACTTAATTCTGTTTTTTAGTTTTTTATTTCGTATAAAAGCTTAAAAAAATAACCAAATTTTCTGTCAAAGATACAGCATTTAAGCTTCAAAATATATTAAATAGTTATATTTGTATGTATAACCTGCCGAATTTTGTAATTATTTACATTATAACCGTCAAATCAGCCAAAGCCGCTTGACAAATTGAGTCTGTATTGGTATAATATATACATGGGATAACGAACAGATGAATAAATCTTTAAAGTAATTTGTTCGTAATACGGCTTTAAATCTATAGAAGAAAGGAAATGATAATCCAATGAAATCCACAGGCATAGTAAGACAAGTTGATAATCTGGGCAGAATAGTGCTCCCTATCGAGATAAGAAGGAGCTACGATCTTGCAGTCAAGGATAATATCGAGATCTACACCGAGGATGACAAGATCATTCTCAAAAAGTGCCAGCGCAGCTGCATATTCTGCAAGGCGACAGAAAACCTTATCGACTACAAGGGCAAGTCCATCTGTGCAGAGTGCGCCGCAGATATCAAGGGCACAAAGTGATCACAATAAAAAATATGCAGCCTGTGCCGCAGATATGCACAGACCGCAATGAAAAAGGAGCTGTCAGCGAGGGCAGCTCCTTTTATTTTGTAGTTTCGTTTTTCTCTTCATTATCGAGATTTTCCAGTGCAAAATTTAAGCACTGTATCACAAGCTGATTAAGCGAGAGATTATTCTCGTATGCGAGCTTGTCGAGTTTGTCGACAAGTTCCACAGGTAACCTGAATGACTTGCTCACCGAGTCATAGCCTTTTTGTATTTTCCACATTACTGCAACACCTCTTGTTTATATTATGCAATAATATTTGTGTAATGTATACAGTTATATTGTATTTATTTTGTACTACAATTGTACTGTATTACATATGTGAATATGGCTACCATACTTGAAAACTATCAAAAATGGACAGATAAAATTGATTCCATTGATGAAACTAAACTTAGTCCCGCTGATGATGCATATTATATACTTGTAACAACACGAGTAAGTGCCAAACTATTAAAGTATACAGCAGCAACTTATTACTAATTCACTCCAAAAAGACCGCCCCACTGAATCGAACCAGTAAAAACGTACAATGACAAAAAAGGCCTCCTATGGTATAATAGAAACCATGGGAGGTTTTGTTATGGCAAGAAGTTACAGACAC
>CADALT010000028.1 GCA_902788785.1 uncultured Ruminococcus sp.
GACCATTGATTAATAAAAAATTGAAATTGATGTCAGAATTAACAGAGCATACCTTGGCAAATGAAATAGAAGCTCCACATGAGATTTTAAGAAAATAGGCAAGTCAAATTCTGATTTAGCTTAGCAACATAAATATGCACAATGCCCCTGAGTGCTTTGTAACACTCAGGGGCAAAACTTCTATATAGGTATCTGTCTTATGACCACAGGACTTTATTTACTTTAGAAGTCAGTCTATCTCGACCATTATCTTCTGATCTATTCTGGAAGCTGCGGCTCTCATAACAACTCTGATAGCCTTGGCGATCCTACCCTGCTTGCCGATAACTCTTCCCATATCATCGGGAGCGACGTGCAGGTGGTATACTACCACACCTTCCTCATTAGGTTCATCTACTGTTACCTGTACAGCGGACTTATCGTCCACCAGATCGGCAGCGATGCCCTCGAGCAATTCTTTCATGATATTTCCTCCTTTACCTCCCACAAGAGTTATACTAAACGCTATCGTAGGAGAGCATGGCGCTTTCCCGCAGCAGCGTTCAGTATAAACAGACAGGACGGATGTGGGATATGGTGTCCTGCCGTTCGGAGCAAGTTTGCTTATTACAGAGTGCCGTTCTTCTTCAGGATAGCCTTAACGGTATCTGTAGGCTGTGCGCCCTTAGCGATCCAGCTCTTTACCTTCTCGTCGTCAACCTTTACCAGGGAAGGCTCCTTAGTGGGGTCATAGTAACCCAGCTCCTCGATAAATCTGCCATCTCTGGGATATCTGGAATCAGCAACAACAAGTCTGTAGAAAGGAGCCTTCTTAGCGCCCATTCTTCTCAGTCTGATCTTTACTGCCATTTTTATTTCACCTCCATATACTTTCCTTGTAAACGAATTTTTCGTTTTTTATATTCAAGCGGGGAACCGCATTGAAAACTCAGCCAAATATAGCAAGCAACAAACCAATGACGATAATGAACACGCCAAGACCCATATAGAATATTCTCGCACCGTTCCTGCCAAACAGCTTGACGATCCAACTTGCCTTACTGCTGTTCATGAACCAGTCATAATCCTTATATGCACAGAAGAAAGCAAATATTCCGCCCAACAAGCCTATCAGCGCCGTGATCATATCCACACCTCAATTATGAAGAAATACTATTATACTCAGCACTATCAGTGCTATGCCGCAAAAGAATGAATAACCTCTTGCGCCCGCTTCGCCGTAAGCTCTTATTTGGTTTGGCGCTGTGCTCTTCTTGAACTCCAGTGCCGTGTTTTTTTGGAGAGCGACAGATAGATCGTATACACTCCGAAGCCCAACACTATAAAGCCCATCATGATATTATTCACAATAAAAGACCTCACATATTCATAAAGAGCGCTATGCTGAACACTATCAGCAGTACACCGATGATGCCGTACACTATCCTTGTACCTATATGACCCAGCTTATCGTCGGTATTCTTCGTTTTGACTATGGCGAAGAACCATTTTGCGTCGATAAAGCTGCACCAGATAACAAGTCCGCCCAGCACCATGAAGATAAGTGCGAGATACATATTTTACTTAGGGAGTTTATTTGAGCCGAGGGTCCTCAGCATACTTGCACGCTTGCGTCTTGCGCTCTTGCTATGGAGAGCACCGCCGCCGATACCGAACTGTTTCATCATCTTCTTCATCTGATCGTACTGTTTAAGAAGCTGATTTACGTCGGACACCTGAGTGCCGCTGCCCGCAGCGATCCTTCTCTTGCGCTTTGGGTCGATAAGTGAGGGTTTTGCACGTTCTGCCTTGGTCATGGAATTTATCATAGCCTCGGTCTTTCTCAGTGCAGCCTCGCCCATTTCCATATCCTCATCGGATATCTGACCTGCGCCGGGAAGCATCTGGATGATGGACTTTACAGAGCCCATTTTCTGTATCTGTTTCATCTGTTCCAGCAGATCGTTGAGATCGAAGCCTTCTTCCTGCATTTTCTTTGCAAGTCTTTCAGCTTCCTCCTCGTCCACTGTCTGAGTAGCTTTTTCTATCAGGGTGAGCATATCGCCCATGCCCAGTATTCTCGAAGCCATTCTCTCGGGGTGGAAAGGCTCGAACTCATCGAGTTTTTCGCCCATGCCCACGAACTTGATAGGCTTACCTGTAACAGCCAGCACGGAAAGTGCCGCACCGCCACGGGTATCGGAATCGAGCTTTGTCAGTATAACGGAGTCGATGCCCAGCGCCTCATCGAAGCTGGAAGCGACCTTTACCGCATCCTGACCGATCATGGCATCGACAACGAGCATGATCTCATTGGGTTCGGCTATCTTCTTGATATCCTTGAGCTCGTCCATCAGCTCTTCATCGATATGCAGACGGCCTGCGGTATCTATGATGACCAGGTCATTACCGTAGTCCTTGGCGTGCTTCATACCCTCTTTAACGATCTTTCTGGGATCTATCTGACCCATCTCGAACACGGGTACATCAGCTTTTTCTGCAACTATTTTCAGCTGATCTATAGCGGCAGGTCTGTAGACGTCGGCTGCGATGAGCAGAGGTCTGTTGCCCTGTCTTTTGAACATCTTAGCGAGCTTAGCCGCATGAGTTGTTTTACCCGAACCTTGCAGACCGCACATCATGATAACGCATGGTGGTTTATTCGGGAAATTTATCTTAGAGTTCGCCTCGCCCATAAGCTTGATGAGCTCTTCATTAACTATTTTTATGACCTGCTGTGCGGGGGTCAGGCTTTTAAGCACATCCTCGCCAACACTTCTTTCGGTAACAGCGGCAACGAAGTCCTTAACGACTTTATAGCTTACATCAGCTTCCAGAAGCGCCATCTTTACCTCACGCATAGCCTCCTTAACATCAGCCTCGGTGAGCTTGCCTCTCGATTTAAGCTTTTTGAATACGCCGCCCAGCTTTTCGGAAAGTCCCTCAAAAGCCATAACACAACCTCCTGTTCGGTAATATCTATCCTACGGAGATGCTGCGGCTCATTCGCCGTCAGCTTCCTCTATCAATCCTTCGGTATCGAAGTCAGCCAGCTTGCTGTCCAGATTTTCCAGCAACACGATGGTCTTTTCAGCGATGGGTCTCGAAAGACTTATGCGCTTGCACTCATTAAAAATATCCAGTGCCTGCGACTTATATTCTTTCAGTTCCTCCACGTAAGCCTCCTGCGCTTTCAAAAGACCCAGCTTCTGTTCGTAATCCGCCAGAGCCTTTTCGCAGTGCTTCACTGCATCGTGGACACCCTGCCTTGATATGCTGCACTGCTGTGCGATCTCCCCAAGGCTAAGGTCATCATTATAATACATATTCATGATATTGCGCTGCTTTTCGGTCAGCAGACAGCCGTACAGATCAAGCAGACTGTACATTTCAAAATTCTTCGCCAACCAGGATCACCGCCTATCAGAATAATCTCACGCTTTTTCGATATACTGTAAAGTTAACACACTTTACAACATACTCATTATATACTATATCTCCCCGATTGTCAAGAGGGTACGAAGAAAAACATAAAAATTTACAAAAATCTCTGAATTTTTCACGCCGCATATGATAAGATGGCATGATTTACAAAGCATAAACATCGGCATTGGATATGGAACGTCGAAAAAGTACCGTTTTATGGGTCTGAAATTAAAAAGTTAACAATTTCTTATATAATTATTCCAAAATTTATGTTATAATATTTTGATATAATTATGAAGTAATGATAAACAAAAGATATGCGCAAGGGAGGTATCAACTAATGCTTAGCTGCATGATTAAAAACGACAGATATGAAATAAAGCTCCCGTCGCTGACTTACGGCACGGCGACTTTCGACAGGCACGACAATGACGAACAATATTTTTCTTTTTTGGACAAATATGTTGAGCTTGGCGGCTGGTGCATCGACACAGCAAGGGTCTACTGCGACTGGGTAGAGGGCGGCAGCGATGCAAGCGAAATGGCTGTGGGCAGATGGCTCGAGAGCCGTGGATGCCGTGACAAGATGGTCATTGCCACAAAGGGCGGACACCCCGACCTTGAGACAGGCGAGCCGAGACTTGACAAGGCAAGCCTTGAGCATGATCTGGCAAAGAGTCTTGAATGTCTCAAAACAGACTATGTTGATATATACTTCCCTCACCGTGACTGCACGGATATCCCTGTTGAGGAGATAATGCCCGTGCTGGACGGTTTCTACAGAGACGGCAGGATACATTTTATAGGTGTATCGAACTGGACGAGTGCACGCATAGAAGAGGCGAACCGTTTTGCGAAAGCAAACGGGCTCGAACCCATCAGGGTCAGCCAGATAAACTATTCGCTGGCACACGCAAGTTCGGGTATACTGGGGGACGATACGCTGGTATGCATGGATCTTAAAGAGTTCACATGGTACCGCAAGAACAACTTCCCTGTTATGGCATTCTCGCCGCAGGCAAAGGGATTTTTTGCCAAACTTGCAAGGGGTGACAGTGCAAGCAACCTTCCCGAGAGCCAGTTTGCTTCGACCGCAAATCTTGCAAGGCTGGCGAGGGTAAAGCAGCTTTGCAAGCAGACAGGTGCATCTCCTGCGGTGGTACCGCTGGGGTATCTCAACAGTCAGCCATTCTTCGTATCATCGGTATTCGCTGTTACCAAGCTTTGGCAGCTGCAAGAGGATATGGATGCGCAGGATCTGGTTTATGATGAGAAAACGCTGGCTTTTCTCGACAACAGGATATGAGCCCACAAACATAAATAATGTGGGTATACATATAACGAAGAAACTAACGGAGGTTTTCAAAATGAGCAAAAACATCAAGACAATTATTGCAGCTGTGCTTTGCGCAGCATCTATCATGAGCATGGCAGCTTGCGGCAACACAGCTGAGGGCAGCACGACTGACACCACAAAGGCAGCAGGTGCCGCTGAGACTACAGCTGAGGCAGCCGAGACTACTGTTGCAGAGGAAAGCAAGGCTGAGGAGACCGCAGCCGAGACTACAGCAGCTGCTGAGGAGAGCAAGGCAGAAGAAACCACTGCCGCAGCCGAGGAAAGCAAAGCCGAGGAAACTACAGCCGCAGCACCCGCAGGCAGCGAGGATATGTTCCTTGACCCCAAGGCTCCCCAGAAGGTCGGCGAGTGGATCAAGTCCTGCGCACACAACACCACCAGCGACAGCGATGAATACATCGAGTGGAGAGTAGTCAGTGCAGGTGAAGAGGCCGCTGCTGAGGTAGAGAAGTATAACAGCGAGGGTCACATCTGGACACTGACTGAGCCAGAGCAGGACTTCATCAAGTATTACAAGGTAGTATACGAAGTAAAATATCCCGAGGATCTGGAAGTCAGCGACACAGGTCTGTACATCGGCGATGTTGACCTTTATGCAGAAAATCCCGAAGGCGGCGGATTTGAGCGTGGCGGTGTAGCTTACATCGGTCTGGGTCAGTGCTTCACAGTATCGCAGGATATTGAAAAGCCAATGCCCGGCGACACTGTTACTTACACAGCAGTTTACACCATGACCGACAACGATCCCGATTATGTATTCAGATACAGCTTCAAGGACAAGGACGGTCAGATGAAGGAATCCTTCTCCGCCCACAAATAACCCTAGCCCGGGTCGGCAATTCGTCACGCAGTTTTGCTTAATAGATTAAACAGGCGCTCGAAGCGTCAACAAACGTCAGCTCTGCTGATGTTTGCTGATGCTGTTCACGACATTGCTTTGAAGCAAAGGGAGTTTACCCTAGCCCGGGTCGGCAATTTTATAACACGCAAAACACCCGATACGGCGATATGCTGTATCGGGTGATCTATTTGCAAAAACGTCAGCGTGATATCGTATAATGCAGGGCTGTTTCGAGGTGCATTGCACCACTCTGCTGCGGCATCACGGCAGGGACGCTGATACATTATTATATGTTAACGCAAGCTGCGTGGTCACTAAGGCAAATGAAAGAGCCGCCGAACGAATTCAGCGGCTCATTATTATCTTATCTGACCATTGGCTCCTGACAGTCGCCTGTCTGAAAGCCTAATATATGAAAGTATATTTTCGGACTCACGCCCTTCATAGATCTAAAAACGAGTTTTGATAATCTATATTATATTTCCATTGGAATTAGTTTCCTTTCGGTAGAATTTATCGTAGGAAAAAACTTAACTTCTCATCGGACTTATTACCTTTCAATATATTTTTATCCTGTCCGCTTAATGCGGCAAAACTTTCAAGCCATCGGTTCAATTACCTTTCTTTAGATTAACGCTAATGCGTCATAATAAACGGGATGCACCCTTTGCTCGGATGCAGAGCTGCTATACCCTTTGGACTCACTCCTAACTCTCAAATATCAAGCAGTCTGATGTGCATTACCATAATGCAACACTCCCTATATTTAATATGCGGCATCGCTGCCGACAGAAAATTCGATTTTAAACCAACTTATGCCATTGGTACCTATTCCTTTCAATGTATTGACGCTCATGCGTCTAAAATGATCGGGGTGCTCCAACGCTTGGAGCTAAAACTGTTACCATCTTTCGGGACTGCTCCCGCAAAGATATTCAGTATAATGATCTCTCGACCGTTTTACGCTTGCGGTCTTCACCGCCTAAATTCGGGATAAATTCCAACTATGCCATTGGTACGATTTCCTTTCGCAAAATTTAACGTTAAACGTCATAAACGGGATGCTTCCCACGCTCGGAAGCTAAGCTTAACTGCCCTTTGGAACCACTCCTAACTCTCAGATATTCAGCAGTCTGTTATGCATTACCATGTGGCAACACTCCCATAATATGATCTCGGTATCAAACCGTTTGAGTCGGATAAAATTTACCTCATGCCATTGGTACGTTTTCCTTTCGCAATATTTACGCAAATGCGTTTAAATGTCGGGATGCTTCCTCTCGCTCGGAAGCTAAGCTATATTGTACTTGGGACTCACTCCTAACTCTCAAATATTCAATAACCTGTTCTGCATCAACATAATGCATCACTCCCATTTTGATATTGTAGGATCAAAAACCAACTATGCCATTGGTACCTATTCCTTTCAAATAGATTTGCGCTTTGCGCTGTGTCGGAATGCTTTCTGTCGCTCGAAAGCTAAGCTGCGTAGAACTTCGGACTCACTCCCCTCTATTTCATATTCAGATCACGTATATGCATTACCATAATGCATCACTCCTGTAAAATCTTTTCATCGCCCGCCTCTCCTCAGATACGGCTGCACACCGGCCCTTTGACATGACGGGTAATATTCAATTTTAAGGTTGAGTATTCGTCTTGCAAAAACGTATTGATGGATCAGTCCCGTGACCCGTTGCTGCTTGCTTTGAAATACCGTTCATCGTTTGGATCTGTCAGCCATCGCTGAGCAACTATCCCTGAAGGTTCAAGCTTCCCCCGAGTCCTGAATACTCATCAGACTCTCAAATACATCCATCGGACTCGCTCCTTTCAGAATACTTACTAAGATCTAACGGAGTCTGCACCGCTTGCTGAGATGGGCTCTCGCCCCGGACTGTTTACGGCACCTTCACTATAACCCGTTACGGATCTCACCTTTAAGGAACTCTCGGCTTTAATATTGAGGGGATACTCTCCCTCAACTTTATTTGCTTTCCCTTTCCTTGAATATACTATAACACATTTCTTGTCACTTGTCAATAGTTTTTTTCAACATTTTTATAATTTTTATATTTAACATTACTTTTAGAAATTCTCGCTTGACTTCATGGGAATAATGTAGTATAATATAAATGTTGCGGCGGTCAATATCGCCGCAGACTTGTTTTTTTCGTTATGGAGGAGGTTTTCGGTATGGACGAGCAGATGAATGAATATACCCCCGATCTTTATGAGCTGGTGGACGAGAGCGGCGAAAAGCGCACTTTCGAGCTGCTGGACTGCATGGATTTCGAGGATGAGCGGTATTATGCGCTGACACCCTATTTTGAAGAAGAGGACGCAGAGCAGATGCTGAGCGACCCTGCATTGCTGGTCATACTGAGGGCTGAGTATGATGAGGAGACAGGCGAGGAGATACTGGCTTCAATAGACGATGAAGATCTTTTCGACCGTGTAGGTGCAGCCTTTGAGGAAAGGCTCGAGGAGATGTTCGATTTCGAGGATGACGAGGAGGAGAACTGATCCGTTTCGCCTTATCAATAATACAATAGTCTGTACAATTCCCACAGAGATTATTTGTGTACTTTACCGTTTGCAATATGGTGAATATTATGGTATAATGTATACAAGAAAAAGAGGATGAGTCCTCTTAAATAAAATAGTTTATGATTGCTACCTTGTACGATCAAGCATAGTTCTTTTAAATCCAACACTTATTAAAAGGGATTCGCACTCTTCGGGCAGATTGAAGACCTCCCGCCCACACCGCATTTGCCGTGTGGTCTACGGACGAAGGGATCATGAAACTCCAAGGTCGTTTTACCCACCCTGCATTTATGCGGGTTTATCTTCTATGCGACGGCAAGGCGGCAATTTTTATATCTGAATTTTAAAGCTGCGGATGGGGATCATTTATTTCTGTCCGCAGTTTATTTTTTTATGGAGGTAAGTTTTATGCAGAAGACATTGGATATGGATAAACAGGTGCTGGACGAGTATATAAAAAGCACGGGTGCAAAGAAGATACTGCTGGTCTGCGGAAAGAGTGCCGGCAAGCTTTCGATAGGCGAATATTTTGAAAGTCTTGAGGAACGCACAGGTGTCGGTGTTGTGAAGTTCTCGGACTTTCATCCCAATCCAAGCTATGACTCTGTAGTGGAGGGCGTAAAGCTTTTCAAGGAGAAGGGCTGCGATATGGTCGCTGCGGTAGGCGGCGGTTCTGCAATGGACGTGGCAAAGTGCATAAAGATGTATGTCACCATGGACGACAGCACGGAATACATCAAGCAGGAGATAGTTCCCAATGACATGGAATTCCTGGCTGTGCCCACCACCGCAGGCACGGGCAGCGAGGCTACACGATATGCGATAATCTACTACAAGGGCGAGAAGGTCTCTGTTACAGACTACAGCTGCATACCCACCGCTGTGGTCTTTGACCCGTCTGTGCTGGATACTCTGCCCGAATACCACAAGAAAGCCACTATGATGGATGCGCTGTGCCATGCAGTGGAGTCTTACTGGTCAACAGCTTCCACCGAGGAAAGCAGGGCTTTTGCAAGGGACGCCATAAAGCTTTTGTTAAAAGCCAAGGACGGCTATCTCAAAGGCACGGCAGAGGGTCACAGGGATATGCTGAAGGCGGCGAACATAGCAGGTGATGCCATAAACATCACAGGCACTACCGTCGGCCATGCAATGTGCTACAAGCTGACCACAAAATACAACATTGCCCACGGCCATGCAACGGCACTGGTGAACAGGGCGCTGTTCCCGTATATGCTGGAAAATCTCGACAAATGCCAGGACAAGCGTGGACGTGCTTATCTGGACGAGATGTTCGCAGGGATTGCTGAAGCTATGGGCTGTGAGTCGGCACATTCGGCAGCCGAGAAATTCTATCAGCTGACAGAACAGCTGGAACTTTCTGTTCCCGTACCCGAAAAGGACGATCTGGACATACTCATCAACTCGGTGAACACGCAGCGTCTGAAAAGTACGCCCGTGGTACTGGATGTGGGCGACATCGAAAAGCTTTACAGGATAATACTCGGACTTTGAGTGAGACTATCGCAACGAATGGATCCAGCGAATATGTTCGTGAGATTTTTCCGCAGCCGGCGATATCGTCATAAGACACATGATGGGCGGTCATCTTGTATATCTCAACGGCAAGCTGATAGGCGACATTTTGATAATGAACTGTTTTTGAAAAGAACGCCGACATCGGACAGACTGCTTGCAAATTCAGAACTGCGATATCCGTACAAAGGTTCAAAGACACTGTGCTCGTTCTCGAACTGCTGAACGGTATGTATGCAGAGCTTCCCGAAAAGAGATCTGCAAGATCTTGATAAGAACGACAAATTTTAATGCCCCTTAGCGTTATGATATGCTAAGGGGCATTACTTATTATATGGATACCTTATGTTTACAGTATCAGAACAGCTGTGCGCAGAGACTGTTGCAGACCAGTGAAAGGCTGCAATTGGCATCTATCATGCGCACGCTTTTTGTTATGGTGTCATAAAGCTGTGCGCCCGAGGACAGGGTAAGTCTGCCCGAGATGCTGTCGGATATTGCGCTGTCACAGCCCACAGCTTCGCCGCCTGCAAGATGTACGCAGGCATCACGCACAAGTTCGGAGAAGAGATACAGGCTCTCCCTGAGAAGGGGCTTTTTGCCCTCAGCCGCCGCAAGGGCTTTGAGCATCTCATACTCTTTGCCCGTAACGTAGGCTTTGCCCAGCTGTCTTGCCAGGTCGGCGGAATAGTAGAACTGCTCCTTTTCCATATAGCTTCGGCATCTGCCTATATTGCCCTTGCCCGCTTCGAGAGCTTCCGCTATCTCGCTGTAGTCACGGTCGGGGTAGGTATTTTGCAGATATTCTCCGCTTTCCTGCATGGTCACGGGTGCTACGCTCAGGCTGACACATCGGGAGATTATCGTGGTAAGGAAAGTCTCTCTGCTGCGTGCGGTGAGTATCAGGGCAGTATGGTCGGGCGGCTCCTCAATGAGTTTGAGCAGGATATTCTGCACCTGCACGGAGGTCTGCACCGACAGGTCGAAATCGGGTATTACATATATCTTTATATCGCCCTCGTTGGGTGCTACTGCCGCATCGGCTATTACCTGTTCTCTTATATCATCAACGAAATAGTTGCCTTTTTCGTTTGCCTGAACAAATATCAGGTCGGGGTGCGCACCACGCTCTATCAGGGTACAGGCTCTGCAATGGCCGCAGGGAGTTCCCGTATGCTCTTCGCACATGAGCTGTGCGGCGATGTACTTCGCAAGGGTCTTCTTGCCCAGACCCTTTTCGCCGTGTATTATGAGCGAGTGGGGCTCTCTGCCCTTTCGCACCATTTCAGCGGTCTGTTCGAGCACCCTCGTATTACCGTAGAATTTCATGGCTTATACCTGTTCAAAGCGCTCTATATCCGTCACGAAGATCGTTGCACCGCCTATGGAGACTTCCACGGGCACAGACTTGCCTGCGTCGTTCTCGTTTATCGCAGAGGACGGCACCAGCTGTTTGCGCTTTTTGGAATGTTCTTTGAGTACATCTATGACCATATCCACCTGCTCGTCCTCACAGCACACCATGAAAGTGGTGTTGCCTGCCATCAGGAAACCGCCTGTGGACGAAAGCTTGGTCGCCCTTATACCTGCCTTTTGCAGACCTTTATTGACCGCATAGGAATCATCGTTATTGACTATCGCATATACAAGTTTCATTTTATATTACCTCCGTAAAAAATATGCTTAGGGTATATCATTAGAATTATACCATATAAAAGGAGAAAAGTAAAGCACGTTCACGGTATCAGCACCGAGATGGTATCTATGCCATACCTTTTTAATAATTTTATTATGTCTGCGGTTATCTCCTCGCCGCTGACCGCAATGGGAACAGAGGGCTGGCAGCAGGTGACTGTCATGCCGCAGATCCTGCCTTTGGCTTTATCAACAGGAACTTCCTCGCAGTCAGCGAACGCCGCTTGTCTTATAGGCAGGCGCACCACTGCACGGGGGACGGTATCGAATTTTATGGGGGCGCCCTGCTTTGGCGATATATGCGACATGGCGTCTTCAAGGTGCAGGAAGTCAGCTTCGGGATTGAAGGGAGTTACCATAAGCACCAGATAGTCTGGGTCGGTATACTCGGGCTCGATGCCGAAACTGCGCAGGCGGTCGCCGAGTTCATCACCCGTGATGCCGCACTCCCCTGCGGCTATGGTGAGCTTGCAGAGCTCTTCTCCGAAAAACTTCCAGCCCATAGCTTCAAGGCGCTGTTTGCAAAGCGAAGTGCGCAGTACGGTCTTTTCAAGCTCGGCTTTATATTCGCCCGAGAGATAAGCACTGCACAGGTCGATGGACTCCATTATAAGGTACGAGGGACTTGTGGAGGCAAAGAGCGACATGAGTTTTTTTGCACAGCCCGAAAAAGCCGCAGGGGCAGACTTCGAGATATGCAGCAGTGCAGCACCCGTATAACAGGGCAGGGTCTTGTGCGCCGAATCACAGCACATATCCGCACCGAGTGTCATGGGGTGCATATCCTCGTGCAGGAATTTAAGGTAAGCGCCGTGGGCATTATCCACTATAAGAGGTATACCGCTTTTATGGCAGACCTCGGATATGCCCTTAACATCGCTCATCGTACCGAGATAATCGGGAGATGTGATATAGACACAGTCGGGAGTCCTGTCGGCAGATGTGATGGCTTCACGGATATCATCGGGAGTAACACCGCCCGAACACAGCGAACGGCTTTCCTCCTTGGGGTACACCCAGCAGACATCTATATCTAATAGTATACACGCATTGATGAATGCCTTATGGACATTCCTGGGGGCTGCCACCAGCATACGTCTGCTGCGGTCGGGGCGGCAGTGTTCGGCTATGGCAAGCATGGTCTTGATGCACAGGCTCGAACCCTCGGCAGAATAGAGTGTCTTAGCCGCACCGAAAAGCTTAGCCGTCTGCGCCTCGCTCTCAGCTATGATGCCCTCGGCTTCAAACAAATAGTCCGCACCCCTTATCTCGGTCAGGTCGTATTCTTCAAGCCCGTGAAAGCGCACACCCTTATGCCCCGGCATATGGAAGCGCACAGTTTTGCTCTCGGCATATTTTTTTGCAAAATCGTAAATGGGAGTCTGCATGGTATACCGCCTTTCATCCCAGTAGTTTTCCCAGGGCTTGCCTGCCCGCCGCAGCTGCCAGCCTGTGCCTGCCACGGTTTATGGTGCGTGACACGGTGGATTTATCCACGCCGAAACGCTCGGCTATCTGCGTGACGGTGAGCCCCTCTTTATAATATAGTATTATATAACATTTCTGTTTTTTCGTCAAATTATCATCAATAAGCATCCGAAGTACCTTCGGATAGTCAAAGCCGTCCGTTTCATCGGACTCCACAGACGATTTTGTCACTTCGTCTTCAAATCCGTTTTCGATCATAAGGGTCTCGGCTTCGAGATCATATGAGAGTCTTTTTTTGGTCAAGATGTTCGTTTCCTCCTGAAATTTCTCTGAAATCAAATTGTAACCAAATTGTAAATTTTCAAATAGGAACTTTTGTTCTTATTTTTAGTATACCATATATTGTGGTCAAAGTCAAGAGCAGACCCAATTTTAAAAAAATTTGGTCAAATTGAGTGAAAAATATCGTACTGTTTGTGTAATTTACACTTGATTTTTGCAGAAATGTGTGCTATAATAGGTCTTGCAATAACGGTTCTGGGAATTTTATCGGACAAGATACAGAGAACAAAAATATAAAAGTATATACATATGTCCGAAACATTTTTCAAAGTTCCGCTACGCCATGTGGATATTGTGTAAGTCCGAATGGCAGTCGGGTATTGTGTAAGCCCGATGATGCTTTATAATTTTCGGAGGTCTTTTGCGCTGAACGGTTACAGAAAAATTACAATTGTTACAGATATAAGACATCCAAAAGGGAGCAGTGTAAAAATTTATGGAGAAAAAAAAGCTTGACAGATTGTCTGAGCTCACAGCCATTTCAAGGCAGCGTGAACTGACGGAGAAGGAGAAGTCCGAGCGTGAGGCGCTGCGTATGGAGTACAGGCGGAGTATCGTTGCAAATTTTTCGGATACTCTTGAGCACACCACGATCGTTGAACCTGATGGTTCAAAAATCAAAGTTAAGGATATGAAGCGAAGCGGGGAGGATCAATAAAGTGGCAGTAGTATCGAGACAGAAGCAGAAGCTTCTCACAATGAAGAAGCTGTTCGAGACAAGAACAGACGAAGATCATTCACTTACAGGTGCCAAACTGATCGAGATATTGGGCAGCATCGGCATCAAGGCAGAGCGCAAGACCATTTATGATGACATAAAGACGCTTTGCGACAGCGGCATGGACATAGTAACCGTAAAGGACGGTCACTCCAATGCCTACTACCTGGGCGAGAGAGCGTTTCAGGACGAAGAGCTTTTCGTACTGGCTGACGCTGTAGCTTCAAGCAGGTTCCTGACGAAGAAGAAATCTCAGGAGCTCATCAAGAAGCTGCAGACACTTACCAGCGAGCACAAGGCTAATCAGCTGAGACGACTGATCTACGTGGATAACCGCACAAAGAACTTCAACGAGACCATATACTATACCATCAATACTATTCAGTCGGGTATATTCGATGAGAAGGAGATCAGGTTCAGGTATACAGAGTTCAACCCTGACAAGAAGCAGATACTCAAGCACGGCGGAGAGTTCTACACGGTATCGCCATACTCACTGGTATGGGAGAACGAGAACTACTATCTGGTGTGCTACTGCAACAAGCACGAGAAGATATGCAGATACAGGGTAGACAGAATGATAAGCGTAGAGCTTACTGATGAGAGCGTGCGCAAGCTGAGCGATGAGGAAAAGGCTGAGGTAACAAACCTCCAGTCGCTGTACGGAATGTTCGGCGGCAAGCTGGAGAGCGTTACTATGCAGTTCGACAATTCGCTGGCAAACGTTGTCATCGACAAGTTCGGCATGAACTGCCACCCCCACAGAAATTCCGAGACCACATTCACACTGACGGCTGATGTACAGATAGCGCCGACTTTCTGGGGCTGGTTCTTCCAGTTCGGGAACAAGGCAAGGGTACTGGCACCTGACAGCGTGATAGATCAGGCTAAGGAATATCTGGACGAGATAGCTAAAAGCTACGAATAACAGCAGGCACATTGGAGAGGTGCAGCGCTGTAACTTTTGGAGAGGGGAAAGCTGATATCAGGCAGCTGCTATGGCTTTCCACGGAGAAACGAGAGGAAATATATGAGAGCAAGTGAGCCTTCCGGCGTGAGGTAAAGCCTACCGGAAGGTTCTTTGTCTATAAGAATTCTGTAAGAAAAGATGAGGAGATAAGTATGCTGACAGTTATCATTGGAGCAATAGCGTTGGTTTTGATAGTGATAGTGCTGCTTATGACGGTGGGTCTGGCTGCCGCAGCTATCGGCGGAATATTCGTTGCCATTTCGGTGGCTGTGATAAAGGTCTTCATCATACCCAAGTTTGAGGCGAGAGAGCGCTACAGGCTGGCTTCGGACAACCTGCGGATAACTCCCGAAAAGCTGGAGGTGCGCTTTGACAGCTACAAGGGCGGATATGTAATAGACTGCTACTATACCGCACCCGACACGGGCAAGAAATTCGTATTTACATCTGAGCCCATGCCGAACGATCCTTCGGCATATCTTAACAGCGCCAACATCACCGTGGTGACCAACCGCATAGATTACTCGAACTACTATGTGGATATGGACGGAAAGGACAGGATATGAAAGTCACAAAGACCGAACTGCCCGAGGTATACATTATAGGATACGGTGACAGGAACAGCACGAACAGGGGCACTTCCCTGTCGGTATTCGACAAAGGGGCGCTGGCAGACTGCGGGATAAGCTTCGATATGGTGTCGGCAAAGCTTTATCATTCCGACAAGGCAGGAACTGTCTACGGGATACATTTGCAGAAAGGCTGCGCAAAGATAGTATACTGTACAAAAGGCAGGGGCATGGACTATGCTGTTGACCTGCGGCGCAGTTCACCGAACTACCTTAAATGGGTAAGCGTAGAGATAAGTGCCGAAAACAGCAGGCAGCTGTACATTCCCGACGGGTTCGGGCACGCCTTCGTATCCCTTGAAGATAACACAGAGAACATAATGTGCTGCGACAGAGCTTTTTCAGCCTGTGAACGTGTGCGCATACGCTTTGACGATCCGACGGTGGGGATAATCTATCCCGATATAGCCCTGACCGCAGCGCCCCACGATCTTGACGCTCCCCTGCTGGGAGAATCAAGCGAATAAAAAATCGTCCCCGCAGTGCAGGGACGAATGAGCTTACCTGTAAGCCGAGTTTTGTCGTGTACGGTAATCTATCTAGTCCGCAGATCGCTCTGCGGCTCAAGCCACCTACAACCTTGGGTCTGACGAGCAGCCATTGACCCTTCGGCTGCCATTGGTGTTGCATCGGATAAGGTTTACATGGCAGCGGCATCTCTGCCGCTCCGGTGGGCTCTTACCCCGCCTTTCCACCCTTACCGCATAAAATGCGGCGGTATATCTCTGTTGCACTGGCTCGGAGGTCACCCTCGGCTGACGTTATCAGCTATCCTGCTCTGTGATGCTCGGACTTTCCTCATGAGCGTATGATCGCTCCCGCTACCGCACGGTATGCTCACAAAAGATATGATAGCACATTTTTTTATTTTTGTCAAATAACGAAAGGAGACAGTCATGCAGATAATAAAAGCACATTACAAAGACAGATACCATGATACTTTTATAGAGATAGAGAACACTCAGGGCGAATACGCAAGCGATCCTTTTTCGTTCACCCTTGACGGGGTGCGCTTTGTGGGCACGAGCCTTACGGACTTCGAGCCGGCAGAGGGCAGCGATACAGAAAAAGCCTGCGAGAAGTTTGACATTTTCAAAAGCGGCGGTTTTGAACTCGACGTATTTGGTGCAGAGGGGCTTGGTGTATCTTACACCTATGAGCTGTGCCGCTATTCGCTGGAAGCCGATATGCCCGTCAGAGTCGTCCGCAGGAGCGATAACAGCGAATTGGAGGGGCAGTTGCGTATATCGTTCGAGTATAAAGAGCACGACCCCGAAAAGCCGCAGGGCAGGTACATCTGCGATAACGAGACCGTTTATCACGATGACCTTATAATACACTGCTTTGCCCTGATGGTCGATGGCAAAGAATACCCATGTTCAAACATGACCCCGGACTTTGAGACTGCACTCAGCGAGATAAGCAGGCTGATGGCTGATGAGTATTATCTCAAATGCTGCTTTACCTGCCAATATTCCGACTATTCGCCCTACGGGAACGATGATTTCGGTACGATGCAATGTTTCAAGGATCAGAAAGAGGAGTATCTCAAGGTAAATACAAAGATGGATTACTTTGAGCACCTGGACGAAAGCAAGTGTACGTACCGCCAGGAGACTTATCTCTGTGAGGAATATGCTGTGCGCAATAAAGCCGAGGGCTACCGTGGATATGTGGAGGGCGTTTACTAATAATTACTAAAACCGCATTGGCTTTTACACTAAAATTTCACTTGACATAAGATGCTGTGCGGTGTATAATTATAATGGTCTATCCAAAACAGGGTATGTGTACCCTGCGGCGGACTGTTACAGGACCTTAACGTGATAAGACACAGGAAAGGAACATACTTGCATGAGGATCCATTGCTCCGCTTTACTGTCAGCCGCCATGGCGGCAGCGATCTGTCTTACGGGCTGCGGCTCAGCCAAGGCTGATGATGACAGCAGCACTGTTTTTGTACAGACAGCGGCGGATGATAATGTGACCGATGATATGACCGAGCCTATACCGACTTCTCTTGACGGGGAGTATATAATGAAGGCTTACAAGCTTTTAAAAAGCGAGCGCTATTCCGTAAAGATCACCTATACAGACCCCGACGGTTTTATGACAGACATATACCGTGTGGTCGATGGCGATAACTATTACGAGCAGCGCACGAACAGCCTGGGTGAGAGCGGCAGCATATGCATCGGTGAGAACAGCTATGATTATGACAAGCTCTGCGGCATATACCGCAGGCGTGACGAAGGCAGACCCGAGAGCCTTATAGAAACGGTCATCGACCAGGCTCTGCCTGCCACGGATATAAACAAGGACCCAAACGAGTCCGCAAAATATGCGGTGGAGGAATACACCTACACAGGCGACACCTATATCACCGTGATGGATTTCTATTTTGACAAAGTGACGGGACTGCCCGTAAAGTACACCACCCGATATGTTGTCGAGGAGGAGAACGGTGACGAGGGCATGACCGAGATAAGGACTATCAACGAGATCATCGCCGAGGACAGTGACAGCACTGTTACGGACGGCGAGACCGCAGAGATCGACAGATCGGTGTTTGACACCTCATTTATAGACAAGCTCACTGATTTCGACAGGCTTGGCAGCGAGCAAAAGCTCAGCTACTGCCGCACACTGTTCGCAAGGGTCGGTGTGACTCAGGAACAGCTGGATGAGCTGGATATCGACGATGACAGGATAAAAGGCATATCCTACGACGAACTGACGGCACTGGTCTATAATTGCTGCACAACGGACATTTCGGAGGATGAGACCCGATAATGAATATACTTAAATTACTGCACCCCAAAGCGTGCATAGAATATCTCTACGATGACTGCACCGCAAGGCAGACTCTCGAAAAGATGAAGAACCACGGATATTCCGCCGTTCCCGTCATCGACCGTGAGGGCAGGTTCGTCAAGACCATATCCGAGGGAGATTTCCTGAGATTTATGGTGGAAAGAGGTATGTACGACCTGCGTGAGATGGAGACATATTCACTCAAGCAGATACCTGCAAAGGTCAGGATGAGACCTGTAAGCGTATCATCGACGGTGGAGGATCTGATACTTTTGAGCATGGATCAGAACTTTGTGCCTGTTATTGATGACAGAGGCATCTTCATCGGTATAGTTACCCGTAAGGACATACTGGCTTATTGCTACAAGGTATTAAAGAACAGCGATAATGTATCGGACAGCGATGAAAGGGATGTCTGACAATAATATAAGGAATATATAACGAAAGGATCGGTAAGGAAAAATGTTGAAGACTAACCGTAAAGGCGGTGCGGCGATAGTCGCAGTGCTTATCATGATCATAATCGTGGCTGTGGGCTGCGCACTGATGGTGGTGACAGGCAGAAATACTATCAGACCCAATGAAAACGTGACGGCTGTAATGCCCGAGGGCTATGATACGGAGCCTGCTGAGCCCGAAAAGGAGCCTACTCCCGAGGAGACTGTTGAGGTGGAGATACCCGAAGTAAAGCCTTCGATGCTGCCTGCCATCTCGGATCAGTACGAGACCATAAACCTTAAAGATGCTACTTTCAGCACAGCTGTACTGCTGGACTGCGAGACCAATGAGATCATCGCAGGCTTGAAGTACGACAAGAAGATATATCCCGCTTCGCTGACAAAGCTGATGACTCTGCTGGTTGCTGCGGAGAACATCACTGATCTGAAAGCAAAGTACAAGTTCACTGACAGCGATATCGACCCCCTGATAGATGAGAACGCCAGCCGTGCAGGCTTTGCCGCAGGTGATGAGGTAACTATGGAAGACCTGATGTATGCGGCTATACTCCCCAGCGGTGCTGACGGCACACTGGGTCTTGCAAAGGCTATCGCAGGCAGCGAGGAAGAGTTCGTAAAGATGATGAACGCAAAGGTCGCTGAACTGGGTCTTATGGACACAAACTTCGTAAATGCCAGCGGTCTGCATGACAAGAACCACTACTCTTCCGCACAGGATATTGCAGTTATCACAAAGGCTTGCCTGGATAACGAGATATGCAGAAAGGTACTGTGCGCAGAGGAATACACCACCAGCGCTACAGAAGAATTTGAGGACGGTATAGACCTTGAGAGCATTTTCCATTCAAGATTCGGCGGCTACTTCATCGACGCTGACCAGAACGGCGAAGAGGATGCTGTAGTCAAGGGCGGTAAGACAGGCTTCACCGATGAGGCTATGTTCACACTTTCCACTGTTGTAGAGTACAACGGCAAGGAGTATATCTGCGTTACTACAAAGAGCGAATCCGATACAGCAGCTACAGAGGATACCATACTGGTATACGAGAACTATCTGCCGGGTGCTGTGGGCACACCCCAGACAAGCGACAGCAGCAGCCAGGATGAAAACAGCGACTCAGTCATAGATCTGGGCGGCAGCAGCTCATCTTCCGCTGATGACAGCAGTTCTTCACAGGCTGCATGATAATTGAAAACAAGTGCACTGTTCTGTTTCGGGACAGTGCACTTTTTTAATATTCAGCAACTTTATTTTCTTTACTTTTACTATATTCTATGGTATAATATCTAAAACTGAAATTTACAATTCATGGCAGGAGTGTTGATATGAGCGCATTCGTTGAATTTAAAAATGTCCGTAAGACCTACAAGACAGGCGAGGTAGAGATACACGCTTTACGTGATGCAAGCTTTGAGATAGAAAAGGGCGAGTTCTGTGTGATAGTCGGCGCATCGGGTGCAGGCAAGACCACGATACTCAATATCCTGGGCGGAATGGATACGCTGACCTCGGGCAGTGTAAAGCTTGACGGCAAGGAGATATCCACGCTGGGCAAAAAAGACCTGACCGCTTACAGGCGATACGATATAGGCTTTGTTTTCCAGTTCTATAATCTGGTGCAGAACCTGACAGCCAAAGAGAACGTGGAGCTGGCAGCCCAGATATGCAAGGATCCGCTGGACGCTGAACAGGTGCTGAAACAGGTGGGGCTGGGCGAGCGCATGAAGAACTTTCCTGCACAGCTTTCGGGCGGAGAACAGCAGCGTGTGGCTATCGCAAGGGCGCTGGCAAAGAATCCCAAGCTGCTGCTTTGCGACGAACCTACAGGTGCGCTGGACTACAATACGGGCAAGGCTGTGCTGAAGCTTTTGCAGGATACCTGCCGCAAAAACGGCATGACAGTCGTGGTAATAACCCACAACTCCGCACTGGCAGCAATGGCTGACCGAATCATAACGGTAAAAAGCGGCACGGTGGAAAGCATGGTGCTCAACAAGGACATAGTGGATGTTGAAGATATAGAATGGTGATATAGATGAGATCAAAAATGACAGCATCCGCACTGCGTGAGATACGCAGTTCCTTCGGGCGGTTCATGGCTATACTTTCCATAATCGCTCTGGGTGTGGGATTTTTTACGGGCGTAAGGATAACTACGCCTGCGATGGTAAACACTGTGGGCGGATTTATGACAGACCACGAGCTTTTCGACTACCGCATAATCTCGACCTTAGGTTGGGAGGATAAGGACGTTGATAAACTTAAAGAACGTGAGGATGTGCGTGCGGCAGAGGGCGCTTACGCACTGGACTTGCTATGCCTTGACGAGGAGGGCGAGGAGCACGTTTTCAAGACACACTCGCTGACAGATGACGTGAACAGACCCGACATACTGGAAGGCAGGCTGCCGAAAGATGCAGGGGAATGTGTGATAGACGGCAAGACCGCTTTCAAGGTGGGTGACAAGCTGACCGTCAGCGAGACCGAGAACACCGAAGATGCGCTCGACGGCTTCAAGCCCCGTGAACTTACGGTGGTGGGCAGGATATACTCCCCTGCCTATGTGCATTTTGAGCGTGGCACGACCTCGCTGGGCAGCGGTTCGGTGACGGGCTATATCTACCTGAACGAAGCGGATTTCGATATGGACGTATACACCGAGCTTTACATAAAGCTCGACCATGAACTTGATGTATATTCCGATGAATACAAGGACTATATGAGCGAGCGTGAGGGCAGCTGGGAAGAGGCTGCCGAAGCACAGGCTCAGGACAGGTATGAGAGGATAGTATCTGAGGCGGAGGAAGAACTGAACTCGGGCAGAGAAGAGCTGGACAGCGCCCGTGAAGAGGGCAGGCAGGAGCTTGACAGTGCCCGTGAGGAACTGGACAGCGCCAAGGAAGAACTTGACAGTGCCGCAGAAAAGCTGAAAGAAGCCGAGAAAGAGATAGCGGACGGTGAAAAAGAGATAGCGGACAACGAGAAAAAGCTCTCGGACGCCAAGGCGCAGCTGGACAACGCAGGCAGCACTCTCGCAAGCGGCAAGGCACAGCTGGACAGCGGCTGGGTACAGCTTGAAGCGGGCAGGAAAGAACTGGAGAAGAATGAGAAGGCTCTCACGGACGGTGAAAAGGAGCTCAAAACGGCGCAGAAGCAGATAGACGAGGGTCTTGCGCAGATAAAGACTGCCGAGAAACAGCTGGACGGTCAGCAGAAGGAACTGGAGGAACAGCAGACTGCTTTCATGAAAGAGAACGGCGCATATTTCGAGATGATAGATATGCTGCCCACCGAGCAGGAAATGCAGCTAAACGGTGCAAAGGCACAGTTCGAGCAGGGGCTTGGACAGATAGAGGCTGCACGCAAGGAGCTGGGACAGAAAAAGGCTGAACTCAGTGCAGGTCAGAAAGAGCTGGACGGCAAGAAAAAGGAGCTTGATACCGCAAAGGAAAAGCTTAGTGCAGGCAGGGCTGAATACGAGAAAAATCTTGCGGCTTACTATGCATCTGCAGGGCAGTATGAGTCGGGCAGGGCGCAGTACAACAGCGGTCGGGCTGAATACAACAGCGGAAAGGCTCAGCTTGAGGACGGCAAAAGCGAGCTCGAAAAGGGCAGGCGTGAATATGAGGACGGAAAAGCCGAGTACGAAGACGGCAAGAAGAAATACGAGGACGGCGAGCAGGAATACGAAGACGGTCTGACTGAATTTGATGAAGAGATAGCCGATGCGGAAAAAGAACTGGCAGACGGTGAGCAGGAACTGCGTGACCTGGAAGCGCCCGACATATTCCTGCTGGACAGGAACACGAACATAGGCTATGCCTGCTTTAAAAACGACTCTGAGATAGTAGCGCAGGTGGCTAGGGTGTTCCCCATATTCTTCATACTGGTGGCGGCACTGGTATGCATGACGACAATGAGCAGAATGGTAGAAGAACGCAGGACGCTCATAGGCACGCTGAAAGCTTTGGGCTATTCGGAGAGGGCGATAATGCGCAGGTTCACGTTCTACGCAGGCAGTGCGGCCATGATCGGCTGTGTGCTGGGCTACGGCGTGGGCACGGTACTTTTCCCGAGAGTCATCTGGATGACCTACAAGCTCATGTACATAGAGCTCGATATAAAATATCTTTTCGATGTGAAGCTTGCGGTGATAGCGGCGGCGGTATCGCTGTTGTGTTCGGTGGGAGCCGCATGGCTGTCATGCAGGTACGAGCTGGCAGAGACTGCGGCGGAGCTTATGCGTCCCAAAGCCCCGAAAGCAGGCAAAAGGGTACTGCTGGAGCACGTACCGTTCATATGGAACAGAATGAAATTTCTGCACAAGGTATCAGTCAGGAACATTTTCCGTTACAAGAAGAGACTGTTCATGATGATACTGGGCATAAGCGGCTGTACGGCGCTGCTGCTCACAGGTTTCGGCATAAAGGACTCGGTGGGCGATTTTGCGGTGGTACAGTACGAGGAGATCGTGACGGCTGATGCGTCCGTAAGCTACAAGGCGGAGGACGACGGGACAGTTCCCGCCGAGCTCTCGCAGAAGCTTGGGGATATCGGTGCGGACTATGCCTGTGTATACTCAGCCTCGTGGGATCTTGTGAAGAAAGATCTGACAAAGAGCATGAGCGTGGTAGCTCCCGAAGATTTTTCACAGTTAGAGGGCAGCATGAACTTCATAGACACTGACGGCAGCAAGCTGACTGCCCCTGTGGGTGACGAAGCGCTGGTATCGGTCAGTGTGGCAGAAAGGTACAATGTCAAAAAGGGTGACGAGATAGAACTGCGTGACGAAAACATGAGGACACTGCACTTCACGGTCAAGGACATATTCGACAATCATGTATACAACTATGTTTTTGTAAGTCATGATGAGGTCGAGCGGCAGCTGGGCGAGCGTGCGGACTTAAACGAGATGTATGTGAACTTTAAAAGCGGCAAGGACGTTCACGAGGCGCAGGCTGAGATAGGCAAGCTTGACAGTGTTACTAATGTTACGCTCTACGAAGATTTCAAAAAGCGCATGACCGACTCGATGAGCAGCCTTGACTATGTGGTGCTGCTGGTGATAGTGAGTGCGGCAGGACTTGCATTCATCGTGCTTTACAATCTGACGAACATAAACATCACCGAGCGTGAGCGTGAGATAGCCACCATAAAGGTGCTGGGATTTTTCAAGAACGAAACTGCGGCTTACGTGCTGAGGGAGAACATATTCCTGACAGCGCTGGGCATTGCGGTGGGACTTGGACTGGGCGTGATACTGCACAGGTTCGTAATGGCGCAGATAGTGGTGGATCTGGTAAGCTTCAAGGTGAGGATACTCCCCCGAAGCTACTTATTCAGCATCGCACTTACTTTCCTTTTCAATCTTGCGGTGAATTTCTTCATGGAAAGCAAGCTTGAAAAGATAAACATGGCAGAAAGCCTAAAATCCGTCGAATGACCCCCTAGCCCTAGCCCGGGTCGCCAAATCGTTACGTTGTTTTGCTTAATAGGAAAAACAGGCGCTCGGTAGCGGTCTATAGTTGGTCGCTATAGGTAGCTTACCCTAGCCCGGGTCGCCTTGTCGTTACGTTGTTTTGTTTGATAGAAAAAATAGGCGCTCGGCAGCGGTCAATAGTTTGGTATTATAGGTAGCTTACCCTAGCCCGGAACGCCTTGTCGTTACGTTGTTTTGTTTAATAGAAAAAATAGGCGCTCGGTAGCGTTCAATAGCATGGCACTATAGGTAGTTTACCCTAGCCCGGGTCGCCTTGTCGTTACGTTGTTTTGTTTAATAGGAAAAACAGGCGCTCGGTAGCGGTCTATAGTTGGTCGCTATAGGTAGCTTACCCTAGCCCGGGACGCCTTGTCGTTACGTTTTTTGCTTTAAATATTTGGATCATAAATTAGAATAAGGAGGATATCCGTATGGTTAAGCTTGATTGGAACGAATATCTTGAAAAAGCCGCACAGGTCAATGCAGAGGGTGCAGTGCTTGTGCGCAATGAGGGGGGACTTCCCCTTGATAGAAATAATGAGATAGCTGTGTTAGGCAGGATACAGCTGGATTACTACAAAAGCGGCACAGGTTCGGGCGGCATGGTCAATGTGGACAAGGTCACAGGGGTAGTGGACGGTCTTATCGAGGCAGGCGCCAGGCTGAACGAAAAGCTTTTGCAGACCTACAAAAGCTGGGTCGAAGAACACCCTTTCGACCAGGGCGAAGGCTGGGGCGACGAGCCCTGGTGTCAGGAGGAGATGCCTTTGACCGACGAGTTGGCGGCTGAGGCGGCAAAGACCTCAGATGCGGCACTGGTAATAATAGGCAGAACAGCAGGTGAGGAGCAGGACAACAGCTACACCGAGGGTTCGTATCTGCTGACCAAAAAAGAGCATGAAATGATGGCGGTGGTGCGCAGGAATTTCAAGAAAATGATAGTTCTGCTGAATGTGGGCAATATCATAGACATGGGCTTTGTGGACGAATTTTCGCCCGAGGCTGTGCTTTACCTGTGGCAGGGCGGAATGACAGGCGGCACAGGTGCGGCAAGGGTGATACTGGGTGATGTATCGCCAAGCGGCTGCCTGCCCGACACCATAGCTTACAATATATCCGATTATCCTTCGGACAAGTATTTCCACGACCGTGACCGAAATTTCTATGCGGAGGATATTTTCGTGGGATACAGATATTTTGATACTTTCGCCAAGGACAAGGTGCGCTATCATTTCGGGTACGGGCTTTCGTATACGGATTTCGAGATGAAGATAAAAGACCGCCAAAAGACCGATGACGGTATGCGCTACACCATCACCGTGACGAACACAGGCAGGTGTGACGGCAAAAACGTGGTCATGCTGTTCTGCAAATACTGCGAAGTGCCCGATGAGTTCATCTCACTGCCCGACAAGGTGCTGTGCGGATTTGAAAAGACAAAGACCCTTTCACCGAACGAATCGCAGGACGTGGTGATAGATGTTAAGATACGTGACCTTGCGGTATATGATGACAGCGGCATAACAGGGCACAAGAACTGTCTTGTACTGCCCGAGGGAGTAAGGTTCCTTATCTGCGCAGGGGGACTTGGCGACAAGGAGCTTTATCCCGTGGACGACTTTACTTCCGACTTTTTCTTTGATGCAGGCAAAGCAGTGCTGGAAGAACACGAGCAGGCTTTAGCGCCCGTGATGGAGTTTAAGAGAATGGCACGCAAAGGCAATGAGCTTGTGTTCGAGGACGTACCTACACTGCGTATAGACGAGGCACAGCGCAGGCTCTCTGATATCCCCGAGGAAATAGCTTATACAGGCGACAAGGGACTTAAATTCGCAGATGTGGCAAAGGGAAAATGCACGCTTGATGAATTCATAGCACAGCTTAGTGATGATGACCTTAATTGTCTGGTGCGTGGCGAGGGTATGTGCTCGCCAAAGGTGACCGCAGGCACAGCGGCGGCATTCGGCGGTGTTTCACAGCGGCTCAAAGAACTGGGCGTACCCTGCGGATGCTGTTCGGACGGACCCTCGGGCATGAGAATGGACGTGGGCACAAAGGCATTCAGCCTGCCCAACGGCACACTGATAGCTTCGACCTTCAACAAAGGGCTGATAACCGAGCTGTTCTCCATGCTGGGTCTGGAAATGCAGGCGAACAATGTGGACTGTCTGCTGGGACCGGGCATGAACATACACCGACATCCACTCAACGGCAGGAACTTCGAGTATTTCTCCGAAGACCCTTATCTTACGGGAACAATGGCTGTGGCTGAACTCAAAGGTCTGCACAGCGCAGGTGTAGAGGGCACTATAAAGCATTTCTGCGGCAACAATCAGGAGACTAACAGACATTTCCTTGATGCGGCAGTAAGCGAAAGGGCGCTGAGGGAGATTTATCTCAGAGGTTTCGAGATGGCAGTGCGTGACGGCGGCGGACGTTCGGTAATGACCACATACGGCAAGGTAAACGACCTGTGGACCGCAGGCAACCACGACCTGAACACCCGGATACTCCGCAAGGAATGGGGCTTTAACGGCTTTGTCATGACCGACTGGTGGGCTAACATCAACGACCGTGGCGCTGAGCCCGACAAGGAAAATCTCGCAGCTATGGTCAGAGCGCAGAACGATGTATACATGGTCTGTGCAGACGGTGAGAACAACAGCGACAACATCAAGGCGGCGCTGGCTGACGGCAGGCTGGCTAAAGCCGAGCTGCAGCGCAGTGCGAAAAACGTGCTGGATTTCCTGCTTTCGACCCACGCTATGGAGCGTATGATGGGCGAGGATAAGAAGGTCGAGATACTGAACAAACCCGAGGACACCACCGACCCCGAGGCTGCAAGCAGAGTGTACACCGTGGACAGGGAGCTCACCATCGACCTTTGCGATGTGAAGACTGCACGAAATGCCGAGCACAGCTTCACGCTGGATGTTACTTACCCCGGAGTATACAAGGTGACCCTCACCGCCAGCTCACAGCAGAGCGAGCTGGCACAGATGCCCGTGACTGTATTCGGCTCGGGCACAGCCTGGGGCACATACACCTGGAACGGTACAGGCGGCAGACCTGTCAGCCATACGATAGAGCAGGTTTATATGTTCTCGAGATTTACGGTGCTGAGATTACACTTCGGGCTGGGCGGACTTGACCTTATCAGCATGAAGTTTGAAAAAACCGCTGATATCCAAGAATAAACCGCCTGCGCTGTTGCGCAGCAATTAAATTGTAATTTTAGAACAAATATTTGATACAGCCATCTTTACTTTTGTATATTTTTATGTTATAATATATTTATAATGATCGAAAGAACTTACAGTATTTGAATGACAGATATTTTTACGGGACGGAGCTGATAACGTGTTCAAAAACAGTAATAAATTCACGGTGGGTGTCATAGGTGCTATGAAGCCCGAGATAGATGCATTGAAGCCCAAGCTTGAAAACGGCGGTATGGTGACAGTCAGCGGGATAGAGTTCGTTTACGGCGAGCTTTTCGGCATGAACGTGGTGGCTGCACAGTGCGGTGTGGGCAAGGTGTTCGCAGGCATTTGCGCAGAGGCTATGATACTGACTTTCAAGCCCGATGTAATAATAAACGCAGGTGTGGGCGGCTCGCTGACGGACAAGCTTGATATAGGCGATGCAGGCATAGCAAGTGCTGTTGTCCAGCACGATATGGATACCACTCCGCTGGGTGATCCGAAGGGACTTATCTCGGGCATAAACAAGGTATACTTTGAGTGTTCGCAAAAGTATACAGCCTTGCTGGAGGAAGCGGCAGTGGCTCACGGCATACACTCTGAAAAGGGCGTTATCGCTTCGGGCGACTGTTTTGTGAACAGCGAAGAAAAGCGCAGCGAACTCAGGAACGAGTTTTCTGCCATAGTATGCGAGATGGAGGGCGGTGCGATAGGGCACGTATGCTTCGTCAACGGCACTGATTTCTGCATACTGAGGACCATTTCCGATAACGGAGATGAAAATTCAAACAACGACTATGCTCAGTCGCTGGCTAAAGCTGCAGCGGCAGAGCTGGAAATACTCGATGAGTTCTTAAAGAGACTCGCTGAGACAGTAAAGGAGGATACTTAAATGGAAAAGATAGCCAGCTTCACAGTCAACCACAACGACCTGCTGCCGGGACTTTATGTTTCAAGAAAAGATGCCAGCGGCGAATGCACGGTAACAACATTCGATATGCGCATGACTGCGCCTAACCGTGAGCCTGTTATGGATACGGCATCCATACACACCATCGAGCACCTGGGTGCGACATATCTGCGCAACTGCGCCGCAAAGAATTCCATAGTATATTTCGGACCAATGGGATGCAGGACAGGCTTCTATATCATCCTTTTCGGCGAGCTGGAGAGCGAGAACATATATGAACTGGTGGTGGATATGTGCCACTCGATACTCGACCACGAGGGCGAGATACCCGGTGCAAGACCCGAAGAATGCGGCAATTATTCTGACCAGGACTTAGAGGGTGCCAAGCAGTATATACAGCGCTACGTAAACGACCTTATAGAGAACAAGCGCTTTACATATCCCGAATAATACGGAGGCGAACATAAAATGACACCACTGGGAAAACTTATGATGCTGCTCGTGGTCGTGATGATATTCGTACTGGGCACGGTCATTATCGGTGTGCTGGAAAAGGGCGTAAGATCGGGCAGTATATCCCCTGCGGTAATGGCAGCGACAGTGACGGCATTCCTGATACTGGTGTTCGGCGGACTGATAGCATTCATAGCCGTAAAGATGAGGCAGTTCAGAGAACACAAGCGTGAGTCAAGTTCAGCAGATATACTCAACGAGATAATGGCAATGAAGGACACCGATAAAAAGGAGGATGAGCCGTGAGCGTAAACTATGAAAAGCTTGTAAATGCTTGCGGATATGTCCGTGAAAGGGCAGGCTGCTCGCCTAAGATCGGCATAGTGCTGGGCTCGGGGCTGGGCGGCTTTGCGGAAGAGGCAGAGATCATATCCTCGGTGAACTACAGCGATATACCCGACTTTCCACGTTCTACGGTAGAGGGGCACAAGGGCAGGTTCATCTTTGGCAAGGTGAGCGGTGTCGAGGTCGTCATGATGCAGGGCAGAGTACACTACTACGAGGGTTATCCCATGGAAGATGTGGTGATGCCCACAAGACTGATGGGTATGCTCGGGGTGGAAACACTGCTGCTGACAAACGCAGCAGGCGGCATAGACCGCAGCTTCAAGGCAGGCGACATCATGCTGATAACCGACCATATCGCTGCATTCGTGCCTAACCCGCTGATCGGCAAAAACGATGACAGGCTGGGCGTAAGATTTCCCGATATGTCAGAGGTTTATGATATAACACTCAGGGAGAAGGCGCTGGCGGCAGCGTCGGAGCACGGCACAGAGCTAAAACAGGGCATTTATGCGCAGCTGACAGGTCCATCATATGAGACTCCTGCGGAGATACGTATGCTTGAAACTATTGGAGCATCGGCAGTGGGTATGTCCACAGCCTGCGAAGCCATAGCGGCAAGGCATATGGGGCTTAAAGTCTGCGGACTCTCGCTGATATCAAATATGGCGGCAGGCATAAACAGCACTCCCCTCTCCCACGAAGAAGTTCAGCAGGCGGCTGACGATGCAGCGGAGAGATTCACAGCGCTGGTAAAGGGCTTTATAGGAAAGCTCGGCTGATATAACGAACAGACCACAGGACGGAGCAGGCTTCGTCCTGTTTTTTTCAAGGCAACACCGCACAGCCACCGACTAAAGCCTTTACGCACCATCCACTTGCAGATTTTCCGTCATCTTTCCCAAATTTTCCTTGAAAGGCGTCAGCCTTCCTGCGTCAAATTTAGAAAACCTGACGAAAAATCTGAAACATCAGTTTCACTGATGTTGGGCGTATCCGGTACACAATGGTTGTGCGGTGTTGCCTCAATAAAACCTACCTAATGCATAGTAAAGCGCCGACATCGGGGGCGGTGTTAGTGCAGGGTGACGAAGTGCGAAATATTGACAAAAAAATGGGGGCAAAATTTCCGTCGATATGCAGTTAATGTGATCTTTGGGCGTTATGTTTGATGAGCATGATGCATAGATGTTCACAAAAATTTTTCGCTGATGCAGGATTTGATTTTTTTGCGAAAACGATGTATCATCTTATCACAGAAACGTTTCGGATATATCGAAAGGAATGATACACATGACCAATGCGGCAGACAGAACACAGGCTTCTAAAAAACTAAGGCTCATCACTCTTACGGGAGTTTTCGCCTCACTCATATACATACTGACAGCATTCGTACACATACCCACAGGTGCAGGCTACACCCACGCAGGGGACGGGATAATTTTCCTGGCGGCAAGCCTGCTGCCTGCGCCCTATGCCATGGCGGCAGGAGCAATAGGCGGCGCACTGGCGGACGGACTGAGCGGGTTTGCGGTATGGATGCCTGCTACTATCATCATAAAGGCTGTCACCTGCCTGTTCTTTACAAGCAAGGGCGATAGGATAGTCACAAAGCGAAATCTGCTGGGGCTGATACCCTCGCTGATACTTTGCGTATGCGGCTACAGTTTATACCAGGGCATTTTCATGACCGAGCATTTTTCCGCTGCGACAATAAGCGCTGCCTTCGTGCAGACCCCTGCATACTGCATACAAACAGCAGCGAGCAGCGTACTCTACATACTGCTCGGAAAGGCTCTTGACGGTATACATTTCAAGCGTATGACCGCAGCATTGTCGGAAAAGCCGAAGGCTAAGGCTTAACGTGATACGGCTGCATTAGGGGTTTGCCGATCATGCGCAGGACAAATTACTGATACAGACCATGCTCTTTGGCGTTTTGATATGCCGAAGAGCATATTTTATTTTATATCAAACGGCATAAATTTCCGGGCGTTCAGTGCTGACTATATATATATTGACAAGCAAAGATATACGGTGTTAATATAGTAAATGAAAAAAATATTTTTACGCTGCAACTTTTTACAGGGCACGGGCGTTTTATATAGTGTAGAACAAAAGGAGGTGCATATGATGACAGATATAGAAGTGCAGTATCGTGAGCTGCTCGAAGAATATTCCGATACTGTCACCAGACTTTGCCTTATCCATACAGGAAACAAAGCGGACGCTGAGGACTGCTACCAGAACGTGTTCTTCAAGCTGTTCAAGGCGCTGAAAAAAGGAGACATTCCCAATCCTAAGGCATGGCTGCTCAGGGTAACGGTGAATGAGTGCAGAAGTCTGCTGCGCTATCATCTCAGACGAAAGACCCTGAGTCTCGATGAACTGATAACAGCCTCTGTAGACCCAACGGACAGAGACCTGTGGGCGGTAGTCATGGACCTCCCACCACGTTACAGGGATGTGATATATCTGTTTTATTATGAACAGCTTAGCATCGACGGTATATGCGAAGCGACAGGCAGCAATCCTAACACGGTGAAGTCACAACTCAAGCGTGGAAGAGAAAAACTAAAAGGAATGCTTGAGGAGTGACTGAGCCACGAACTTGCGAAAGGAGAATATCATGAAGCAGTTCAGATTTTTAGATAATGTTAAGACTCCCGATGACTGGAAGCGCAGGGCATTAGATATAAAAGAAGCCGAAAAGCCAAAGCTCAGGGGTTGGCAGTACGGAACAGCTGTTGCCGCAGCCGCAGTTGTGGCAATAAGCGCAGGGATACTCCCGAACGTGATAAAAAAGGGCGGCATAACAAATTCGCCCTCATCATATATAGATGAAGCTCTCACAGATGATGAGAGCGTGACAGAACAGATACAGAATGACCTGCTGGCACAGCTTGAACAGGAATATGACGAGGTAGTCGTAGGCACTGTGATAAGTTCAGGTGAGACCGCAGACGGCAAGATGACCATAGCCCTCGCTGTCAGAAAAATCGATTATGACGGCGGCTCACTGGGCACGATGCTCGAAGCCGTAGCTGTGGACAATATAACAAAGTTGGGTTTCGGACCTGACGGACACAAACTCGTGACGGGCGATAAAGTCGCCATCGGGCTTGAAGAAATGCGAAATAATATAGACATCAAGCTAAACACAGAAAACGGTATACAGACCATGTATTTTAACGCTTTTGAAAATCTGCGTGAATTTGGTGCGGCAGCATATCTCGGAGACTCGGACGACACGGAATTTCTCAGGATACTTGAAACAGCGAAGGCAGCCTCGAACGATGATTATTCTTATATAACGGGCAATCTGTTTTTATCATCAAAATTAGCAAAGGGCGGAACTGAACAAAACGACCGTGAAAACAGGACCGCCTCTATCATAATGAACAATTTCCTGTCACAGCCATTTGGCGATCTGCACTGTACAGGTACGAGCTACGAGGATGACAGCGTTATAATAAGCGGTAAAAACAGAACGATAACCGATCTTGAAGACCCCGAGTATTTCAAGGACTCGATGTACAGCAGTATACCACAGCTTTTTGTTTTGGACGTAACGAGCAAGACGGGCAGGATAGAAGATATCTCGCTTGACTGGGTCAACAACGAAAAAACTGCGGACATCGAAATGAAAATAGACGGAAAGTCCATCTACGCACAGGCTGAGCTCTCCGATACGGAAGCCGTATATAAGTTCTCAAGAGTACGTTTTGTAAAGGATATGGATGACAGTTCAAAGGCATATCTGCTGATAAATGCGGCATCCACAAAGTACAGCGAGGAACAGGAAATATGCGACATGACGATACAGGTCTCCGACAAGCCCTTCGGTACCGCCGCCAAAACAGGTGATGACAGCAGCAAAAAGGACGATGAGATAAGTTCTGACAACAGCGGTATTACTTTTGAAAAGAGCGAGTCCTCCAAGAATTTCAAGATCATCGAAAAAGACGGCAAGCAGTCCATAGTATTCGATAAGAGCGGTTTCGACGATGAGGAGCTCGGTGAACTTATAGCGTCAGCAGGAAAAGAAAACGTGACGATCAACGGAGATACTGTCACCATCAATATCAGCGATGCCTCGGGCTTCATGAGCGATAAGTTCGGCAGTGACGCAGATACAAATTTCGTAATAGGAAGCAATACACCTTTCGGTGATAACGGCGAAGAACCGTTCATCGAGTACCATACCTTCGACGGCACCATAGATGGCACCTACGAGCAAAGTGTAGATACCAAGATATACCGTGACGGTGAACTCTCGGAAGAGTATACGATCCCCTGACGGCATATCCATGATCGGGATAACATCTTTAAACTTCTTCTTTTCCCACACTCCAAACAAAAAATGTGGGGACATATCAAGCGAAGATACCACGTTTGGTATGTATATTAAACACCCGAGCCCCTCGTGAGTTCGGGTGTTTTGTCATAATTGTAAAAAATGTGCGGATGCGCTTGACAAGGGGAAAAAGATGGTGTATAATAATCGGGTACGCTGACAATAGGGTCAGTGTAACTATTTGACGAAAGGAGAGAAAATATGCCAACCTTTAACCAGTTAGTAAGAAAGGGCAGAAATGTCCTGGCTGACAAGTCCACAGCACCTGCTCTTCAGAAGGGTTTCAATGCCAAGAAGAAGAGAGTCATCGATCAGAGCTGTCCTCAGAAGAGAGGCGTTTGCACTGTCGTAAGAACTGCTACACCTAAGAAGCCTAACTCCGCTATGAGAAAGGTAGCTAGGGTAAAGCTGACTAACGGCTACGAAGTAACTGCTTACATCCCAGGTATCGGTCATAACCTTCAGGAGCACTCTGTTGTTCTCATCAGAGGCGGAAGAGTAAAGGACCTCCCCGGTGTGAGATATCACATCATCCGTGGTACACTGGATGCACAGGGCGTTGCTAAGAGAATGCAGGCAAGATCCAAGTACGGTGCTAAGAAGCCTAAGGCAGGCGCAGCTAAGTAATTTCTCTTAAATAAGGGAAAAACAACATTTATGGAATAACTCATTGCCGCACGGTGTATTTTGACATCTGCGGAGACCACAGTTTTTGTGGAGTGATTGATATATATTTATATTGGTAACTCTGCATGGAACTGACGGGGCTGTGACGGACAGAAAGTTTGGTCACAGAGCGAGTACCTATGAATTCATTATTTGTGAAGGAGGGAATTAAAGTGCCAAGAAGAGGTAGAGTTACTAAGAGAGACGTGCTCCAGGATCCTGTATACAACAGCAAGCTGGTAACACGTCTGGTAAACAACATCATGCTCGACGGTAAGAAGGGTGTTGCCCAGAAGATCGTTTACGGAGCATTTGAGATCGTAGAAGAGAAGACAGGCCGTCCTGCTCTCGAAGTCTTCGAGGAGGCTATGAACAACATCATGCCTGAGCTGGAGGTAAAGGCTCGCCGTGTCGGCGGTGCGACCTACCAGGTTCCTATGGAGGTAAGACCTGACAGACGCCAGACTCTGGGTCTGAGATGGATCACAAAGTATTCTCGTGAGAGACATGAGGATACCATGAAGGAAAAGCTTGCAGCTGAGATCCTCGATGCTCTTAACGGTGTGGGCGGTTCATGCAAGAAGCGTGATGATACACACAAGATGGCTGAGGCTAACAAGGCCTTCGCTCATTACAGATGGTAAGAGTATAGAGGAGGATATATCATGGCAAGAGAAACTAAGCTCCAGGATTACCGTAATATCGGTATCATGGCTCATATCGACGCCGGTAAAACAACCACTACTGAGCGTATCCTGTTCTATACCGGTGTAAACTATAAGATCGGTGAGACCCACGACGGTGCATCCACAATGGACTGGATGGCACAGGAGAAGGAGAGAGGTATTACCATCACTTCTGCTGCTACCACCTGCTACTGGACACCTACCTATGATACTGACGCTAAGAAGCGCTACAGACTCAATATCATAGATACTCCCGGTCACGTTGACTTCACTGTTGAAGTTGAGAGATCTCTGAGAGTTCTCGACGGCTCTGTAACCGTACTTTGTGCAAAGGGCGGCGTTGAGCCCCAGACCGAGACTGTTTGGAGACAGGCTGATAACTATAAGGTTCCCAGAATGGTATACGTTAACAAGATGGATATCATGGGTGCCGATTTCTACAACGTACTGAATATGCTCCACGAGAGACTTCAGTGCAATGCCGTTCCTATCCAGCTGCCTATCGGCGCTGAGGATGATTTCAAGGGTATCATCGACCTGCTTGAAATGAAGGCATATATCTATTATGATGATCTGGGCAAGGATATCAGATGCGAGGACATCCCCGCTGATATGCAGGAGAAGGCAGAGCAGTACAGAGCTGACCTGATCGAGCACCTTGCTGAGGTAGATGATGACCTCGCAGAGAAGTTCTTCGCTGATGAGGAGATCACTATCGAAGAGATGAAGAAGGTAATCAGACGTTCTACCATCGACAACACAATGGTGCCTGTAACTTGCGGTACTTCCTACAAGAACAAGGGCGTTCAGAAGCTGCTCGATGCTATCGTTGACTATATGCCTTCTCCTATCGACGTTCCCCACATCAAGGGCGTTAACCCCGAGACAGGTGAGGAGTGCGAAAGAATTTCCGGCGACGATCAGCCTTTCGCTGCTCTCGCATTCAAGATCGCTACAGACCCCTTCGTTGGTAAGCTCGCATATTTCAGAGTTTACTCGGGTACACTCAGCGCAGGTTCTGCCGTTTACAACTCCACCAAGGATAAGGAGGAGAGGATCGGACGTATCGTTCAGATGCACTCCAACGACAGAAAAGAGATCAGCACCATCTATGCAGGTGATATCGGCGCTGCTATCGGTCTGAAGAATACTACTACAGGTGATACTCTCTGTGATGAGAAGAACCCTGTTATACTGGAGTCCATGGAATTCCCCGAGCCTGTTATCCAGCTGGCTATCGAGCCTAAGACTAAGGCAGGTCAGGAGAAGATGGGCATTGCTCTCGCTAAGCTCGCTGAAGAAGATCCTACTTTCAGAACTTATACTTCTGAAGAGACAGGTCAGACTATCATCGCAGGTATGGGTGAGCTCCACCTGGAGATCATCGTTGACAGACTGCTCAGAGAGTTCAAGGTAGAGGCTAATGTAGGTGCTCCTCAGGTATCCTATAAGGAGACCATCACCAAGGAAGCTAACGTTGATTACAAGTACGCTAAGCAGTCGGGTGGTAAGGGTCAGTATGGTCACGTTAAGATCAACGTTTACCCCAACGAGTCCGGCGCTGGTTACGAGTTCATCAACAAGGTTGTCGGCGGTTCTGTTCCTAAGGAGTACATTCCTGCTGTTGATGCAGGTATCAGGGGCGCTATGGAAAGCGGCGTACTCGCAGGCTTCCAGGTAGTTGACTGTAAGGTAGAGCTGTATGACGGTTCTTATCACGAGGTCGACTCTTCCGAAATGGCATTCAAGATCGCAGGTTCAATGGCGTTCAAGGAGGCTATGAAGAAGGCTGCTCCTATCATTCTGGAGCCTATCATGAAGGTAAGCGTTATCGCTCCTGATGATTATCTGGGTACCGTTATCGGTGACCTGAACTCCAGACGTGGTCAGATCCTCGGTCAGGAGCAGAGAACAGGTGCTGTTCAGGTTGACGCACTGGTTCCTCTGTCTGAGATGTTCGGCTACTCCAACGACCTGCGTTCCAAGACACAGGGCCGTGGTCAGTACGCTATGGAGCCTCACAGCTATACTCAGGTTCCTAAGTCCATCTCCGAGAAGATCATGACTTCCAGAGCTAAAGACTAATTTAGCAAAAAAGTAAAAAGTTTTGCAAAAACCCTTGCAAAATGCTTTAAAATTTGGTATAATAATACTACGGTATGTCAAGCGAGCGTTCAGTCTTTCTGAACGCAGGCGCTTGCACGGAATAATAATTTTATTTTAAGGAGGAAATTCCTATGGCAAAGGCACATTTTGAAAGAACCAAGCCCCACGTTAACATTGGTACCATCGGTCACGTTGACCACGGTAAGACTACCCTGACAGCTGATGACATGATCGATAAGGCTCCCGAGGAGAGAGAGAGAGGTATCACAATCAATACCGCTCACGTTGAGTATGAGACTGATAAGAGACACTATGCTCACGTTGACTGCCCCGGCCACGCTGACTACGTTAAGAACATGATCACAGGTGCTGCTCAGATGGACGGCGCTATCCTGGTTTGTGCTGCTTCCGATGGCCCTATGGCTCAGACAAGAGAGCACATCCTGCTGGCTCGTCAGGTTGGCGTTCCTGCAATCGTTGTATTCATGAACAAGGCTGACCAGGTTGACGATCCTGAGCTGCTCGAGCTGGTTGAGATGGATATCAGAGATCTGCTGAGCTCTTATGATTTCCCCGGCGACGAAACTCCTATCATCGTTGGTTCTGCACTGGCTGCTCTGGAAGCTCCCGATGACCTGAGCGATCCTGCTTACAAGCCTATCATCGACCTGATGGATGCAGTTGATGAATACATTCCTACTCCTGAGAGAGATGACGCTAAGCCTTTCCTGATGCCTGTTGAGGATACAATGACCATTTCCGGTCGTGGTACCGTTGTTACAGGTAGAGTTGAGAGAGGTGTTCTGAACACAGGTGAGACAGTTGAGATCGTTGGTCTGTCCGACGAGAAGCAGTCCACAGTTGTTACAGGTATCGAGATGTTCAGAAAGACTCTGGATTCCGCTATGGCTGGTGATAACATCGGCGCTCTGCTCCGTGGTATCACAAGAGATCAGGTTGAGAGAGGTCAGGTTCTTTGTAAGCCCGGCTCCATCCACCCCCACACTAAGTTCAGCGGTCAGGTTTACGTTCTGAAGAAGGAAGAGGGCGGCCGTCATACTCCTTTCTTCAACAACTACAGACCTCAGTTCTATTTCAGAACAACTGACGTTACCGGT
>CADALT010000029.1:0-10992 GCA_902788785.1 uncultured Ruminococcus sp.
TTAACTATTCACTATTAGTTATTCATTATTCACTTTTCATTTAGCAGCAGCACGCAACAGCTGTAGTTTTCAAATACTTCTTTATTGCTGCTGCGATTACCGACATTGTCGTTTCTCTCCGCTTTTTCCCGATAGCGAGGATCATACCTCATACATCTTGATAACTTTTCGTGAAACTTCCAGCTTGGTACAGCGCAGGTCCATCGCCTGTTTTTCGATATAGCGGTGTGCCTGCTGCTCGGTGAATCCAAGATACTGCATCAGTGCCAGCTTTGCACGGTTCACGAGCCTTATCTCCTCCAGCTTTTTCTGGAGTTTTATATTCTCCGACCTGATGCCCAGCATCCTTTTCCTTGCCGCCGCCGTGAACCTCATGGCACGGTAGAACAGTTCCCTGTTCAGCGGTTTTGAGATGACCATAGCACCGTAGTCCTCGACCTTATCCGCTATGATGTCGGAATTTTCCGCCTTTACCAGCAGCACGCACATGGCATCGGAGGAAGAACAGGTAAATTCCGCCAGGTCAATGCCGTTCTCATCGGGAAGCGGACAGTTGACTATCAGCATATCGAAATCCTGCTCGGACACAGTGCGCCTCGCTTCCCTGCCCGTGGATACGCTGGAAAACTTTACTCCGGGAAAAATCTCTTTTAGCTGACCGATCAGAGCAGATATATGCTTGTCCGAACCTGCGGCTATCAGTATTCTGTCCAAAATTTTTCCCTCCTAACATTATTTACTCTTTCAGGGATTTTTCGATACATTCCCTGACATATTTTGGTGTAACGGCACATTCGGTATCCTCAAAGGGAAATTCCGCACGATAGCGCTTATCCGGCGAAACTATGATCACCCTGTGCCCGCCGTCACTGACTTTTACATACCAGAAATAAGTCTGTCCGTTACAGATGATCCTGCGCTTGCCTTTCAACGAGATCATACGCACCTCACAGCTGAGTCAGATCCTGCTTGGTATCTTCAACGAAATGTCCATGCGCACTCTGCACAGACTTCTTTTTAAGATCACTAAGATAGACAGCCCACACTATCAGCAGCTGCGGCACAAAGAAAAGCAGTATCGCCAGCAGCAGTCCGCCTTTCGTGATGATAAGGCTGATTATCAGTCCGATGGCATTTACAGCAATAAAGCCCATGCCTGATATCTTATACTCGCTCATATCATCCTGTCTGACTTTTCTAAGCCCGATAAGTCTCATGGACAGTGAGATAATGGCAGAAAACACCACCATGAACACTGTGTACGCAGCCAGCACAACGATTATCAGAGTATACTTCATAAAGTTCAGCCCCGACATAAAGATCCATGTAAAATCAGCACCGTCGATCTCCAGTCTGCCATCGCCGCCTTTGAACATTTCTTCCATCTGATAGCCTTGATAGGCGTGCACACAGTTTACTGCCATAGCAGTGATGCAGGCGGCGGCTATCAGAAACACCACCGTGCGTATCTTCGAGGATCTTGTAAGCGATGCAAAACAACTCATAACAGCCCTCCTTATCAAAGGGTATAGAAATATCTTATGGTCTCAAACATATCCTTATCTTCACAGGCAGCATACTCCTTAGCCTCCTGTGTTTTTTCCATCAGAACGTGTTCCAGCAGATTTTCGGGCAGCCTTTCGCTGAGGAAACTGCTGTTGCGTGCAGCCTCGATTGCTTCTTCCAGACTTGCGGGCAGCTTATCTGTCACAGCTGCGATATCGTCATCACGCAGGTCTGTGGGGGGGCACAGCGAATAATTCTGCAAAGCGCCCTCCAGCGCCGCATAGATGACCAGACCCAGCGCAAAATAGGGGTTGCAGGTATTATCCGGAGAACGGAGTATTATGGCGTTCTCATCGTTATTGTTCATGGGGACTCTCAGCAGCTGAGCAAAGTTCTCATGGGACCAGGTTATATACTTGGGCGCACGGAGAGTGCCGAACCTGCTGTATGAACCTGCGGTAGAATTAAGGAAGAGAGTTATCTCCTTTACGTGGTCGAGTATACCTGCGATCATTGACTTAGCTTCCTTACCGAGGTCTTCAGCCCTTGGCACGAAGATATTCTCGGTACCCTTCATGCACAGAAGCATTATATGCAGTCCCGAACCGGGTCTGTCGCAGAGAGGTTTGGGCATAAATGTGGCATAAAGACCGTTCCTGTCAGTCACGGACTTTACTACGTTCTTAAAAGTCACCAGATTATCCGCCGCATTGAGCGCATTGGAATACTGGAAATCTATCTCGTTCTGCCCGGGACCGCTCTCATGGCGTGAGCTTTCGGGATAAATGTCCATCTGTTCAAGCGTCAGGCAAATATCACGTCTGAGGTTCTCGCCCTTATCCGCAGGTGCGATATCGCAGTAGCCTGCGTAGTCATGGGGTATCTTGGTGATATGACCGTTATCGTTCTTCTCGAATACATAAAACTCGCAGGATGTACCTATCTGGAAATTATAACCCTTGCCCCTTGCAAATTCCACGGCATTTTTAAGAAACGATCTGCCATCGCCCTCGAACACCGTACCGTCGGTATATTTTATGGTACAGAAGAACCTCACTACCCTGCCCTGCTGAGGTCTCCACGGCAGCAGCGCCAGAGTATCGGGCTCGGGAAAAAGCAAAAGGTCTGTGCTTGAAAAATTCATAAAGCCGCTGAGCTTCGATGCATCGAACAGCAGACCTTTCCTGAATATCTGCGGCAGTTCCGAAGCAAGCACCGATACACTTTTAAGTGCTCCGAAAATATCACAGAACATCAGCTTGATAAATTTAACGTCATTCTCCTCAACGAACTGGAGAACTTCCTTTTCTGTATACTTCATATCTAACTGACCCTCCCGTTATTAGGATATCTTTTTCATATATGATTATATCACAATATTTTTTATAAATCAAGGACTAAAAATCAGAGAATAAAAAGCACAGACAATACGCCCGTAATTCGGCGCCATTGCCTGTGCTGATCTTTTGATTTAAATTTTAAAGTTTCTCACCTAAGCCACAAGTAATTCTGCTGACCTATGCCATCAGTAGTTCTGTTGGCATACATATGTGCCGTCGGCTGTGTTGTATGCAACGCTGTAGCCGTGTGCACCGTCATCGGTGAAGAAGTAGTAGTAAGCGTAAGAACCGTCCATCTCTCTGAACTGGCTGCCTGTGATGTTGCCGCTTATCTGACCTGCAACAGCTGTACGTACCTGATTTTCCAGCTCATCGGGAGTAGCTGCCTGGCTGTTTGCATCAGCTGCGGAGGAAGCACTGTCAGCGCTGGAAGAAGTCTCAGTAGCAAAGTTCTGTTCTGCCTGGCTGCTTGAAGAATCGAGCTGGCTGGAAGCATCGGGCATACTGTTTGTCATAGCCGCATTGCTGTCAAGTGCAGAAGATGCGAGAGATTCAAGAGCAGATGTACCCTCGACCACGATAGGCGCTGTGCTTTCAGCAGGCTGTGTCTGTGTGGGCTGAGTCTCGGCAGGCTGTGTTTCAGCGGGCTGAGTTGCCTGTGTATCAGCAGGTGCGCTTGCCGCAGGCTTAGCCTCGACCACACCGTCGCCCTGATCGTTCGCAGACTTCTTGCCGAATGCCTGCATACCCAGTACGATAGCTGCGATAACTACTGCAAGCACTATAACTGTTATTATTGCTGTGATGGTGAACAGGCGCTTTCTTGCAGCCTCTTCCTCGAAATCATCATAACCCTCATCATCATAATCATCATATCCGTCATCAGGAAAAACATCCTCAGCCCTTGAATCGGCTATAACGGATGAAGTCCTTCTCTGACCGCCCTGCTTGGTATCGGGCATAACAAATCTCTTTGTCATACCATCGCCGTCAGGAACACCTGCTTTTTTGAAAACCTTTGTTCTGCCATCGTCCTCAGAACCGTTGTCTTCCACATTGCCCGACTCATCGATAAGCAGATTATGGCAGAATTTACAGAGCACTGCCTCTCCCGAAAGTTCCTTACCGCAGTAGGGACAAGTTTTCATTTTCATTTTTTGTACCATTCCCCTCAATTGTTTTAAAGACATCTATATCCATCATTATAAATGCCATAAATTTACAAATTTTGTAAGCCGTCCGATTTGACCTGACAACCTAACACATCATATAATATGATAGCATAAAATTTCGCAAAAATCAACCTGATTTCACAAAAAAATCCAAAATATTTCATCACAATGTCACTTTGCACAAATTAGGGTCGGATTTGCGATATTTTTCGCATAAGCAAACAAGTCAGCTGCGTCTTCTCCTTATCTGGATGCCGCCCAGGGTACCGCCCACAAGTGAGCTGAGATCCTTTTCGGGCTGCTGACGCTTATTATTCTTATTCTTTGAGGGTTTTGAGTGCCTTTTCTCCTGCTTCTGTGCGGCAGGCTTATTGGGGTCTTTCATGGTCAGTGAAACTCTGCCCCTCTGCATATCGACTTCGAGCACCCACACCTTTACAACGTCGCCGACCTTGACAACTTCCATAGGATGCTTGATGAATTTATCGCACAGCTGCGAGATATGCACAAGACCGTCCTCATGCACACCGATATCCACGAATGCACCAAAGTCGATGACATTGCGCACGGTACCCATGAGCTCCATACCGGGGGTAAGGTCCTTAAGCTCCATAACATCGCCGCTTCTCATAAGTGGAGGAGGCAGCTCGTCACGGGGGTCACGGCCGGGCTTTTCCAGTTCCTTTACGATATCTGTCAGGGTAGGCAGACCTGTGCCTATCTCCTGAGCAAGAGCACCTAAGTCCTTATCTTTCAAGGCATCTGTCAGCTTTTCGGCATTTCCTATATCCTCATCACGCACACCGCACTTTTCCATAAGTGCCTTAGCAGCTGCATAGGACTCGGGGTGTATACCCGTGTTATCAAAGGGGTCGGAAGCCTTGGGCACTCTCAGGAAGCCTGCGCACTGTTCATAAGCCTTAGCACCAAGCTTCTTGACCTTCAGCAGCTGCTTTCTGTCAGTGAAAGCGCCGTTCTCCTCACGGTAGAGCACGATATTCTTAGCCACTGCGGAATTTATGCCTGCTATATACGAAAGCAGCGAGTAAGATGCGGTATTAACGTCAACGCCCACGGAGTTAACGCAGTCCTCGACCACGCCTTTGAGCGCATCGTCCATACGTGCCTTGGGCATATCGTGCTGATACTGACCCACGCCTATAGCCTTGGGGTCTATCTTTACAAGTTCAGCCAGAGGGTCCTGCAAACGTCTTGCAATAGACACCGCAGAACGCAGCGAAACGTCATAATCGGGGAATTCCTCAGCAGCGAGCTTTGATGCGGAGTAAACCGACGCACCTGCTTCGGATACGACCATATAAGCTATCTTATGGTCGATGCCACGGATAAGGTCGGCGGTGAACTCCTCTGTCTCACGGGAAGCCGTACCGTTGCCGATGGCTATGGTAGAGATATTATGCTTGTTTATCATATCGGTCAGGATCTTCTTAGCCTCGTCCTTGCGGCGCTGGCTCTGAGTAAGGTAAACAATGGCGGTATCAAGCACCTTGCCTGTTTCGTCCACCGCAGCGACCTTACAGCCGTGGGCATATCCGGGGTCAAGACCCAGTGTTACTGTATTCTTAACGGGAGGAGCCATCAGCAGCTGGCGCAGGTTGGTGGAGAACACCTTTATTGCACCTTCCTGTGCGGTCTGGGAAAGTTCAGCCCTTATCTCTCTTTCAACAGAGGGTGCGATAAGTCTGTTAAAGCTGTCATCACAGGCAGCAGCCACAAGCTTGCCGCAAGCCGAATCATTCTTAACATACTGACCACGGCATATCTCCTCACCTTTACCCTCGGGGATATCTATGCTGACTTTGAGAGCACCTTCCTTCTCGCCACGGTCAAGGGCAAGCACTCTATGACCTGCGGTCTTGGAGACATTCTCGGAATACTCAAAGTAATTCTTATATACCTGGTCAGCCTCTTCCGAAGCAGCCACGGAAGATATCTTGCCGACCTTATTGTAAGTCTCACGCAGCATCTTACGCAGTTCAGCATTATCGGAAACGTCCTCGGCGATTATATCCATAGCGCCCTGCAATGCCGCATTTGCATCAGCAACGCCCTTTTCTTCATCTATGTAAGCCGCTGCCTCGTCCTCGGGCACCTTAGAAGCGTCCTGCGCCAGCAGTATCTCAGCCAGCGGTTCAAGACCCTTTTCCCTTGCGATGGAAGCCCTGGTCTTACGCTTGGGCTTGTAGGGACGGTATATATCCTCGACCTCAACGAGGGTCATGGCTTTTTCGATGGCAGCAGCGATCTCGTCAGTCATCTTTTCCTGTTCGGTGATGGCATTAGCGACCTCAGCCTTGCGCTTTTCCAGATTACGCAAATATGTGAGCCTGTCAAACAGTTCACGTATCACCTGATCGTCCAGCGAACCTGTAACTTCCTTACGGTAACGGGCTATAAAAGGTATGGTCTTATCATCATCCAGCAGGGCAACGGTATTATCAACCTGTTCCTGCTTCAGCGAAAATTCCTCGGCGAGTATCTTGTTTATTTCCATTTTGTTACACTCCTTGGTAGTCGTATTCAAATGCGGCGGCGCAAAATCGCCGCTTAGATTATCATTATAACACATTTTATAAATATTTGCAAGCCTTTTTTACAGATAAAAAAGACAACACCTGTACAGAAGTTTGTACAGGTGCCGCTTTTATATGTCAATTGATATCCGAAAGTTTGTACAGTTGATCACACAAGGGGCTTTATGCCCTTGATGTGAGACGCCATCATGGCTATATCGGTAACGTTGACGGAATTATCATTGTTAACGTCCGCAGCCTTGACCTGCGCATCGGTCAGCGCTTTTATGCCTTTGATATGGGCAGCAGTCACAGCGATATCCGTGACATTTATTTCGGTATCACCGTTGGCATCGCCTGCGGAGAACTTGGTCTCATCGGCTTTTTTAAGCTCGACAAATTTAAAGCCGTTATCTTTGGCGTACTTTTCGGCAGCGGTGCCTTTATAACCTTGTATAGTAAGATCTTCAATCTTTTTGACCACAACATCGCTCATATCGCCATTATTATACGTATAATCAAAGCCAAGAGTACCCTCGCCTATCTCGGTGACCGTTTCGGGTATGGTGACTGTTTTCAGCTTAGGACAATTACCGAAAAGCCCGTAAGTAAGCCCGTCAAATCCGAAATAACCTATCGTTTCAAGTTTTTTCGGAAGTATCACCTCTTCAAGCTCCGAGCAGCCGTCAAACACCGCAGTAAGCTCCTTTATATTATCGGGAAATTCGACCTTTTTCAGCTTATTGCAGTTCCAGAACGCACCTATTCCCACGGAAGTAACGCTCTGAGGTATTATTATCTCTTCAAGGGCAGACATACCCTGGAATGCGTATGAAGATATGGAGCTTATGCCATCTTGTATCACGATGTTTTTAACATTGCTCTCTATTTTGTTCCACTCTCCGATCGAAACGTTCATCTCACCCGTTCCGCTGACGGTAAGTGTTCCGTCGGCATCAAGCTTCCATGTGACATTTTCGCCGCATTTGCCGCTTGTGGGGAGACTTGCTTCCTCTGCCGAAGCCGAGATCACACACAGCTCACCCTTAGTACCGCCGATAGTTCCGAATGCTCCGAAAACCAATGCAAAAGCTGCTAAAAGCGCTGCAATTTTTTTCATATATCTACCTCCTGCTTTTTCAATGTTCCATCTTCCACACCTCGACAGAATACGGTGCCAGCTCGCTGCCGCCGCCGAAATCGTGAGTAGTTCCCGTGATAAGTTCCTCAGCCTGACCGCAGCGTGCATCAAAATGGGCGGTATATGGCTGGTCATCGGCATTTATGGCTATGAGGATACGCTCGCCCTCAAACTCACGTTCAAGGATACACTGTCTGTTGGTCAGCACGGGGATATTTATGCTGCCGTAAGAAAGAGCTTTATGGTCGTGCCTGATTTTCGCAAGCTTTGCGATCAGGTCGGTGAGGTCGTTCCATTCGGGCTTGTCAAAAGACACTCTCAGCGCAGGGTCGCCCTGGCTCTTATCAGCCTTTGTGCCCCACTCCGAGCCATAGTAAACGCAGGGTATTCCCGGCATACCGAAGAGCATACCGTAGATGAGCGGCAGGTGTTTCTCATTGGTGAGTATGCTTGCGACTCTGGAAACATCGTGGTTATCCACGAAAGCCAGCAGGTGCTTGCCACGGTATCTGCACCAATCCTCGCTGCCGAACTGATTTTTCAGCGAATGGCATATCTCGAACATATTCATGCTGTTGAAGCTGGAGTAAAGTCCCTTATAGCACTCGTAGTTTGTACAGCTGTGGAGCATTTCATCGTTGACCCAGCGTGCATAGTCACCGTGGAGAAGTTCGCCTATAAGAACGAAATCTTCCTTGACCCAGTTTGCGTGCTGGCGCAGGCGCTTCAAAAAGTCGAAATCAAGACAGTACGCCACATCAAGGCGCAGTCCGTCGATATCAAATTCACGCACCCACTTTGTCACACATTCCAGTATATGATCGACCACCGCAGGGTTGCGCAGGTTCAGCTTGACCAGATCAAAATGACCTTCCCAGCCCTCGTACCACAGACCGTCGTTGTAGTTACTGTTTCCGCCGAAATTTATATTGAACCAGTCCTTGTAGGGAGAATTCTCACGGTTCTTCAAAACGTCCTGAAATGCCCAGAAGCCTCTGCCTACATGGTTGAAAACACCGTCCAGCACGACACGAATGCCTGCTTTATGAAGTTTATCTACGACCTTCTTGAAATCCTTATTTGTGCCCAGACGACAGTCTATTTTACAATAATCACGGGTATTGTAGCCGTGTGTGTCAGACTCAAACACGGGCGAGAAATATATGGCATCTGCGCCTAGCTTTTGGATATGAGGTATCCAGTCGATGACTTTCAGTATGCGGCTTTCTTCTACGCCGTCATTCTCGAAAGGTGCTCCGCAAAATCCCAGAGGATAGATCTGATAAAATACACTCTCATAAGCCCACATAATATTATACTCCTTCACAAATTTATATTGTATATACATTATAACATACTCAAAAAAATATTGCTATAATCAAATTCTATCAATATTGTCAACATAATTATGCACTTCTTACAAAGAGTGCGTTATATTGATTTTTTCGGTAGGTAAAACTCACAAATAGATTTACCAAATCAATTGCTTACATTTCTTGACAAATTTTAGAAAAAGTGATATAATAAAAACATTAAATTTATATTTCGGAGGTAATTTTTATGAAGAAGTTCATTGCAGGTGCGCTCGCACTCACGATGATCGCAGGCATGGCTTGTATGCCCACAAGTGCAGAAGTTTACGATGAAATAACCACTGATGTGATGACCACTGACGGCGAGCAGTTTAATGCGGCGCCTAAATCAGTTGAGGAATTTTTGAAGAGTGGTACAGATCTGTACGATGCAACCATCTATGATGGAACAGGTAAGACAGGATTCAACACGAACGGAAGAACATATTATACCGGTGTTGTTTTAAAAGGCGGCAGTGCTTCTGCTACGTTCAATACTAAAGGTGTAAAAAAGATTTCTTTTTATATCGCACACTTAGATAACAGCTCGTATTCAGATAATAAGCTCAATGTTTATTTTGATGGAGAACTTTCTAATACCTCGTACCAACTCCAGAGAAATATGCCATTTACCAGAATCGATCTTAATGTTACCGATTATGATCAGGTTAAATTTGCACTGCCTGCTTATTCAAGTGGAACTTATGCCATAGTTGATATGGTAGTCGATGGACTTAAAACTAAAAAAGGTCATGATACACCCACATATAAAAGCACAGATGATCTTTTTAACAAGATGTATAATACAAACAGTTTAAAGTTCTATGACAGTACTAAGAAAATCGGATGTATGGTAAATGGAAGAACATACTATAGAGGTGTTGTAATGCAGGGGGGCGGTGCATTTACACTTAATACTGAAAATATCAGTTCTATCTCATTTGATCTGGGCGCACTTGATAACAGCGGTTACGATTCAAATCAATTGACCGTTTATTACGACAATGAGGAAACAAAACATGAGATCAAGTGCGATTTTAATTCTCCAATAAAAAGATACACACTTGATCTAAAAAACGTTGATAACCTTCGAATTGTTGGCAAAAGCTATATCAACTGTGATCTTGTACTTGGAGATATACAGTTCAATAATGTCAAAACTACTAAAACCTTTACAAAGCCTACATATAATGATGCTGTTGATTTTATGAAGAGTAATTACAATACAAGTGATATTGAAATCTATGATGGCTCAAAAAAGTTAGGTTTTGATATGCAGGGTACAAATTACAAGCAAGGTATCATCATGAACGACGGCAGTAACATGACTTTCAATGTAGAAAATATAGGCGGTATGAAATTCAAACTGGGACACGTTGATGACACATCGTACGCATCGAATCCAATCGTCAAAGTATACTTTGATAACGTACTCCATGACGAATTCAAGCTTGACAAAAATTCAAAACCAATAGACGTTTCATACGACCTTACCGGTGTTAAGAATATTTATTTCTTATATAATTGTACATATACCGGTCAGCGTAACGCCCTTGCCAACATCTCCATCAGCAAGAATGCTCCCAAGGCGACAGTGATGAAGGGCGATGCTAATCAGGACAAACAGATAAACGTTACAGATATAGCTGTTATCGCTACACACATCAAGGGCATCAAGGCACTGACAGGCAATGGTCTGACTGCGGCTGATGTCAACGGCGACAAGCAGATAAATGTTGGCGATATCGCAATGATAGCTTCTCACATCAAGGGCATCAAGGCTCTGAAATAACCGCATAATATAAAGCGCACCCTCGATAATCGCAGGCTCTATAAAGAAGTTTTATACAGACACTTCTGTTGTATCACAGCAGAAGTGTCTTTGCGTTATTTAGCGAAGAGCCTGCTAAGTGAATAATGAATAGCGAAAAATGAATAGTGAATAGT
>CADALT010000029.1:11012-41009 GCA_902788785.1 uncultured Ruminococcus sp.
TAACTATTCACTATTAGTTATTCATTATTCACTTTTCATTTAGCAGCAGCACGCAACAGCTGTAGTTTTCAAATACTTCTTTATTGCTGCTGCGATTAAGAGGATGCGCTTTTTTGCGCTGTAAATTTTAGGAACCCGTGGGTATGTAAGGTCTGATAGCGCCTGCCAGATTGCTGACGGGCATTGTCTGGAGCCATACATGACCCGGACCTGTTATCCTTGTATTGAAAAGACCCTCGCCGCCGAACAGAACATTTTTCAGTCCCGGTACCTGCTCGATAGCAATTGAGCAGGAAGCTTCCATAGCCGCAAGACAGCCTGTGTCTACCAGCATCGACTGACCTGCTGCCAGCTGATACTCAACGATAGAACCGTCAAGCTCGAGGAAAACTGTACCCTGACCCGAGAACTTCTGCATGATGAAGCCCTCACCGCCGAACAGACCCGCACCGAACTTCTTCTGGAAGAATATCTCCATATTTACACCCATCTCGGATGCAAGGAAAGCTGACTTCTGGGCTACTATAGGCATCTGGGAAACCTCCATGGGCTTGATAGCGCCCGGGAAGTTTGAAGCCATAGCTATCATACCCTCACCGTTCTGGGCTGTGTAAACATTCTGGAAGATGGACTCTCCCGAGAAAGCTCTGGAAAGTGCTTTGCCTAAGCCGCCGCCTGCATTGGTGGACATCTGCATATTAGGGCTCATCCAGCTCATGGCTCCCTGCTGACATTTCACTGATTCACCGTTGTTAAGATAGCAGATAACAACGGGCATCGGATCTCCCTGGATCTCGTAACGCATAAATTTGTACCTCCTTTGGTAACTTTAATATAAAACGCATGGACTCATACGTTTTTAACGTGTTGTACCTTTCCTTACTAAATTTATAATTCATTTACTTATACTGTAACAGACTTCTCCCACTGGATCTTCGCCGCTTTCACGAAAACGCTCGATGGTGTCTGTTCTGTGCATACCTGATTTTTCCAGCACTCTGCCCGACCTTGTGTTTTCAGCCCTGTGGTAGGCTTCAAGGGTGATAAATCCCGTGGTAGTAAAAACATGGTCTATCAGTCCTGCCAGCGCTTCACCTGCATAGCCGTGACCGCTGTAGTTATCGCCGATGCAGTATTCTATCTCGGCAGCCGCCTTATCGCTGTAGACTCTGCACAAGGCTATCTGCCCGATGTTTGCACCGCTCTCCTTCTCGATTATCGCCCAGCGGTATACATCTTCCCTGTTATAGCTTGAAATTATGTTAGCCAGCAGTTCGCTGACTTTATCAAGCGTATCATAGACAGGTTCGCCGTATTCAAGCTGTATTTCAGGGTCAGCCGCCCAGTTATGGAACATATCATCTCTGTCAGCTGCCTGAAAACGTCGGCATAATAGTCTTTTAGTTTCAAAGGGCTGTGTGCCTGTATGTTTCATATGCCATCCTCCGAAAGTCCTGCTTTCAGCTGCGAGATGTTATCTAGCTTTACATAAGCTTTTTCCAGCATCTCATCGGTTGGTTCTATCAAGTCGGGAATCAGCACGGGTATCATGCCCGCACCGTATGCCGCTCTTATACCGTTCAGCGAATCTTCCACCGCAAGGGTGTTTTCGGGACGCACGCCCAGTTTTTCACAGGCGATGCGGTAAATATCAGGCTCGGGCTTGGAATTTTCGACCATATCACCGCCGATGATGACCTCAAAACAGTCTATCAGCCCGACCTCTTTCATCTCACGTATTACAGTTTCATAATTTGTAGATGAGGCAAGTCCCACCTTAACGCCCTTGTCATGCAGCCATCTGACCACCTGCGGAGCGCCGTTTTTCAGCGGTATTCCCTCTTTCTCGAAAGTCTCACGAATGACCGTTCTCGACTCGGCATAAAGCTCTTCAAAATCCACCAGCTTGCCGTAAGCCTCATTCATGATGCGTTTGGTATCTTTACTGCTGGTACCGATGCATTTTCTGACAGTTTCTTCCATATTCTCAAGACCGTGCCTGTCGCCCACTATTTTCCAGCAGCGCAGCCCCAGCTGTTCCGTATCGAAGATAACACCGTCCATATCAAAAACGATACCATCTATCTCATCAAGTTTATACATAGTGTCTCCTTAAAAGTCTGTACGTTCAGTAACGTTCAAAGCCGCAGTCTGCGAGGATATTCGGGTCTTTTTTGAAATAAGCCATCTGCGCTATGTCCAAAAGCTCCACATAGCCCACGTAATTCTTTGGCAGGTCCTTGACAACACTGCCGTCACCGGGATCAAAGTGGTAGATGAGCTCTTTCAGGAACCACTGCACGCAGGTACTTATCTGCTCCGAAAGCTCCTCGTTATACAGTCCGTGTGAAGCTATGCAGGCTATGCTCTCAAAAAGCTCCCTGAAATATTCCTCACTAAAAGTGTTCTTATCATTCATGGAGTTGGTGAGCGTGCCCTCTTCACCCGAACAATTATCTCTCAATATCTTTTTAGCTGTAATTACATCCATATCATTTAAAATACATATAAAGGTCGCATTTTATCATGCCGTTATATAGTTTGCGCTTTTTATCCGCCTTTTTGCCGAAGAATTTCTCGAACTCCTCATGGGGCGAGATTATATAGCAGGGTCTTTCACGAGAGGGCTGCAAACGGTCGCCCAGTTTTTTGTAGAGCTCCTCTGCGTCCCTTATCTCCAGCAGTCTTTCGCCGTAGGGGGGATTACAGAAAGTTATGCACTTTTCGGGCTGAACAAATTTAGTTATATCCTGCTCCTCCACTGTCAGCTTTGAGCCGACGCCTGCCTTTTTAGCGTTATTGCGTGTAAGCTCCACCGCCATGTCGTCTATATCGAAGCCCAGTGCTTTAAAGCTGCCCTGACGGTCTATCATATCCATAGCCTCGCTTCTGGCTTCCTGCCAGACTTTTTCGGGTATCTGCTCCCAGAGCTGAGCTGCGAAATTTCGCCTTAATCCCGGTGCGACTTTCAGTGCCTTGAAAGCACTCTCTATCAGGAAAGTGCCCGAACCGCACATGGGGTCACATACCAGCGAATCTGCCCTGACTCTTGCCAGGTCGATGATGCCTGCCGCAAGGGTCTCCTTGATGGGGGCAGCGTTGGAATTTCTTCTGTAGCCACGCTTATGAAGTCCCTGTCCTGTAGTATCAAGATACAGGGTGAATTTATCTTTCAGCAGTGAGAACTGCAATTGATGCTTAGCGCCTGTTTCCTCAAAGTAGGAAATGCCGTAGACACTCTCCAGCCTTTTTACGCAGGCTTTCTTGATTATCTTCTGGCAGTCGGGCACAGAATGCAGCTGCGAATCCAGCGAGTAGCCCTTTACGGGGAAAGCGTCGTATTTTCCGATGAAGTCCTCCAAAGGCAGTTTGTTTACGCCCTGAAAGAGTTCCTCGAAGCTTTTAGCTGTGAAGCTTGTAAGTTCTATCAGCACTCTCTCGCCTGTTGCCACCCAGAGGTTTGCTTTTGCCAGCACAGACCAGTCGCCGCTGAAGGTTATTTTGCCGTCAGTAGTGACAAGATCTTTGCCGCCTATTTTTTCGATCTCGTATTTCAGCACCTTTTCCAGACCGAAATGGCAAGGTATGCATAGTCTCAAATCGTTCATAATTTACCTTTCAAAAAGAGACCTCCGCCGAAGAACGGAGGTCTCGGGATATTTCATCAATGTCCGCCGTAGCAATATTCCGGTAGATTGTCGCTCTTGTAGTAGCCTGTCTGCTGGCTTGAGCAGCCCGGACCTGCAAGTAGACCCGTTCTTGTGCAGTAGTTCAGCTTCTGAACGGTATCGGGCATCGGGAAGGTATCATCGAAGGTCTTATGCTCTTCGTGTTCAGCGATATCGCCGAAGATATTCTTCCATATCTGACCGATATTCTCATAATCGTTGGTAGGGATGGTCTCAGGATTCTCGTAACCTATCCATATGCCCGAAACGTAGTCAGGCGTACAGCCTACGAAGTTAAGGTCGTACCAATCCGAAGATGTACCTGTCTTACCGACCAGGTCACACTTATCCAGCTTAGCGTAACGTCCTGTACCTTCCTTATCGTTGATAACGTACTGCATCATACGGTTCATGATATATGCGGTGCTGTCGGAAACAGCCTGCTTATATCCTTCATTCTTCTCATAGATAACATTTCCTGCGCTGTCCTCGATCTTGGAAATATAAGAAACATCGTACTTACGTCCGCCGTTGCCGAAGATCATATAAGCGCCGACCAATTCTTCCAGAGTAAGACCGTTCCACAGACCGCCGACTGTAACAGGCGAGTAAGCCATATCATTTTCGGGATCAAGAGTGGTTATATCCAGCTTATCCTGCAGGAATTTATAAGAATATTCATAGCCCATCTTATCGATCAGCTGTGCAGGCATGGTATTGAGTGATCTCATTATCATCTGCCATGTGAACAGATCCTTATACGACCAGTTTTCACTGGAACCGTCCTCGGAGTAGTTAACAGGCCATTTCTGTATCTCACCGCCCTCGACTTCGATCTCGATAGGTTCATCCTTGGTTAATGTTGACCAGGTGAACATATCCTTATCAAGTGCGGGCGCATAGGAAGCAATAGGCTTTATACACGAACCGGGTGAACGTGTACCATGGGTTACCATGTACAGGTTTCTCGACTCGGTCTTCTCGCTCCTGCTTCCGATAACGGCTTTGACATTGCCGTTATAATCCATACATATGAAGTCAGACCAGAGGGTATCGTCCTCGGGGTCCATCTCATAGGTCGTGAAGTTATCGGGATCGAGCATCTCTTCCTGTACCTGCTGCTGCATATCATAGTCAACAGTAGTATACACGGTATAGCCGCCGTCATTGAGTTCAGCTTCTGCCTCAGCGAAGGATACGCCCGAATCCTCGGCTATCCTCTCGATAGCTTCTTCTATAGCCGCATCAAGGAACCAGTCTGTGATGCCCTGCTCCTTATTTTCCTCGGCATAGACAGTTTCGCTGGAGTAATCGAAATTACCTGCGAGATTAAGCTTTTCAGTCATTGCCTGCTGATACTCTTCCTCGGAGATAGCACCGTTCTGAAGCATTTTGCCAAGACAATACTTACGTCTGATATTATTATTTTCAAGATTATCTATGGGGTTATTTGCCGCAGGAGCGTTGTTCATACCTGCAAGACAAGCAGCCTCTGCCAGATCAAGGTCGGATACGTCCTTACCGAAATAGAAGTTAGCCGCTGCCTGAATACCGATGATCTCATACTGCGAAGTACCCTGGGGGATAACGTTCAGATAGCTCTGGAGGATATCGTCCTTGGTATAGGTCTTCTCGACATTTATCGCACGGAATACCTCACGTATCTTACGCTCGACACCCTGTACGCCCGATGTAGCATCATCGCCTGTCAGGTTCTTGATGGTCTGCTGAGTGATGGTCGAACCACCTCTTGTTCTTCCCGATGGGAGGAATACGTTTACGAAAGCCGCAAATGTACTCTTAAAGTCAACACCGTCATGACCGTAGAAACGCTCGTCCTCGGTGTACACAAAAGCGTCCTGAACGTATTGGGGTATCTGATCGAGGTCAGCCCAGAGATAATGACGCTGTTCATTCTTCATATAGCGGTAGAGGATATACTTATCCTCCTCGCTGTCAGTTTCCTCATCGTAGTCGGGATTATCACGCAAAAATCTGGTGATATTGCTCTCGGTTATCCTTTCGAGAGATACCGTAGTAGTCGTATCAGCAAAATTCAGCACGTATATCGTAAGCACAGTGCCGAAGATCGACAGTGTTATGACCAGGATGAGAAATATGGACAGCACCAGCGTACCTATGGCTTTAAGGATATGCACCACGGGGTTAGTGCCACGCCTTCTCCTTTTCTTCTTTGTTCTTTTCCTGTTTTGTTCCATATAAATACCTTCCGTTACATAAGTCGCAATTATTATAGTAAACGACGCAGATCTTATTATATTCATTGCCGTTTGCTTTGCATTATAAAAAACTATCTCTGAATATTATACCATATTTTCTTAGATAATGCAAGAGCGCTGACAACAAATTATATTATATGTCTGAAAACAAAATGTGTCATAAAGTAAACGTCATAAATTTTCACCGTATATAAAACAAAAAACGGGGACGAATAACCGTCCCCGTGATAATGCCGATTATTCAGCGTCGATCTCGTCCTCTTCATCTTCGAGCAGTGCTCTGATGGAAAGGCTGATCCTCTTCTTGTCAGCATCTATTTCAGTGATGCGGCACTCAACTTCCTGACCTACGGACAGGATATCAGCCACATTGTTTACTCTCTGGTTAGCGATCTGAGAGATGTGGATAAGACCGTCGATACCATCAATGATCTGTGCGAATGCACCGAAGGAAGTGATGGAAACGATAGTAGCCTTAACATTCTGACCAACCTGGTAGTTAGCCTTGAATATCTCCCAAGGATTCTCGGAGTCCTTCTTGTATGTAAGGGAAACCTTCTTTGTCTCGGGGTCGATGTCCTTGATCCTTACAACTACCTTATCGCCTACGGATACAACATCGGAAGGATGCTTGATCCTGTTCCAGCTCAGGTCTGCACGTCTTACCAGACCGTCTACGCCGCCCAGATCAACGAATACGCCGTAATCTGTGATAGACTTAACAACGCCTTCCATCTCTGCGCCTGCTACTGCTGTCTCGAAGAACTTAGCCTGTGCAGCTGCCTTCTCTTCTCTCTCAACGGCTCTGATAGAACCAACTGCTCTCTGCTTAGCATCATTGACCTCAAGGATCTTGAACTTAACAGACTTCTTGAGCAGCTCTTCAAGATTGAAGTCTCTTCTGGGTGCAGCCTGGGATGCAGGTACGAATACCTTAACGCCGTCAGCGGAAACAAGTACGCCGCCCTTAACAACGTTAGTTACGATGCCCTCGAGGATCTCGCCGTTCTCAGCAGCTTCCTTGATCTTGCGGAAGCTCAGATCAGCGTCTACCTTCTTCTTGGACAGTGTAACGATGCCGTCATTATCGCTGGTCTTCAGTACGATCAGCTCGATAACGTCGCCTACGCTTACGATGTCGGATGCCTTCTTGGAAGGATCATCTGTCAGCTCGGACAGAGGAACATATCCGGTGTGCTTTGTGCCGATGTTGACTGTTACTTCAGTATCGTTCACTGATTCAACTGTGCCTTCAACCTTCGCTCCCGTATATATTTTCTTGAGGGTCTTCTCAAGCTCCTCCTCAAAATTGAATTCCTCGTCAACAGTATTGTCAACATTGTTTAACAGTTCACTCATAGTGCTCTGTACCTCCTTTATTATATATCCGGGTGTTGAAGCCCCGGCAGAAATCCCGATAAATTTTGCTCCGGTCAGGTCAAGACCGCAACTTTTCAGATCATCAGCATTTTCCACGAGGACACATCTGCAATACTGATCGCAGATAGCCTTTAATTTGTGGGTATTAGAGCTGTGCCTGCCACCGACGATTACCATAAGGTCAGCCTGTTTTGCAAGCTCTGCCGCCTCATTCTGCCTTACATTTGTAGCATTGCAGATAGTCGGGCATATCTCAGCCTGAGGGACATACCTTTCAAACAGCGGCAATAACTCTTTCCACACATTCTTATTATACGTTGTCTGCGCCAAAATTGCAAGCTTTTTTCCTGAAAAGTCATGGGTTTTCACCAAATTTTCAAACTCATCACAATTTTCAAACACATAACTTTCGCCCTCACAGTGCCCGACGATACCCTGTACCTCGGGATGTTTGGCATCGCCCGCTATCAGGATTATGCATCCGTCCGCCGACTTCTCTTTGGCGATATTATGTATCTTGGTCACATAGGGACAAGTAGCGTCCACCACCTCTGCCCCGACCTCGGCAAGCTTATCATAAACATCCTTACCGACACCGTGGGAGCGTATGATGACCGTCTGCCCTGCTTTGACCTCATCGAGCTCCACAGGCACCACGCCCTTGTATCTGAGGTCATCGACAACGTTCTGGTTGTGTATAATCGGACCCAACGTCACAATATTATTTCGGTTATCCAATTCATTATACACCATTTTTATCGCTCTGTCTACACCAAAACAGAAACCTGCACTTTTAGCAACAATAATTTTACATTCTCTTAACATTATTCATGCACCAACTTGGTAATTTCTTCCATTATTTTGCTTTTGAGTATTTTCAGCGACTTGCTGTCGGCGTTTGAAGCACCTATTTCGGAGGGCGTGATGGGTTTTCCGAAGCGGATTATCACCTTGCTGCGGAATTTCAGTTTACCCGTAAAGTTTATTCCCACGGGCACGACCTTAGTCTGTGCCACGGCGGCGATGAGTGCAACGCCTGTTTTGCCCTTTCCTACCTTACCGTCCTTAGAACGTGTGCCCTCGGGGAATATAGTAAGGTTCCTGCCCATATTGAGCTTATCTATCGCTGTATCGATAACGGCAGTATCGCCCTTGCCACGCTGTACCGGGAATGCGCCGAAAGCGGTTATCAGCCACTTGAATGCCTTATTGACCTCGAAGAGTTCCTGCTTAGCCATATACGACAGCGGCACACGGGTGTGGATAGCTATGAACATGGGGTCCTGATAGCTGCGGTGGTTTGCAGCGAAGATATTTCCGCCGTCCTTGGGGATATTCTCCAGACCCTCGAAGCTGATATTGAACATGATATGATAAATGCCCAGCACCAGCCATCTGAACAAACCGTAGATGCACACTCTTACAGGGCTCAGGTGGTTCGACTTATCAATGGGTCTGACCGCCATAAGCTCGTGAGAACGTACTTTCCTTTCGGACTTGTTGGTCACATCAGTGTTTTTTTTTTCAAGTTTTTCGTTTATGACACGGCAGATCTCGTCGATGGACTGCAATAGATCAAGCTTTGTGGTATTGACCTCCACCGCATCATCTGCTTTTTTCAGGGGGGCAGTCTCACGGTGGGTATCATTGTAGTCACGCTGTTTGATGTCTTCAAGCACCTCTTCGTAGGTCGAAGGGTCGCCCTTTTCCTGAAGCTCCTTGAAACGGCGCTTTGCACGTTCTTCCGCATCGGCTGTCAGGAATATCTTGACATCGGCATTCGGCAGTACCACGGTACCTATATCTCTGCCGTCCATGATTATATCATTCTCTTTTGCCATGGTCTGCTGCTGACCGAGCAAGAATGTTCTGACCTCGGGTATAGCAGAAGTTTTTGATGCTGCCATGGAGATCTCGGGTGTTCTTATCTTATCGGAAACGTCCTCACCGTTGAGGATAACGTGCTGTGCGCCGTCCCTGTATTCCAGCTTTACGGTGATCTCGGAAAGCTTTGCTATTATCTCCTGAGTATTATCAAGATCGGCACCGCTTTCGACCATATAGCAGGCGATGGCACGGAACATTGCGCCCGTATCCACATAGACGTATTTCATCTTTGCAGCCACAGCCTTGGCTATGGTGGATTTTCCTGCTCCGGAAGGACCGTCAAGTGCGATATTTACTCCCATATTTTACAACTCCTTATGTTCTATATATTGCCAATTGCCTGTGCTGCCGCATAAGCAGTTGACCATGCTATCTGTAGGTTGAAGCCGCCCGTGTAGGCATCCACATCGAGGACTTCGCCGATAAAGTACAAATTTTTACACAGTTTAGATTCCATAGTCTTCGGATAAACCTCGGATAATTCCACTCCCCCACGGGTGATGATAGCCTCGTCAATGGGGCGCAGACGCTTTACCGTAAAGCGCAGGCACTTGATAGTCTCACCGAGCCTCAGCCTTTCCTCACGGGTCAGCTGATTTACCCTTTTATCCGAGGGTATGCCGCTGCGTTTTATTATGAGCGGAATAAGCTTAGAGGGCAGCAGTCGGTTGAGGCTGTTGCCAAATTCCCTGTTTGGGAACTCTGAGATGTCACGTCTTATACGCTCATCGAGTTTTTCATGATCCAGCGCAGGTTTCAGGTCGATATCCAGATAATACCTGTGCTTTTCCGTATCACTGAGATGTGCGCTGGCTGACAGCACCAGCGGACCCGACAGCCCGAAATGCGTAAAAAGCATCTCGCCAAGCTCCTCATAAAGCGGTTTATTAACGCCCTCCTCACGGAGAGTAAGTGTACAATTTTTCAGACTCAATCCCATACACTCGGCACACTCCTGCTGTTCCTCGGTAACTATGGGACACAGCGAGCCAACTATCGGCGTCACCTTATGACCAACGCCCTTTGCCAGCTTATAGCCAAAGCCGTCCGAGCCTGTTTTCGGGTAAGACCTGCCACCTGTTGCAACTATGACCGCATCGGCGTGGTATTCCCTCGTCCTGCCTTTAACGCCAACAGCGCCGCCGCCATGAGTTATAAGCTCGGTGACCTCGTCATGTATCAGTTCTGCGCCGCACTCTATGCAGAAGTTAACCAGCGCATCAGCGATATCATTTGCATTATCGCTCACAGGAAAGACCCTGTTGCCACGCTCGGTCTTAAGCTCAACACCCAGCATCTCGAAGAATGCCATTATGTCCTCGGGTGCGAACCTGCTGAGGGACGAGTACATGAAGCGGCTGTTGCGTGGGATATTCTTCATTACAGTTTCCACATCGCAGTTATTGGTGACATTGCACCTGCCCTTGCCTGTGATGCGAAGCTTTCTGCCGAACTTCTCGTTCTTCTCTATGACAGCTGCATTCTTGCCCACCATGGCAAGCTGCGCCGCACAGAAAAGTCCTGCCGCACCGCCGCCTATGACCAGTGCATCATATTTTTTCATCGTCATCATTATGCTCCGTATTATCGGTGTTTTTAGCGTAAACGTCGAAGTCCTCCCAGACCTTTTCGAGCTTGCTGAACGTTGCCGTCACCTGATCCACATTGCGTATGGAAATGGCTGCTATCAGCGCATTCACAAGACTCAGGGGAGCCACCAGCGAGTCGGCAAAGGAAGCCATATCGCTCCTAGCCAGCAGCAGAGCGTCCGCATATTCAGCCAGCGGAGAACTTGTGGAGTCTGTTATGGCGATGACCTTCGCATCGTTTATCTTGGAATATTTCAGCGCTTTGACCGTCTGGTTCGAGTATCTCGGAAAAGATATGCCTATGATAACGTCCCGTGAGTCGATGCGCATTATCCTCTCGAAAAGCTCAGAAGTGGTGGTGCTCGGAACGAGCTTGACATGGGGAAACAGCAGATTCAGGTAGTAATTGAGAAAATACGCCAGCGCTGCCGAACTCCTCGTGCCGATGATATATATGGTATTAGCCGAGGTGATAAGATCCACCGCACGGTTGAATTCCTCATTATTGGCGGAATTCAGGGTCGCTCTGATACGGTCGATATCCTGATCGAGCACACGGCGCAGAACGTCCTCGCTGTTCATCTGTTCATTGCTTACCTCTATACGCTGCACAGCTGTCAGCTTATTGCGCATAAGATCCTGAAGCTGTCTTTGCAGCTCGGGATAGCCGTCATAGCCCAGTTCGGATGCGAACCTGACCACGGTCGATTCGCTTACGCCTACGGTCTTACCCAGCTTCTGCGCAGTCATGAAGGCTGCCTTGTCATACTGGGAGAGAATATAGCTCGCTATCAGCTTATGCCCCTTTGAGAGAGTCGGCATTTTTTCTCTTATTACCGAAAAAAGATCCTTATTCATCAAGATCACTCCACTTCATCCGTGCTGTCATCTGCCCACAGACTTTTCTGCATGGCAGCGAGTTTTGCACGTCTTGCTGCGGCGGCTTCTTTGTCAATGCTGAATTTTCCGCCTTTAAATGATATGATATCGCCGCTGCGCACCTTTTCGGGCAGCTGCGAAAGTTTCAGATCAACGGTACAGCCCTTTTCGTCCTCACAGACGGCGAAGCTGCCCTCTATCCTGTCAACGATGTATCTCATTTTCTGTCCTCCGTATAGTAAACGGTCAATCCCTCTCCGTCGGATATGAACACCACATTGCCCATATATGCGGTATTATAGATCTTATCCGCATATTTTTCCAACCTGCGCATGGTGCTTTCATGAGGATGGCCATAGTCATTCATATAACCGCTGGAGATCACTGCATATTCGGGTTCTACCGCATCAAGGAACTCTGCCGAGGACGATGTATAGCTGCCATGGTGACCGACTTTCAGCACCTTGGCTTTAACGTCCATCTCCCTCGCCAGCAGATCAGCCTCCTCCTCTTTTTCGGCATCTGCCGTGAAAAGGAAGGTATTCTCGCCATGGGTAAGTTTCAGCACCACCGAATGATTGTTAAGATCCTCATCATCGTAAAGATGCGATGTCATGACCTGCACCTCGCAGTCACCGACTTTAAGGGTCTGATCTTTCGCAGGAGTCATTCTTGCGCCCGTGCCCTGCACTGCTGCCAGCATACGCTCGTAGGCAAGGGTCGTGGGCATGATGTCATCCGATATTTTAGGAGCGATGATTTTCTCCACACGGAAGGTCCAGATGATATCGGACATAGCGCCGATGTGGTCGGCGTGGGGGTGAGTCGCCACCAGATACTTGATCTTCCTGATACCATTCTTTTTAAGATATGACACTGTTTTGTGGGAATGTTCACGGTCGCCTGCATCTATCAGCATGACTTCACCCTTGGACTTTATAAGTATACAGTCCCCCTGACCCACATCGACGAAGTGTACCTCCAGATCGGCACGGGTCGCAGGACGGTCTTTTATATCAAGTTCATAGAGCAGATCGTTAAAGGTGAATATGCCTGTAAAGTGCAGCAGGCACATAACACCCGCCGCTGTCAGCACCAGCACAATCGCTATTATCCTCAGCCTTTGCTTTATGGTGAGCAGGGGCTTTTTCTTTGTCCTTTTGATCTGTTTAGGGGGCTTTGCGTGAACTCTTTTCCTTTCAGCCATTGATCATCGTCTCGCCTTCATTTCAAGCCATTCTTCCTCGGAGATATTTATCTTACGTGGTTTAGCACCTTCCTGAGGACCTATTATGCCCATCTCCTCGATCTGATCCATTATCCTCGAAGCACGGGAGAAGCCCAGCTTCAGCTTCCTTTGCAGGAATGATGTGGAAGCATTGCCCGTCTGCACGATAATGGTTATAGCCTGATCTATCAGGTCATCATCGGGATTGATGACAACATCTTCATAATCGGAGGAAGACTTCTTCTCCTCCTTGGGCTTAGGCATATTCTCCTCGACCTCAGCCATGATATCCTCGCTGTATTCGGCAGAATGCTCGCTCTTGAGAAATTCGACCACCGCTTTGATCTCGGATGTGGCAGCGTAGCCCGACTGTATTCTTATGGGGTTCTTGACTCCCACAGGCTTATACAGCAGGTCGCCGTTGCCCAGGAGTTTTTCCGCACCGCCCTGATCCAGTATAACTCGTGAATCCACGTTGCTGGATACGGACAGCGAAACTCTCGATGGGATATTTGACTTGATAAGACCCGTGATAACGTCTTTTCTCGGGGACTGGGTAGCAATTACCATGTGTATGCCTGCGGCACGGGCAAGCTGTCCCAGACGGATAACGGAATCTTCGACCTCACTGCCTGCCGCCATCATCAGGTCGGCAAACTCGTCGATAACGATGAGTATCTGGGGCATGGGTTTAAGTTTCGCCAGCACGGGGTCCTGCTGATCCACGGGCTGTTCCTGGATATGCGCTACCATTTCATTGAATTCTTCCAGATTTTTCACATCGTTCGCTTCAAACTGCAAATAGCGCTTGTTCATCTCATTGACAGCCCAGCTGAGTGCGCCTGCCGCCTTCAGCGGGTCGGTGACAACGGGTATCAGCAGATGGGGTATCTTATTATAGATATTGAACTCGACCTTTTTGGGGTCGATGAGTATAAGCTTGACTTCCTCGGGTGAAGCGTGGTAAAGCACGCTCAGTATTATGGAGTTTGTGAACACCGACTTACCCGAGCCTGTAGTACCTGCCACCAGCAGGTGGGGCATCTTTGCGATATTGCCCACAACTATCTTGCCCTCGATATCCTTGCCCACCGCAAATGTCAGCTTGTCCTTGGCTTTGCGGTACTCATCGCTGTCTATAAGTTCACGCAGGGATACGGTATCACGCTTATTGTTAGGCACTTCGATACCAACACAGGGCTTACCTGGAACAGGGGCTTCGATACGAATACTCAGAGCCGCAAGGTTCAGGGCTATATCGTCCGCCAGACCCAGTATCTTAGCGACCTTGACACCTGCCGCAGGCTGGAGCTCGTAACGGGTAACGGAAGGACCTCTGAATATATCGGTGATACGGGTCTTTACGCCGTATACCTCCAGAGTTTCCACCAGTTTCTGGGATTTCTCCTGTATCTCCGCCTCAATGAGTGAGGGGTCTATCTTCTTCTTGGGATATTTGAGCACGTCCACAGGGGGATTTACATATACGGGTATCTGCTCCTCCTGCTCGAACATGGTAGTCTGTCCGTGGCTGTCCACATTGACCGTTTCGGGTGCAGACTGTTCCGGTGCAGGCTTATTGTCAGCCTTTCTGCCCATAGCATTCTCAATGATCTTTTTGAGGTCATCATCCGCTGCGGCATCTGGCGTAACGTCCTTATCCTCGGGTATGGGGTCGGGCTCAAGCTCTGTCACATCGGGCAGAGGGGGCTCTTCCTCATTGATATGCACAGGCTCGGCAGCCGCAGGCACTTCTTCCTGCTCCTTTGCCTGTTTTTTCTCGTCCTCGGAGACAAATTTTGCAAAATCTATCCTGCTGCGCTTGCGTTCGGCAGGCTCTTCCTCCTGAACGGGTGCAGGTTCTTTACGGAGCTTAACGGGCTTTTCTGGCTTCTGCTGAACAGGCTTTGCCTGCTGCTGTTCACGCCTTACGACCCTTTCAGCCCTGTCATCGGTGACTGCTTTATAGCACACCACAAAGGGTCTTGTGATGAGCCTGAAAAGCTGCGGCAGAGTAAGGTCTGTCAGCAGCAGCACGAACAGAAATGCCGCCAGTATGATTATTATCGCAGCGCCGACCTTCTTAAAAGCCGCCAGCAAAGGCCAGCCCAGCACAGCGCTGGCAAGTCCGCCGCCACGGAGTATCACACCGTCATCATAAAGACCTTTGAGCTTCTTGAAAAAGCTGCCGCCTTCCACCGTGCCGACCTGCAATATCTGCATGATACCGCTGGCAAGCAGCATAAGCACGCTGCCCTCGATGCACTTGGCGACCACAGTATTTTTCTTGGTATTTGACGCTATCATCAGCGCCACATATATCATCATGGGAGCAAACAGCCACACCGCCATGCCGAAAAGGCCACGGTTAAGGTCATGGAGCATTTTCCAGAGACCGTCGCCCTTGATGATGGTGATGAACAGTTCCAGTATGCCCCAGAAGAATAATATATACGACCAGAAACGCCTTGATTCCCTCTCCTTGGCAGCTTTCAGCGCTTCCTGCGCCTCTTTGCTGACCTTAGGGGCACTCGTCTTGCCGCCCGATGTCTTTTTACCAGCCGAAGCTGTTCTTGCGGAGCTTTTTGTACTGCTCTTGCTCTTAGTGGCACCAGCCGCCATTTGAACACTTTCCTTTCGTTTCATGTTACTCAATAAACACCAAAAAGCCTGACATCATCGGGCTTTTCGGGAAACAACTTATCAGAATGTTATAGCGTGACCCATGCAGTATTCGATGAATGCTACAACCAGCACTGCACAGCCCAGCACTAATGTATAATATGCAAATATCTTGAACTTATCGGTCTTGACCAGCCAGTTTACAAGCTTTATGGCACCTACGCCCACGGCAGCCGAGACAACAAAGCCCAGCAAACAATTGCCGAAGCCTACCTGCTGACCGTTCACGATATTTGCGTCTAAAACTTCTTTGATGTAATCGAAAACTTCCAGCAGACAGCTGAGAAGTATGACGGGTATACCCAGTATGAAGGAATACTTGACAGAAGTTTCTCTCGAAAAGCCCGAGAAAAGACCTGCTGAGATGGTCGAGCCCGACCTTGATACACCGGGCAGCAATGCCACGCCCTGGAAAAGACCCACGGTAACGGAGTCCTTCACCTTGATGTCGCCTGCGGTCTTTTTGCCCTTTGTACACCTATCCGACAGGAAAAGTATAGCCGAGGTATAAAGGAAACACAGTCCTTCCGCAAAAATGGAACCGTCAGTGCCCACAGACTCGAACCAGTCCTTGAACAATGCAAAGGGTGCCAGGCAGAAACACGAGAGTATTATCATGACTATCATCCTGCGCTCGGGATTCATGCCTTTAAGGGTAAAGCGCATGCCGATTATATCCTTTATCATAACGCCCAGTTCCTTGATAAGCGCCAGTATATCCTTCCTGAAAGCGATGAAGACCGCCACAAGTGTACCCAGATGCAGCACCGCTGAAAACATCAGCGCACCATCACCATTATTGCCTGTCAGGTGCTGATACAATGAGATATGTCCCGAACTGGATACGGGCAGGAATTCGGTAAGCCCCTGCAGGACAGCCTGTGCGATTACGTCAAATAAACTCATACTTTCCTCCGAAAAAAATCACATTCATAAATTATTATGTGACCCGACGGCACCACTCGCATAAAGCTTTTCCGTCATACTGTCACACTTTATATATTAGCACAAAAAAACGTACTTGTCAATCTTTTTAAAAGCCAAAGGCAAAAAATTTGCAGGAAAAGCTGCATTTTCCTGCAAATATCTGACACTATTCGGTCTCTTCGGGAGTAACATACTCCTCGGAAAGCACCTGATCCACCCACTGTACAAGGCTTACAAAGCTCTCCTTATCCAGCAGAGAGAAATATTTGTTGACCTGCTGTTCGCCCACGGGAGAATGGTCTGTAAGGCAATAGCCGTCAGCTGAGAGGGTCATGGTCGTGATCTCGTCGCTGCCGCTGCCAAGCTCTATCTGGATAAAGTCCAGCGCTTCGTCCTTTGCGGGAGCTTTTACATCAGCGCAGTCGCCGAAGCTTTCGAGCATACGTGTAAGCTCCGCATAATGGTCGTGGTCGGTGATATAGCACTCACCGTAGGTATCGCCGACTTTCAGCCTTACACAGCCGTACACGCCATTATAAACATTGAAATTGCCGAACCTGTCAAAGCAGATATAGTAAGCTGCACCATACTTTTCGGCACGGTAGATGCTGCTGTAATTCTTCGCTGTGTCTATAGTATAGGTCGGCACGTTCTCTATCTTATCCCAGTCGCAGTAGCCCGTACCCTCGCCCACGGTCTTGCCGCCTGCTTCGATGTTGAATACCTCTTTGCCCTCGTTTTCTTCTGAAACGCTCTTGGATATGAACACCGCACGCTGGTCAAATTCGGGGGGCTCGGTCTTTTTGATGCTGCCCTCATCGGTGAAGGTATAGAAATCATCGGGAACGCCCTGTTCCTTATCCTTGGACATTACCAGCATATTATAGCTGCACGGAACTATCTCGGTATAGGTATCAGCCTCCAGCACGACCTCGCCCTTGGTATCCAGCAGACCCTTGAACTTACCATCTTTAAACACATACAGCGAATTGCTGATAAAGTCCGTACACTCATAGTCCTTAAACGGCTGAGTGGTCACATCTATCATATATGTATCAGCATAAAAGCTGGCATAGACCTCACTGCACAAGGCATCATTCTTTTTTATATCTTTCAAAAACACCGGGAACTCATATTTTTTCAGCTCGACCTTGTCGGGCACAGCCTTTGTCTCCTTCACGGAAACAGTGGTATTCTCATCAGTGCTGTTGCTGTCTGCCAGTGACGAGCACCCTGCACAAAGCATCAGCGGTACCACAGCCATCGCCAGAAGGCATTTTACGTATCTCATCTTACCTCTCCTCAACCTAGGGAATAAATTTTTACACACAAATACATTATAATATATATGCAGGATTTTTTCAAGTGTTTTCTCAAAAATTTCACTCAGGGGTGCATATGGTAAAAAAAGGCAAGGCTAAAATTATTATCAAATTGTTAAAAATCAGTTTTGGTGTTTACAAGCTATGGTTTTTGTGGTATAATGTATTGGTGTGATGTTTGGTACCTTTATCAATGCACCACACTGATAGTACGATGCCCACGTTTTTCGGTACGTGCGGCTGAAAGTCTGCTTAACAGCAAGGAGGACTAATTCATGGTAAGAGCAATTGTAGGCGCTTCTTGGGGCGATGAGGGCAAGGGCAAGCTCACCGACATGATGGCGCAGGAGTCTGACATCGTTATTAGATTTCAGGGCGGTGCAAACGCAGGTCACACCATACATAACCACTATGGCAGATTTGCACTCCACACACTTCCCTCGGGCATATTCTATGACCACACCACAAATATCATAGGTAACGGTGTTGCCTTCGACATACCCAAGTTCTTCAAGGAGCTGAACGAGATAACATCACAGGGCGTACCTATGCCTAAGATAATGATCTCTGACAGGGTACAGATAGTGATGCCTTACCACGTTGATTTTGATAAATACGAGGAAGAGAGACTGGGCAAGGCAAGCTTCGGTTCGACCAAGTCGGGCATTGCACCTTTCTATTCCGATAAGTACGCAAAGATAGGTTTCCAGGTGCAGGAGCTGTTCGATGAGGAAGCTCTGAAAGAGAAGATACACAGAGTTCTTGAAACAAAGAACGTTATCCTCGAGCATCTGTATCACAAGCCTCCCATTGATGAGGGCGAGCTTTTCAACACTCTGATGGAGTACAAGAAGATGGTAGAGCCTTATGTAGCTGATGTTTCCGCATATCTGTGGGACGCTATCAAGCAGGGCAAGAACATACTGCTGGAGGGTCAGCTGGGTTCACTGAAGGATCCCGACCACGGCATTTACCCCATGGTAACATCTTCCTCTCCGCTGGCAGGCTACGGCTCAGTCGGCGCAGGTATACCTCCCTACGAGATCAAGAAGATCGTTACAGTATGTAAGGCATATTCTTCCGCAGTCGGTGCAGGCGCATTCGTTTCCGAGATATTCGGTGATGAGGCTGAGGAGCTGAGAAAGCGCGGCGGCGATAAGGGCGAGTACGGTGCAACCACAGGCAGACCCAGAAGAATGGGTTGGTTCGACTGTGTTGCCAACAGATACGGCTGCCGTTTACAGGGTACTACAGATGTAGCTTTCACAGTTATCGACGCACTGGGCTATCTGGATAAGATACCTGTTTGCGTAGGCTACGAGATCGACGGTGAAGTTACTATGGACTTCCCCACCACAGGCAAGCTGGAAAGAGCTAAGCCCGTTCTGGAAGTTCTGGACGGCTGGAACTGCGATATCAAGGGCATCAGGGAGTATGACGAGCTTCCCGAGAACTGCAAGAAGTACATCGACTTTATCGAGGAGAAGATAGGCTTCCCTATCACAATGGTATCCAACGGACCAAAGAGAGAGGATATACTCTACAGAAAGAGCAAGCTCTCAAAGTAATAATATCGCATAAATATACGGGACAGTTTATTGACTGTCCCGTTTTTTGTACTATAAAATATCATCGGTCTCCCATAGGGGCACAAGATGTGTAAAGTCTGACATTATTTCGGCAAGCATCTCCTGAAGGGCGGATATGCCCTTTATATCGGTGATATTGCGGTGATAGATAACATCACCGTCGTAAACATCCCAGTCGTTCTCGATATACTTCGAGGGATATTCACAGTCACGCAAGGAAAACAGGACTTCCTCCTGCTTTGACTCGTCCAGCATTTTATCGGGCTTTTCAGCTGTGCCACGTTCATTTATCATATAGGGGAATAACGTCACGAACCTGCGGTTGCCCTCGTTGACAGCAGGCAGTTCCGCCGAGAGTACAGTGCCTGTTATCAGGCAGTTTATCTGCTTGCGATCTAGTTCCATAAAAATTCTCCTTTAGCCCTCGCCAATGTCTATTATAACGTATTCCGAGATACAGCCTGTTTTAAAAGGTATCGCCCAGCCCGATATGCCCGAGGTAACAATGAAGGTCGTGTCGTTTCTGACCTCACTGCCGTAGATACGGTCGTTGATGCCTGACCAGAGTCCCACATAACCCGCAGGGAAAATATGTCCGCCGTGGGTGTGGCCCGAAAGCACCAGATCGGCGCAGGTCGCAGCTTCGTTATCATAGTCCGAGGGCTGATGGTCAAGGATGACCGTGTAAGGTGAGCCGTCCTCATCAGCCATAAGTTCGGCTATCTCAAGACGTTCATCGTCGCTCTTATCCTTTCTGCCCACCACATCTATGCCGCCAACGGAAATTATCTCGTCACGCAGGATAGTGACACCGTTGTTTTCAAGTTCGGTGTAAAGTTCGTCAATTGTGAAATCTCTATAGTTGCCATAGCCTTTATCGTGGTTGCCGTCAACGTAGATGACACCGTTTTGCACCTGCGAATCCAGCTCGCCCAGTGCCTTACAAGCGGCTATCATGTCATTACGGCTGCTGTCATCATCAACAAAATCGCCCACCAGAAATACCACATCGGGTTCTGCTTTAGCTATGCGCTGCATCTCACGGGCGAACTTTTCTCCGTCAAGAGTTATACCCAGATGGCTGTCTGCAAACATCGCCGCACGTACATGACCATCGGGCAAATACTTATCCGTGGTCAGTTCATAGCGTGTCTCGAAAACATGGTGCGCAAAGAACCACCCTGCGCCCAGATAGACCGCCGAGATCAGCAGTGCCGCCGCACCTGCGTAATAATGCTTGCTTTCGGCGTTTTTGCGACGTTTTATTACGCGTGCGGCAAGGTCACACAGCGCCCAGAACAGCACCATGTGCAGCAGCACTATGACCGCCGCATACATATTTATCAGTCCGAACAAAAAGCAAGCCGCCACAGCCAGCGCCGAGATAAGCCACGCCGTCGCCTTGTGATTTTCGGCAAGTTTCTGTATATGTAAAAATTTGTGAAAGCGTGTGACCAGATAAAACACGCCCAGCAGTGCCGCTATCAGCATACCTCCAAGAAGTATCACCCAGAATATCATTCGCATTCTCCTTAAAAAATATCTGTATTTTCTACATTATACACCCGAACACGACCCGTGTCAACCGTCCCCAGCATGACAGAAATTTACATTTTTCTGCCCATTATATAAAAAAATTCAACTGATCCTATAGAGTTCAATAAACGATTTCGTGGCGCTGATACGTGCTTTTATAGTCACTTTCAAATTTTACCATTTGTGCATTCAAACGATAATAATCAAAACTTGTAATGCAATTTTCAGAGAAACTTCACAAATAAATTTCGCATTCGCCCTTGACAACCGAGGTCTTATGGGTTATACTTAAATTGTGTAGATGTAACAATTACTATAAGAAAATGCACTTTTTCCACGCTGCATATGACAATTGAAAACTGCCTTTACAGATGTAAAATAAAAATTTTTCTTGCACATGGGCAAGCTCAATTTTTTATATGCCGTGCGGCAGCAGAAGTGCTTTTATACAAAAGTATTTTAAACAAAAAATTATAGGATTTATGCAAAAGCTTACAGAACGGAGGAGTACTATGGGCATATACGATATCACAGTCAAGGACGCCAAGGGCAATGATGTAAACATGAGTGACTATAGGGGCAAGGTATTGCTTATAGTCAACACTGCCACAAGATGCGACCTCACACCGCAGTATGCAGGACTGGAAAAGCTTTACGAAAAGTACAAGGACAGGGGTTTTGAGGTGCTTGACTTTCCGTGCAACCAGTTCGCTAATCAGGCACCCGAATCGGCTGACGAGATAGTTGATTTCTGTCGAACAAATTACGGCGTGACTTTCAGGCAGTTTGAAAAGATCGATGTGAACGGCGAGAACGAATCACCGCTTTATACGGCACTTAAAGCCAAGCGTGGCGGCGTACTCGGCAACAACATAAAATGGAATTTCACCAAGTTTTTAGTGAACCGTGAGGGCGAAGTGGTGGAACGCTTTGCATCTTCTACGGCACCTGAAAAGCTGGAGAAAAAGCTTACCGAGATACTGGGGGCTAATGAATGATAGATGAACTTAACGATAATGAGTTTGAGGGGCTGAAGCTGAAAAATCAGCTGTGCTTTCCGCTGTATGTCTGTTCCAAGGAGATAGTCAGGATGTACAGACCTTTCCTTGATGCGCTGGATATGACCTACACGCAGTACATCACCATGATGGTGCTGTGGGAGGAGAAGAAGATATCCGCCAAAGAGTTGGGGCACAGGCTGTTCCTGGATTCTGGCACGCTTACCCCTGTTATGAAAAGTCTTGAAAACAAAGGATATATGCGAAGATACCGCTCCCCCGAGGACGAACGTGTGCTTATTGCCGAGCTTACGGAGGAGGGGGCTTTGCTGCGCCAAAAAGCCGCTGATATCCCCGTGCAGATGGCTTCCTGCGTGAAGCTCTCACCCGAAGAGGGCAGACAGCTTTACGACCTGCTGTACAAGATAATCAGCCGCATGGAAAATGAGTGAGGAAATAAATGGAAAACCATCAGAAGATAAACTACCAGCGCAAACTTGACGACCTGATAAGAGGGCTTGATCCAAATGCTGCGCCCCCGAAGCTGCTGCTGCACGCTTGCTGTGCACCATGTTCGTCATACGTGCTGGAATATCTGTCGCAGTATTTTGAGATAACTGTGTTTTACTACAACCCGAACATCTATCCCCCCGAGGAGTACGCCCACAGGGTCAGCGAACTGCAAAGGCTGATAGACACCATGCCCATGAAGAACAAAGTGAACCTCATCGAACGGGGATATGACCCGAAGGAGTTCTATGAGGCAGTGCGTGGGCTGGAGGATATCCCCGAGGGCGGTGAGCGGTGCTTTGCCTGCTACAGGCTGAGACTGGAGAGGACTGCGCAGCTGGCGCTGGAACTGGGAGCTGATTATTTCACCACGACCCTATCTATATCGCCTTACAAGAATTCTGCGAAGTTAAACGAGATCTCCGAGGAACTGGGCGAGGTGTACTCGCTGAAAGCACTGCCTGCGGACTTCAAAAAGAAGAACGGCTACAAGCGTTCCATCGAGCTTTCGGCAGAATACGGCTTGTACAGGCAGGATTATTGCGGATGCGTTTTTTCAAAGAAAGAACGTTTCGGCGACAAGACCTGAGCTGTCAGCATATCTATCCAATATAATAAATTATCCGCAGAGCGTACAGTCTGCGGATATTTTTTTGCACCACACGGTAGAGTGGGTGTTGTAGTATCATGTCTTTTAAAATATCTCCCAATAATACTTCCTGTTTGCCTTGGGGAAATCTTCCATAACGCCGTGTTCGGGGTCATAGAAGGTGCCGTCGCAGTATAGCGACCAGTGCCAGCAGCGTGGCGTTTCAAGGCTCAGCATACAAAGGGGCGGGAGCTCGCTTTTGTCGGTCACGGGTATGCGCTCGTCCGATACTTCCCTGCCGTGACTGCGCAGATACGCCTTCATCTCCTTCAAATTCGTTTCACGGAAATTATCCAGTTCCTGCGCCACTTTTCCCACGTCCATACCCAGCACCATCGCCAGCACCGCCTGACCGCACTGCAAGTCGGTAGGCTCGTGGATATACTCTATCTCCATGGTATCACCTCATATATGATGATAACATCTATTGCAATTTCTGTCAAGGTGTGTTATTATTTTATAAGTGAAAATTTGCAGACACGGGAGGTGCTCTACATGGGCAGAAAAAATATACTCATAGTTGAGGATGAAAAGGAACTTTCGGAGATAATCTCCGAGATGCTCACGGGCTGCGGATATTCTGCCGTTTGCGCCGAAAATGCCGAGAAAGCCTACAAACTTCTCAGCCGACAGACTTTCCACCTGATACTGCTGGACATAAATCTACCCGATGCCACAGGATTTGAGATATGCAAACAGCTCCGTGAAGCATCTAAAGTGCCTGTTATCTTCGCCAGCGCACGCACCTCCGAGGACGACCGCATAAACAGCTTTGACATCGGCGGCGATGATTTTTTGCAGAAGCCCTATTCAATGAAAGAACTGCTGTCCAGGATAAATGCCCTTATGCGCAGGGCTTACGGCGGCGATGAAGAACAGCTGATGTGCTTCGGGGATATAAAGGTCAATGCGGCAGAGCGTACTGTCACAAGAGCAGGTCAGCCCGTAAAGCTTTCTCAGAGAGAATTTGACCTGCTGTGCTACTTGTGCCGCAACATGAATACTGCCATACCTAAAGAAACGCTTATCTCCGAGGTATGGGGCGCATTCTCAGAGGTAGAGCCTTCGACGCTGACAGTACACATTCGCTGGCTGCGTGAAAAGCTGGAAGACGACCCTGCCGAGCCAAAATACATAAAGACCATCTGGCGGCTGGGTTATATGCTAAGCTCAACATAAGCTTAAACAGGGTCTATTTACTGTAAAGACGGTGATAAAATGAAAAAACTCATATATACGGCAGTCACTTTCGGGCTGCTGCTGACAGTGGTATGCTTTTTTGCATTCATACACAGCGGTCGGGTGGACAGCTCGAACGGCACTTATGCGGTGCAGCTCAACGAGATACAAAAGCTCTGTGAGCAAGGCGATAATGCGGAGGCAGCAAGGCTCTCGGAACAGCTGCGGCTGGAGATAGCAGCTGCACGCACAGATAAGGGACACGAGACCATGATACCCGTCATATGGGCAGTATGCATAGTCTTCCTGACGGCGGCGGCAGTCTACCTGTGGCAGACGATACTCAAGCCTTTCCACAAGCTCACTGACTTCGCCGAGAGGCTGGCAACAGGCGATATGGAGATACCGCTGGAATACGAGCGCACCAACTATTTCGGCAAATTCACCTGGGCATTCGACAGTATGCGCCGTGAGATAATACGAGCAAGAGAGTGCGAGCGTGAGGCTATCGAGAACAACAAGACGGTCATCGCTTCCCTTTCCCACGACATCAAGACCCCCGTGGCTTCCATAAGAGCCTATGCTGAGGCGCTGGATATGGGCATGGACGGCAACGCTGAAAAGCGCCAAAAATACATCTCGACCATTTTAAGCAAGTGCGACGAGGTATCGGAACTGACGGAGGATATGTTCGTACACTCCCTGTCAGACCTTGATAAGCTGACGATGCGTCCCGAGCCTATGGAACTGGTGGGCTTTATGGAAAAAGCACTGGCGGAGCTTGATGCAGGCAGGGGCGATATAAAATTTGACAAGCCGCTGTACTCATTACAGATAAAAGCTGACAGCAAGCGCCTTGAACAGCTCATCGGCAACCTGATAAACAATTCGAGAAAGTACGCCAAAACGCAGATAGATGTGAGCATGAAGCGCCTTGCAGACCGAGCCGAGATCACAGTGAGTGATCACGGCGGCGGCATACCCGATGAAGACTTGCCTTTCGTCTTCAACAAATTCTACCGTGGCAAGAACTGCGGCGACGAGAACGGTGCAGGTCTGGGGCTGTACATCGTGAGATATATAGCTGTGCAGTCGGGCGGTGAGGTAAAGCTCAAAAACACAGGCGATGGGCTGGCGGTGACGGTATCACTGCCTATAGATGGAGAGTGAGAGCACCTAACCAAAGAATAGCCGGCACAAGAAATCTCCCTGCGCAAACTGAAAATGCGCAGGGAGATAATGATTTTTAAAGAGAAAATCTGTTGGGCATAAGCTCATCAAGAGTATGCTCACCATCTGTGAGAACGACCCTGAAACTGCCCCCACAGAATTCGCTCATAACTTGCAGACAGGCACCGCAGGGATAGCAAGCCTGCGTAAAGTCGCCATCTGCACCGCCTGCAATGGCTATGGCTGAAAACTCGGTACAGCCCTCGGACACCGCCTTGAAGATAGCTGTACGCTCGGCACAAATAGTCAGCGAATAGGAGCCGTTCTCGATGTTGCAGCCCGTAAACACTCTGCCGTCCTTGGCAAGCAGCGCCGCCCCCACAGAAAAATGTGAATATTTGCAGTAGGAATTCTTCGCAGCCCCCTCACCAAGCCTCAGAAGTTCTTCATTTGTCATGGTATCAGCCTCCCTTGTTTTTCTTTATTATATCACAGTGTGCTCGCAAAATCAAGGGTGAGGAAAGGGAGAACGAAAGGAACGCTGAGGGATTTGTTCTCTCAGCGGTTTGACTTTAATCTGTAAAACCTGATAATTTTGCAATTACTGTATCTCCACATTTAGGACAGAGAACAAGCTCTTCGAAATTGTCAACTCCGTAAAGGAAATGTTTTTGTGATATTGGAATATGCACCATTCTTTTCTTACAGTCAGGACAGATATGCTTGTATTGATGAATAACTTCATTTGGTTCAGGAGTATAATAATACCCATCTTCTCTGGAAGATTTATATAGATCCATACAATATTCACTTAAAAGCTTATGGCAACCAGAGCACTGATATAACCGATATTCTGCATTGACAAGCAATTCGGGATCGTTACTCAGTAATTCCTGCCACTGTTTTCCATAGTGTCCCGATCTTGCAAGTACAGTTTGGTGCTTTTTGACTTCAGGATATGCCATATTTACACCATACAGATAATCATCTTTAAAGAATCCGCAATCACATTTTACCATTATCATTCGTCCCATATCATCACTTCCTTACTATGCAAATAAGGCATCCATCAACCGATGAATGCCTTAATTTTTTATTAGTTACCCGTTAGTTACGTGTTAGTTACCGTCCGGAATTCACCGTATTTCAGATAAACCCAAACCGAACGAAACAGCGTAAATACGTGATTTTGAACACTCCCAACAGGGATAAAATTATCTCTTTGAGAACTGAGGAGCACGACGAGCGGCTTTCAGACCGTACTTCTTTCTTTCCTTCATTCTGGGGTCACGAGTGAGGAAGCCTTCCTTCTTGAGGAGAGGTCTGAACTCATCGCTAGCCTGGAGCAGAGCTCTGGAAAGGCCGTGTCTGATAGCGCCTGCCTGACCTGTAACGCCGCCGCCTGCAACTGTGCAAACGATGTCGTACTTGTCAACTGTATCTGTAACAGCGAAAGGCTGACGAACGATCAGCTTGAGTGTCTCAAGACCGAAATAGTCGTCGATATCTCTGCCGTTTATAGTGATCTTACCTGTTCCCTCGTAAACACGAACACGGGCAACAGAGTGCTTTCTTCTGCCTGTGCCATAGAAATATGGCTGCTTTGATTCATACATTCTAATTGCTCCTTTCTTACAGCTCGCACTTTACGGGCTTCTGTGCAGCGTTGTTGTGCTCAGCACCCTTGTAAACTCTGAGTCTCTTAGCAGCAGCTCTGCCGAGAGTGTTGTTGGGGAGCATACCCTCAACAGCGATAGTCATAGCTCTGTCAGACTGCTCAGCCATCAGCTTATCATAGCCGATCTCCTTGATGCCGCCGATCCAGCCGGTGTGCCAGTAGAACTTCTTCTGAGTGAGCTTCTTGCCTGTCAGAACAGCCTTATCGGAGTTGATGATGATAACGTGGTCGCCGCAGTCAGCGTGAGGTGCATAAGTAGGCTTATGCTTACCACGAAGAATTGTAGCTGCCTTAGCGGCAACTCTACCGAGGGACTGACCCTCAGCGTCGATAATATACCACTTGCGGTCGATGTCCGCAGCCTTGGGCATATAAGTAGACATATGATTTCCTCCTTAGAATTTATGCATCCCGAAAGGGATACTTTCTTTCAGCCCTTTGGCGCAGCATCGCCTTTGGACTCGCAACATAAGCTATTATACACCATTGGCATCCGAATGTCAATAGTAATCGTGCCGAATTTTTAATTTATATCCCTCATTCTCTTGAAATCTCTTTAAATCTCTTTGTTTTTCTCGATTTCTTGAAAGTCGTTTCACTTTTTGATAACTTAGCAAAATGCCCGAAGTTATGGGTTATGATGATGATTTTATTGATAAAATGCCTATATCGGACAGTGTTATCAGGAGCGTGTTTTTGTCAGGTCCTGCACCCATTTATATTTGCGCAAACGTATCATGACCCAAGGTATCTTTCCCACTTCATCAAGACAGGTACATCCATAGACCACCAGCACCGGAAAATGGAACACGAAAGCTCCCAGAAAAGCTATTGGTATGGCTATGCACCACATACTGACGATAAGGCTGTACATATCGAACATGGTGTCGCCGCCGCTGTCGAGCACGCCGTTTATCGTGACTGTATTAACGCACCTGCCTATCATGTAGACCGACATTATCACCATCATGCCCGTAAGATAGCCTCTTGCCTCGTCCGTGAGCTTTACGAAGTTCACCACAAGGGGCGTTACCGCAAGTACCAGGGCTGTGGAGATAAAGCCGATGACAAAGGAGATATTTTTCAGCTTCAGACCGTAGGTCTTGCCTGTTTCGAGCCTGCCTGCGCCCAGTTCATTGCCGACGATGATACCTGCCGCACTGCCTATACCGTTGCAGATGCAGCAGATAAGGTCTCTGATGACCGATGCCACCGAATTTGCGGCAGCAGCGTCCGAGCCGATATGACCGATTATCGCTGTATAGGAAGTAAAGCCCACTCCCCAGAAAAACGAACCGCCCATCAGGGGGATATACTGCTTTAAGAAATCACGGGTGAGCTGACCTGTACCCATGACCAGCTTCGACCATTTGGGACGCACATGGTCTTTGTCCATATTCATGAAGATGCACATGGCTAGTTCGATAACACGGGAGATAGTCGTTGCAAGGGCGGCACCTCTGGCATTCATTGCAGGCAGACCGAAGTATCCGAAGATAAGCACCGCATTGAATATTATATTCAGCACCACCGCACAGCTGCTGATAAGAGCGCTGGCTTTGACCCTGTCGGTGACCTTCATCATGGTCAGATAGCACTGGGATATTCCCGTTATAAGGTAAGACCAGCCTGCGATACGCAAATAAGCTGCGCCCGTGGAGATTATCACCTCGTCCGATGAGAATATGTGCATCAGCCCCCTCGGCATAAGTTCACAGGCGGCGAAAAATATCAGCGAGATGACGCAGCAGAACCTGAGCATCAGGCTGAAAAGCTCCGACATCGTGCGCTTATCGCCCTTACCGTAATACTGCGCACCAAGTATCGCACCTGCGCCTGAAGCCGCAAAGACGAACATATTCTGTATGAACTGCACCTGCGTTGCCAGCGAGACCGCCGTCATCTCATGCTGCTCTACCCTGCCAAGCATCAAAGCATCACAAGCCGCCACCAGTGCCAGCATAAGGCTCTGCACCGAGATCGGCAGCGAGAGCGTCAGCAGTTTTTTATAGAACGCTTTATTTTCCTGTTTTGTCATTTTCTTCATCCCTTTACTTTCTATAAAAAAATCGGGTCTCTCAAAAAGCCTGAGAAAGCCCGAAAATGCGTATTATAAGTGCCGCTGACCGGACTTGAACCGGTACGGTATTGCTACCGGCAGATTTTGAGTTTTGAACTCCGTTTCACTCCAAATCACTTCACGTCACTTCAAATCACTTCTCGTCACTCGGAAATCACGCTATTTCGCCGTTTCATGAAATACGAGCTGTGAAAGATGCGCTAATTCGGCATTTTCAAAATACACCTCAAAAGCCCCTCAGAAAAAATTTTCGGTAGAAAACTATCAATTTTTGTCTTGTCGGTAGAAATGGTAGATTGCTGTTGACAAATAACAGATTTTCCCAAAAAGAACAAAAACTACATTGGGCTTTCGGTTATGCGTGGTAGACATAACAGATTCAGAATAGCAAACAGTGTTCGTTATGAACGCTGTTTGCTATTTTTTTTGCATAAATCTGAAAATGATAGCACTCTTTCGCAGAGTGTTTTTTTATTCCCATTGCAAATCTATAATAACTACGTTTCAGTTTAGTCTATTATATCATGGCTTTTTTACAAAGTCAAGCATATCAGGAATAACAAGTATAACAAGGAGGTCTTTCTATGCCAAACCCTACTGAGATAAGTCTGCTCAATTACAACTTTGAAGCCAAAGCCTGTAATGAACTGCTAACGGCTATGCTCAACCATTCAGACTTTGACTACGTTACGGTCGATGAGCTTCGTCGTTACAGTGAGCTTTCGCAGTTCACCTTTGATGAACTTCGTACCGCTGTGTATGAGCTTTGCAAGAGAGGTTTCCTCCTTGTAGTGCAGAAGCCGTAT
>CADALT010000030.1:0-6224 GCA_902788785.1 uncultured Ruminococcus sp.
TTTTATTCAGACACTTCTGTTGTATCACAGCAGAAGTGTCTTTGCGTTATTTAGCGAAGAGCCTGCTAAGTGAATAAAGAATAGTGAAAAGTGAATAGTCAAGGTGTCCGCTTTGCGGACATATTTAAATATATCGCCAAAGGCGATACCTTAACTATTCACTATTAGTTATTCATTATTCACTATTCATTTAGCAGCAGCACGCAACAGCTGTAGTTTTCAAATACTTCTTTATTGCCGCTGCGATCATGCGAAACTCTCTTTTTGTTGATATTAACTTGTCAGAGATAGTCTTCTTCAAAATTCTGCCTTATATAAGCAGCCGCAGATTCGGCGCTTTCAAATCTCACACAAGTCGGAAAAACTTCTTTTTCACGACAGTGCGACCAGGTCAGGTGATAGATGCGCAGTTCGCCGAGTTTTGGCGAATAAAACAGCACATCATCATTTGCATCGCACTTTGCAGCCATGATGATCTCATCTGCGGCAAAGGGGTCATCGGGACCAAGTTCGGTTTTGAGTTCATTTACGAACCTTGCTATACTTTCCGAACTAAAGCCAAATGCGCTGACATCCCACCAGATAAAGTCTTCGCCATACTCTTTAGCCATATCGTCAATTAGTTTTCTTATCGTATCTAACATTACAAGTCCTCCCTGATATACAAAAAACCCCGATCTTTATCGGGGTTTTCTGCGAAGTATAGAAGTATATATGAAGAAAAAATATGAGGATCTCTCGATCGCATTTTCTTGAATTCGTTCCTGCTTTCCTCCGCCCTGCCACAGCGGAGAACCATGGCAGAGACGAAAGAAGAGGTGGAGAAATTGGAGAAAAAAATATATGAAAAAAAGTTATTGTTTATTCTGTTCATTTTGGTGTCTTTTATATCTTGAATATATGATACAACTTGTTTTTGATAGTTGTGTGAAAACTTATCAAAATATATGCGAAAAAAATGATAAGATATGGTAAGCGCACAACCGGACAAGTGACTTTACAAAACGTGAAAATTCTGATATAATATAGGAAAACAACATCCTGCATCAGCAAATCAAAGCGGTGATGCGGGAATAATTGGGAGCGAATATCGTTATGACAGAACTTGAATTGCAGAACATGAAAAAGCATCTCAGGACGGTGCTGCGCCACCGCCACGAGGTCTTGAAGAACTGCATACGTGCAGGCATACCTGTGCAGGGACTGCTGCACGACCTCTCGAAATTCTCACCTGAGGAGTTCATGAATGGTGTAAAATATTTTCAGGGCACACGATCTCCCCACGAGGGTGAACGTGACGCTTACGGATTTTCCTACGGCTGGATGCATCACAAGGGCAGGAACAAGCACCATTTTGAATACTGGACGGACTACGACCCCGTCACAAGAAAGCTCAGCCCTGTGAAAATGCCGCTGAAATACGTCAAGGAGATGTTCTGTGACAGGGTGGCTGCAAGCAAGATATACATGAAAGAAAACTACAATGACGGCTCGGCGCTGGCGTATTTTCTCAAAGGCAAGCCAACCAGGATGATACATCCCGAGACCTCGAAACTGCTGGAAAAGCTGCTCATCATGCTGCGTGACAAGGGCGAACGCTACACATTTGCATACATACGCAGGCTCAAAAAATACTGAACAGAGATCATTCGTATCATAACTATAACAAATTAAAATATTCAGAATAATTAGCTGTTAATGAACGACCGTAAAGCACTTAATCTTAGGTGCTGCGGTCGTTTGTGCTTTTGGAATAAAATTAACAATTAAGACATATATATGATGGGGCAGTGACTTTGCAGGATCTAAATCGGCGGATAGCATCAAAGGTAAAATCCTGTAAGTATCATTATGATCTGAGGGCAGCGGAATGACAAAAACTGCTTTTATGTATTGAAAAAATATAAGATTTTTAAACAAAATTATTCTTTTATGATGATAAATATATTAACAAAATTGGTGTGCGAATTGATATTATATTAGCTATATCTACAAATTCTGTGGTGCAAAATGACACTTGGCTGTGATAGTATGACAATGGTAATGCAAAGCCAACAAAATTAACGCTCGTTAGAAAAATTTGATAAAAAATTGCGCAGTTTGGGAATATGTGAAAAAGTTGTGTTCTCGGAGCCTTCCGGTGAAAATCAATTTACGTGCGATATAATAACAAAGATAGGGAATATGTAAATAGCAATGGAAAATGTCTGCGAAAACGATTATGATTTTCGTAAAATATTTTACTAAAAATTGGCAGCTGCGGCAAGTGAATTTATTGCCATTTTGTAAAGTGTCTTAAAATATGATGAAATTAAACTGACTTACTGATTATTGCTATTTGGCTTATTTGCAAATGTTTAAAATACAGGAATAGAGTTAAAATAAATTATGAAGAAACGGGGTCACAGTGTACATAATATTGCTTAAATCGTTTGTTAAATAAAATAATTTTTGGAGAAAGCTACAAAACGTCAAAAACGTCTTTAAGTCGCAAATATTAGCTTGTAAGCGGCAATATTCAATGTTACAATTATAAATGTAAAATAATATAGTATTATTATAAACTAAAAAACTATGGTTCAAAGGCTATTTATGAAAGGGTGGATGTAAAACATGAAGAAAGAACACATTGAAAGGGGTGGGTCGGTGTGAAGTTAGGCTCGAAGCTCACAAAGCGTATCGTAAGCGGTGCGGCGGCTGTAGCAATGGCTGTGACGAATCTCATGCCCAGCACATTGGGCACTGTTTTTGCGGCGACTTACGGTAATTCTTACACCGTGGAGAATTTGTTGACTGATTACAATATTGTTTCTTTCAACGATCTCGAAATGAACACACATACTGTTGGTTCGGTTTTGGTCGGTGATACATTGACATCAAATGGCAACTATGGTACATTTGGCGATGGAGCAAGAATCGACTCTTATGCAAAACACATTGGTAAGCTTGGTCATTTTAATCCCAATGGTTTTATGAGGGGTTCTGCTCTTTATAGTGTAGATAATTCTGACTATAAGCTTTATTATCAGACATATGACGATAGTGACCAAACAACTGTCGGGGCAGTATCGGAAGATACTGTTGTGCATACTGATGAAGCATTTTTTGATACTGATTCAGCTAAAGCTGCCGTACAGAGGTGGTCTAATGCAAAAGCAAGTGATTCATCTGCTTGGGTAATAAGCAATGATGATCTTATAAAAAGGGACTATCCCGGTCCGACACTGGATATTGTTGTTACCGGCGATCCTATGAATATCGTTATTCCTAAGGAAGTCAGTGATAATCTGGCAAGGATCAATTTTGTAAATGAGAATGGCGAAGCTGCTGATGTTGAAAAGATCGGCAGATCGGATATTGTCATTACATTTTTGGGACAGCCTGAGTACAGACTTTATTCCGACAATCATCTGAATTTCCGTACTTTTGTTACAAATGGCGGATCTCAGCTTGAAAATAACTTTAAAAATCTGAGCGGCGGAGATCAGAGCGGACAGATCAATCTGTTTGGTATGAATCTGGTATGGAATTTCCCTGATGCAACTGATCTGGATATTACTACGTGCTCAGGACATATTGTCGCACCTAATGCTGATCTGGTCGTATGGGGCGGTGAGGGTAACGTTATTGCAAATAATGTTACTATTCCTCAGGAGATACATTATTATTCCTATTACCCCAACACTTCTCATCCTGATGCACCCAAAAGACCTGAAGGTGAAGAAGAAAAGACCACAGCCGACGATTTCACAGTATCCAAGACCGATGCTACCGGCGATAAGGAGATCGACGGCGCTAAGCTGACTATCACAGACAGCAAGGGCAACATTGTTGATACATGGACTTCCGTTGAGGACGAGAGCCACAAGGTAGACGGCAGCAAGTTCAACATCGGTGAGACTTATACTCTGACCGAGGAAAATGCGCCTAACGGCTATGCTTATGCAGAGTCCATACAGTTCAAGATCAATGAGAACGGCAAGGTTACAGATCTTGACGGCAACGAGACTACTATTAAAATGGTAGATGAACTTATCGGCGATTTCTATGTATCCAAGACCGATGCTGCTACAACAGCTGAGATCGACGGTGCAGAGCTGACTATCACAGACAGCAAGGGCAACGTTGTTGATGCATGGACATCTGTTGAGGGCGAGAGCCACAAGGTACAGGGCAGCAAGTTCATCGCAGGCGAAACTTATACTCTGACAGAGACAACAGCTCCCAAGGGCTATAAGGTAGCAGAGTCCATCAAGTTCATGATAACTAAGGACGGCAAGGTCGCTGATGAGAACGGCAACGTTCTTACAGGCAAGATCGAAATGAAGGACGCTCCTGTTGAAGTAACTGTCAGCAAGAAGTCCATAACGACCAAGGAAGAGATCAAGGGCGCTAAGCTGACCCTGACAAATGCTGATGTTGACTGGACAAAGGTCATCGCAGGCAACACAGGCGTTGAAGCTGTTAAGGATACCGCAGGCAAGGTCATCGGTATCAGCTGGACTTCCGGCGACGAAGAAAAGGTACTTAGCTATCTGCCTGATGCAAAGGGCTACAAGCTCAATGAGACAGGCGATAATTTCGTAGCTGATGGCATTACATACAAGGTCATCGAATCTGATTTCACATTCGATATAGCTAATGGCGAAGTCAAGAACGCTAAGCCTTCCGCAGAGGGCAGCGAAAAGGACGGCTACTTTGAGGTAGACGAGGCTGATGCTAACAAGATAATCGTTAATGATGCAGAAGCTGAAAAGACTTCCGACGTAGTGATCGGCAAGTCCACAGTAGCAGGTTCCGCTGAGATCGAAGGCGCTTCCCTGAGACTGACAAGCGATAAGGACGTTGACTGGAAGGCTTACACAGACGCTGACAAGACACTGACTGCTGTTGTAAAGAACGGCAAGACAGTAGGTGTTGAGTGGAAGTCCGATGGAAAGACCGAGAAGACATTCAAGAATCTGCCTGATGGCACATATACTCTTGAAGAGTTCGGCGAGCCTTTCGTAAGCAAGACCGACGGAAAGACTTACAATGTAATTCCTTCCGAGCTGATTTTTGACCTTAAGGACAATAAGGTAACAGCAAGCAAGAACAACAAGGGCACAGTTACCGAGGACAAGGAAAACGGTTACTATGACCTGAACAGCAACAAGATAACAGTTAACGATGCAGAGCGCATCGAGACATCCGACGTAGTTATCGGCAAGTCTACAGTAGCAGGTTCCGCTGAAATTGAAGGCGCTTCCCTGAGACTGACAAGCGATAAGGACGTTGGCTGGAAGGCTTACACAGACGCTGACAAGACACTGACTGCTGTAGTAAAGAACGGCAAGACAGTAGGCGTAGAGTGGAAGTCCGATGGAAAGACAGCTAAGACCTTCAAGAACCTGCCTGATGGCACATACACTCTTGAAGAATTCGGCGAGCCTTTCGTAAGCAAGACCGACGGAAAGACCTACAATGTAATTCCTTCCGAGCTGATTTTCGACCTTAAGGATAACAAGGTCACAGCAAGCAAGAACAACAAGGGCACAGTTACCGAGGATAAGGAAAACGGTTACTATGACCTGACAAACAACAAGATAACTGTTAACGATGCAGAGCGTGAGGAAGAGTCTTCTTCCAAAACAGAAAGTTCTTCCAAGACTTCTTCCAAGGCAGATAGCTCGTCAAGTGCAGCTACTTCTTCAAAGGCAGATAGCTCGTCAAGTGCAGCTACATCTTCCAAGACAGAGAGCACATCTAGCGCAGCAACATCTTCTAAGACAGAGAGCTCGTCCAGCGCAGCAACTTCTTCTAAGGCAGATAGCACATCAAGCGCAGCTACATCTTCTAAGGCAGAGGACGCATCAAGTGCAGCTGCTTCTTCTAAGACAGAGAGCACATCCAGCGTAGCAGCTTCTTCTAAGACAGAAAGCTCATCAAGTGCAGCAGCTTCTTCCAAGACAGAGAGCACATCCAGTGCAGCAACATCTTCTAAGGTAGAAAGCTCGTCCAGCGCAGCAGCTTCTTCTAAGGCAGAAAGCTCGTCCAGCGCAGCTACATCTTCTAAGGCAGAAAGCTCATCCAGCGCAGCAGCTTCTTCTAAGACAGAGAGCGCATCCAGTGCAGCTACATCTTCTAAGACAGAAGACGCATCCAGCGCAGCAGCTTCTTCTAAGACAGAAAGCACATCCAGCGCAGCTGCTTCTTCCAAGACAGAAAGCGCATCCAGCGCAGCT
>CADALT010000030.1:6268-56376 GCA_902788785.1 uncultured Ruminococcus sp.
CAGCGCAGCTGCTTCTTCCAAGACAGAAAGCGCATCCAGCGCAGCTGCTTCTTCCAAGACAGAAGACGCATCCAGCGCAGCAGCTTCTTCTAAGACAGAGAGCACATCCAGCGCAGCAGCTTCTTCCAAGGCAGAGAGCACATCCAGCGCAGCAGCTTCTTCTAAGGCAGAAGACGCATCCAGCGCAGCAGCTTCTTCTAAGACAGAGAGCACATCAAGTGCAGCTACTTCTTCCAAGACAGAAAGCTCGTCAAGTGCAGCAACTTCTTCCAAGACAGAGGACGCATCCAGCGCAGCAGCTTCTTCTAAGACAGAGGATGCATCCAGCGCAGCTGCTTCTTCCAAGGCAGAGGACGCATCCAGCGCAGCTACTTCTTCTAAGGCAGATGAAACATCAAGTGCTGTATCTTCCGATGCGGATAATACATCCAGAGCGGCTTCTTCCGAGGCTGACAGCAGCTCCAAGCACGATACAGATGTTGACAACAGCGCAACAGCTGTTGAGGACAGCTCGAGAGATGTTGCAGCTACAGACAGCAAGGCTAATGATAAGGATATCGAAAACGACGAGAATTCCAAGGGCGGCGACGCTTTCGAGGCAAGCAGCGATTCTGAGGCAGACAGCTCATCCAAGGCTGACTCTTCCGATGCTGACAGCAGCTCTAAGGCTGATGTAACAGCTGACAGCACAGCATCCGCAAAGGATACTGAGGAGTCTTCAAAGATATCCGATACAACTGCTGAGAGCTCTTCCGCAGCACAGGATGAAAGCTCCAAGGCAAATGATAAGGACGCAGATTCTTCCAAGGCTTCTTCTGCAAAGACCGATTCCGAGTCTTCCAAGGCAGACACCAAGAAGGATGCTTCCAAGTCTTCCAAGGCAGATACTAAGAAGGACGCTTCCAAGACATCCTCTACTGCAACAAAGACAACGAACACCACTGCTAAGACCACTAACAAGGCAAGCGGTAACAATACTGCAAGCAACTCTAACCCCGGTACAGGCAGTGCAGCAACAGGCGCAAGCGCATTCGCACTGGCAGCTATGGCAGCTGTATTCGTTGTTACAACAAAGAAGAGAAAGTAATTTCTCCGATTTGAATTAAAGATCAAGCCGACAGATCAATACGGTCTGTCGGCTTTTTTTGTGTGAATTTTACGATCATAAAAGAAAAAGCTGCATGACCCGTGGGCCACACAGCTTATATTCATATCAAATAATCATCAGTCATTCAGGAAAGAATCTGCGGCATCCTTGAGGTCATCTATCTTATCCTCAACAGCCTCAGCAGCGTCCTCTGCCTTGTCAGCCAGGTCATCAGCTATATCAGCAGCCTTGTCTGCCAGATCCTCAGCAGTCTCGCCGACCTTCTCGGTAAGGTCAATATCCTCGACCTCATCGTCTATCTTATCCAGATCCTCCTCGGGAGTGGTGTCGTCATCGATGCAGTCATCGAAATCGTCATCCAGATCCTCGTAATCGTAATCCTCAAGCTCCTTGCGCTTCTTGTAAGCCACAACAGCAGCAGCGCCGCCGGCAACTACGCCAAGGGCGAGCAATGTCTTAAATAAATTTCCCATTTTGAACACTCCTTCTAACAAAAATATCTCTCTAAAACATATAATACACTTATAGTTCAGATTATAGTTAGTATAACACACACTGTACTAAAAATCAAGCACGCCAGGTTAATTTAGTGCAATTTTCGTCAATCTGTTGAATTTTCGAGAGCATTTTCTTACAACTCGCCAATTAACCTAAAGACACTTTAAGGTCAACCTGAAGTTACTTTAAGGTCTTCGAGCTGAGATGCGCTGCCCTTGAATACATTCATATCTATATGCTTTTCTTCGCCTGAATATCCGTCCATTATTTCGCTATCGCTGTACTGCCAGAAAGTCCAGTCTTTGTGAAACGGTTTGAAGTAAACGTTGCGCTCCCACAGCAGGCAGCCGTCAAAGCCCTCGTGGTACAAGCTGTAGGCTGTGCCTGTGCAGTAGATTATGGGGCGTACACCGTAGTGTTCTTCAATAGCGGCGGACATTGCACGTATCTCGGGTATGACTTTTTCGGCGGACTCGGGAGAAGTGGTGTATTCTCCGTAAAGCTCCACATCTATCACAGGAGGCAGCATACCGTCGGTCATTTCTGTGCTGTCAATGGCATTTATGAAGTTTGCTGCCTGCGCCTCGCCGGAGCTTTCAAAACTGAAAAAGTGGTATGCGCCGTGTATCAGACCGCATTTAGCTGCACCGCTGAAATTATCTGCAAAGTATTCATCGGTGTACTTGCTGCCCTCGGTGGCTTTTATGAAAACAAAGTCCATATTTTCGGACAACACATCCCATTCTATGTCGCCCTGATAAGATGATACATCAGCGCCTTTTATTCCGGTGGGATGATTGAGCTTTATTACTCTTGCCTGCATGAGTCTGGCAAATATGACTGCAATCAGTATCAGTGTCGCAGCCGAGAGAAAACGCCGCCTTCTCCTGCGTCTTTTAGCTTTCATTCTATCTTTCCTTTCGTGCCAAATGGCAAACAGTGAATATGCCAGATATAACAAGGGATATCTATGCTTTAGTATCACTGAAACATACCGTATTATGATAGCACGGAAAAGATTTTTTGTCAAGCGGCTCTCCTTCCTCTGCTGCCCTTGCCGTTCATGCTGATGCCATGGCGTGCGTTAACAGCCTTGCGGTCGGCGGCACGGTCATTAAGTCTTTCGAGATTTCTTGCGGCTTTGCTCCTTTTTTGGTCGATGCGCCAAAGTTCACTGGCGATGAGTGCAGATATCGCCACTATAGACAGAAAAAGCGTGTGCGCAGGGGCAAGCGTCGCTGCACAGAAAGCTGCGGCAAAACCGCAAAGCGCCTTGATAACGCCCTTGTACCAGTTATCGCCCGAAGCTATCTCGTTGAGTGTGTATACTATAACAGCTGCCATCCAGATCATTTTTCATACTTCCTTTCCGCAGCACTTTCTGACTGCGATATAATATAGTAAACGACATATTTTTTCGCCTGTATCCCGACTACAGCACCAAATATCGCAGGTAATGCGATCCATATGCCGATTATTATAATAACATATTTTTTTTGATTTGTGGGGAAATTTTCGGGACAGTTAGCTTTAAATTTCAAAAATCCGTTTTATTGGACACTTGTGGACTGTCGTCCTGTCTGTGATGGTTTGTTGAAATCCGTGAGCATATCTTGATTTATGTTGAAAAATATGCTATACTATGAATATACTGTTATCGACTAACAGAAGATCTATAATCGGGAGGGCTTAGCTATGAGCGGTCGTGAATTTGTATCATACAGGATCTCGTCTGATGTGCTGGCGGAGATATTCTCTGTTAACGGCATAGGCGACAGGGAATTTGGCTGCAGCGGCGGAGTACAGTGCGCTGTGGACGGAGATAGTCTTATATTTGCAGCGGAGAATGGTGCATATTCTCTGGCACAGCTTATGGTACTGAGCTGGAGGTCATCAGAACTTGCAGAAGATGAAATGTCCGTGTTTGAGTCCCTTGCGGACGGCAAGCTTGGCGGAGGTATCGCAGATGTAACAAAGTACAGGCTGAAAACTCCATACAATGGCACCGATAAGGGCAAGCTTGAACTGATAGCCGAGATATTTGCAAACACCGATGCACAGCGAAAGCTCGATGCTGAAAAAATACGTTCATACACCGCCGAGTTTATACCTTCTTATTGGAAAGAAGTTGGCAGCTTCGGGTTTGTAAAAGAGGTGTATTTCAGGGAACAGCTAAGCTGCGTGCTGGCAGTGCCCGAGGGCATGGATTGTACCGAGGAAAATGCTGTACTGATTATGAAGGACGGCGAGTTGAGATTTGAGGACAAGGGCGGCTTTGTCTGGAACGATGCTGCCATCGCAAAGGCTGTACAGCTTGTATGTCAGCCTAATGCTGCAAAGGGCGCAGAGGTCATAGCTAAGGTAAGCTGCCGTGAAGTGACCGAATTCTGCATTATGTCGGGTATACTTGAGATAGCCGAGGGTGCATTCAAAGGCTGTGATGCGCTGAAAACACTGACCGTTATGCCGAGATTCGTTCAGATGGGCAGGGATATGGCAGGCAGCGATGTTAAGATAGTATCATCGTCGGGCAGTACCGCAGAAAAATATGCCCGTGAACACGGCGCACAGTTTGAATGCATCGAACTGCCCGAGCGCACACCTATGGACGTGTGCATAGCCGCAGGTGTGGAGCTGACAGCGGACAGCGCAGCGGCTTACCGTTTCAAAGACAGCGAGCGTGCAATGCTCAACGATCTGGAATTTGAATACGCAGACGGTACAAAGGACGAGCTGGACTGCGAGATAATAGATATGACCTCCGAGAAAGCCCGTGAGGCAGGCATAATAAGGCAGCTTGAAAGCTTTGGCAGGGTAGTGGGCACAGAGACCGTCCGCAATGACAGGAGCGCATATATAAAGGTATCGCTGTTGCAGTCGGCAAAGAAAGCCGATGTGTATTCCTGCTTTATCGAGATCGACAGGAATGACCGCATTATCTGCATACATACCGAGAAAGAGTTCACTGCCGCACAGCTTGCGGTTTCGGGACAGAACAGCATGATGTACCGTTTCCTGACCCTTGCTTCATCGGTAAAGATAAACGGTGCGGCATCGGATCAGTTTGTCATACCCGAACAGTGGAAGGCGGCTCCCGTGGCAGAAGTAACGGCTGAACCTGTGGTCGAAACACAGCCCGAGCCTGTTGCGGAAGTTGCGGCAGAACCTGTGGTCGAAGTACAGCCCGAGCCTGTTGCGGAAGTAACGGCAGAACCCGTGGTCGAAATACAGCCCGAGCCTGTTGCGGAAGTAACGGCTGAACCTGTGGTCGGAATACAGCCCGAGCCTGTTGCGGAAGTAACGGCAGAACCTGTGGTCGAAACACAGCCCGAGCCTGTTGCGGAAGTAACGGCAGAACCTGTGGTCGAAGTACAGCCCGAGCCTGTTGCGGAAGTTGCGGCTGAACCTGTGGTCGAAGTACAGCCCGTTCAGTGCAAGGCGCTTGTCAGGGGCGAACGTTTCGATCTCGGCGCTATGGTAAATGAAGTTCTCACTGTGGAACTTGACTATGAAGCCGAAACAGGCATAGACATTGACGGCTACCTGTTCCTGCTGGGACAGAACGGCAAGGTCAGGAGCGATGAAGACCTGGTGTTCTTCGGACAGAAAGCTTCTTCCGAGGGCGCAGTAAAGAATGATGAGCAGAAGACTTCAAGATTTACCGTGGAGCTCTCAAAGCTTGACAGTGAGATCGCAAGGCTGGCTGTGGCGTTTGCCATCTACGGCGAGGACGATACAAAGACCTTCGCCCGTGTCAGCAGGGCAGATGTGAACCTGTACTGCAAGGGCGAGAAGCTCTGTTCTTTCCGCCTTGAGGGACTTTCCACCGAACGCTCGACTGTTGCCGCCGAGATATATAACAAGGGCGGCTGGAAGCTGAAGACCGTGGGTCTCGGTTATAAGGAAGCTCTGAAAAGTCTGTGCAACAGCTTTGGTGTGCAGGTGCAGTAGGAAATATATTAAACTTGTGACAGCTGTGTGAAAGCATAGGGCAAAAACTGTTCAAATCCCCAATTCTACGGGTATTGAAGCTTTAAATTGTAATAAAATGTCTATTGACAGACTTTGTGTAATATGATATATTTATAACAATATCAGGATGTAAACATTTTATGAAGTGTTCAGACTTGAATATACTGCGTGAAAGTACGGGCAAACCTGATATAAGTCCGAGTTTGCGCAGCGGTCGTATATAGGAGGTAACATTATGGTAAAGAAAAACGTGCTCACACCCGTTCTGGCAGGTGTGCTGGGTCTGTCTATCATAGGCTCGGGCGTTGGCTATTTCGTGGTCAATAAGGACGGCGGTGAAGCCAGCATTTTAGGCGGCAAGGAGGAAGTTAAGGCTTCTCCCAGATTTGCGGTAATGGCTGAAAATGTCAGCAATACTATTGAAAAGGCAGAGAAGATAGCAAAGGGCGAGACTGATTATGCCTGTGAGGCTGATGTGAATGTAAGCTTCGGTCCTGCACTCAGCGAAGAGCTGGAGGAGACTCCCAAGGACTTCGGCATGAAAATTTCCAGCAAGCAGAAGGGCGGCAAGGAAGGCGCTGACATCGTGTTCAATTACGGCGGACAGCAGCTGCTGACAGTAAACGAATCCTACAGCAGAGATCAGGACGAAGTGCTTTTTGTTAAGATACCCGAGCTTTCCGATGCTTATATCAAGGTGAACAGGAAGGATGCAGAGCAGTATCTGAAAGATGATTTCGGCTATGATATAAATGCTTATGCCGATGCTGCCGAGGATGTTGATTTCGATGTTCAGGCTTTTGAAGATGATCTGAAAACATATGAGCAGACTTTCAAGGACAATATGCCTGCGGTCAAGGACGAGAGCAAGAAGTTGGGCGACATCGAGGGCGTTTCCTATGAATATACTGCAAAGAGCTATGAGATAACAGGTGCAGATGTATTAAAGGTATCAAATGCAATGCTCGATAAGGCTAAGACCGATGAGCAGTTCAGGAAGCTGTATGATGACAGCATGGCTAAGGCTGCTGAGCAGATGGCAGATAGATATGCATTGGGTTCTCAGGAGACACCTCCTACCTATGATGAGTTCATAGATCAGATGAAGGAGAGCGTCAACAGTGAGATGGCAGGTGATTCCTCAAAGGCTGATTTTATAACCTATGAGGATAAGGACGGCGAACTCAAGGGCTTTGAGCTGAAGCCCCAGGGCGAGGAAGGCATATTCAAGTATGTTATCGTGAGCGATGATAAGGCTGAGGCTATGGATATGAACTTCGACAGCGGTGACGGCGAAAAGTTCTCGCTGCTGGGCTCCATGAAGTCTGAAGACGATGCAGTGAACGGCAGCTATACTTTCAATGCTGATGCCGACGGCGAAAAGATGGAGTTCATTTATTCCGTAGATGATCTTGCAGCAGCAGGTGATAACTTCACAGGCAGCGTAAGAGTTGATTTCAGGGTAGATAACGGTTATGATCCTTTCTCTGCATGGACAGAGGTATCTTCCACTTCCGATGCTGATAATGTTAACGTTGTATATGATATCGGCTACAATGGTCAGAATGCAGTCAAGATGACCGTAAACAGCAAGAAGACCGAGGCTTCCGATGTTGAGATGCCCGGCACTGATGCTAAGGTATACGATGCGCTCAATGATGAAGAGATGAACAAGTACCTTGAAGGCTGTGACGTTGAAGGCTTCAACAATAAGATGAAGTCCGTTCTTGGCGAAAAGATGTACAATGACATCATGGGCGGCGGATATTCAGGCTATGACAGCTATTCCGAGCCCGAGACAGATGGCAGCAAAGACTCTCTCGATGATCTCGACTGGGACGCTTTAGAGAAGGAGCTTGAAGCTATGGAGGACACAACACGTTCTCCCGCATAAGTAAATTGAATAAACCTGTTGCCGCAGCATTTCCCACGGGCGATGCTGCGGATTTTTTTGCCATTTTGTAAGGCAGAGCTTTGTTCGGCATATGCCACGGTCATTTCGCATAACAATTATAGTAAACGACAAAGACCAAGGGAGGATGATGCATGAAAAAGCAAAGCTTTTTAAAGGGTTCAGCCATATTGGTGGGCATGGTCATCGTGACTAAGGCGCTGGGGCTGGCTTATAAAGTGCCGCTGGCGAATATTCTGGGAGGAACAGGAATGGGCTGGTTTATGACGGCATTTTCACTGTTTACACCTGTGTTCGCCCTGACCGTATCGGGCATACCCTCTGCCATGGCAAGGCTCGCCGCCGAAAACGCAGCCCTGGGCAGGTATGCAAATCTAAGGCGGCAGAAACATACGGCTTTCCTCGTGTATTCGCTTATGGGACTTGCTGCCTGCGGAGCGGTGGTGGGACTGGCGACCCTCAGTGACAGCCTGCCTTTGGGGAATACGGGTGTCAGGTATTCGCTGTACTGCCTTGCGCCCTCGGTGCTGTTCTGTGCGGTGATGAATGTGGAGAGGGGCTACTGCGAGGGCATGGGCAATATGCTGCCCACAGCTTTATCCGAGATAGCCGAGACCGTGTTTAAACTGGGGCTCGGACTGGGACTGGCGCTGTACGTCCGCCAAAAGGCGGCAGCAGGCTTCGCTGCGGACGGTATGGTCTTCGGTACATACTGCGCTGATGCCCATGCTGCCGAAAAAGCCGCCCTGCCTTATATCGCTGCGGCAGCGGTACTGGGCTCGACATTGGCTTCGGGGTTAGCCTGTATGCTTCTGCTGATAGGCTGTAAGCTGCGTGGCGACGGCATAACAAGCTCTATGCTCAAATCTGACCCCGTAAAAGACAGCGTGCGCAGGCATACGTCCTCGCTGCTGAGATTGTCGGGGGCTATCTCGATGGCTGCGGTGGTCACTACACTGACAGGTATGATAGATATGCTCACGGTCAGCCCATGTATACGTGCCGCTATGGAACGTGTGCCGCAGCGCTTTGAGAAATTTTCCGATATACCGCCCGAACAGCTGCCGACTTTTCTGTATGGGTCATATGAGGGGCTGGCGGTGATGATATACGGGCTTGTGCCGACCCTGACCGCCATGCTTGGGAAAAGCGCATTGCCGCCTCTTGCAGAACACTGGACAAAGGGTGATACCTGCGCATTCAGGCTTGATCTTCAAAGACTGCTGATGCTGGCATCATCTGCGGCTATGCCTGCGGGGCTGGGCATATGCGCCCTCTCGGGAGAATTGCTGCGCTTTCTCTTCGCAGGGCGTGAGACCGAGATAGCCGCCGCACTGCATCCGCTGGAAATACTGGGCGTATCGGTGATATTCTTCGGCATTGCCCTGCCTTGCTTTACGGTGCTGCAAACGGTGGGCAAGCCCTCACGGGTGACTTTCATAATGCTTATGAGCGGCATGGTCAAACTGTCGCTCAATCTGCTGCTGATACCATTTCTGGGAATGGAGGGCGCTGCGCTTTCCGAACTTGTCAGCTGTATCTTCGTGCTGGCAGCGGCACTGCACAGCGTGTTAAAATTGTCAGGCGGCATACGTGCAGTGCCGATCTTTGTGAAGCCGTTCTATGCAGGAATGATGTGCGCAGTCTCCGCAAAACTGTGTTCGGGTTTTCTGAACAGAGCTTTTTCGGCATATCCCCACCGTTTTTTGACTGTTATCGCTGTGATTTTTGGGGGCATAATGTACTTTATTTCGATGTATTTATTGTGCGAAATGCCGAAAAATGCTCTAAACTATGTTTTTTTGAAAAAAAGTGAAAAAAGCACTTGAAATTTTTCCGAAATTGAGGTATTATATTAAAGCACCCTGTTTTGAGGTAAAGGCGAAGAGGTGAAAATAATGGAAAACAAGACGGTGGATGAGCTTATTGCTTCACTGCCTAATAAAGAGTGCTACGGTATAGACGATCTGGTCGATCTGGTGACGGTACTGCGTGACAGCGAGAAAGGCTGCCCGTGGGATAAGGAGCAGACACACAGCTCCATTAAGAAGGATCTGCTGGAGGAGGCTTACGAGGTCATCGAGGGTATCGACTGTGATTCTCCCAAAATGATGAGGGAAGAACTGGGCGATGTTCTTTTACAGGTGATATTCCACGTTGTGCTCGAGCAGGAGCAGGATCATTTCACGCTTGAAGATGTTATCACGGAGCTTTGCCAAAAGCTTATAGTAAGGCATCCTCATGTTTTTGGAGATGTTCAGGCGAATACGGTGGATAAGGTGCTCTCGAACTGGGACTCCATCAAGAAGGAGACCAAGGGACAGGAGACCTATACGGATACGCTCAAGAGCGTGCCAAAGACGTTCCCTGCGCTGATGAAAGCGCAAAAGCTCGGAAAGAGAGCGTCAAGGGCAGGCATAGACTTCGAGAAGTGTGAGGAAGACGGTACAGAGCTTGATCTGTACGCAGCCATAGGCTCGGCTCTCAACAGAGTAAAGCTTGCGGATATCAATGATACTGATGCTTCATCTGATATCGGCGATCTGCTTTTCCTGTGTGCTAATCTGGCGAGAAGGCTGGATTGTGATGCAGAGGAGTGCTTATCCGAAAGCTGTAAGAACTTCGTGGAGAGGTTTGAGCGGCTGGAAGAAAAGAGCAGCGATCTTTCGCTGGAAGCAGCAAGTGAGCTGTATTCTTATTGATGCCAATTAATGAATGAGCAATTATTCGTTAAGGATAAAAAATTTTGGAGGTTTTAATCATGAACAAGGCAGAACTTATCAATGTTATCGCAGAGAAGGGCGGCTATTCCAAGAAGGACGCTGACAAGGCTCTGGCAACAGTTATCGATGCTATCACCGGCGCTCTGGAGAAGGGCGAGAAGGTAACACTCGTTGGTTTCGGTACATTCGAGGTAAGAGACAGAGCAGCTAAGGTTGCTATGAACCCTGTTACCAAGGCTCCTGTTGACGTTCCTGCAAGAAAGGTACCTGCATTCAAGGCAGGCAGCGCTCTGAAGGCAGCAGTTGACAAGAAGTAATATACTGAACGGCATATATCTTCGCACATTCGATACTAACTGTCACATATAGTTCGGCAGGTGTTGGATGCAGGAAGTTTCAACGTTGTTTAAGTACTTGATAGATAAAGACGGACCATGTGTCCGTCTTTTTTATTTTACGGCATAATAATACCCGTGAAGAGAAACGCAGCAGCTGTAGTTTTTAAATACTTCTTTATTGATGCTGCACTTCTCTTCACGGGTATTGCGTTTTATTTAACGTCGGCATGGATGTGCCTGTTTATGATGTCGTTAACACTGCGGTAAACATAAGGCTTGAGCTTTTCTATGGGGGCAGGCTCCGAGTAGAGTATCGCCGAATGGCAGGTGGAGCTTACCAGCTCGACTATCATGAAAAGCATTATCTCGGGCTCCTCTATATCGCTGGGAGCATCGCTCAATATCTCGTTGTATACCGCCATGAAATCCACATCGTTGCCCCGTGGGGGAGTGGATATGGCGTGCTTGAATACGCCCCAGCTCAGATTTTTCGCTATGAATGCCAGCAGTGCGTGGTTCTGCTCCAGCTGGTCCAGTATATCATCTATAACAAAGATCATCTTCTCGTTGAAATCAAGTTCCTTGTCCTGCTCGTTCAGCTTGACCAGAGTATTTCTGAACAGCTTTGAGGACTGATGCGCCACCAGACGGTTCTTCAGGTCGTACTTGTCCTTGAAATACAGGTAGAATGTACCCTTCGCCACGCCTGCACTCTCCGCAATATCCGAGACCGAAGTCTTGCTGACACCCTTTGTGGTGAACAGCCTGTACGCCGTAGCAAGGAGCGAATCTTCCTTGGCTTTCTTGTTTATATCGAGCTTTCCCATATATCATACCTCCGTGGGTCTCATCTGCCCTTATCAATTATATTATTTTTAAAAAGGTTTGTCAATAGGTCAGATTTACCAATGTAAAATACTGACCGATGGTCAGTTTGGCTAAAATCACAAAAATCTGACTATTGGTCAGTTTTACACTTGACGAATGGTTTTATTTGTGCTATACTGATGACAATGAAAAAATGACCAGTAGTCAGAAAGTTTACCGGTCCTAATTTTTTCTTGAGGGAGGTAACATAGATGAAACAATTTGGTAAGGGCGTTGTGAGACTGCGTGTGTTCATACTGATATTGTCCTTGGTGCTGGCTGTTCCTGCGACGATGGGCATGATACGCACCAGGATAAATTATGACATATTATCCTATCTGCCCGAGGATATCGACACTATGCAGGGTCAGCAGATCATGCTTGACGAATTCGGCAAGGGCGGCTTTGCTTTTGTGGTGGTCGAGGGCATGGATGATAAGGATGTATCACAGCTCAAACAGAAATTCGAGCAGGTGGACGCAGTTTCCGAGGTGCTGTGGTATGACAGCATAGCAGATATTTCCATTCCAAAGGAGATATTGCCCGAGGATATCTACGATTTCTTCAATAACGGCGATGCCACCATGATGGCAGTATTCTTTGACAAGGCGACTTCATCGGACGAATCGCTGGAAGCGGTTGTCGAGATGAGGAAGATTGCAGGCAAGCAGTGCTACATAAACGGCATGAGCGCCATAGTCGAGGACATCAAAGATCTGACGATGAAAGAGACCACAGCGTATGTGGGCATTGCGGTGCTGCTGACCGGCATAATACTGGCAGTCACCATGGACTCCCTGCTGATACCGCTGTTCTTTATGGCGAGCGTTGGTCTGGCGATACTCTATAATCTGGGAACGAATATTTTCCTGGGCGAGATCTCTTTCATAACACAGGCGCTGACCGCTGTGCTGCAATTGGCAGTCACCATAGACTATTCCATATTCCTCTGGCACAGCTATAAGGAGCAGAAAGAGCATACCACGGATAAATATGCGGCTATGGCTGAGGCGATAGCACAGACCATCACCTCGGTGGTTTCAAGCTCGGTAACTACGGTCGCAGGATTTCTGGCACTGTGCTTTATGAGCTACAAGCTGGGGCTTGATATGGGTATCGTTATGGCGAAGGGCGTTGTCATAGGCGTTATATGCTGCGTGACCGTGCTGCCCGCCATGATACTGATATTTGATAAGGCTCTCGAAAAGACTGTCCACAGGGACTTGGTACCCAGCCTTGATAAGGCAGCAAAGTTCATCGTGGCACATCATACAGCTTTCGTTGTGGGTTTTATATGTCTGCTGATACCGGGCGTATACGGTCAGATCCATACTGATGTGTATTACAACCTGACAGATACGCTGCCTGCTGACCTCAACAGTGTGGTCGCAAATTCAAAGCTGAAGGAAGAGTTCGATATATCTTCTACCCATATCGTTATGTGCAGTTCGGATATGAGCCGAAAAGATGTTATCAAGATGACCGATGAGATGGCTAAGGTCAAGGGCGTTAATATGACCATGGCTATGGATACTCTCATAGGTCCCTCTATCCCCGAGGAAGCCATACCCGAATCAGTCACCGAAATAATGAAGAGCGGCAAGTGGCAGATGATGCTTGTAGGCTCGGATTATAAGGTAGCTTCTCCCGAGGTCAATGCGCAGGTCGATGAGCTTGATAAGATAATCAAGAAGTATGACGGAAACGGCATGATAATCGGTGAGGCTGCTGCCACAAAGGACCTCATAAGCATAACCAAGAGAGACTTTGCAGTGGTAAACAGCGTATCCATCGCAGCCATATTCATAATAATCCTCATTGCGCTGCGCTCGTTCTCACTGCCGATAATACTGGTGGCTGTCATAGAGTTTGCCATCACCGTGAATATGGCAGTGCCCTGCTATACTCATACGACCATACCTTTCATCGCATCGGTGGTAATAGGTACTATACAGCTGGGCGCAACGGTGGACTATGCGATACTCATGACCACCAGATACAAGCAGGAACGTATAGACGGCAAGGATAAGACCGAAGCCGTGACCATTGCCCTTTCGACTTCAATGAAATCCATAATGGTAAGCGCATTGGGATTTTTCGCATCGACTTTCGGCGTGGGAGTATATTCCAGCGTCGATATGATATCACAGCTTTGCACCCTTATGTCGAGAGGTGCGCTCATATCCATGGTAACAGTAATATGTGCGCTGCCTTCGATGCTGCTGCTGTTCGATAAGCTGATAATCAACAGCACCGTAGGCATGAAGGAGATAAGCAGGAAAGAGAGCGCTTTCAAAGTGCCCACATTTGAGAACTAGCAGAAGGAGAGATCATATATGAAAAACACAAAGAAATTTATCGCAGGCGTGCTGGCAGTATTGCTGAGTGCAGGTTCGACAGGTGTTTACGCACTTGCGGGTCATCGTGAGAGCGAAAAGACAAATACCGCTGAAACTTCCGCTGAGGAGAAGACGGCTGATGATACTAAAAAGCAGGATAAGACCTCATCGGGCGAGGCTCGCAAGGACGAGACAGTATATGTCATTACCGATGCAAACGGTGCCCCCACCAAGACCGTGGTCAGCGACCATCTTGAGAACCCCGACGGACTGGACTCCATCGAGGATATCTCAAGGTTAAAAGATATTGAGAATGTCATGAACGATGATAGCTATACCTCAAACGGTGAGTCGCTCAAATGGGACGCTGAAGGCGATGACATCTACTATAAGGGCTATACCGATGCTGCACTGCCTGTGGATATAAAGATAAGCTATAAGCTGAACGGCAAGGCTATATCTCCAAAGGAACTGGCAGGCAAGAGCGGCAAGGTCACAGTAAGATATGACTATGTGAACAACTCTGCCAATACCGTTAAGATAAACGGCAAGAATGAAACAGTCTATACTCCTTTCATGATGGCAACAGGCATACTCCTTGACATAGACAAATTCTCGAACGTTGAAGTGACCAACGGCAAACTCATAAATGACGGCGGCAGAATGGCTGTCATAGGCTATGCACTGCCCGGACTGAAAGAAAGCCTGGGTCTTTCCGGCGAGAAGGATATCGACATACCCGAGTATTTCGAGTTCACCGCAGATGTTACGGACTTTGAGCTAAAGACCTCGTTCACCGCAGCGACAACCAGTGTGTTTGCCGATGCAGACTTCGGTGATATAGCTGACCTCGATGAACTGGAGGGCAAGCTTGATGACCTGGCAGATGCGGTAGATAAGCTGACAGACGGCAGTACACAGCTTTATAAAGGCACTACAGATCTTAATAAGGGCGCAGGCGAACTTAAAGACGGTGCAGCCAAGCTGAACGATGGCAGTGCTGAACTTGATGAGGGCGCTAAAAAGCTCTCTGACGGTGCATCACAGCTTAAAGACGGCACAGCGACACTTGATGCCTCCACAGGAACACTGGTGGACGGTATAGGCTCTGCCAAAAGCGGTGCTGATAAGCTTTATGATGGTACAGTCTCCGCAAATGACGGTGCATCGAAGCTTTATGACGGCTCGGCACAGCTGGCACAGGGACTTTCCGATGCGGATACGGGCGCACAGACCCTTGACAAGGGCGCAGCCGATCTGGCAAAGGGCGCAAATGATCTGGATAACGGTATAGGCGCAGTTGTTGACGGTGCAGGCAAGCTTAAAGACGGCACAGCCACGCTTGATACCTCCATGGGCAAACTGCTGGACGGTATCAAGGCGGCTAAAACAGGTTCGGGCAAGCTGAATGAAGGCTTCATTCAGGTAAACGGCGGTGCGGCTGAACTGAAAAAGGGCTCGGCACAGCTGGCAGAAGGCTTGAAGAGCGCAGACGACGGCGCAGGCAAGCTGAGCACAGGCGCATCACAGCTGAATGAGGGCGCAGCTGCGGCTTCACAAGGCTCGCAGGAACTCAAAGCAGGCACAGCTAAGCTGAAGGACGGCGCTAAATCGCTGGACGACGGTGCAAAGGCACTGGACGAGGGCATAAAGTCAGCTAAGGCAGGTTCGGGTGCACTCAATGAGGGCGCTAAGAAGCTGGGCAGCGGTGCGGACGACCTGAAACAAGGCACATCAGCACTGAGCGAGGGACTTGCAGGGGCTGATAAGGGCGCAAAAGACCTGAGCAGCGGTGCAAAGCAGGCAGCCGCAGGCTCAAAGTCGCTGGCAGAGGGCGCAGCTGCACTGGATACAGGTGCGCAGAGCGTAGCATCGGGCTCACAGCAGCTTTCACAGGGCGCAGGTCAGCTCAATGATGCGGCAGGTCAGCTTTCAGCAGGCATAAGCGCATCAAAGCAGGGCTCGGCAAAGGTGCTTTCCGGTGCACAGCAGCTTTCGGGCGGCATAGACAGCCTTGCACAGGGCGCAGCCGAGCTTCCCGAGAAGCTGGATAATGTTTCGGCTTCCATGAGCGGTGCATCACAGGGGCTTTATACCACCATTGAATATAACAAGCAGGTGCTGGCAGGTCTGCAAAGCATATACGAAGCAAACCCCAGCGATGATGTGGCTGCGATGATAGCCACCATGCAGCAGACCATAGCATCACAGGAACAGATAGCCGCAGGGCTTGGCTCGGGCGCATCACAGATAAGCAGTGATACCTCTGCGCTTACACAGGGCATTGCTGCGGTGCAGAACGGTGCGGCTGAACTTGAGAACGGCGCACAGGCACTGGATAACGGACTCGCTCAGCTTGATGATGGCGGAAAGAAGCTGGCACAGGCTACAGGCGACCTTTACGGCGGTTCGGTCGAACTTGCCGCAGGTGCAGGTCAGGTGGCAGACGGTGCATCGGGTCTAAAAACAGGCAGTGAAAATCTGGCAGGCGGTGTGAACTCGCTGTCAGAGGGCGCAGATACTTTGAGCACAGGGCTGACCTCTGCCGCACAGGGCGCAAAGAGCGTTGATGAGGGCGCAGGCGCACTTTCTTCGGGCATAGGCGAGCTGGGCAAGGGCGCAGCTTCACTGGACGAAGGTCTGGGCAAACTGTCCGCAGGTTCGGCAGCACTGGCAGAAGGCACAGGCACGGTCTTCGGCGGCGTGGTAACTCTCGATAACGGCGCAGGAGAACTCTCCGAGGGAATAAAGGCACTGGCAAAGGGCGCAGGTGATCTGGATAAGGGCGCAAAAGACCTGTCTGTGGGCATACATTCCGCAGCCGAGGGCTCAAGTGCGCTCGATGCAGGCGTAGGTACTTTGCAGGGCGGTCTTGGACAGCTTTCCGAGGGTACTGTCAGCCTTGATAAGGGTCTTGAACAGCTGGCAGCAGGCGGTACTCAGCTGAAAGAAGGCACAGGCACTCTGGCAGGCAGCATAGTCACTATGATGACAGGTGCATCACAACTCAAAGACGGTTCGGGCAAATTAAGCACAGGTGCAGCGCAGCTTTCGGGCGGCACACATGAACTGGCAGCAGGTCTTGTTACTGCACACAAGGGCGCAAATGATCTTAACGGCGGCATGGGTGCGCTGTACAGCGGCCTTGGTGAACTTAAAGACGGTGCAGGCAGTCTTGACAGCGGACTGGGTCAGATCTGGAACGGCAGTGCACAGCTGAAACAGGGCACATACACCGTTTCGGTAGGTACAGCTGAACTCTCCGACGGTGCATTGCAGCTTGCAAACGGCACAGGCGAACTCAGCAGCGGTGCAGCACAGCTTTCAGAGGGTACTAACAAGCTGGCAGATGGCAGCAAAAAACTGGATGACGGCGCAAAAACTCTGAACACGGGCATGAGAAAATTCCGCCGTGAAGGTATAAACAAGATACTGAATGCGTATAATGATGATATAACACCTCTGCTTGACAGGCTTGATGCACTGGGCGAACTGGGAAGAAATTACAATAACTTCTCGGGTGCGGCAAAGGGCGTTGACGGCGAAGTCAAGTTCATCTACGAAGCCGCAGCGGTCACAGCAGAGAAAAAGAGCGAATAATTCCTCCAAATCATCAGGCGTGAAGATATACGCCGATACAGTAAAGGCAGCATCGTGGGGTGCTGCCTTTTTTGCGCTTTGCAAGCGGCAGACTAATAGCAATATTTATCTTGAAAAAAGCAAATAATTATGTTATAATATCAAATTATTGAGACTGTACGCAGGGAGGGCGCAGAATGAGAACATTTATCCTTGATGAAAGCAATTCTTCACGCATTGGCAGATGCCTTGCGGCACAGGACGGTACGCTGTGGTGCGTGCAAAGCGGTTCGGGAGCTGAGTTCGGTTTCTGCGGAAGCAAGCTTGTGCTGACCGTCAAGGGCGGTGCAGTGGCTTTTCCCGAAAGCGTTAACAGTGTAAGAATGGTCGTTTTCGTAAACGGTGAGCGTGCGGCGGATGTTTTGCTTGATGAGGATATGCAGAGCTTTGTGCTGATAGACTGCGATAAGGCTGTCGATGCACAGATACGCATTATTAAGGTCTCGGAGGCTGCAAAATCGGTTCTGGGGATAGTTTCGCTGTCGGCTGATGAGGGAGCGGTATTTTCAAAGGCTGAAAAAAAGCAACTGCATATCGAGTTCATAGGCGATTCCATAACCTGCGGATACGGCGTTGATGATGAGGTCATAGAGCACAGCTTCAGCACGGCTACGGAAGACTGCACAAAGGCTTATGCATATAAAACTGCGCAGGCGCTGGGGGCTGAATACAGCTTGTTTTCCTACAGCGGCTGGGGCGTGGTCTCGGGCTGGACGGAAACAGGCGAAAGATCGGCGCATATGCTGATACCCGACTATTATGATACCGTGGGCTTTTGTGAAGCGCCTTTAAGCGGACAGAAAATGCAGGACTTCCCGTGGGACACCGAAAGTTTCGGGGCTGACATAGTCGTGATAAATCTGGGTACTAACGATGAAAGCTACTGCGGCACAGATGAAGCACGCAGGGCAGAATTCACCGAAGGCTATGTTAAGTTTCTGGGCATGGTGAGGGCGCATAATCCCAAGGCGCATATAATTTGTGCGCTGGGAATAATGGGTGATGCTATGTATCCCTGTGTGGAACTTGCGTGCAGGGATTATTCCGAGAAAACAGGGGATAAGAATGTTTCGGCATTCCGCTTTGTACCGCAGGACGGCGAAGCTGATGGCTTTGCTGTGGACTGGCACCCCACCGAGAAAACAAATGATAAGGCGGCAAAAGCGCTGTTTCAGTACATCGAACAGCAGATCATAGTCTGAACAAAAATGTGTGAGATACTATACTATATTAAACGACATAAATTTCTGTACATAGGCACTCATCGAAACAAGTATCATAGTTCCGACAAGTGCCTATGTAGAAATTTTAATGTCGTTTACTATATATAAAGACCGAAAGGACGAGAGTAATGGAAAGTAAAAAGTACATAGCACTGACCTTTGACGATGGTCCCGACCCCGTCAATACAGCGGCAGTGCTGGATGTTCTGGAGAAGTACCATGCGAGGGCGAGCTTCTTCCTGATAGGGGAGAATATCAATGATGATACCCGCAAGCTGGCTGAACGTGCACTGAGTCTGGGCTGTGAGATCGAGAATCATTCACTGACTCATCAGTACATGAATAAGATAAGTAAAGAAGAGATGATCAGCGAGATCGAAAAGACCGATGAGCTTATAAGTTCAATCACAGGCAAGGTGCCGAGATTTTTCAGACCGCCTTTCATCGAGGTCAATGACCTGATGTTCGATACTATAGATAAGTATTTTATCTGTGGTATAGGCAGCGAGGACTGGCTGCCCGAGACCACAGCCGAACAGATAGCCGAGGGCGTGCTGACACAGGCTGTGGACGGTGCGATGATGCTGCTGCATGACGGCTGGTTCAGCAAAGCCACGGCAGAGGCTGTAAAGACCATCGTGCCCGAACTGCAAAAGCGTGGGTATGAACTGGTGACGGTGGAAGAACTTTTCGCTGCAGCACACAGAGAACCGCTCAAAGGTATACTCTACAGCCATACCGACCCCGAAAGCCCTCTTAATGAAATAGATCAAGGAAGTGACGATAATGGATAAACTGCTTGAAGCAGGCAAGATAGTTTCTGTATTCGGACTCAAAGGCGAGGTCAAGGTGCAGCCTTGGTGCGACAGCCCCGAGTTTTTGTGCGAGTTCGATACACTGTATTATAAAAGCGGCACACCCGTGCAGATAGAACACGCACGCCGCCAGAAGAACATCGTCGTAATGAAGATACAGGGCATCGACACTGTGGAGGAAGCCCAGAAAATACGCAACCGTGTGCTTTATATCGACCGTGACGATGTGGAACTGGACGAGGGCTGCTATTTCGTAAAGGACCTTATCGGACTGAAGGTCGTTGATGCCGATAACGGCAGAGTCTATGGTACGCTGACGGAAGTCAGTGAGACAGGTGCAAATGATGTATACCATATTAAAGGGGAAGATGGCAAGATGTACTATATCCCTGCCATACCATCAGTTGTCGCCGAGACCGACATCGAGGGCGGTGTCATGAAGATAACTCCGCTGGACGGACTTTTTGAGGGCATGGAGGAGATAAGATGAATATCGATATCGCCACACTGTTCCCCGAGATGCTGGAAAACTACCTGACCCAAAGCGTTGTGGGCAGGGCAAGGGCGAAGGATATCTTCACCGTGAAATGCCACAATATAAGGGACTACACCAAGGATAAGCACCGCAGGGTCGATGATACGCCATACAGCGAACAGAAGGGTATGCTGATGCAGTGCGACCCTATCTACAATTGCTTTGAAGCCGTGACAGCAGGCCGTGAAAAGCCCCACGTCATCTATATGTCGCCCCAGGGAAAAACTCTCACCCAGCAGAGGTGCAGGGAACTTTCGCAGCTGGACAGCATATTTATACTGTGCGGACACTATGAGGGCGTGGACGAAAGGATAATCGAGACCCTTGTGGATGAGGAGATATCCATCGGAGATTATGTGCTGACAGGCGGCGAACTGCCTGCGCTGGTGCTGGTCGATGCGGTGGTCAGGATGCTGGAGGGTACGCTCTCTCAGCCCGATTGCTACGAGGATGAAAGCCATTACAGGGGCTTGCTGGAATATCCTCAGTATACAAGACCCGAGATATGGCACGATATGAGAGTGCCCGAGATACTGCTCTCCGGGCACCACGAAAACATCAGAAAATGGCGGCACGAACAGGCTCTTATCAATACAGCAAAGAAGCGTCCCGATTTGTTGGATGAGCTGGATTTGACCCCCGATGATTTGGATATAATACACAAAGTTGTCGATTTTGACAAATGAGGTTCCGTAATCGTTTTGTCATATCTACCAGATTTGTTAAAAGAATTTGTATAGAGTGAAACAAAAGATTTTAAATTATTGTGTACTTTTAATAATCATTAACTGACAATGTTAACCTTTTATAGGTGAAAGCTACGAAAAACGGACTGCTTTAGTTTGTTTGTTCAAAATTTGCGTTGACTAAAAAGGAGTTGTCGGGTATAATATTATATGTGAACAGGGAGGAAAAACACCCCGCTGGTCACTATACGATTTATGAATATAGTTGATAAACTTATAGGGATTGGAGAGATCGCATTATGTTACAGAATACTGTAGTCGTTCAGAATCAGGTAGGCCTTCACGCACGTCCTGCTACATTCTTCATCCAGAAGGCGAATGAATTCAAGTCATCTATCTGGATCGAGAAGGAAGACAGAAGAGTAAATGCAAAGAGCCTGCTGGGTATCCTTTCACTGGGTATTGTTGGCGGTACAACAATAAAGATAATCGCTGACGGCGCTGATGAGGAAGAGGCTGTTAAGGGTCTGGTTGATCTGGTAGACAGCGGCTTCGCAGAGGACGCAAGATAATTTTTGATATCACTGACAGACTGTTCCGACGGAGCGGTCTGTTTTTTTAGTTTTTTGGCAAAAAAAGTGTGAACTTACGTTCTATTGCAATTTTCTCAAAAGAAGAATTTACAAAATGTTCAGGACTTACAAAATCATCGCCTGAGAGTAGAATTTTATTGTCATCTTTTGTGGAAATTAAACAATAAACCCTGTAATTTTACAATGTGTTCACACATTTAAGGTAAAAATATGTTACAATTTGTAATATGTCTGGGGATATGATACAGTATCCTTGACGGGTGGTAAAAAGTTTTTTTGCGAAATCCGCACTTTTTACTATAAAACACTTGCAAAATTCTTTGTTTTTTGTTATAATTATTGTAAGCGGATTTCCTGTGCATCAGCACGGGATGCAGTACGATAACTAAATTGCAAGTAGAGGGGATAAACTTATGTCAAACAGATTATTTCAAAGCGTTGTTCATCAGATGCGTGACACTATCGACTGTGTGATAGGTGTTATTGACGAAACTGCTACGATCATTGCCTGCTCCGAACTGGCACAGGTCGGCACGACTAATGAGTTCGTGTCGTTGGATCTGGGCGACTCGCATGATATCTTCGTGCGTGACGGCTATACCTATAAACCCTTCGGCGCTCACATGAAGCCCGACTATGCCGTTTTCGTTGAGGGTACCGACGAGGTGGCTGCAAAGTATGCAAGCATACTGGCTATAACACTGTCGAGCATCAAGCAGTATTATGATGAGAAGTATGACCGCAATAATTTCATAAAGAACGTCGTGCTCGATAATGTCCTGCCCGGCGACGTACACGTAAAGGCAAGAGAACTGCATTTCAGCTCCGATATCTCGAGAGTTGTCCTGCTCATCAGGATCGTTTCGTCCAATGATGTTTCTGCATACGATGTTATACAGAATCTCTTCCCTGATAAGAACAAGGACTTTGTGTTCAATATCACAGAGTCTGACATCGTGCTGGTCAAGGAAGTTGCCAGCGGCGTTGAGACAAAGGATCTGGAAAAGCTGGCAAGATCTATATCTGATACTCTGTCCAGCGAGTTCTATACAAGAGTAAATGTCGGCATCGGTACTGTTATCGAAGGCGTAAGAGATCTTGCACGTTCCTTCAAGGAAGCTCAGGTATCTCTCGAAGTTGGTAAGGTATTCGATACTGATAAGAATATCGTGTCTTATGACGACCTGGGTATCGCAAGGCTGATCTATCATCTGCCTACTACCCTGTGCGAGACCTTCCTGAAGGAAGTTTTCAAGAAGGGCTCTATAGACTCTCTCGATCATGAAACGCTCTTCACTATACAGAAGTTCTTTGAGAACAACCTGAACGTTTCGGAAACATCGAGAAAGCTCTTCGTACACAGAAATACTCTGGTGTACAGACTTGAAAAGATCAAAAAGCTCACCGGCCTCGATCTCAGAGAGTTTGACCATGCGATCATCTTCAAGATCGCTCTGATGGTAAAGAAGTATCTTTCCGCTAATCCTGTCAAATTCTGATTTTGAGCCTATGAGCGGCGGACGGATGTCCGTAAACTTTAAGGCGGTGTAAAATTTTGGTAGAGTTCAAGGATGTGTCAGTCACCTATAATTCCAGCGGTGTTGACGCTCTTAACAAGATCAATCTGAAGATCAACGACGGCGACTTCGCTTTCGTTGTGGGACCATCGGGCGCAGGTAAATCTACGCTCATCAAACTTGTGCTCAAAGAGATAGATGCAACAGAGGGCACGGTGATGGTCAACGGCTTCAATTTGAAGAAGCTGAGAAGAAGCAAGGTGCCTGCGCTGAGAAGAACTATCGGCGTGGTGTTCCAGGATTTCAGACTTATACCCACCATGACGGTGTATGAGAACGTGGCATTCGTGCTGCGTGTTATAGACGCTCCTGCTAAGTATATCAGGAGCAGAGTTCCATACGTTATCAGCCTTGTGGGACTTTCCGATAAGGCAAAGTGCTATCCTACTGAGCTTTCGGGCGGTGAGCAGCAGAGAGTGGCACTGGCAAGGGCGCTGGTAAATGACCCCCAGCTCATCATTGCGGACGAGCCTACGGGTAATATCGACCCTGCACTGTCCTATGAGATAGTTGAACTGCTCAAGGGCATCAACGAGTGCGGCACTACCATACTCATGGTAACGCATGAACATGATCTGGTACGCTATTTCGGCGGAAGGATCATCAATATAAATAAGGGAAGCATTGACTTCGATGAGGTAATAGGAGGTGCGCAGAATGAAAGCTAGCAGCTTCAAATACCTCGTACATCAGGGCTTCTCGGGCATCTGGAAAAACAGGATGATGACCTTTGCGTCGTTCTGTATACTGCTTGTAAGTCTGCTGATGGTAGGTCTTGCGAGCCTTACCGCTATAAATCTGACAAGAGTTATCGGCGGTATCGAAGATAAGAGCGAGGTAGTTGTCATCATAAGCGATGATGCGGATGACAAGGCTAAGGATGAACTGAAAACACATCTGGAGGAAATACCCAACGTAAATTCCATTACTATGTACAGTAAGGAAGAAGCCTGGGACGGTATGCTGGACAGCATGACCGATGAGGAGAAGGAGTTCTTTAAGTACGCTGACGAGAACCCTCTGCCCGATACCTACAGACTTACAGTCAAGGACATCAAGAACATGGGCGAGACCACAGCTATCATCGAGACACTCGATAATGTTGAGTCTACCCAGTCGCCTACCACATTTGCGGATATACTCATAAATATCAGAAGGATATTCAGCATAGTCGCAGTCGCTGTTGTGGCAGCACTGGTAGTGGTAAGCCTTATCATAATCTCAAATACCACAAGGGCAAGCGTTTTTGCCAGACGTAAGGAGATCAATATCATGAAATACGTCGGCGCTACCAATGCCTTTATCAGGATACCTTTCTTTGTAGAGGGTATGATCGTGGGTCTTGTGGCAGCTGTGGGCGCACTGCTGCTTACAAAGTTCGCCTACGAAGGCGTATACAATATATTCAGCGATAACTTCAATATCTGGAGTATCCTGGGTATGCAGAAGCTCTATGCGTTCAAGGATCTGCTGTTCCCCGTGAGTGTATCTTATCTGGCAGCAGGTGCGGTCATAGGCGCAGTGGGTACTTCAATAAGCACCGGCAAACACCTTAAAGTGTAGACCGGAGGCAAAAGATCATGATCGGCAGAAAACGGGGTATTTCTCCGGGTTTCTGCCTTTTATACTAAATGACATCATAACTTTCCAACAGATCGGCATAAAGCTGCGGTATTGCAGCTGAGGCAGGATGTGGACGAGGAGAGATGTCGCTGATTTATGACAAATTGTGTAAAGATGCTGCGGTATAATATAGATAGATACAGCCGCAGTCATGACCGGAACGATCTTGTAAGTCCGGCTTGCTAAAATACATTATTGTGGCAGGCAGCATAGGACAGATCGTTTCATGTAATGACGGAGGATCATTGAAATGAACAGAGTGACCGGTTTTAAGAAGGTCATTGCTTGTACTGCCGCTGTAGTGATTTGCGTTGCAGCTATGACAGGTGCGGGCTGTGATGTTCTTAAAGTTCAGACAGCTGCTGCCGAAAGTAAAGAACTCCAGGAAAACAAGGAGCAGATCGACGGCAAGCAGTCGCAGATAGACGACCTTATTTCCAAACAGGCTGAACTCGATAAAAAGATAGAAGCCACTAAGGATGATATAAATGCTGAACAGCAGAACCTCGATGCTATAAGAGAACAGATCGTAACGGTGCAGCAGACCATACTCACACTGAGCGACTCGATCTCTGAAACAAAGGCAGAGGTAAGTGTGCTGGAAGACTCCATCGCCGAAAAGGAGATACAGGTGGAGGAAAAGCATGAACAGATAGTCGAAGGCGTGGGCGATTTCAAGGTAAGGCTCAGGTCAATGTATGTTGCAGGCAATAATTCCTACTCGGATATCATCGTGGGCGCATCGGATTTCTACGATATGCTGATGAAGATAGAGCTGGTCAAGAGAGTGGCAGAGCATGACGATCAGATGATCGACGACCTGATAGTTCTCAAAAACCAGTATGAGGCTGATGAAGCTGACCTCAATGCACAGAAGCAGAGCCTTGAAGCTAAGCAGGAAGACCTTGAAAACAAAAAACAGACCCACGAACAGCAGAGGGACAAGCTGCAGGAGCTTTTCAATGCCAGCGAATCTACTCTGGAAACACTAAATAACGATAAGCAGATACAGGAGAATAATCTGGCGATCATCGAGCAGGAACAGCAGCAGTTCGAGAGAGATCTGGAAAACCTGATCAAGAAGCGCCAGGAGATAAAGGACGAGGAAGAGAAAAAGCGTCAGGAGGAAGAAAGAAAGAGACAGGAAGAAGAGAGACTGCGTCAGGAGGAAGAACGCAGAAAGCAGGAGGAAGAAAGAAAGAGACAGGAAGAGGAGAAAAGAAAACAAGAGGAAGCAAAGAAAGCACAGGCGGCTGAAGGCGACGATGATGAAGACGATGAGGACGAGAGCGACAGCAGCTCTGACTCGGGTGATACATACGTTCCGCATAAGCCTGTCAACTCGGGCGACCCCAATGCAGCTTACGGCTATGAGGATAAGTCCAGATTTACCTGGCCCGTACCGGGACATTATAACGTGTCCTTCGGTTTCGGCTACCGTAATTCGGGCTCACTGGTCGGCTACCACGGAGGTATAGACATCTATGACTCCGATATCTACGGTGCAGAGATAGTTGCTGCGGATGACGGCGAGGTCATTCTGGCAGAAAACTACTGTACCCACGATTTCGGCAAGAACTATTCCTGCGGCTGCGGCGGCGGTTACGGCAGATACGTTATCATCGAGCACGACGGCGGCTATTATACTTTGTATGGTCATCAGTGCGAGGTAATAGTATCTGTGGGACAGTACGTAAAGAAGGGTCAGGTCATAGGCTACGTCGGCTCGACAGGACACTCCACAGGACCTCATTTACACTTCGAGGTAAGAATAGGTACCGAGAGACAGGATCCCAGCGGTTACGTCTGATGCTAAACTGCGTTTTCTCATAGGTATAGGCTTGTAATGTCATATGATGGGAAGGAGTGCAGATTTTTATGGATAATAAATTGACCATCGGTGAGATCGAGATGCTTTGGAACGCTCTTTATTTTGAGAGAGTACAGATACTCGATAATATTGAAGATGTAACAGATCAGGACGAAGCTGAACAGTGCAAGGAAAAGGCGGAAGACCTGAACAGACTCATGAAGAAACTCAAAGGTATATCTGAACATATGCTGGATGATGTCATCAGCGGACGCAATGTGATCTGCTGTATGGAGATACATGAGGACTGACAAGATATAGTAAACGGCATAAAAATTTCTGCATTCGCTGCCTGCCGAAAGGCTGTTGCTTGTTTCGGCAGGATCACGGGTGTGCAGAAATTTATGTCGTTTTATATATTTTATAGGAAATGGCACCGTTCTTGCGGAATATGCCGTTTGCTGTAATAGGATAAAAGGCTTTATATAAGGAGAGTACAATGAGTAAGCACAAGGGCTTCGTAAAGTTTATGTCACTGACAGCCGCTTTGAGTATAACTGTGTGTGCGGTGTCGGGCAGCATGAACACTGTTCCCGCCGATGCGTATTATGACGGTTCGTATGATTATTACAATTACGGTGCGAACGGTTATGACAGCGGCTACGATAACGGTGCATACGGATATGACCAGTATTCGGGCTACGGCTACGATTACGGCACATATGGGTATGATACCTATACGGGCTATGATAACACCACGGGTTACACAGGCTACGATAATACAACAGGTTATGATACCAACAGTACCGCAGGTTATGACTATACCACAGGTACCACAGACAGCACAGCGGCGGATAATACTTCGTCGCAGGCATCGAGCGATGACAGCGAGGCAGAACAGGCTGCCATCACCGAGAATACCGAGATAACGGGCGCTGCAAGGTCGCTCAAAACACTGATAGGCAGAAAGACCGAGCTCAACGTGGAGATCTCTGACGCAAAGACCGCACTGAAGGAAGAGGAGAAAATGCTCAAAAGCCTCAGAAAGCGTGCAGATGAGATCGATAAGGAGCTTTATATCCTTAACCGTTCCATGGCGACTATGGAGATCAAGGTCAATGCCAACAAGCACGAACTCGACCGCATAAATAATGAGATCGAGGACGGTACTGACAAGCTGAAAAAAAGGATGAGGGCGCTGTATCTCTCGGGGTCTGATTCTTATACCACCATGATACTGGAGTCTGACAGCTTCTATGATGTGCTGATGAGGATGGAACTCATAAAGCGTGTGGCTGAACATGATGATAATGTCATAGATGAGCTCTATGGGCTCAAAGATCAGTTTGAGGCTAAACAGGCTAAGCTGAGTGCCCAGCAGGAGGAGCTGGATAAGCAGTATGAACTCTTTGACGGCAAAAAGGCTAAGCTTGATGAGCTGTATAATTCGTCCACACAGGCAAGAAAACTGCTGGAGGAAAAACAGCAGAAACTCAAGGAGCAGGCAGCACAGCTCAATGTGGAGAAGATAAAGTCTGCCCAGGCACTTTCTCAGGTGCTCAACCCATACAGCGGTATGGTGTCCTTCGAGGAAGAGATAGCCGCAAACTGCGCAGCTGCGGACGAAAGACTCAACGAGATACACAATGAGATCAGGGACCGTGAAAAGGACGGCGATAAGCTGACTGATGATGAACCCAGATATGAATTCGCATGGCCTGTGCCTGACAGCTTCGATATAACCTCGGGCGTCGGAGCAAGATGGGGCACTTATCATACGGGTCTTGATATTGCTTATATCCACGGTACACCTATCCATGCCACGGAAACAGGCACAGTCATCATGACCAACGAGACCTGTACCCATGACTACGGCAAAACCGCTTCCTGCGGATGCGGCGGAGGTTACGGCAACTTCGTTATAATCGACCACGGCAATGACTTCCTGTCGCTGTACGGTCATATGACCAAGGTGCTTGTAAAGCCCGGTGACAGAGTCACTCAGGGCGAGGTCATCGGTCTGATGGGCTCAACAGGCTATTCCACAGGCGAACACCTTCATTTTGAACTGCGTTATCAGGGCAATATACTTGACCCTGCACTTTATGTGGACGCTTCCATAAGCGGTTCAAATCCCAGAAAGAGCCAGAAGAGCGATGCTGAACAGATAGAGGTAGTTGCTCACGATAATAATGCCGAAAAGCAGAAAGAAGTCGAGAAGAAGAAAGAGGAAGCCAGAAACAGCGCACAGTCGCAGGCTGAAAGCGAGGCACCTCAGCAAACACAGCAGCCTCAACAGACTCAGCCCCCACAGCAAAATGCTCAGCCCGAACAGAACGGTCAGCAGGATCTGATACAGATAACAGACCCAAATACCGAAACAGCAGGGCAGTAAATAATGATATCAAAGCGGAGAGCGTTAAGCGCAGGCTCTATAAAGAAGTTTTATTCAGACACTTCTGTTGTATCACAGCAGAAGTGTCTTTGCGTTATTTAGCGAAGAGCCTGCTAAGTGAATAAGGCGATACCTTAACTATTCACTATTAGTTATTCATTATTCACTTTTCATTTAGCAGCAGTACGCAACAGCTGTAGTTTTCAAATACTTCTTTATTGCTGCTGCGATTATGTTCTCCGCTTTTTATTTTAGCAGAAAAATTTTCTCCGATAAGCGATCATGACAATATATTGATGAGAGTATGAGCAATTTCAACAATATATAGTTTATTTTACTAGTGAACATTTTTCATATAAAAGATGCGCTATCTGATATCAGGATTGACAAATCTGTCAAATCGTGGTATACTTTTAGTGTGGGCGCTTAGACGCAAATGAGTGTGAATTTTGGGGCAATGTCGTATGAGATATTATATTTACGGATATACAGATACAGGCAGCTACAGAGATAATAACGAGGACGCTGTGCTGGTCAATAAAGAGATAATCACCGAAGGCTTCTGTGAGTCGGTGGCGGATGCGCCGTTCATCACAGCGGTCTGCGACGGCGTGGGCGGAGAAAACGCAGGTGAGCTTGCATCCAAGCTGTGCTTGCAGTATCTGTCTATCGTTGATTATACCTCCGCTACGGATATGAAGCAGGTGCTTATGAATATCCACGGGAAGATCAAGCGCAAAGGTGTCAGGGTGAAAGATGCTGCGAATATGCAGACTACCCTGTGCGCACTGGCTGTGGACGAAGACGGCAAAGGTATGTGTATAAACGTGGGCGACAGCAGGATGTACCGCTTTGTCAACGGCACCATCAGGCAGATATCCTCCGACCAGAGCTATGGTCAGTATATGTACAATAAGGGCGTTATCGACGATATTGAGGAGCTTGACCCCAAGTACCGCAAAGCGATAATCTCATCCATGGGCAGCACACGCAGCGAACCTGATGTTACGCAGACCCCTCTGGTCAGCGAATTCGGCGCTGAACCCGATGATATGATAATACTCACCACCGACGGCGTTTCGGACTACCTGACAGAGAACGAGTTTGAGGTCGGGCTGTCTATGGACCTGCCCATCTCCGAAAAGCTTGTGGCGCTGGCAAAGCTTGCCATAATGAACGGAAGTCAGGATAATGTCTCGATAATAGGCATCAAGCCTTTTTTGGATTTTGAAGAGCTGGCAGCGCTTACTCGTCACGATGCGGTTGGCAAGACCGTTGACGTTAATGCTATGCTCAAAGAACAGCCTGATGAGGAAGAATTCGATGAGTTGAGCGACATACTGACCATCGACCTTGATGAGATAATCGGCAAGCATAAGCAGACTCCAAAGCCTGCGTCTTTCGTTCCCGAGGATGAGCCCGAGGAAGAAACTATGCCCGAAGAAACCTCGGAAGAGCCTGCATATGAGGAAGAACAGGCAAATGAAGAAGAACAGCTTGATGAGCCCGTTTATGAGGAACAGCCTGTCGGGGAGATTCCCTATGAGCCTGCAGCACAGCAGGGCAGCTACCATGAGCCTTTTGTTTTCAGGTATCAGCCCAAGGAGAACGAAGCATTCGTTCTTCCTGAAGTTCCTAAGCATGAAATGCCTGTCGTAGAGGACGTTAAAACCGAGGATGCCGAAGTCCACGAGCCTGTCATAGAAGACGTTAAGCCCGAGGAAGCCGAAGTTCCCGAGCCTGTCATAGAAGACGTAAAGCCCGAGGAAGCCGAAGTCCCCGAGCCTGTCATAGAAGACGTAAAGCCCGAGGAAGCCGAAGTTCTCGAGCCTGTCATAGAAGACGTAAAGCCCGAGAAAACCGAAGTTCCCGAGGCTGTCATAGAGGACGCTAAGCCCGAGGAAGCCGAAGTTTCCGAGCCTGTCATAGAAGACGTAAAGCCCGAGGAAGCCGAAGTCCCCGAGCCTGTCATAGAAGACGTCAAGCCCGAGGAAGCCGAAGTTCCCGAGCCTGTCATAGAAGACGTAAAACCCGAGGAAGCCAAAGTCCCCGAGCCTGTCATAGAAGACGCTAAGCCCGAGGAAACCGAAGTTCCCGACCCTGCCAAGAGTGTGGCGGACTTTTTCGGCAAATCGTCCGAAGACACCGAAAAGAAAGACGATGCTCCGCAGGTCGAACTTGATATAGAGCCGACCGCAAAGGCTGATGAGCCAAAGCACGACCCTGCTAAGAGTGTGGCAGATTTCTTTGAGAACAACGAGCATGGCAGATCTCCGCTGGAGTATACCGAGAGCCGTGAAAACTATGAGCTTGAAGCCCATGACCTGTTCATGCAGGCGCAGGCATCGCTCTCAAAGCTTACCACATTGTTCCCGAACAAGAAAAAACAGTAATTTATAAAACAGGCAGTACCGCAGTCAGAACGTGCGGTGCTGCCTGTTATTTTAGTATTCGGGGCATTTGATGCGGCAGACTTGACAAAGCCGCTGCAATGTTGTAAAATAAAGGGTAAGAAAAAAGCATCATGAGTGCAGGGCTGTTCGTCCTGTATCATGTGGAGAAATCGGAGGAAAGTATAATGAAGAGTTCAAAGGTCATCGCAGCGCTGTGTGCTGCGGCAGTAATGACATCTGCTGTTTCGGTGCTGCCTGCTTCGGCTGCATTGAAGAACATAACTTATCCCGAGCTTAAAGTTGAAGATAAGAGACTGGGCGACTATATGGATCTGGGCAAGCTGACCGATTGCGGCGCAGCTAAAAAGGTAGTCGTAACATATACTACCGAAAGCCTTGATGATAACAAGCCCGCAGGCGCAATGGCTGTGTTTGCAGAGTCTAAGGGCTGGGGCTGGGATCCTGTGGAGCTTGGAAAGATCTCCGTCAAGAACAATGACGGCAGCTGGACAGCTACACTGCCCGTTGATCTTAAAAGCAGCGATAAGTCCGCTATGCTCATTATAAATGAGTATTTTGCTGATGAGTATAAGTCTACCATGGTCATCAAGAAGATGCAGGTGCTGGATGCTAACGGTGGTCTGCTCTATTCCACCGATAAGGAAGAGAACAAGAATGCCATCAAGCCTGCAAGCAGCAGCTCATCAAGTTCGTTAAGTTCGACAAGCTCCGACAGTTCGTCAAGCTCATCAAGCTCATCTGACTCGACAAGTTCTGCAAGCTCCGCATCTTCCGCAAGCTCTGACAGCAGTTCTTCGAGCGCATCATCCGAGAGCAGCTCAAGCACATCTGAGAGCAGTTCAAGTTCAGCCGACAGCAGCTCAAAGCCCGATAACGGCAAGTATGCCCTCGGTGATGTTGACGGCAACGGTTCTGTGAACGTTGCGGATATAGCTGTAACAGCTACATTTATAAAGGGCATGAAGGCGCTCAGCACAGATGCTTATACTGCGGCTGATGTTAATAAGGATACGCAGGTAAATGTTACTGATATAGCTATGATAGCTTCCCATATCAAGGGCATCAAGGCGCTTTCGGATAACGTGGATACTTCCTCAAAGCCCGATAACAGCTCGTCGTCCTCACAGGCGGAGAGTTCTTCAAGCACAGCCGATAGTTCTTCTTCACAGGCTGAAAGTTCATCATCGGCAGCAGACAGCTCATCTGTGGCTGAAAGCAGTTCTTCTTCGACAGCGGAGAGTTCTTCATCGCAGCCCGACAGCTCGTCTTCTCAGCCTGATACACAGGCGACATATACATCTAAGGGCTATAAGATCGAGCAGATCGACGGAGTGACTTATGTTGACGGTACACTGGTCGTAAACAAGAGCTATGGCCTGCCCGAGAATTACGGCAATGGTCTTACCAAGGAGTTCAGCGATGCGCTGTATGAGATGCAGGGCGGTGCCTGGGCAGACGGTGTGACCCTGTACGTTGTTTCGGGATTCAGGAGCTATAATGAGCAGAATGATCTGTACTGGAATTATGTGAATCGTGATGGTCAGCCCGCAGCTGATACCTACTCTGCAAGAGCAGGTCATTCCGAGCATCAGTCGGGACTTGCAGCCGATCTTAATAACGCAAGCCCATCATTCAACGGTACACAGGCTGCCCAGTGGCTGCAGGCGCACTGTGCTGAATACGGCTTTATTATCCGTTATCCCTACGGCAAGGAGAGCCAGACAGGCTTTATGTATGAGTCATGGCACGTAAGATATGTGGGCAAGGAGCTTGCTAAGAAGATCACTGATTCGGGTCTTTCACTGGAAGAATACTACGGTATCGACTCATATTATCACTAATATTTGTATATCACGGCGCATTTCTTATGCGCCGTTTTGCGTATGCTCAAACGTTTAAAATGTTTCTCTTGTACCAAAAAATGGACAATTAACCAAAACCAATTGGACAAATAGATAAAAATTTAACATTTTTGATGCGGATAATACGGTAAAACGATGAATGATACCGTAATACTATTGACAAATAGATGGATATGTTGTAAAATTGACAATGGAATAGATTATGGAGAATCTATCAGACTAGTTAATATTGGAGGAAACAGAAATGAAGAATTCTAAGCTCGTAGCTGCTATGTGTGCAGCTGCAATGGCAGTTTCAATGGTATCTCTCGCTGCATTCGCTAATGCAGAAAAGGAAGATGTAGCTGCATCTGCTACTGCACCTATCGATGCAGTTGTAACTGATGCTGAGGCTACCGATGCAGAGACCACAGACGATGAGACCACTGATGCTGAGACTACAGACGGTGAGACCACTGATGGTGAGACTACTGACGGCGAGACAACTGCTGATGAGTACACCACAGGTGATGCTGACGGCAACGGTAAGATCGATGTTACCGATATCGCTGTAACAGCTTCCCACATCAAGGGCATCAAGGCTCTGAACGCAGCAGGTTCCAAGGCCGCTGACGCTAACCACGATGGTAACGTTGATGTAGGTGATATCGCAGCTATGGCAGCTCACATCAAGGGCATCAAGGCTCTGGGCTAATTATTAGTTTGCTTAACAGACATCCTTCGGGGTGTCTGTTTTTTTTCTTGCTTTTCATAGAGGAATATGATATAATCATTATAGTTCCCCTAGCCCGGGACGCCAACTCGTTACGCCTGTTTGCTTAAAAGATAAAACAGGCGCTCGGTAGCAATGTATAGTTGGTCGCTAAAGGCAGTTTACCCTAGCCCGGGACGCCAATTCGTCACGTAGTTTTGCTTAAAAGAATAAACAGGCGCTCGGTAGCAATGTATAGTTGTTCGCTAAAGGCAGCTTGCCCTAGCCCGGGTCGCCAATTCGTCACGTCTTTTTGCTTAAAAGATAAAACAGGCGCTCGGTAGCAATGTATAGTTGGTCACTAAAGGCAGTTTACCCTAGCCCGGGTCGCCGATTCGTCACGTCTTTTTGCTTGATGGCGTAAACAGGCGCTCGGTAGCAATGTATAGCTGGTCGCTAAAGGCAGCTTGCCCTAGCCCGGGTCGCCGATTCGTTACGTAGTTTTGCTTGATGACGTAAACTGGCGCTCGGTAGCAGAATATAGTTGGTCGCTAAAGGCAGTTTACCCTAGCCCGGGACGCCAATTCGTCACGTAGTTTTGCTTAATGGCGTAAACAGGCGCTCGGTAGCAATGTATAGCTGGTCGCTAAAGGCAGTTTACCCTAGCCCGGGTCGCCAACTCGTCACGTCATTTTGCTTAATGACGTAAACAGGCGCTCGGTATGGTTGAAATAGTGTAAAGAGAGGTTTATAAAAATGAGAATAAAGGGTCTGATATTCGATATGGACGGGCTTATGGTCGATACCGAAAAGCTGCTCACCAGATTCTGGCGTGAGGCTTCGGCATATTACGGCTGGGAAATGACGCAGGAGCACGTATTGGGCATAAGGTCGCTGGCAGGGAAGTATGCAGGACCTAAGCTTCAGGCGCAGATAAGCCCCGATTTCGACTACGCTAAGGTCAGACTGAAACGCATCGAGATGATGAACGCTTACATCGAGGAAAACGGCATCGAGAAAAAGCGGGGGCTCGATGAACTCATCGCTTATGGCAGAGAAAAGGGTCTGCGGCTGGCTGTGGCGACGGCTACGGACAATGTCAGGGCGAAGAAGTATCTGGAGTCCATCGGGGTGTATCACCTGTTTGATAAGATCATCTGCGGCAATATGGTAAGGTGCTCAAAGCCCGACCCCGATATCTACCTCACAGCTTCTGCCGAACTGGGACTGCCGCCTAAGGAGTGCATAGCGCTGGAGGATTCGCCCAATGGAATAAAGTCTGCAAAAGCCGCAGGCTGCGTGCCCGTGTTCGTGCCCGATCTTACTCAGCCCGATGATGAGACCGCACAGCTTATGTTCGCTTGCTGTGATACTCTGGCAGATGTGATAGACGTGGTGGAAAAGCTCAATGCATGAGCGTTACTGACAGCATAGGTTCAAGAAAGGAACTTTTTGACCATGGCAGAATTCTTTAGTTATGATGAAATAATAGATCTTCTGGAAAAACGTGATCTTTCAAAGTTTAGCTTTCATGATGATTATGCATATATTTATGCAACCTCGGACCCTAGTGAAATAGTTATCGAGGCACCCGATAAAATAATTTCGGATGAGATCATCGAGCTTGCTATCAAAGCATTAAAACAGATCGACAAAAGTTTAGAGTCTGCATATAAATGGTCAGAACGGCTCAAAGATGCCTCTGCCGGAGAATTAGAGCCTGTCGGCATATGTTTTGAGCATTTTGGATATGGGTATGAAAACAAAACATCTTATGATCTGGGATTTGTAATATGTTTTCAGTTCAAAGACTATGAGATGAGCCGTGCATTTGCTGCAAAATATGCTGCACATTCTTTTGAATACGGCGGTGCATTTGCGATCGAGGAATATTATTATTAGATCATACAGAACTATGCTTCTGAGCGATATTAGACGTTCGGGGGCATAACTTATATAATGCTGAATGTAAAATACCTAACCTCTGTTGACGTAATAGTAAAAGTATGATATTATTAGTTCATCGAACGGAAAGTCGGTGAGAAGATGAAAAGCAGGAAAGCTGTACTGACTGCTGTGTTAGCAGCAGTGGTGATATGCTCGGCGTGGATGATCTGCGGAAATACCATAATGATGGGTGGCTTTGTATCCTATATTTTAAGTGCGGTACCGATAGCGGCAGTCATTATTGCGGCGTACAGGAGTCGTATAGAACGAGGAGCCGCTGTCGTGCTGATAATGATATATCTTGCAGCGGCAGGACTTATGCTGCTGCGTGCCGTTATGGGTGTAAGGACGCTCAAATATGATTGGTTTGATGACGGGTACTATCATGTGGTATATGAGTTCGATCCGGGTGCTATGGGCAGTATGAGTTATGAGCACCTGACCTATTACAGCATTTTAGAGTGCGACCATTTTAGCATAAGAGTGCTTGAAGATAAGCAGAGGGTGCTTTCCGATGACGGTCTGCCAAGAGCTGTAGAATAAAGAATGATCTCCTTATGGCGTATGCTGTCAGGAGATCTTTTGTATGATATGCCTCTTGATTATCGAATGTAGATGTGCTCAGATGTGCAAAATTGCTAAAGTTGAAAAATATCCTCAAAACCTATTGACATAATAGGAAAAGTATGTTATTATTAGTTCATCGAAAGAAACCTAGTAATACAATAGGAAATATAAGATAAGGCAGGCGAATAACATGAGATACCTCAATATGCATCTTTGTGACCTGCTCCATCTGCGAATGTGCAGGGGATGCAGCCGATAAAAGAAAACAACTTTAAACTAATAATGAAAGAGGTAATTTATCATGAGTAATATAAATGAAAGAAATCTGAAATTCGAGACAAGACAGCTTCACGTAGGTCAGGAAAATCCCGACCCCACCACAGATGCAAGAGCAGTGCCCATCTACCTGACATCTTCTTATGTGTTCCATAATTCCGAGCACGCAGCTGATCGTTTTGGTCTGAGAGATGCAGGCAACATCTATGGCAGACTTACAAATCCCACACAGGGAACTTTTGAAGAGAGGATAGCTTCTCTTGAAGGCGGCGTTGCAGCCCTGGCAGTATCTTCGGGCGCAGCAGCACTGACCTATGCTATACAGGGCGTTGCCCACGCAGGCGACCATATCGTTGCAGCAAAGAATATCTACGGCGGTACATACAACCTGCTCAAGCATACTCTTCCCGCATACGGCATCGAGACGACCTTCGTTGATCCCTTTGATTATGACGCTATCGAAGCTGCTATTCAGGAGAACACAAAGGCTATCGAGATAGAAACTCTCGGCAACCCCAATTCCGAGGTGGTAGATATCGAGCGCATCGCAAAGATAGCACATTCCCATAAGATACCTCTGATAGTTGATAATACATTTGCTACACCTTATCTGGTAAGGCCTATCGAATACGGCGCAGATATCGTGGTACACTCCGCAACTAAGTTCATCGGCGGTCACGGCACTACCATCGGCGGTGTTATCGTTGACAGCGGCAAGTTCGATTGGGAGGGCGCAAACAAGCACCCTTGGCTGTATGAACCAAATGTAAGCTATCACGGTGTAAGTTTCACAAAGGCAGTGGGCGCAGCAGCTTATGTTACCTACATCAGGGCTATCCTGCTGAGAGATACAGGCTCGACCCTTTCTCCCGTACACGCATTCATCTTCCTGCAGGGTCTTGAGACTCTGTCCCTGAGAGTTGAGCGCCATGTGGAGAACGCACTGAAGGTCGTACAGTTCCTGAAAGATCAGCCTCAGGTCGAGAAGGTAAACCATCCTTCCATCTCCGAGGATAAGGCACAGCAGGAACTCTACAAGAAGTATTTCCCGAACGGCGGCGGTTCCATATTCACATTCGAGATCAAGGGCGGTGCAGCCGAGGCACAGAAGTTCATTGATAATCTCCAGCTGTTCAGCCTGCTGGCAAATGTGGCAGACGTTAAGTCCCTTGCTATCCACCCTGCTTCCACCACTCATTCCGAGTGCAATGAGGAAGAACTCCTCGATCAGGGTATCCGTCCCAACACCATTCGTCTTTCCATCGGTACCGAGCATATCGATGACATCATCGAAGACCTGGCAGAGGCTTTCAAGGCACTGTAAAAGCTTGATGCAGAGCATTTACAGACCATAACGATATACTGATAAAATATACTGATAATAAGTCATATACCTTCTTATACTATAGTAAACGACACTGAATGTCCCGAGACTAATGTCGTTTAATATAAATACCGATGCATTCAGCCATGGGATGCATCGGTGTTTTATTGCTTATAAAAATCACCGCCTTGTCCGTTATGGAACAGGGCGGTAATTGTTTTATCAGATGTTTTTTACGAAAGGTGATACCAGTCTGCCGCTTTCGCCCCTGAGTTCGGGCTTGTCAGCAGCAGCCAGCCATGCATAGCGCACCGCAGTGCCGTTCTTATTAAGCTTTATTGCGCCGTTATCAGCCTTAGCGTCGGCAGTTTCCCAGCCGTTTTCTGTTTTGACCTCGAAATAGCAGCTGTTTTTAACTATCAGCTCTACCTTCTCGCTGAATGTGAGCTTTATGCCGTCGTCCTCTGCCTTGCATTCGGTGCAGGTAACAGGTGCAGGGTCGCCCTTGCCGTAAAGCAGTCTTAGCGTGCAGTCAGCCAGCGCATCGCCGATGGCTTTCTTGTTCTTGGGGTGCAGATCGTTGTTCTCGCCCATGCCCAGTGTGACTGCCATGGTGGAGTTGGGTATATCGCAGCATTCCAGCTGATGCTGTCTTACCAGCGCCCAGCTGTCGCCTGTATCCCAGTTGGGCAGCTGTGTGGTGATAACGGGTATCTCATAGCCGCAGCGTTCACGGTAGTAGCTTACAAATCTTCTGAAAAGCTTGCCGTAAAGCGAGGGGTACTCGGGCACGGGAGTATCAGCGTTGCTCTCGCCCTGATAAATGACCATCGCTTTGAATTTCAGCTTGAATGCGGGCGAGGTCAGGTAAGCGTAGCTTGCCAGAGGAAGTCCCGGCATAAATACCAGCGTGGATACGGGTTCACGGTCCACAGCGACCTCATATTCCCACTGTCCTGCCAGATCTATTATGGTGCTGCCTGCCATTACACAGAAACGCTTGCCCTCGGTCCAGCCGCCGTTAGTGTTTTTAACGTCCAGCTTTACTGCCACACGGTTCGTGCCCATTTTCAGCACGCCCTTGGGTATCTTATAATATCTGGGCGGATAGAGATATTCCGTTTTGCCCACGGAAACACCGTTGATGTAGGATTCGTCCGCATCTACCAGAGTGCCCAGTATCAGCATGGCGTTATCAAGGTCAGCGTCCTCGCCCACCTCGAATTCTCTCATGAACCAGATGCGTCCGCTGAATGTTTTTCCTGTCAGGTCATTGACCCACAGAGGTATCTTGCAGGTCTTGCCGCTGTGATAAGTGCCTGCGATCACCTGCTCACCTATCTTGTCACGTTTTTTCAGATCATCTGCCCATTCGCACTCGTGCTTTTCGTTTGCAGCTTCCACGTTCTCACGGTAGCCCGGTGCAGTTACTCGGTCGATCAGCGGATCAAGCTCGGGGAATTCCCTGAGTACCTTTACAGGCAGTCTTCCGTCGATGGGTGAACCGCCTGTTGAGGTGTTCACCAGTCCTATGGGGTAGCCCAGTTCAGCCTGCATCTTCTTGGCGAAATAATATCCTGCGGCGCTCATTTCGAGATTTACGTCATCGCAGGCACGCTTCCAGCAGCCGTCCTCAAAATGGTCAAGTTCCTTATCGGTATCAAAGCAGACCTCTTTGGGCGCTCTGAATTCACGTATCTTGTCTTCTTTCGGGATAGGCACGGGGCCGTCAAAAGGATAGTATGTGCGGTTCATGGGCAGCTCCATATTGGACTGACCCGTTATGTGGAAAACATCACCGAACAGCACGTCCTTGATGACCACGGTGTTTTCGCCGCAGGTCAGCGTGATGGTGTAAGCCTCATTGCCTGCGCTGTGTGAGGGCACAGCTACGCAAAAGCGTCCGTTTTCAGACTGTGCCGAAGTACACTCTGTTTTGCCGTTTTTGTCCGTCAGCACCAGCTTTATCTCGCCGCTGCCGTCACCCTCTATGAAATTCTCGGTATTCTGCTGAAATATTATACCATCTGAAAAAATAGCATCTGTCTTGAAAATATTCATATTGCTCACCTTAGTAAATTTTGCGTCCTTTTTCATCATCTATTCCCGAAAGCCTGTGGAAGAAGCAGTTTATTATGTCACGCCATTCCTTTGCGCACCTTACCTGCTCATTGAAACGTTCCTTAACGTTGGCGAAGGTCTTCTCGTCCACTTTGCTTTCCAGGCTGTCCCAGAGCGCCGCAAAGTGCTCTGCCTTTTCAAAGCCCTCGAAATGGGTGTCGTAAATATGCTGTATCACGGTCTTGCCGCTGTGCAGCTTGTGGGTGTAGGGAACTCTGTGGAAGAACAGCAGCAGCTCATCAGGGCAGTTTTCAACACTGCCGTAGAGGTCAGCCAGTTCCTTGCTGTACTGTGTGCTGTAGCCTGTGCCCTCGGGACCTCTCTCCACGCCCACCGCATCTCTGTCAGCACGGTTGTATGTGCCCCAGCGGTCGAACTCATATCCCCACGGGTCGGGACCGTAGTGGTTATTGGGTTTGCACATCCAGCCAAGTCCCAGCGGTACGGTGTAATCCTCATAAGCCTTGTGGGACTCCATAAGTATCTCCAGCACTTTATCGTGTACTTCCTTATCATCGCCAAAGGTCAATGCTATCCATTCCTCGGCTATCTGCTCGGCGCTAAGGCTCTCATCGAAAAGCAGTCTGCCATAGCCGTAGAGGTTAGCCGCAGCCAGCTCGGTGCCTGTCCAGCAATGATCGTCACCTGTATTAGCCACCGCAGCCACACCGCACACTATCTTGCCGACCTCATCGTTTTCACCCTTGCAGTGAGTTTTGTGTGCCAGTATCTCCTTTATCATCGGCACGAGATAAACTACGTGCTTCTGCTGACCCGTATACTCCTGTGCCAGCTGGAATTCAGCCATGAGATTTGTCTTATCCATCGCACCGAAAAGCGGCGAAACAGGCTCACGCACCTGGAAATCCATAGGTCCGTTCTTGACCTGAAGAATAACATTATCATCGAACTTGCCGTCCAGCGGCTTGAAGCAGTCGTAAGCCGACCTTGCTCTGTCGGTCTTTTCATCACGCCAGTCCTGTGTGCAGTTGTAGACGAAACATCTCCAGATGATCGTTCCGCCATAGGGCTTAACAGCCTTTGCCAGCATATTAGCACCGTCTGCATGATCTCTGCCGTAGGCGAAAGGTCCGGGCTGTCCCTCGGAGTCAGCCTTTACCAGGAAACCTGCCAGATTGGGCAGGCTGCTGAAAAGTCTGCTGCAACACTGTGTCCACCAGTTGATAACGTTTACATCCAAGGGGTCAGCGCTTTCAAGTCCGCCGACGGTTATGGGGGCTGCAAAATCGGGGCAGATGAACAGCTTTATTCCGTATCTTCTCAGCAGTTCGCTGAGCTCTGTGAGCGTATCCGCATAGCTCTCGCTGAGCAGATGCTTAGCCAGCCCACGCACATTTACATTATTTATCACAGTGGCATTTATGCCTGCCGAAGCCATCAGCCTTGCGTACATCACCGTGCGCTGATCGACCACCAGCTCGCCGTCCCTGAAGAAGAAAGAGTTTCCCGAATATCCACGCTCGATACTTCCGTCGGAATTATCCCAGTGGTTCAGCATTCTCAGTGGCTGCGAGGGTATGTGATGTTCTGTAAAGCTTACAAATCGTCCCTCCAGCGCAGTCCTTCTCAGGAAAGCGTATACACCGTAAAGCACACCGATGTCGCTGCCGCCGCAGATCTCCGTGATATTGTCCGAGGCTGCGATATCGTATTCCTCACGGGAAAGTTCGGGCTTTACTGTCAGCACTATAAGGTAAGATGCATCGTCGAAAAGCTCCGATCTCCACAGAACTATCGCCTCGGGCATCATATCCGCAGCGGCATTTTTCAGCTCGTCCACCGCCGCACTGTCTTTAAGATCGTGTTCACAGCTGATTATAAGGCGCTTTTTCGAGCAGTCCTCCAGCTGTTTGTATCCAAGCCAAAGCTTTGAAAAATCCATAACGTTTACCATCCTTACTATACTTATATCAATATATTATCTGTTGTTGTCGTCTCCGTATAGCAGTTGTATGAGCATTATTTATGTTATATTATATAATTATTTTGCACTAAGCAAAAATACAAAAGTCATACATAATATTATTATATTCTAATTTATAGTGTGCAGACTAACCAATTATTGCTAAGTTTTTTCAAAGGTAAAGTTATGGTGAAATGCAATATTTCTCTGTAAAAAGGAAAGCCGAAACGATCATACGCATCGTTTCGGCTATTTAAATCGCAATTATTGAGAAGCTGTGCCGTTTAAAGCTGCATTTCGCTTGCTGTGTATGCTTTCATTGGCTTCATTTATCATGGTGTCAATATTATCTTTTTGCTCTCTGAGGACTTTGTCCCAGGGGGCATAATTGCCGTAGGTGGACATTGTGATGCCCCTGACGTTCTTTTCCATAACGTCTTTCATCTCATCATTGATACCGTCCTGGAAATCATATATAGGGTGGTCGTTTACCAGTCTTACGACCTCGTCCCTCATCCTTATCATATCATCGTTCCACTTATACTTCTCACGCAGTTGTTTAAGACTTATCTCCTTGGCATCGGTGAGCGTTGCCATGCGGCAGTTCATGTAAGCGGCAAAACCCTGGGGATTAGGCGCTTTTTTGCACAGCAGATAGCCGTCAACTCGTGCGGTGACATAGTATTTGTCCGAATCATCAAGTCTTGGCATGGGCACAAACATTATCTCACCCTTTTCCACATCACCAAAGGGTGCAACATTTTCGGGCGAATCCTCAATAGCCCACAGACCCACGGGATAGAACAGCGTTTCACCTGTAGCTACGCCCGTACCGATGATCTCGCCGCCTCTGATAGTATCGCCGTTTTCTGCACGGCTGTAGCATACGCCGTCCTTTTGCAGGGCATACATAAGTTCCTGCACTGTCTTTACCTGCGGCGCAGACATATTATTCACAAGCTTGCCGTGCTCAAGACTTATCAGCGGAGTACCGCAGGTATCGTTCAGCGCCTGAGGATACCACCAGCCGTCCAGCGCATATTTGCCTTGTTTAGCATCAGTAAAGTCTTTGCACATCTGCGAGAATTTGCTCCAGGTCCATTCATTCTTCCAATAAAGTTCGGCAGGGTCCTCAAAGCCGTTCTCTTCGATGGTCTTTTTGTTGTATACGCAAACGTACTGCGGATAAGACTGTATACCTGCCACATAATGGCCGCCATCGAACATAAAAGCATCGCACAGGGGCTTTGCCGAATACCACAGATCCGATCTCAGGTCGATATAGGGGTCTATAGGTTCAAACATATTCTTGATAGCGCCTTTCGGGAAAGCGTCCATATCCATAGCGGAGAAAAAGTCGGGCGGATCGCCTGTCAGCACCAGTTTGGTAAGATCCACGTACCTGTTGTCCCAAGTGGTAGGGATATATTTTATACTTCCGTTATACTTGTCTTTGAACATTTGCAGGTCGGGTGTCATTATCTGACCGTCACCGGGGTTAAGGTCCCAGTTCGAGAGGAAAGTGATATAGGTATCATCAAGCTGATCGGTGGTGAGCTTCTCGTTAGCTATATCATTCAGTGCGCTGATGTCAGCCTCTTCCAGCTCGATGGCGGAGGGTGTGTTTTCGAGGCCGCTCTCATCGTCACTCAAAGGGGTGCAGGATACCACCCCACAGCACAGAGCGGTGGTGCATAAGCCTGCAATAAAACGTTTTCCCCTCATAAAAAATCCTCCTTGACAGTTTTAGGAAAATACAAGTTATCTCACTGAAACAACCTGCACGATGTCGGTACAGATTTGCCTTTTATATTTTAACCGAAAACTGACCAAGTGTCAATGGTATTTTATCACATTTATTAACTAATTTTTCTGACCATATGAACAAAACTGTCAATTCCCATCAGTGTTCATTAAAATCGCAGTTTTTTTAGCACAGCTATCCTTTGCTTTGTTCATTTTTTATTAAAAAAGTCCTCCCGAACACAGTCGGGAGGACCATAGGTCATATTAAATATTACTTTGCATCAGTGTCGATGTTGTTGTTGGCATCCTCAACAATGGCATCTACAGTAGCCTTCTGCTCTGCGATAACAGTATCCCAGTCAGCATACATTGCCTTGTTGGTAGAGAGTGTTACATCTCTTACGGAATCCTTCATGGTGTTGGAGAGCTGCTCGTTTACAGCGTCCTGGAAGTCGTACAGAGGGTGCTCGTTAACGAGTCTGATGACCTCGCTTCTCATCTTGATCATATCATCGTTCCACTTGTACTGCTCTCTCATCTGGTTCTCGCTGATAGCCTGAGCATCAGTCAGGGAAGCCATACGGCAGTTCATGTAAGCTGCGAAGCCCTCGGGGTTGGGAGCGTCCTTGCACAGCAGATAGCCGTCAACACGGGCAGTAACATAGTATGTACCTGCATCGTCAAGTCTGGGCATTGGTACGAACATGATGTCGCCTGCTTCAACATCGCCGAAGCCTGCAACGTTCTCGGGAGAATCCTCGATGCCCCACAGACCGATGGGATAGAACAGTGTCTCGTGAGTAGCCATGCCGTAACCTCTGGGGTCAGCCTCGGTACCTCTGCGGTGAGAATCGTTGTTGTACTTATCATAGCAAACCTCGTTCTCCTCCAGCTCGTACATCAGCTTCTGTACCTGCTTTACTCTTGCATTGTCCATATTATTAACGATCTTGCCGTTTTCAAGGCTGATAAGGGGAGTACCGCAGCTGTCGTTGAGAGCCTGGGTGTACCAGTCGCCGTCGATACCTGCCTTGCCCGAAGCACGGTCAGAAAATGCTACACACATCTCGGTGAACTTGCTCCATGTCCACTGATCCTTCCAGTACAGCTCAGCAGGATCCTCAAAGCCGTTTTCTTCGATGGTCTTCTTGTTGTATACGCATACATACTGAGGATAAGACTGTACGCCTGCAACATAGTGATCGCCGTTGAAAACAAAAGAGTCAACGGTGCTCTTAGCAGGTGCCCACAGATCTGAGTCAAGATCTATATAGGGATCGATAGGCTGGAAAAGACCCTTGATAGCGCCCTTAGGGAATGCGTCCATATCCATTGCGGAGAAGAAGTCGGGGGAATCGCCGCCGAGAACCAGCTTCTGCAGGTCGATGTAACGGTCTTCCCACTTAGTGGGGATGTACTCGAAAGTACCATTGTACTTATCCCTGAACATCTGTATATCAGGTGGAACTATCTGACCTGCGCCGGGGTTTATATCCCAGTGTGACAGGAACTTGAGGTTAGTGTTAGCCAGGTCGCCGTCACCCAGCTTTTCATTGGCGATGTCGTTAAGAGCGCCCTTATCCTCTTCCTTCATGTCCAGTGTCTTAGCAGAATTGTCGCCGTCCTTATCTGCATCGGAACCGCAGGCAGATATACCTGCACACATTGTCAGCGCCAGCAGTGCAGCCAGTACTCTTTTTGTGATCTTCATAGTTTTAACCCTCCTTGAAAATACGGACATATTTTATGTCCTGACTTGTCCATTCCCTTTACCTTGATCTTCTTTTTAGGCAATATGCACGATAATATACATTCGCCTTTGTATGATGTTGCTTATAACATTTTATCAGTTTCACCGCAACTTTTCAATTTTATATTGATATATTTTCTTGAACCATTTATTAAAGTAAGCCCCGAATTGTGAAAACTATAACATTTTGTTAATAATAGCAGAAATTAACAGTAAAATTGACTGAAAAAAGCGTCTCTCCGAGCACCTCGAAAGGACGCTTGTATACTTGTGATATAGGTATTATGCACCCTCACTCACATTTGTGATCTTATACAGTTTCCTGAATTCTGTGGGAGTGCAGCCCTTTATCTCCCTGAATACACGGTTGAACGTGGTAAGGCTCGAGAAGCCCACCTGCATCGCAGCCTCGGTCACGGAAATATTCTCGTCCAGCAGCAGCATCTCCGCAGCCTTTATGCGGCGGTGATTAAGGAAGCTTATGAACGTGGTACGGCTGTATTTCTTGAAAATACGTGAGAAATGGTATTTGCTGTAGCCTGCCATCTTAGCCAGGTCATCAAGGGTGATGTTGTACATATAGTTCTGCTCGATGTACTTTATGATGGTACCGAATTTCTCCAGATACTTCTCATCATCGTACTTAACGGCATTTATCTGGTTTTCCTTGATACGTGCCAGCAGTGTCAGCAGTTTGATGTAGATATATACCTCGGTAACAACACTGAAATTGCTGTACAGCGTATATATCTCCTTTATGAGGTTGCCAAGGGACGACCTGAGTTCCTCATCGAACTCGTCATTTATCAGCAGTGGAGATTTCAGCACCGAGTACAGGTCATACAGCGCAGGATTTGTGCTTATGCTCCTGTTATCGAACAGCATTATGAGCCTTCTGCCGGGCTGAGCTTTGAGCGTGTGCAGTGTACCTGCCGGGATTATGAGTATGTCACGCTCTTTCAGGTCGAACACCTTGCCGTCGCAAACGGCGGTAAATGGGTTCGTCAGCGGCATGATTATCTCAATAGCATTGTGCCAGTGAACGGGATATTCCTCGTTCTCAACGTTATCGTAGATGAGTACGCTCCGGTTTTCGGTATAATCGACAGTCTCGAAATCACCGTCAAGATGAACGATCATATTACATCCTCCAATTTACTATCAAACAGAAATTGTTCCTAGAAAATTCTAAATTATTTCAAAAAGTCGCAATAAATGAATTGTAAAACAAAAATTGCTCTCTCATATACCTTATTATAACACAAACCCACACAAATTTCAATATATCTGAGAAAAATTTTCCCTTTAGTCAAAATTAGCCAAAAGCCAATTTTTTCAAGTCGCAAAAATTGTCTTTGATAACGCAAGAAATGATTTGCAAACTATCATTTTATATTGTATAATCAAATCAACACATTGTGTAAATTCGACGGTTTTTTGTAAATTTTGACGATAGACCGCCATATATATTTCAACGGAGGTATTGTTATGAGTGTAAAGATCACAGAAAAGGAATATAAAAGTTTCGGCAAGTGCGTATTTATGGAGAATGATGTCTGCACAGTGGCTGTTACTGTAGAATTCGGACCCAGAGTTATCTATTTTTCCATGAAGGATAAGCAGAATGTTATGCTGGAGGACGAGCAGGGACTGTTCACACTGGATGTTGACGGTTACGGCACATGGCGCAACCGTGGCGGACACAGACTCTGGGTAGCGCCCGAGCTGGTGCCTGAGACCTATAATCCCGATAACGACCCCGTTGAGTATAAGGTGAACGGCAGCGAGGTAAGCTTCAAGCCACCTGTTACTCCTTTCAAGAAGCAGCTGGAGACTATCGTAAAGCTTGATGATAACAAGGCAGCTGTTCAGGTTACACAGAGGATAACAAACCTTGATGATAAGGAAGCTGATTTTGCACTGTGGTCCATCACAGGTCTTACAGCAGGCGGCACGGCAGTTATACCTATGTGTACCAGAAAAGCGGGCTATCTGCCTAACAGAGTAATGAGCCTTTGGGATTATTCCGATGTTTACGACCCAAGATTCAAGCTCACAAATGAGTATGCAAGGATCAGACAGGATAAGTTCATCCCGAAAGCATTCAAGGCAGGTTTCAATGTTGAGGACGGCTTTGCAGCATATGCAGTAAACGAGCAGATTTTTGTTAAGTGCTTTGGTGAGTATCAGTTCGTTGAGTATCCCGATTACTCCTGCAACTTCGAGATGTATACCAATCAGCAGTTCCTGGAGTGCGAGATACTGGGCGAGAAGAGAAAGTATCAGCCCGGCGAGACCACAGAGATGACCGAGACCTGGTATCTGCTGGATAATACAGGCGATATCGAGCCCGATCTTGATAAGATAAGGACTGCTGTTGGCAAGTGATAGGATAGAACATACTATACATAATATAATTATGGAAGAGGGTAAAAACATGAAAAAGTATCTGGACGAAACTTTGTCAGTTCAGGAGAGGGCGGAAGCACTCACTGATGAGATGACAGTCGAAGAACAGGCAAGCCAGCTTAGATATGATGCTCCCGCTGTGGAGAGGCTGGGCATACCTGCATATAACTGGTGGAACGAGGGTATACACGGTCTTGCAAGAAGCGGTGTAGCTACCATGTTCCCTCAGGCGATCGGACTTGCGGCAATGTTCGATGACGAGCTTACACAGAAAACTGCTGAGGTCACTGCTGAAGAGGCAAGGGCCAAGTATAATGCATATACCGCCAACGGTGACAGAGATATTTATAAGGGACTTACACTGTGGGCTCCCAATATCAATATCTTCCGTGACCCACGCTGGGGCAGAGGTCACGAGACTTTCGGTGAGGATCCTTTCCTGACAGCACAGAACGGCAAGGCTGTTGTAAGAGGACTCCAGGGCGACGGCAAGGTGCTGAAAACTGCTGCCTGCGCTAAGCATTTCGCTGTACACAGCGGTCCCGAGGCTATCCGCCACGAGTTCGATGCACAGGCTAATGCAAAGGATATGGAGGAGACCTATCTGCCTGCATTTGAAGCACTGGTAAAAGAGGCTAAGGTAGAGAGCGTGATGGGCGCTTATAACCGTGTTAACGGTGAACCTGCCTGTGCCAGCAATTTCCTGATGGATAAGCTCAAAGAGTGGGAGTTCGACGGCTATTTCGTTTCCGACTGCTGGGCTATACGTGATTTCCACGAGAACCATATGGTAACGGCAAATGCGCTGGAAAGCACAGCTATGGCGCTGAAAGCAGGCTGTGATGTGAACTGCGGCTGTACCTATCAGAATGTGCTTGCGGCACTGGATAAGGGCATGATAACCAAGGAAGATATCCGCAAGGCTTGCGTACATCTTATGCGTACCAGGATAAGACTGGGTATGTTCGATAAGAAGACCGAGTTCGATGACATTGCTTATGATAGAGTAGCTTGTGCCGAACATAAGGCGCTTTCCGAGGAATGTGCGGAGAAATCTCTGGTAATGCTGAAAAACAACGGCATACTGCCTATAGATGAGAAGAAGTATAAGACCATAGCTGTCATCGGACCAAATTCTGACAGCAGAACTGCCCTTGAGGGTAACTATAACGGTCTTTCCGACAGATACACAACATTCCTTAACGGTATACAGGACAGATTTGGCGGCAGAGTTATATTTGCCGAGGGCTGCCACCTTTACAAGGACAGAGTATCTAACCTTGCACAGGAGGGCGACAGATATGCCGAGGCTGTGGCTGCGGCTAAGTTTGCTGATATGGTCGTACTTTGCCTGGGACTCGACGCAACTATCGAGGGTGAAGAGGGCGATACAGGCAATGAGTTCTCTTCGGGCGACAAGAACGGTCTGCTGCTGCCTCCTTCCCAGAGGACACTGGTGGAGAAGATAATGGCTGTAGGCAAGCCCACCGTAACAGTGGTATGCGCAGGTTCCGCTATCAATACCGAGAGCGATCCCGATGCGCTGATACACGCTTTCTATCCCGGTGCAGAGGGCGGCAAGGCGCTGGCAAAGGTGCTTTTCGGTGATGTATCTCCTTCGGGCAAGCTGCCTGTGACATTCTATGAGGATACCGAAAAGCTGCCCGAGTTCACGGATTATTCCATGAAGGGCAGAACATACCGTTACACCACCGAGAACATACTGTTCCCCTTCGGCTATGGTCTGACCTACGGCGATGTAAATGTCACAGCGGTCGAGTATAAGGACGGCAAGGCTTCCGTTACAGTCGAGAACGGCGGCAAGGCTTGCGAGGACATCATACAGCTTTACATCAAGGACAACAGCGAACACGCTGTACCGAATGTTAGCCTCTGCGGTTTCAAGAGAGTTGCACTTTCAGCCAATGAGAAGAAGACTGTTGAGATAGCTGTTCCCGAGAAGGCATTCACAGCAGTTGACGATAACGGCGTAAGAAAAGTTTACGGCACTAAGTTCACACTGTTCGCAGGCACTCATCAGCCTGATGCACTCAGCGAAAAGCTCACAGGTACAAAGTGCGTAAGCACCGAGATAACCAAGTAGTATTATAAATAGTATCATAGGAACGGAGAGCGTAAAGTTCTCCGTTCTTTTTATGCAAAAATTTTTTTGGAAAACTTATAACCAAAATGAATTTCAAGCGACTAAGTGTCAGAAAGAAGAAAGGAGACAAAAACGGGAGAAAAATATTTGAAAAAAAGAAAAAAAGTTTATAACCAAATGAGATTTGGTGCGACTAAGTAACAGAACAAAGGAAAAGAGAAAAACTTGAAAAAAACTTATAACCAAAGGTCGGCTGAGAACGCCTAAGTTGTGAAGATCAAAAGACAGGAGACAAAAACGTGAGAAAAAATATTTGAAAA
>CADALT010000031.1 GCA_902788785.1 uncultured Ruminococcus sp.
TACCTCTGCTATGAGATCTTCCTCGACTTCTTTCTTCAGCTTTGGCGGACGACCTGTTGACTTGCGTCCTCGGCGTTCAACATAAAATCCTTCTTTGCCCTCTTCAAGATAGATTCTTTCCCAGTCAGCAACACGATTATGATTACTTACATCAAATTCCCGTGCTGCTTCACGATAGCTTAACTTTTCTTTTTGCATCGTTTCCACAACCTTGATTTTGAATTCAGGCGTATATCTTTTATTTGGTTTCCCTTTAGGCATAAAAATGCCCCCTTTCGTTAGATTTAAAATTGGTACACTTCTATTATACCACATTGTCTAACAAAAGGGGAGCATTCATTTCACTTGCTGCGGTCGCTTTTTTATTTATAACACTGAAAGCATAGCGCCGGTGTGTTCGTGATTGTTGGCAGGTAATGATAAGTAGCTTTGCCGAACAACTATTGAAAAGCACAGCATCAGCACAACATCAGCAAAGCTGACGTTTGCTGACGCTTCGAGCGCCTGTTTTATCTTTTAAGCAAAAAGCTGTGACGAATCGGCATCCCGGGCTAGGGAAAACTACATATAGTGCCAAGCTGTTGATTGCTACCGAGCGCCTGTTTTTTCTATTAAACAAAAAGATGTGACGAATCGGCCCGTCCGGCCGAGGACGGTTTGACAAAAATCGGAAAATGAGGTATAATAGGTACGTATTTCGATTTGTAAAGAGGTAAGTAAAGTGAATGAAGTGAAAGAGAAAAACCCTTTGGGATATGAAAGCATATCCCGTCTACTGAGACAGTTCGCTGTGCCCAGCATTATTGCCATGTTGGTAAGTTCGCTGTATAATCTGGTGGATCAGATATTTATCGGTCAAGGCGTGGGCTATCTGGGAAACAGCGCCACTACTGTGGCTTTTCCCCTGACGACCATATGCCTTGCCATTACACTGACCATCGGCATCGGTACAGCAGGACGCTACTCGCTGTATCTGGGTCAGGGCGACGAGGAACACGCCGCTAAGACCGTGGGCTGCGGCATCGTTATGATGTTCGGCTTCGGTATCATCTATGCTGTGCTCATCGAACTGTTCATACACCCGATGCTCAATGCTTTCGGCGCAACACCCGAGGTTCTTCCGTATGCGCTGGAGTACACACGCATTACCGCCATAGGTATGCCTTTCGTAGTCATAATGAACGGTATGAGCCACCTTGCCAGGTCGGACGGAAGCCCTACATATTCCATGACGACCATGATAATCGGTGCGGTGATAAATACCATACTTGACCCCATATTCATATTTGTCTGCAAATGGGGAGTGGCAGGCGCTGCCTGGGCTACGGTCATCGGACAGATGGTCTCCTGCGTGTTCGCATTTATGTATGTAAGGAAAATCAAGCGCATAACCCTGAGAAGAGAGCATATCAGGTTCAGCGTAAAAGAACTTGGCGCTACTGCTATGATGGGTCTTAGTAACGGTCTTACACAGGTGGCACTGACACTCGTGCAGATAGTCATGAACAATTCGCTGGTACATTACGGAAATCTTTCGGAGTATGGCCCTGCTATACCACTGGCGGCAAGCGGTATCGTCATGAAGATAAATTCCATCGTGCTTGCCATCGTTATCGGGCTGATACAGGGTATGTCGCCCATAATCGGCTTTAACTACGGCGCAAGGCAGTATGACCGTGTAAAGGCGACCTATAAGCTGGCTGTCAAGTGCGAACTGGTCATAACGTTCATTGGGTTTGCGGTTTTCCAGCTTTTCCCGAGACAGGTGCTGTCGCTGTTCGGCTCGGATAAAGGCGATCAGACATTGTATTTCGATTTTGCAGTCAGGTTCATGCATATCTTCCTGATATTCCTGCCCCTTGCAGGCATACAGATGATCTCATCGAACTTTTTCTCAGCCATCGGCAAGCCTGCCCGTGGTGCGGTGCTGTCGCTGACAAGACAGGTGCTGTTCTTTATCCCCCTCGTGCTGATACTGCCGCTGTTTATGGGCATAAACGGTATAATGACTGCGGCGCCCGTGGCAGACCTTATCTCGTTTGCGGTGGTAATGGTGTTCATTATCCGTGAGATGCGTGATATGGGCACGACCGTCAGCGGATATTAAACATATAAAAAACTTCGGCGGACGCTTTATGCGTCCGTTTTTGCGTGGTGCTGATTCTTCGTCGGTCGCTTCGGCAAGTATGGTGCATATCATCACTTCTTTTCGGGTATGAAAAAACCGCCTAACTGAGTTAAGCGGTCAAATAATACTAAAATCCTTTGTTTTTATAAGTTCTTTTATTGCGCTGTTATTGCCGGAATATTTTTCTGCTCCGATAAGATGTAATGCGGCGATTGCCATATCTGAAATGTTTTGCCACATTGATTTTTCATTACTTTTGGTAAGCAGTTTCAGCGCAGAAATGATTTTAGGCGATGAATAGCCGCTAATACAACACGCACGAATAGCATAAGCCTGCGCAACTGTATCTTTTGATAAAAGATCATTTTCAATCATTGCTATCGTTTTTGAATATTTCAGCATACATCTCATCTCTTTTCTTTATATCAGATATTTCTTTATCTCTAAGAGAGATCAGTTTATCTGCTATATCATTTCTTCCCAATGAATTTGCTAAGTCGATTTCCTTTTGATATGCTCGCATTTCACGTCTTATATGTTCATCGGCATCCCATGCGGCGTAACAGGAATTCCAACCCGCTTCCTTGTCATCAAAAGCGTGCTGACATTCATGAAGCCAAGCACTGTAGCTTGCTGTCTTTGTTGCACTGATCGTTCCCGGCTCACCAAGTTTTATTCCTTGATAAGCAAGTGTACCGCCGTCTTCGTGGTAAACGATGTTTACACCAATTTCAGCCATTTGGTGTTTTAATTCTTCCAATTCTTTAGGATTTGATTCTTCAGCGCGTCCAAATACATCAAACATCGGGTCATCGCCAACTTTGTAGAACTTACCTGTTGACAACATTATACCACGTTTCGCATCATAAGTCAACCGCCTTTGAGCCAAAATCTCGGACTCTTTCGCCTTCACCTCAGCGACTGTCTTCGATATCTTCTGTGCAGGTGTATACTTCCCTGTCCCTATATTCCCCAGCCCGTCCACATACACACGCTCACGCTGCTGCGGTATGTCCCTTACCCTTTACTTCATCCTGTCACGCAGTTTTTCAAGCGCACGCTTTTCAATGCGTGAGACATATGAGCGTGATATACCGAGTTTTGCGGCGGTCTCTCGCTGGGTCAGGGGCAGTCTGCCGAACAGCCCGTACCTCATAATGATTATCTCACGTTCTCGGTCGTCAAGGCAGCTGCCTATCTCGGCATACATCTGCTCCGCCCTGACCAGTAGCTCTATCCTGTCCGCCACATCTTCGCCGTCGGATATCAGGTCCATCAGGCTAAGGCTGTTGCCGTCCTTGTCAGACTGCGCAGGTTCCTCAAAAGAAACATCAGATGCGGACTTTTTCAGCGTTCTGAAATGCATGAGTATCTCGTTCTCCACGCACCTGCTGCCATAGGTGGCGAAACGTGTGCCCTTGGTGTAATCGAAGGTCTGCACCGCTTTTATAAGCCCGATGGTGCCTATGGAGATCAGGTCGTCCTGGTCGGAAGACTGGGCGTAATATTTCTTGATTATGTGCGCCACAAGTCTGAGATTGTGGCGTATCAGCTTGTCACGGGCGGTACTGTCGCCTGCCGCCATAAGCTCGAAATTCGCCTTTTCCTCCGCAGCGCTCAAAGGCGGCGGAAAGACCGTCCTGCCATCAAAATGCAGCGCAAAGAATAGTCTGCTGCTGCCCAATATCCCCAGAAGCCTTGTAAGCTGTAAAAACATAAACCTCACCTCAAAAAGCTGTTTTTTAGATGATATGAGGAGTATGGCTCGTACTATTCCCGATGCGGCAAAATTCGTTAAAACTTATTTTTTATTGTATAGTGCTTGCAGATGTCAGCATAGATATTTGTGCATATATACAGTTTATATATTAACTAAATCTTTTCTGAATTACATTATTGACAAATCGTTACATGGGTGATATAATATGTTTATAGGAATAAACAATTTATTTTTTGATATGAGCTCTCAATAAAAGATGGCATTTTTAGAAAGATCTGCCGAAAATAAAACTTATATGGGGAGATGAGTCCGTGCTGATATGTACGGGCTCATTTTGTTTATTAGTCATATGTTCATATTGTGTAATAGAATATGAGGAATATTATTATTTTGTCAAAAGAGATACCGAATTAGTTTCGTTAAATAAACTAAAAATTTGGTCATGAAGTTCAGGAAAACAGAATAAACATTGTGCATATATCTGAAAAATACAGCTAACTTAATAAATATAAACTACACTCTTGACAAATGACTGCAAAAGCTGTATAATATGTTTAACGTAGAAAACAAAAAGGCATATGCCAAAACATTCGATGCGAAAAATGTTTAAATGAGCATTGCTAAAGGCTCGGGCAGGCAATTATATCAGACCATGAGCTTTAAAAAAATGCGAATGATCACGACTTCAAGTTTTGCTTCTTATAATAGATTATGAAAGGGGAAGAGCCTGCATACCCGATAGTATGCAGGCTTTTTACCATCAATCTCATTTCCTCTCCAATTTGACGCCCCACGGTGATTTGACCGCCGTGGGGTGAAAAAATTGCAAAAAAAACGCACTCTGCTAAACAGAGTGCGCCATGTATTGCGGGAGAAGGATTTGAACCTCAAAGAAAACCGCTTTAAGTGCCAGTTTTACGTATATTATTTCGTTTCGTGTCATATTCCGTGTCATACGTTTTTTTGTACAGCTTATCAAAGTAGTTATCTATCACACGATCTATTTTCTGTCTGTCGTCGGTGAAAGTCTGCTGATATACTTGTCTAAGCGTTGTGCTGTTCGCCCAACCGCCTCGTTCCATAGCGTATAGGTCGGGGACATTGAGCGCTGCCATCACGCTGGCATTGACGTGCCGCAGATCGTGGAAGGTCACATAGTAACCCTTTTGCTCCATTGCCTTTTTAAAACGCCCATAGATCTGACGTCGGTTGAATGGTATCAGTGGTTCATCGGGTGCGGCTTCAAGCTCGCTGATAAGTTCAAGCATCGGCTTTGAAAGCCTTATCTGCCTGTTGCTGTTGTAGGTCTTTGCATTTTCTTTTGTTATCACTTCGCTGCCCATAGTCACAGTTACACGCTTTATCGTCAGCACATCACCCTCAATGTCGGCTTTGTGCATACCCAGTATCTCAGAGATACGCAGTCCGCCCCACACAGCAAGCAGTACGGGAAGCTCGATCTCGCTGCCCTTGAAGGTTTCAAGCACCAGCTCGGCAGTCGGCAGCCGCTTGAATTTCTTTGTCTTTTTTGGCAGAGATATCTTGCCCAGCTTGATATCCACATCATGGTACGACATCACTGCTGTAAAAAAGCCGTAGATGTTCCGTACTGTCTTTGCGGATTTCTCCATAGCAAGACCGTTCACCCAGTCCTGCACTAGCTGTGGAGTGATCTCGTCCAGAGCTAGCGGTTTCAGACGTTCAACGTTGCGTTTCAGTACCCCTTCATACATGATGATAGTAGTCGGGCTGAGCGTCGCCCTGCGCTGTTCAATGTAGACCCTCGCCGCTTTCTCAAAGGTAAGTGTATGTTCTCGGCGGACTTCTTCCTCGTGGTCAATGAGCCATTCGTTCGCCATACGTTCCGCCGCCCGTTTGGTATCAGCAGTAAAGCTCTTGTATGCTTTGATGTCGTTTACCCACACTCTCACTCGGTATGAGCCCGAAGGCAGTCTTTTTGCAGTAGCCATTTTTATCCTCCTTAATTCTTGACACGCCGATAAAAATATGCTACAATATACGTGGTCAAAGGTATGTGCAGTAGCATACTTTTATCTTTTCCGCTCTCATTGTTTGGCGACGGTGAGGGCGGTTTTTATTTTAATCTGTTCCAGGTGTTATTATTTCAATATAATTGCTGAAAGAAAATTTTTTATATCGTTTCTTATCGGGTGTAACATCCTTTAAAACGCCTATATTACAAAAGCTTTCTATCAAATCCCCGGCAGTGGGACTAGATATTCCAAACTTTTCAACTATGTCGTTTCTAGTAATAACAGGACTGTAGAATAAATAATCTAAAAGACGTTGCGCATTATTCCCCATACTTTCATCCGCTATTTTATGGCTGATATCTTCCTTTAATTCGAGTATCCTTTTGGCAGTTTGCGTAGCTTCATCTGCAACTTCTGCTACTCCATTTAAGAAAAACTTTATCCACTCTTCCCAAGCTCCTTTAAATCTTACATCCATAAGTCTATCATAATATTCTGTTCGATTTTTCTTAAAATAATAGCTTAAATAGAGCAATGGCTGACTTAATATTTTTTGCTCACAAAGCCAAAATGTTATTAGCAGTCTTCCCATTCTTCCATTACCATCTAGAAAAGGATGAATTGTTTCAAATTGCGCATGAATCATAGCTATTTTTAACAATGGTGGTATATATTCATCGTTGTGAATGAAATTTTCTAAGTCGCTCATGGAATCAATCATATTAGGCACAGAGGGAGGAACAAAAGAAGCTGTCTGCAAAGTGCATCCCTTTGGACCAATCCAGTTCTGAGTTTTTCTAAACTCACCGGGATTTTTAGTTGATCCTCTTACGCCTTTGATAAGTTTAGCATGAATCTCTCTGATCAATCTCAAGCTTATAGGAAGTGTTTCAAGCCTTTTAAGACCGTAGTCCATTGCTGCAACATAATTCACAACATCTGCTATGTCATTATTCTTTTCAATGCCTTCAGTATTATCTGTATCAAGTATATCAACCAAAGATGCTTGTGTACCCTCGATTTGTGAGCTTATCAAAGCCTCTTTCTTCACATACATTGCAACAAACAAATCAGGGTTAGGTAATATTTCCGTTATTCCATCGAGTCGTCCAAGTTTTCTATCTGCCATAGACAATAATGTCTGCATTTCTGAATCCATTTTAATAGGTGGATCAGGAGGAAGCGTACTGGGAACAAATGATTTATATCCAACTCCTGTATCAATATATCTTCCAGATCTTGTATTCACATTATCACCTCTAAATAAAATTTTTGCTCGAAATCTTTAATTACGTTTTATGAGTTGCACGTAATTAAATAAATCTTAAATTACATATCTACGTAACTGTTCTAACTAAAAATATTCTCCAATTTCTTTAATTATTGCTTGCCGACAGTGGGGGCGGTTTTATATTGGGTTATTTATCTAATGGTCTATTTATTAGCCCGTCAATATGTTCATATAAGTCAGCTTTGATACCGGCTCCCATCGGTGCTAATATAAAATCAATGCCCTCTCTGCGAGCCTGCTTAGCAGCCGGGACGAAGTCACTGTCCCCGGAAACAAGGATTATCTGCTGAACTTGTTTCTTGAATGATAAAGAAGATATGTCCACACCTATTCTCATATCTACACCTTTTTGGACAATATTGAGATACAGGTCGCTTTCAGTTAAATCATCAAGCGTTTTTGTGCCATTCATTAGTTTTTTGAACGAATCAGGCTTTATATTATAATGTAATTCGTTTGTTGACAATCTGCCGAGCCTAAGAGCCATTTTTCTTTTGTGACGAAGTTCTTGAAAAAAAGCATTAGTCCATTTGAATTCATCTGTTTTCCCGAGAAATACTTGTTTCTTCGTTATTGGATTATACACATTTCCCTCTATCGGTGGACAGTCATAGTAGAATATGCGATACAATATACGCTGTTCTCTTTTATCGTGCAGAAGGTTTATGCAATATTCAAACAACTGATCTGCACACTCTTTTGGTGTTTTACCATTCCACAAGCTATATGCACGTTTTCTGTAAAAACCTCCGTCTACTAAAATAGCTGTGGTTACTTCGTGCTTTAATACTGCCTTTTCAGTCCCCATGAGTTTTACCTCCAATAAAAAGCTCCTAGCCTCGTTGATCCCCTGATGGTGGGGTAACTACTACTAGGAGCGTACTGTCATTTAAACATCCGTAAACTATTGTTTACACCTATAGTATATCCCACATGAGTTAACAATATGTGATTAAATGATGACAAATTTATTAAACTTGCACGTAATTAAGAAAAGTTTTTCTCTATTAGCAATTTTGCCACCTCACACGCTCACAGCTCTCCACTGTGGGTGTTTTCTTTTTTTATAGACCAACTTCACGACCGAGCGAAGAAAACGTCGGAAAAATGCCCTCTGCGTTCGTCTCGCGGCATTTTAAACAGCCTTGATAACTTGCTGTACCAGTCCGACTATACGGCAGTCGGCAAGAGCCTCGCCTTCGATGACACGGGGCGAGAACATGGGGTTGATGGAATGCAGGATCAGCTTGTTTTTATCGCACTCGATACGCTTGACCACAGCCTCATCACCTATCATGATAACAGCTATCCTGCCGTTATCGACGCTGTCCTGCTTGCGAACTACGATCTTGTCACCGTCACAGATAATCGGGTACATACTCTCACCCTCGACCTTTATGATAAGGGTGTTCTCCACATCGTAGCTATTCTCGACAACCAGCGGCATATATCCCAATATGTCGCTGTCGGCATATGCTCCGAAGCCTGCGGCAACGCTGCCGAAGATAGGTATCATGTGGACTTTGTCCGACGGCGGTATGCTGGCGTTGGGTTCTATTATATGAGAAGTTTTAGTTTCAAGCAATTCGTCGGAAGAAATATCGAGCGCTTGACAAATATTTCTTAACAATGCCGTGCTAACATCTCTTTCTCCTCGCTCATATGAACCGTATGTTCTTACATTCAAATTCAATTTATCAGCCATTTCAGCTTGTGAAAGGTTCGCTTTTTGGCGAGCCTTTTTTAAATTGTCAGCTAAAGCCATATTTTTACCTCCTTCCTATTATTGAGTACATTATAACACAATATGTGTATCTTGTCAAGTAGAAATGATTACACTTTTTGTGGTGATTTTTAACAAATTCCTGCACTGCATTTCGTGTAAGTTTTACTTGCAAAGTGTATTGACAATTACACAAAATGTGGTATAATAAAAACATCAACACGAAACGTGTAATGAGAGAGGTGATAAAAATGGAAACAGTGTTCAATAACATTCGTGCGGAGTGTGCAAGAAAACGCTGGACGATAGAAGAACTGTCCGACAAACTGGGGATAGAACGTAAGACATTCTATAACTGGGAGAAAAAACAAGACTTCCCAACATCTGCACTCATACAAATGGCGGAACTGTTCGGCGTAACCACTGACGCACTGCTCGGCATCAACTAACCACATCAGGAAAGAGGAGGGGTGTGAGGGTGAAGAACAAAGAAGCACTTATCCATACCATAGGTATGGCTGTCATCACGTTGTCGGTCGCAGTTCTGACCACGGTAACAGTTATTATATTGGTTAAAGAATACTTCTAAAGGTGATTTATCCAATAGCTGAAGAGAACACTCAACAGTGTAATGCCAATAGTGAACCATCTCGCTCGATTAACGGCGTTATCTGCACGTTGGCGTTCTGCTTCCAGCTCGGCATTGAGCTCATCAACTTTCTTGTATAGTTCAGCTATACAACTATTCAAGTTTTCAACGTTGGTACTGATATCTTGGACGTGCTCGGAAGTTTTCTTGGTATGTTCGTTGATTTCCGAAAGATATGTTGCAGGACGTTGGTTAGCTTCTCTGGCTTGTTTTGCAATCTGGTTCAATATAACCGATTCATAAGAAATACCATGCTTTAATTTATCAAAATTATCCATTTAAACATCTCCTTTGATATTTTTCATAATTATATCACGGGGGTATTCAAAAATCAAGGAGGTATAAAAATGAGACCAAAGCTCTACAAGATAACTCTCAGCGACCGCTACGGCCCTGTGAAGACTATCACAAAGTTCGGACGTACCGAGCAGGACGCTATCAGGCAGGTCTTGCAGGAAGCGATGTTCGACGGTATATTCGTCAGCGAATGTGTGGAGGTGTGAACTATGCCTGCAAGAAAACTTACAGCCGATACCTACCGTACCCGCAGGATAAAGGCGGCGATGGTCGGTGCAGGATACAATCAGCGGCAGCTTGCCAAAAAACTCGGCATCGGTGAGGACGTGCTCAGCCGCCGACTAAAAGACCCGTTCGGTATGAAGGTCTGCGATCTGATACTTATGTGTCGTGTCATCAAGCTCGACCCCAAAGAGATACTGGAGGTGGAAACATCATGAAAAAAGACGAAGACCGTGCGGCACTTGTGAGCGTGCTCTGGAGCTTTGCATTCCTCACAGGGATGTTCATCTCCGCCTTCGTATCGAGGGCATACGGCATCACGCTGATGGCGGTCAGTACGATAATACTGATACTGTATCTCAGGTGGGACGACCGCCTGGAGCACGAAAGACAGCGCCGCAGACGCTACGAGGAAGATTGCGAGCGCAGAACGAGGGAGGCAAGGAAATGAGCGTATTAGGTTTCATAGTAACAGTTGTAGGCTCGTTCCTGTGCTCATGGATAGTCCTGAGCTGTCTGTGGGCAAGCGAGGACAGACGGGCGGATCATGAGGAGGACGATGATGGCTAAATTCTGCATAACCTACCATATGGAAAACAAGGACTGTACAGCCGAAAGCTGTGTGGTCGTGCCTCTCAGCGAGGACTATGCGAAGATATTGAGAGCTCAGGGAGCAGACGGGTATCTCGCTCACCCGATATACTCTTTTCTGCACTATCTGTGCGAGTTGCAGGGGTACAGGTTCAGCGAGATATGTACTATTGAGGAGGTAAAACAATGACCAACGAACAGAAAAACCAGGTAGCAGCCATGAACGCAAGCGGTATGAGCATAGACGAGATCGTGCTTGATACGGGGCTTGGCAAGCAGGAAGTAGCTGATTTCGTGGCGGAGAGAAACGTCAAGCGCAAGACCATAAGTGAGCAGACCAAGCAGGCAGTTGTTGAGTGGTACCAGTCGGGTCATACGGAGAAGATGTGTGCTAAGAAGTTTGGGATATCGCCTGCATCAGCTCATCGTATCATCGCCGCAGCCAAAGAAAAAGAGCCCACCTCTGCCGAAGCAGAGACAAGCTCAAAGGGGAATTATACTAACTATAATGATACCACGAAATCCGCAGAAAGTCAAGCCCTTGAATCGGCTAAGGCTAAACTGCTGGCGATATACGAGACTCTGACCCCCGAAGAATGCCGTGCGTGGGAGCTGGGCGAGGTATATGCAGAGGTCGTCAGGGGGTGCGGAGAATGACATTATCAGAGAAATTTAAAACGGATATGAAGTCTGCCAAGCTGACAAAAAAAGGCTCTGCGGTGAGTGGTGCGGTTAAAGCAGCGCTGGAAGATTTCTGCCGCCAGAATCACGAGTTCGAGCAGGCAGTATTGCAAGGAGGATCATTAGCTGACTGCATCGAGCATACTGTCAAAGGCTGTGGAAACAGTATCTCGGATATCGAGGTATATCGCAAGGCAGTGGAATTTTACTTTCCTACAGCTAAGATACAGATGAGCATGATCCTCGATTTGGGCGACGGAGGATATTCGGGAGAACCTGAGGACAAGCCCATAACAGTAAGCAGGAACGAAAAGGTCGAGCTGAGCCTTGATGATCTGCTGGATTTCTGAGGTGAGGATATGAGGAAAGAACGTAAGCTGGAACTTATGATACCACCCGAAGTCCCGCAGAAATACATGGATAAGATGCAGGGCAAATATGCTGCAAATTTTGTGGTGCTGGTAACTTCCGGACACGAACTGTTCGCCCGCTGCTTCCACAGATACAGCAAGGGTGATGTACGTGAGGTGCAGCGTTATGCATTTGCAAAGGACGGCGCTGTGCGCTACGGCAGAGATGAGCGTGATAAATGGGTCGCTCGTACCGAGCTGAGAGAGCCTGTGTTTTACTATACGCACGGCTACGGTGCCGACAACAGCTACACTGTCTTAGGGTGGGAAGCAGTCGTGGGGAGCGATATGAAGTACAGCGAGGTCACAGCCTACACAGGCAGGCTGATAGTCAGCTATCTGTGCCTTTACTGCCGCCACCCGAACATCGAGTATCTGACTAAGGCGGGCTATTTGTGTGCTTTCGAGGAGTATGTGAGAGGTTACTGGGGGTACTACCCAAACGCCTTACGAGTGGACGGGCGAATAAACTTAAAGACGAATAATCTGCTGAAAATGCTGGGACTGAACCGCACCGAGTTTAAAGCACTGGCGGGGAGGGAACAGCTGTACCCGACTTACATGATATGGAGAGACCGCTTCCCGAAGTTATCGCCCGATGACCTTATACTGCTGTACGATGCTTTCGGCAGTGACTTTACAGGAGCCGAGCGAACGGTATATCACACAGGGCTGACGGCAGTGAGGATAGCAAAGTACCTTGTGGATAAGGACATAAGGTGCTATGACTATGAGGACCACATCAAGCAGTGTCTCAGTCTGGGCTACGACCTGCATGACACAGCGTACTCGCTGCCTCATGACTTCTATGCTTTTCATCAGCGTTCTTCGGCGATGGTAAAGTACAACACCGATAAGCTGATGGACGAAGCTTTTGCAGAAAACTACGACAAGCGCAAGGTGCTGGAGTACCGCATGGGGAACCTTATAGCGATACAGCCGTCAAGCTGCGATGACATCATCAGAGAGGGCAGAGAACAGAAGCATTGCGTAGGAGGCTATGCCGAGCGCCATGCCTACGGCAAGCTGCACATCATGTTTATCCGTAAGGTCAGCGAACCCGACAAGCCTTACTATACAATGGAAGTCAGTGCCGACGGCAGGATAGTACAGTGCAGGGGCTACTGCAATGACCGAGGAAAAGACAAGCCGCTGACAGTGCTGGCTTTTGAAAAAGAATACCAGGCATATCTGGACGAGATATTTAACAAACGGAGGAAAACCGCATGAATGAACTTACAGATGTAGTGAGAGCCAAAGACCTTGACCGCCGCATAAAGGTGTCGGCACAGCTGGCACAGCAGTCGCTGTATGATATGTGTACGGCTATCAAGGAGATGAGGGACAGTAAGCTGTATAAGGAGCTGGGGTATCAGAATTTTGAGGACTACTGCGAACAGGAAGTGGGAATAAAACGTCACATGGCGCAGAAATATATCGCAGTGGCAGAAATGGAAAATGGTGAATCAATTCACCATTTGGGTGTGACTAAGTGCGCTCTTCTTGCCCAGCTCGACGAACCCACCCGCACCGAGATAATCGAGTCCACCGACCTTGAAAATACCACCGTCCGTGAGCTGAAAGGCAGGATAAAAGACCTTGAACAGCAGGCGGACAACGCTCAGGCTATTGCAGACAAGCTGACTAAGAGTGAGAACAAGGCATGGGGCGAAGTGTCCAAGCTTCAGACTGACAGCGAGATGCAAAAAGACAAGATAGCACAGCTTGAACAGCAGATAAAGGAACTGGAAAACAGACCCATAGAGGTCATCGCCGATGACAGCGCAGAAGTGAGGAACCTGAAACTGGCTATGAGGGAACTCAACGCAAAGGTCGCCCGTGATGAGCTCGAAAGGGATAAGGAAGATAAAAAATTCCGTGATATGTTCCGTGAGCAGATGCAGGCAGACCGTGATGCCGCTATCGAGGACTACAAGAAAGATCGGGACGCAGAACTCGAAGCTTACAAGGCTGAACGTGAAGCGGAGCTCGAAAAAATAAAAGCTGAACTTGCTAAGGCGAAAGCCGATCTTGGCTCTGCATCTGCCGAAGAGGACAAAGAAAAGCAGGATTTCAAGGCTCTGCTGACTAATGCTGTGGACAGTATCAAGCGCCTTACAGAGTTTGTTTCAGCCCATGACAAAGACATATACAAGGCAAAGCTTTCGCAGCTGGCTAATATGATAGGAGGATAAACATGACACTTTATGAAATTTCAGATGGTTTTCGTGCTCTGTACGATCAGCTGGATGACATGATCGAGGATGAAGAGCTCACCGATGTTGAGCGTGAGGATATGCAGCAGGCGTGGTTCGATACCCTTGAAGGTATCGAAGCCGAGTTTGAAGAAAAGGCTGAGAACGTGGCTTGCTTCATCAAGGTACTTAAAGGCGAGGTCGATATGATGGCGGCAGAGGAAAAGGTTCTCGCTGCCAGACGCAGGAGCAGAGAAAGGCGCATAGAGAGTCTTAAAAACTATCTCCTGGGCAGAATGGACGCTATACACCTAAAAAAGATAGACCGCCCGAAAGCAAGGATATCCACAAGAAACAATGCGGAGACTGTTGCTATAGATGATCCGCACGCATTTATCCTCTGGGCGCAGGAGCACGGCGAGCAGATGTTGAGATACAAAGAACCCGAGATCAACAAGATCGAGGTCAAACAGGCTTTGCAGGAGGGCGGCTGTATCCCGCACTGCCATTTGCAGAGAACAAGATCCGTTATCATAAAGTGAGAGGTGAAACAAAATGGTAGAATTTTCAGCAGTCACAAGAGCAAAATCAAAGGCGAGAATAGCCCTGATAGGTCCTTCGGGAGCAGGTAAGACACTCTCTGCGCTGTATCTTGCATACGGCATTACAGGCGATTGGAGCAAGATAGCTCTGATAGATACCGAACATGAACGTGGACGTTTCTATGCTGAGCGTTCAGATCTTGATACCGGAGCATTTCTCTATGCGCCTCTGACACCGCCTTACACAGCTGACAGATATATCGACTATGTTCAGTCGGCGGCGAAAGCAGTGGGTGAGGATGGTGCGGTAATCATAGACAGTTTCTCCCATGCGTGGGACAATGAGGGCGGTGTACTTGAATATAAGTCACAGGTCGCTCAGAGGACCGGTAAAAACGAGTATACTGCATGGGACGAAGCGGGCAAAGTGCAGAACAAACTTGTGAACAGCCTGCTTTCAGTAAACTGCCACACTATCATAACCATGCGGACTAAGATGGCGTATGCGATGGAACTGAACGACAAGGGCAAGAATGTACCTGTCAAGATAGGACTTGCGCCGGTTCAGCGCGAGAATACCGAATACGAATTTGATATCTGTTTACAGATCAATCGCGAACATATAGCTGTTGCATCTAAGGATACTACTTTTCTTGACAAGTGGTCCGGTATTATCACTCCCGAACTCGGCAAACAGCTGAGGGAATTTCTTGAACAGGGCGAAGAACTCCCTCGCTGTGCAGACTGCGGAAGCACGATAATGTCCGACGGCAAGCGCACTGTACAGCAGATAATCGAGGGCAGTACAAAGAATTATGGCAGACAGCTATGCATGAAATGTGTGTGCAAGCTAGTTAAGGAGGCAAAGAATGCCAAGTCTGAGACCGTATCAGGATGAGCTGGTCGAGCAAGTACGCAAGGCATGGCGGCAGGGCTATAAAGCTCCATGCATCGTCCTGCCCTGCGGCGGCGGCAAGTCCTGCATCGTTGCCGAAATGGCAAGGCGGACGACCTTCGGCGGTAAGCGAGTGTTGTTTCTGGTACATCGGCGAGAGCTTGTAAGACAGATCTGCGGAACTTTCCGAAGATGGGGCGTGCTTATGGATCTCTGCGATGTAATGATGGTGCAGACTGCCACCCGCCGCCTTAAAAAGCTAAAGAGACCTGCGCTCATCATCACCGATGAGAACCACCATAGCTTAGCGCAGTCATACAAAAGGATCTATGATTTCTTTTCAGCAGTTCCCAGAGTGGGAGTAACAGCAACGCCTGTCCGCCTGAACGGCGACGGGCTCGGTGATGTGAATGATACTCTTATAGTAGGTGTTACAGCTAAATGGCTTATAGAAAACAATTGTCTGGCACCATACGATTATTATGCGCCTGATGTGGCTGACCTGACGGGGCTTCACGTCAGCAGGGGTGATTTCGTTGCAGCGGATATTGAGAAAGCCATGATAAAAAACACGGTCTTTGGTGATGTGGTAAAGTATTATCGTCAGCTTGCAGACGGTAAGAAAGCGGTGTGCTACTGCGCCAGCGTCAAGCATTCTCAGCGGACGGCTGATGTATTCAACGAAAACGGTATATCGGCAGCACACATTGACGGTACAACACCAGAGGCGGAGCGAGACAAGGTAATAGCTGATTTCCGAAGCGGCAAAGTGCAGGTACTATGCAATGTTGATCTGATATCTGAGGGCTTTGATGTGCCTGACTGCGAGTGTGCTATACTTCTCAGACCCACAAAGAGCCTGACACTGTACATTCAGCAGAGCATGAGGTGTATGCGCTACCGCAAAGGCAAACGTGCGGTCATCATCGACCATGTGGGCAACTACGCAAGACACGGTATGCCCGATGATGACCGTGAATGGTCGCTTGGCAAAAAGCCGAAACAGCAGAAAAAACAGCAGGCAGAGCAGAAACCTGTGCGTCAGTGCCCCGAATGCTTCTTTACTTTCGGGATTATCCCGGGGAAGAAAGTAACGCACTGCCCTCACTGCGGTTACGAGTTTCCTGCTGCAAGCCGAGAACCAGATGCGGATGAAACTATCGGGCTTGTCAAGATCGAAGGTTTCAAGCTCGATCTGTCGTCTCCCAACGACTGCACAACATATCCCGAGCTGTTGGAGTATGCCAAGTCTCACGGATACAAGCCGGGGTGGGCATATTATCAAGCAAAACGGAGAGGACTGATAGCATGACAGAAGAGCACAGGATACAGAATGAGATACGCATAGCGGTATCGGACAAGTGCGTGATATTCAGGGCGAATGTCGGCACAGGCAGAACGGCAGACGGGCGGTATTTTTCAACAGGTCTGCCTAAAGGTTTCCCCGACCTCTTCGGGGTAAGAAAAAGTGACGGACGTGCAGTGTTCATCGAAGTCAAAACACTAAAAGGCAGGGCTTCAAGGGAACAGCTGCACTTCATACAGCAAATGCGTTCTATCGGTGCTGTTGCAGGTATCTGCCGCAGCGCCGAGGATGCGATCAAATTGATAACGGAGGAATAGCAAATGGGATTTAAAAATGATTTTTCACAGGCGAACAATGGAAACGGCATCAAGCCTGAGGGCGATTATGAGTGCATCATAACAGCTATCGAGGAAAAAACGACTAAGAACGGGAAAACAGGGCTTAATCTGAGCATGGTCATACGCAATGATATCGTCGGGCAGAAGTACGGCAATGCTATGCTGTTCTATACCTTGTGGAAACGCAAGGAACCAACAGAGGCAGATATGCAGGTGAACGGTTACGGCTTTGCGCAGGTCATGGCGCTGGGTAAAGCGGCAGGTCTGCCCGATGGAAAGGATTATGCAAGTCTGGCAGATTACTGCAACGATCTGCTGAACAAATGCGTGATCGCTCATCTTGAGCATGAAGACTACAACGGCAAGACTCAGGAGCGGGTGAAATGGCTCAATCCCACAAAAAATCCCGACTGTAAGCACACATTCAAGAAAACCGAGACTAAGGCAAACTCATTCGCATCTGCAACTCAGCCTCAGACATTCGCATCTACTTCACAGGTCATGCAGCAGCTCGGCGATCTGTCAGACTTTGAAGACGTTCTGTCAGACGACGGAGTTCCGTTTTAAGATTTTTCATTCAAAGCATATCCACAGATATCCGAAAAGGTAACATCGATGTTATCTTTTGTTAGCAAAAACTTCAAGGAGGACCAAATCAATGCAGAAATATCAGGCAATACCGCAGGAACTGCGTATACTGAAAAACTGGGTATGCTGGCAGGCAGTAAAGGACGAACGCTCACACTCCGGTGTGAGCAAACGTCCTATAGACCCTAAGACGGGGAATTTTGCAAAGTCGAACGACCCGTCTACATGGGCAGATTTTGATACAGCCGCAGACGCAAGTGAAAATTGGTCAGGCATAGGCTTTATGTTCGGCGGCAGTGGGTATTTCGGTGTAGATCTCGATGATATCAACGAGGAGCTGAGGGAGTACAGCGAGGGTAAGGAAAATATTGTGACCGAGTTCGTTAATACCCTCGGCAGTTATGCCGAAGCTTCCCAGTCGGGCGCAGGTATCCACATCATATGCAAGGGAACTTTACCGAAAGGTGGTCGCCGAAAAGGCAAGGTCGAAATGTACGACACGGGACGCTTCTTTGTGATGACAGGTCAGCCGATAAGCGAATATGCAGAGATCGTTGATTGCAGCGACAGCATCAAAGCTCTGCACGAAAAGTATATCGGAGGCGGTAAAGAACCTGTCCCCGAGATACATTATGTAAGTATCCCACAGACTACAGATGAGGTCATAAAGGCTGCGATAAACTCAAAGAACGGCAGTAAATTCAAGGCATTGTTTTCGGGCGACATTTCGGGCTATGGCTCGCAGTCCGAGGCTGATATGGCATTTTGTAATATGCTGGCATTCTGGACAGGCTGTGACGCTCAAAAGATGGATGCAATATTCCGTGTATCGGGGCTTATGCGTGAAAAGTGGGACAGGTCTCAGTCGGGCAGTACTTACGGTGCGCTGACATTGCAGAAGGCTATAGCCGACTGCACCGAAGTCTACAGAGGCAAAGGCTCCGGGAGCTATCATGTTAATATCGGATCCTCGGACAGTGGGCTTATAAGCATTGGCGACAAACCCGAAAGGCAGAGACTGTACAGCTTTGACGATACAGGTAACGCCATGCGCTTTGTTGACCTGTTCGGCGATAAGGTCAGATACAACTACACAGACAAACGCTGGATATACTACGACGGGCGGAAATGGTGCACCGACCTTACCGGCACGGTCAAGCGCCTGGCAGATAAGTCGGTGGAAGCAATGGAAGCGGAAGCGCAGGTATATGCTGAGATGGACGAAGAAGAGGGCGGAGATATGACAAAAGCCTTCCAAAAGCACGTCAAAGCCAGCCGTTCCAATCGTTCTAAAAGGGCTATGCTTGACGAAGTGACACACTATGTACCTGTTCTGCCTCAGCATCTCGACACTCACAAGATCTATATCAACACACCCGCAGGCGTGATAGATCTTCGTGACGGTACCCTGCACGATCATGCACCCGAGCAGTACATCACAAAAATAACATCGGTCGAATACTCACCGAATGCTGACTGCCCGAAATGGCTGTCATTCCTCGATGATATATTCATGGGAGACAAGGACCTTATCAGATACATTCAGAAAGCAGTAGGCTACTCACTGACGGGTTCCACGTCGGAGCAGTGTGTATTTTTTCTGTTCGGCACGGGCAGGAACGGCAAGAGCACTTTTATCGACGTGATCAGGGACATCGTCGGGGACTACGCAGCTAACATACAGCCCGAGACTATCATGGTACGCAAGACGGGCGGTAACGCCATCAATTCAGACATAGCCCGTCTTAAAGGAGCAAGGCTCGTAACGTCCGTTGAGCCTAACGAAGGCATGAGGATAAACGAGGGCTTGCTTAAACAGCTCACAGGAGAAGACGTTGTTACAGCACGTAAACTTTATGGTGACGAATTCGAGTTCAAACCCGAATTCAAGCTGTGGGTATCCACAAATCATAAACCTATCATCAGGGGAACCGATACAGGCATCTGGAGGCGTATACATCTTATACCCTTTACGGTACAGATACCCGAGAACAAAATAGACCGCCGCTTAAAGTATAAGCTTGCCGCCGAAATGCCCGGGATATTCCGCTGGGCTGTGGACGGCTGCCTGATGTATCAGAGAGAGGGGCTTAAAATGCCCCGTGCCGTTGCCGACAGTGTCAAGGAATACCGCAGAGAGATGGACGTCATATCTGCGTTCATCGAGGACTGCTGCGTCACAGGCAAAGGCTGTTCCGTTCAGTCAAGCCAGCTTTACGCCGCCTATTGCAAGTGGTCGGAGCAGGGCAATGAGTATACAATGAGCGCTACTAAGTTCTCGGTCGAGGTGGGCAAGAGGTTTGAGAAAATCAAGACCACGAAGTGTAATTATTACTCCGGCATTACCCTAAACTAAGCATGGTTATGGAGGGTTATGGAAGGTTTGAAGGTTTTTACTATTCTTTTACACGGAAAAATAAAAATAAAATATATAAAAAAGAATATAGAAAATGGCTCAAACCCTCCATAACCCTCCATACAACCAGATATTACCAATAAAAGGAGGATCAAATGAGCAGAGTCAATTATCCGGATCCCGTCAAACGGATACCGTTCAAGGACTCACAATATTTCGAGGCTTGTGAGGACATGGCTATTGACGGCACACTGAACTATGACAGCTATCCGCCGGAGGAATACAAGTATTTCTCAAAACTTGCCAAGCTCGGATACATGAACCGTCACAAGGGCTGGTCTAAGGAAATATGTGAGGAAAAGCAGAGAGAACTCAGGCGTGAATATTACAGCGACTGCGATAAGAGAGATTTCTTCGGGCAGATCGCAGGCAATATGCAGGAAAATATACGCAGAGGACAAACTTTGACCTGGGAGATAAATAAAGAACCCGACCCGATGAAAAAGCTCGACCTTGCACTTATGTGCATAGGGCTGATGACCGGGGATGAAGATTTTGCGAAGAGGAATAAAACATGAAAGCACACCTTAACATCAAGAAGATAGCTGCCTGGTCGATAGAGCACCGCACACGTTACCCCGAGATGTGCAAGCTCGCAGGGGTGAACTACAACACGTTCAACAGCCAGTATTACGGCAACAATCAAGCTACTCTCGGGGTGGTCTACCCGTTGGCTATGCTGATGGAGTGCGACATAGAGGAGCTGCTGGACGTTGACTGGGGGGCAAATCATGAAAACTAAAAACCGACCAAGACGACAGCAGAAGAAGCGAAAGAACGAATACAAGAAGACCCCAAGAGGACGGAAGTTCAATCCGTGGGTGTATAAGTATTTCGATGTGACGGCGGATTTTAAGGAGGAATAGAATGAGACCAATTGATGCTGACAGACTGCTGAAAACTATCACGAATCTCGATGTTGAGTGTGCCGACCAGAAACAGGCATCCATCATGCTCAACACCATTCAGAAAGTGTTTCCACAGATAGTCAATGATGAGCCGACCATTAAAGCGGAAAGAGTCTACGCCAAGATGGTGGCGAGTAACTGGACGATAAAAGCACAATTACACTTTGATGGTAAATGCTCTAGATGCAATAGTCCTGTATTTGATACCGATAAATATTGTGCCAAATGTGGTGCGAAGCTAATGAAGGACGGTGACAGTCATGACCAGACTGACAGATAAACATACAGCTGCCGAGCTCAAACGCAACTGCGACGGACTTCGGGCAGCAGGGATAGATCCGCCAATGTCCGACCTGCGATACATCAGGCTGGCGGAGTATGAGGACATTGAGGAAATGACAGAGCGCAGCGAGCCGAAGCCGTTACAGTGGCAACGTTCGTTGCTGATGAACTTTCTCAGGAAGGAGTGATAGAGTGACCACCGACGAAGTAAAAGATTACCTCCGCCAGGCGTACAAGCTGGACAGGCGCTTGCAGAGGGAACAGCGAAAGCTCGAACAGCTGCAAAGCAAGGTGCGGTACGTGTCGCCTTCCTTCGAGGGCATGGGCGGACACGGCAGCGGCGACAAGATGAGCAAGGCAGTAGCTGACATCATCGAGCGCACACAGCGTGTACAGGAGCTTACAGCCACCTATACGGCACGCTATGGCGAGATAGAGCAGGCGATACATTCGCTGCATAACGATATCCTGGAGGAGGTACTGGAGCTGAGGTACTTGCAGTATCTCAAATGGGATAAGATAGCGGAGCGCATGAACTATACCGAACGACATATCACAAGACTTCACGGCATAGCATTGAAAAAGATGTCCGTAAATGTCCTTGAATGTCACCCTTAAAGTGTGGTATTATTATAATAGCCCAGAAGGGCAACAGGATAGTCATTCTTCTCCGAGAATACACTGTTAACGGGGTGCAAGTCCCCGTTATGGATAGAAGCAGCTAAGAACTGCGACTTTCCTTCCATAAGCGTGACCGTGACTGAGAACTCGTATTGTACTGTAAACGGTCACATCATATCTTGCGTGCGTCACCATATGAACAATATCTCAGCTCGCTTGTTGACATCGGCGCACGCAGGATATTCCCCTTTGCTTACGGTTTTCATTTTTCGATATTCTCCTTTACACGAAGCGTCCCGATGGTCATGGGGCGCTTTTGTGTTGGAGGGAAGGTGTGGTATCTATGAAGCGTTCTTGTCCTTACTGTGGACGAATACATGACTACGCATATCAATGCCCGATGAAGCCGAGACCGAGCGAGGGCAGACGTGATAAACAGATCGCAGCTTTCAGAGGCAGCAAAGCCTGGAAAGCTAAGCGAAAAGATATAATGCACAGAGACAAAGGCTTCTGTGTGGTATGCAGGCTGGGGCTTGACGGTGAGCCCGATCTTGTTCCTGCGGACAGCGTACATCACATCACTCCGCTTTCGAATGATTTCGAGCAGCGGCTTGATGACAACAACCTCATATCGCTTTGCGCTTATCATCATGAACGAGCAGAACGTGGTGATATCGATGCGGAGATACTTCTTGATGCAGTTTCAGATATCAACACATGATAATATTTGAGGTGCGCAAGAGAAAACACCGTATTTTCGTGATTTTTACGAGATTTTGTTTCAAATCGTCGCATTTATTAAAATTTAAGGCGATATAGCCCCCCGGGGGTGTCGAAATCGAAGACAGAGGCTTTCGCCACCAAGCCCCCTCATAGATAAAGGATTTATTCCCAAAATGAAAAACAAACGTTCTATAGTAAACGAAAAGGAGCTGATACTATGGCACGACCGACCAAAAGTGCTGCTGTCCGTGTCGGGCATCAGACGAAAGAGGAACTCTCCGCCAGACTGGAGAACGAAAAGAAACTCAAAGGCGGCAGTAAGCGACCTACACCTCCTGCACATCTCAGCGACGATCAGAAAAAGATCTTTCGCAAGCTTGTGAAAGAGATGTCAGAGGCAGACATACTCTGTTCCCTTGACAACTCAGTGCTGGCGCAATACTGCATAGCTGTGGATGCTTTGAAGCGGATAGACAGCGAGATCGAGAGAGACAGGTCGCTGCTTTCCTGCCAGGCGTTCATGTCATCACGAAAACAGTACATGACAGACTTCTTCCGGTGCACTAATGAACTGTGCTTATCACCGCAAAGCAGAGCGAAGATGGCAAACATGACATCTAGTGCTCAGAGATCCGACCCACTCCTGGAAGCTCTTCGGAGCACGGCAGAAGATATATCTGAGGATGAGACACAGAGCTTTGACAGCACCCCCGATGATCTGACAATAGAGATGACCGACGGCTTTGCCGAGGATAACGATGAGGACTGAATTTGCACAGTGCATCGTTGACCTGTTAGTTATACACGGTCATCTGTGGGAGATACTTTTCGGAGAACAGCGTTACAGCCCCGATCAGCCGAGGGATGAGCATGGGAAATGGGTAAGCTCGGGCACGGGAAGTACGGCAAAAGGTGTTGACAAATCAAAAAAAGATGATATAATAAATTTAGAAGATGAGTATGTTTCACATAGTATTGGGGCGAAAAGGAAAAGCTTTGATATTATGGATCTAAAAACAGGCGAACACTTCGATCTTGTAGATGGAACTTATATACGAGATAAAAAGATCTTCGCCGGGAAAGGCTCATCTGCTCCGTACCGTAAAGCGTATGTGTACGCTAATAAACATCACAACGCCCCTGAAGAATGGTCTCATGTAAAGGGTTTTGGCACTGTTGACTATTATGGTGAAGCAAGAGAAGCTGAATTGCACTGGTCAGAGTGTAAAGGTATAGGTAAAGAAGATATCTTCATAAAGAGGTGGCTAGATGAAAGTTAAGTATATCGGTAAAAAATATCTTGGAACCGCTTTTGAAAAAGACAAAATATACGATGTTCTCTCAATAGAAAAGGGCTGGTACAGGATAATGACTGAACTTGATGACGATTATCTTTTTCCGCCCGAGTGTTTTGAAATTGTTGAACAATAGTTAATGACTGTCCTGAAAAGAATGATCATAAGATAAGAATAGGTGTTTTGAAGTAGAGAGCGTGCTGCTACACACCCTTTGGGTCAAAAGAAATGCGGGAAGGGGCACACCCGCCAAAATACCGTCTCTTTGGGGACTGCTTTAGCGATAAGGCGGTCCCTTTCAGATATCTCGACCGTCTGAATGATTCAGGCGGTCTTTTTATACAAAAAATACGGAGGTGTCAGTGAGTTGATAACATGAAAATAGAAAATACTACGGCTTACAAATATGCTGTATGGTGTGCAAATTCAGGCTCACCCAGAGTGCCGAAATATGTGCGCAAGCAGGCTGAGATATGGATCGGATACGCTAGGGGCGAGGATGATGATATCTATGTGAGCATGACAAAATACGCACTGATACGCAAGATACTTATGCTCATGGTTCACCCCGACCTGAGATGTCCGATGTATGAAGGTCTTGAGCCCTATGCATTGTTCTTCATAACGGCTATCTTCTGCACACTTCGCAAGGACGGCAGACGGCTTTATGAAACGGCTTTGCTGGAGATATGCCGAAAAAACTATAAGACATTTACCTCGGCGGTAATATTTATCATATTGATGCTGACAGAACCCGATTTTTCGAGGTTCTTTTCTGTTGCACCCGACTACAAGCTGTCGAGTGAGTTAAGGCTTGCCGCCAGGAAGATCATCAAGACCTCTCCTGCACTGGTGAGACATTTTAAGGTCACACGGGATATGATAACCTGTAAGCTCAAAAACAGTGAATACACGCCCCTCGCCTACTCCACAGACAATATGGACGGCAGACTTGCCAATGCATACCTTGCCGACGAGGCAGGCGCTCTGGACACTTACCCTGTGGAAGCTATGAGGTCATCACAGATAACCCTGCTCAACAAGCTGGGTATAATCATATCGACCAAGTATCCCGAGGAAGAGAGCGTCTTCACAGATGAGGTCGATCTTGCAAAGAAGATACTCGACGGGCTCATAAAGGACCCTACAGTGTTCGCACTGCTCTATGAACCTGATGAAGAGATCATTGCAAACTGGCAGACAGATATAAATGTCATCTTCCAGTCAAACCCCGTCGCTTGCCATAACAAGACGATCCTGGAAGCGATACTGAAGCTCAGAGTAAAAGCTATACTTTATGAAAACAAACGTGAAAACTTCCTTACAAAGCACTGTAATATACAGTACAAGGGTCTTGGAAGTGAGGGCTATATCGAAATAGACAAGCTTCGCAAATGCCGCATAAAAATACCCGACAGCTTCTGGAAAGGCAAACAGGTATATGTCGGCACGGACTTTGCTGAAAGCGACGACAATACGGGCGTTGCAATGGCTTGTCTCTGGGAAGATGTGCTGTACCTAAAAGTATGGGCATTCTATCCTGCGGGCAAGGAGGAGATCAAATCGACCAAAGAGCACGTCAACTATAAAAAACTCCGCAAAAAAGGTCTTTGCTTTGCTACAGGCGATGAAGACAGCCTTATAGTTGACTATAACGAGATCGAACGCTTTATACAGTCTCTGCCCGAGAGATATGGTGTTGAACTTATCCAGCTCGGCTTTGACCGAAGGAACGCACTTGCTACGGTACAGCGACTTGAAGCTGCCGAAGACCCGATAGAGTGCGTGGAAGTAAGACAGCACAGCTCGGTGCTGTCACCGGTGGTCAAGCTGTTCAGGGAGTATGTGTATAAAGGTTTGGTCGCATATGACGAAGACAATCAGCTTTTTGAGATAAACGTGCAGAACTCCAGATGTACAAGAGATACTAATCTCAATCCCTATGTAAACAAGAAACGCAGCGCAGGCAAGGTCGATCTGGTGATGGCAACGCTTGACGCTGTTTATCTTATCAACGAAAATGAGCTGTTGTCGCCGCCGAGCGATTTCGGCGTACAGACATGAATTGACAAAACACGGTGCTTGTGTTATAATGTACGCATGAGTGCTGTACATACAGCGGCAAAACGTCAAAAAAAGACGTGGCGGTTCAATCTTTCCCTCGCAAGGGGGTGAGTTGCGATGACTATTCTTGAAGTACTTACTCTGATAAACGTGCTGATAGGCATAATAGGACTTGTCAACAATAACAAAAAGAAATAACCGCCCCACTACCACATAGGACGGTTATTTAACAATAACAAAAAACTATGAGGGAGAACCGCTGAGCCGCAAGGCTGTGCAGCACTCTCTTTATTGAGCTCATTATACCACACAACAGAATAAATGTCAAGCGTTTCGTTTTTACGGGGCGCTTTTTTATTTGGAGGTGATAACAATGTCGATATTCAAGAGAAAGGCAAAACTCGAAAAACGTGACGATAATGTGGGATTTCGTCCCGATGATCCTGCTGCTGACCTTGCGAGAGCATTCGGCGTAGAAACTACGAAGATAGATTTCGACAAAGCAATGCAGCTGCCGCCTATATCGGCAAGCATAGATTTTATAAGCTCCATATGTGCAAGAGTTCCCATAAAGCTCTATCGTGAAACTTCCGATAAAGAAGGCAATCACACCGAAGAAGTCTCAAAAGACCGCAGGATCGAACTTCTCAATGGTTCTACGGGTGACTCCCTCAATGCATATCAGATGAAGAAAGCCTGGGTAACGGATTATTTCGGGCATGGGCAGGGCTATATCTACATAGACAAGATGTGGTCAGGCTGGAGATCGCTGAGATATGTCGAACAGAAGAATATATCCATCAACATCAGCACCGACCCGATCTTCAAGGATGCTGATATTTTTATAGCCGACAGAAGGTACTATTACTGGGATTTCTTGAGGTTGTGCCGTAATACATCAAACGGATTCAAGGGCAAAAGCATCATTGACACTAACGGCGAGCTGTTAGCGCTTATGTATGATACAATGAAATTTGAGAAAATGCTCATGGATACGGGCGGCAATAAGAAAGGGTTCCTTAAAGCGGCAAGCAAACTGACAGATAAAGCAATGCAGGACATCAAACGTGCCTGGAGAGAGCTGTACAGCCGGCGCAGCAACAATGTAATGGTGCTCAATAACGGTCTTGATTACAAAGAGACCTCTGCCACATCTACGGAAATGCAGCTCAACGAGAATAAGCTGACCAATAACGATGCACTTACAATGATCTTCCTGCTTTCGGCTAAGGCTTTGCAGGGCGCAAGTGATGATGATATCGTGTCGGCGGTAAAAACTGCGGTCATACCTATAATCGAGCAGATGGAGCAGGCTTTCAATGAGGGTATGCTGCTGGAGGACGAAAAGAACTCAATGTACTGGGCTTGCGATACCTCAGCACTGGAGAGAGGCGACATACTTAAACGCTTCCAGGCATACAAGCTGGCTATCGAGGGCAACTTCATGCAGGCTGACGAGATACGCTACAAGGAAGATATGCCCGCACTGGGACTGAACTGGATAAGGCTCGGTCTTGATGATGTACTCTATGACCCGAAGTCAAAGACCATATACACACCGAATACCAATGCGTCCGTCAAGGTGGGCGAGGGCGGTATTGCGGTGAGTGATGAACTGCGGTACAACGAAAATCACGATGACAGAGGGCGGTTCACGTTCGGGGAAAGCGGGGGAGGTTCGGGGGAAACAGGTACAGGCAAAAGTGACTTGACAAATGAGTTAAAAGATGTTAGACTTGATTCAAACGGGAAGCCGTTTAAATACTCCACTATTAAGCTACCTAAGAAAGAATATGCTAACGTAATGGACGAGATAGGCAGAAACTGGAACTCAAAATATGAGGGAAAGGAAATGTGCAGATTAAAGTTCACTAATAAAACATATTACTTTGAAAACAGGGGCATCGGAGATTATAACATTTATCATGTTGAGAAAGGCTGATAGATATGGACGAGAAACTTTTGAAAGAATTAAGAGAATGCTTAGAAGATGTTTCTGACAGCTATGATGATTTTGTTGAGGGCGGAATAATGACAGCAAAGAATCATGTAGGATATGCTGAAAAGTTGATCGCACATATCAAGGCAAACCCTAACGAAACAACCTCCGATATAATCAAATATGAAACCGAAGAACTGCTAGGTATCAAACCGCTGATATGAGCGGTTTGATTATGCCGAAAGCAGAAGGAAAACCTTTCTGTGCAATAGCTTTCACAGATAAAACAATTCATTTTTCAAAAGACGGAGCACACATTGTTCCGGCGTATCCAAAGGAGTGATAATGTGACAGCCAAAGCAAAACTGTTAAAATCAGCATATGGACATACAGTTGAATTCACCGATGCCAATGGTATAAAGAGAAAAGCAAAAGTTGATCTGTACACACCGGCAGATGATGGAGAAAACGGATTAGCCTCTATTTCTGTTGATGATGGTATCGTTCCGAACTGGCTTTACGAAACAGACGTACATGACCTAAAAATACTCGACTGACCGCCCTCACCTGAGAGCGGTTTTATTATACTCAAAAACAGAAAGGAACTGATGATATGACAGACTGGAAAACCAGACTTGCGGACGAGTACCGCCAGACAAAAGAGCGCTACGAAAAACTCAAAGCGTATAACAACAAATGCGAAGTAGATGAACACCTTGCCGCCTGCCGCCCGATATCTGATATTGAGGAAGCTCGCAGAAAAGACGTTGACTCTATTTTCAGGAGAGAACAGCAGAAAATCATGGGGCAGTATCTGCATATGCTCGAACTTCGTATGGAGCTTCATGGTATAACAATATGACCGCTTAACTAAGTTAGGCGGTTTTTTCATGCCCATTCGGAGGTGATAAAATGGACAGCTACAAATTTCCGCTGTACTTGTGTGACCACACAAAGAATACCGAATGCCCTAAAACATCGTGCAAGTATAACCCGGATGCCAAATTCGGGGAATGCACCAACACCATAAAGAAAGAGTTCGCCAAACTCGATGAAAACGGTGAGCCAATAGTTGCATACACCAACATGGAAGAGGTCATGGCTGAATTCAATGCGCTTGAACACACTGCTTTTTTCATACCAAAATCACGAAAGGAGTGGTAATGTGAAGATAGAGATACGGTCCGACAGCGTAAATCTTTCGGGCTATGTGAACGCCGTGGAAAGGCGCTCGGCGGTGCTGCCGCAGAGCGTTTGCCGAACTGCCCCGGGAGATTTTGCCGAGGTCATACGTTCGGGTACTTTTGCAGAGAGCCTGAGACGCAACGCTCATGTAGATCTGAGGTTCAATCATGAACGCACTATCGACACAGCTGTTGAATTGCGTGAAGACAATATCGGACTTCATGCCGAAGCAACAATTTCCGATATGGAAATAGTCAATGCTGCAAGGGGCGGCAAACTCACAGGCTGGAGCTTCGGCTTCACGAACCCCAAAGAAGAATGGAGCGAGCCTGATGACAAGGGCGACGGCAATGCGACAGAATATGAGTACAGGCAGAATGAGGAAGAAAACACGGTGGAAGATAAAACCGTAATAAACACGAATACGATCAGGCAGGCGGAGCTTGACTTGATAAAACTGAGAGGAGTAAAAACTTATGACAAAGCTTAAAGCACTTATCGAAAAGAGAAATCAGCTCGTGGCAGCAATGCAGGCACTGGTCGATGCTGCCAACACCGAGACCAGAGCGTTCACCAACGAGGAACTGGCAGACTTCGAGCAGAAAAAGGCAGAAGTCGCAGACCTGGACAAGACCATTGCAGCTATGGATGAAATGAGAGCTATCGAGGACACAGGTAAACAGCAGCCCAAGACACAGGAAAAGGGTGACACAAAGGAGCAGCTGGAATACAGAGTCTTCGATAGCTATCTGAGAGGAAGACTTGAAGTCAGAGATGACCCCGATCCTGCACCTGCGGATACCGCAGTCAATATGACAAAGGGTGAGAACGGTGCCGTTATACCTACTACGATCATACACAAGATCATCGACAAGGTATATAATATCAGCCCTATCTTTGCTATGGCAACACGCTACAACATGGGCGGCACTATAACAATTCCCTACTACGATGACAGTGAAGCAGATATCACAATGGATTATCAGGAGGAATTTGTCGAGCTCGAGAGCAAGGTCGGTTCTATCAAGAACATTTCCCTCGGCGGCTTCCTGGCAGGTGTACTCACAGTCATTTCAAAGTCCCTGCTGAACAATTCCAACTTTGACCTTGTGGGATTTGTTATCAATAAGATGGCGCAGAACATCGCTAAGTGGATAGAAAAGGAGCTTATCAACGGCACTGAGGGCAAGATCACAGGTCTGTCCACCCTTACAGCAGGCGTTACAGCTACATCTGCAACTGCTGTTACTTCCGATGAGCTTATAGATCTTCAGGAAGAGATCCCCGATGTTTATCAGACCGATGCCGTGTGGGTAATGTCCAAGAAGACCAGAACTGCTATCCGCAAGCTGAAAGACGGTCAGAACAACTACCTGCTTAACCGTGACTTCAACGCTCGCTGGGGCTATACTCTGCTGGGCAAGGAGGTCTATGTATCGGACAATATGCCTGATATGGCAGCAGGCAAGAGAGCTATACTTTACGGCGATTTCTCTGGACTGGCTGTAAAGATGACCGAGAACTGGGAGATCAATATCCTGCGTGAGAAGTTTGCGACTCAGCACGCACTGGGTGTATATGCATATCTGGAGATGGATTCTAAGATCGAGAACGCCCAGAAGCTCACAGCTCTTGCTATGAAGGCGTAAGCAGATATGTACAGCACTAAGGTGAGTGAGGTCACTCTCGCAGAGCTGGCTGAATTTTGCCGAATAGACGACCTTGACGAGCAGGACACACAGCACATTACCCGTGCCATGTCCATCGTCAGGGCGTTTATACGCTCGTACACGGGGCTGACCGATGAGGAGATAGACGAACATGAGGATATCACATGGGCTTATATGGTCCTTGTGCGTGACAACTATGATAACCGCAGCTTGCAGGAAAATGCAGCGGTGAAGACCAACCGCACAGTAAGTGTGATCCTTGACCAGTACAACAACCATTTACTGAGGTGACCGTTATGATGAACGACCCGGGAAGAATGCGCTATAAACTGACTATACAGGAGCTTATGGTAACACCCGATGAAAAGGAAGAACAGATAGAGATCTGGAACGATATGCTTACAGTGCACTGTGCTGTATCACAGTTCACAGGAACAGAAAAGTTTCAGGCAAGGCAGGAGATCACCGAGAGCGATGTAACATTCACAATAAGGTGGTCAAAGAACCTGTCATGCATCAATGAACAGGACTTCCGTATTTTCTTTAAGGGTGAGATATACGATATACTGTTCATCAATGACCCCGGGCTTATGCATGAAAAGCTTATGATTTCAGCTAAAAAGAGGGTGTGACTATGGCTTACAATGAGCTTAAAGCTGATATATCGGGGCTGCTGAATGAGCTTGAAAAGTATTCAACAGAAGTCATGAACGACATCGACAAAGAAGCCAACAGGATAGCGAATCGTGCCAAGAACGAGCTGAAACGAACCTCGCCTTACCGCCCCCACAATAAGCCGAGCGAAGGCGGAGAGCACTACCGTGACAGCTGGAAGAAAAAGCAGTCAAAACATCGTTCACAGTTTTCGCAGACCGACAGCATACAGTTGCTTTCAAAGACCAAACCGAGACTGACACATCTTCTCGAGAACGGTCACAGAGTGGTGCTGCCTGCCGGCAAGAAATTCAAGAGACAGGATGCAAAACGCTATGTTGAGGCTATCAAGCATATCCAACCCGTGCAGGAAGAGGTCAACAATGCTGTGATAGCTGCTGTTGATAACATACTCAGGAGGCATGGAAAATGAAACGCAAGGAATTAGCGTCGATACTTTCACAGGTCGCCCCTACTACCTATAACGAATGGTCGGGCAAGCGAGGCGTGCCCTCGCCGCCGTTCATAGCTTATCTTGATGCAGACCCCGATATTATCCCTGCGGATAACAGGGCGCATATACGGCATCCCAGATACCGTGTGGAGCTGTATACGGCGAAGGGCGACGATGAGACCGAGGACAGTCTCGACGAAAAGCTCGACGAAGAAGGAATATTTTTCACTAAATACGGCAGAGAATGGCTTAAAGATGAGCATTGGTACCTGACCGTATATGAGATCTGAAAGGAGTAAATCATGGGTAAAAACAAGAATAAGAAGTACAGAAGCGGTGTGGATCTGCTGTATTTTGCGCCTATACTGAACATTGACTATGATAAGATAGACGCTGACCCCACCGACGAGACCGCATATACTTACGGCAACTGGTTCAGAGCGAGAGGTGCTCAGCGTATAAACCTTGCTAACCAGTTTTCGTCTAACAGGATAGCGGCGGACAACAATGCAAGCTATGTCAATCAGAAGAAGAACAACGGCTATAACGGTAACATCGAGCTGACTACTCTTCCTCCGCAGTTCTATACAGACATATGCCTCATGAAAGATTTTACCGAAACCGATGATGTTGTGCCTCTGGGCTTTGCGGTAGGTTATGAATACAAGGAAGAGGGAGTGAAGTGCCGCAGAGTGCTCTATCATAACGAACTGACACAGCTGCCCGGCATTACTCACACAACGGAGAGCGGTGAACTTGCCATTGACAGCGACTCTATCAGTATCAACACTATCCCCCGTGAAGGCGACAGAAAGATCACCTCGGTATGTACAGAGGGCGACCCTATTTTCAACGATTTCTTTGTCGCTGTGCCCAAGCCTTCCGATTTCACCACCGGCAGCAGCGTGACACTTATGGGAGACAGTACAGTAGAAGTAGGAGAAACCATAACACTGACAGCAGTTACAGTTCCTTCGGGTAAGGCTGTTACCTGGTCTTCGCTCGATGAGGACAATGCTACAGTAAACCAGTACGGTGTAGTAACAGGCGTTGCAAAGGGTACTGTGACCATCAAGTGCGAACTCACAGAAGATCCTGCAACGTTTAATACAATAACTATCAATGTGACCGAAGCATAGTGAGGTGAACGGCAATGACTCAGCGTGAGTATAACACAGGATTCTGCAATTTTCATTATCGTGTTATCGGCTGGAACGCAAGTATAAGACCTAAACGTTTCCCCGGAGCGATACGGCTGAGTTTCAAGCCTCAGACACAGGAACGCAAAGTGCTTGTAAGGACGGACAGCGGTTTACTGCTGTCCGAGTCCCTTGCAAAACATGAGGCAAGCCGTGAGGCTGTACTGGAGATAGTGAGCATACCCCGCACTTTCCTGATAGATGTTCTCGGGTGGAAAGAAAACTCATCAGGCGCACTTATCGAGGGGCAGTTCCCACAGAACCAAGTAGAACTGCTATATGAGACCGAAAACGGCGGAAGACCTGTTCGTCACAAGATATATAACGCTGTATTCAGCCGACCTTCTTTTGATGTGAGCACCATCACAGACAACCCCTCTGCTGATATTTATAAGCTGGAACTGACGGTCAACGCAACAGGCAGCGGCAATTATAACGAGAAGCTTGCAAGAGCGGATGCTGCGGACATCAGTATCTACAATAACTGGTTTGACTGACATGAACAGGCTAAAAACTATAAATGCCGTCATTCAGTTTGATCTTATCAAGATAAGACACGGCGTATCCGAGAAACTCCCGATGTTCTACTATAAACTTCGGGAAGAGGTAAGATATAACCCAAACCATGATGAAAAAGGACGGTTTGCGTCCGGCAGCAGCGGTAAAGGCTCGAAAAGTTCAAGTAAAAAAGGCTTGACAAGACGAGTAAAAAGCAGTACAATTAGTCACAAGGAAAGAGTGAGATTATCTCACCAGATCGCAACAGATCATCCCGAATGGAAAACACCCGGTATAATACATGGGTACGAAAATCGAAATCACTTCTACACATTATCGGTAAACGATTTTGGCGAATATACGTTTTACAAGAAAATTCCGATAAAAGGTAATGAAGAAAAAATCAAGTCTATCAGGATAGCGTTGGGAGAGTGGGGAACATGATGACACCCGAAGAAGAACGGCTTATGAAACTTATTGTCGGTTTAAAACACCCGTTTAATGATGATCAAGATCTGGAAAGGCAAAAAGGGCTTGCGACTTTTATCTTTTTAGCTGCCCTCACAGGTGATTTTGTCGAGGAAATTACCGAAGAAATACTTGATAACCCCGATAAAACTGTTGATGAAATGTATAATTTGCTCGATAACAAGGGATATTTCCCCAGAGTCGAATTTACAGATGACTGAACCGCCCTCACCCGAGAGCGGTTTTTTCATGCCCGAAAAAGGAGCGATTATATGGAAAGGACGATCACAGCAGGCGGAAAAGCTTATAAAATAAGAGCTTCCGCAGGAGCGCTGATAATATATAAAGCACAGTTTGGCAGAGAATACCCCGAAGAACTGGCAGACATCGGGAATGATGAAGAAAAAGCATACGTGGTCGGATGCAGACTGCTGTGGGCAATGGCAAGGAGTGCCAAAGAAAAGCTTCCGACTCCCGATGAATGGCTTGCGATGTTCAAAAAGAAAGAACTTAAAGCGGCGTTGTTTATCTCTCAGATACTATTTGAACATTCTCTCAGCGGCAGAGACAACGACAAGAACGGTGATGAAGACTATTCGTCCGAACAATTGATGGCAAGCGCTGCGTTGTGCGGACTGAACACGACCGACCTTAACAACCTGCCGCTGGGCATGGTCGTTGATACGATAGACAAATACATGGATATGCGCTACGGCGGCGGAGACAGTGAGTTTGTTTCCTCCGCTGATTTTTTTGGAGAGTAGGTGATCTGATTGGCAGGAAGTTATAAGGGAATAACTGTCGATATCGTATTTAAAGGCGATACCACGAAATTTAAAGATGCGGTAAATGAAGTAGACAGCAACCTGAAAGGTATAGATCAGACACTCAAGACTGTCAACTCGGGGCTGAAATTAGATCCTGCAAATGTCGCACTGGTAGGTCAGAAATTCAGCCTTATGGGCGAAAAGGTAAATGAGGTCCAGAAAAAGCTTGATCTGTTCAGGCAGTCTCAGAAAGAAGTTGAAAAGGCTTTTCGTGAAGGTAAAATAGATAGTCAGCAGTGGGCTGACTATAACCGTGAGCTGGCGAAAACAGAAGATCAGCTGAACAAGCTCCGTGATGAGTATAAACGTACTATCGAGGCGATGACTTCCGACCTGGCACAGTCCACCGAGGAGCTTGCGGGTATGCTCGGCAAAGCAGCCGCAGGAGTAACAGCCGTCATCACTGCATTGGGCGGAATAACCGCATCTGCGGCGACGGCAACAGATGAGCTTAACACTATGTCTAAGATCACAGGCGTTTCTGTAGAAGAACTTCAACGGTTCCAATACGCATCAAAGCTTGTGGACGTAAGCCAGGAAACCCTGGCAACGAGTCTGCGCAAGCTTTCGGCTAATATGCAGAATGCCGCAAAGACGGGCAAAGGCGAAGCATATGATGCATTCGACAAACTGCACATAAAGATAACTGATACAAACGGTTCTCTGCGTGACAGCCAAACTGTATTCAATGAACTTATAGATGCTCTCAGCAATGTCGAGAACCAGACAGAACGAGATGCCTATGCTATGGACATTTTCGGCAAAAGTGCTACACAGCTCAATCCTCTTATAGTTGAAGGTTCGCAGATCTTGAAGGAATACGGCGACCAGGCTGACAGAATGGGTCTTATATTCGATGAAGACACGCTGAGCGGATTACAGAAATTCCAGGACAGGCTGGATATTTCCAAACGGCAGATAGAGGGCATCAAGGTGATAGTCGGTTCGGAAATGGCAGGTGCATTTGATGCTTTATACGGCGGCATAGATGATCTTCTGAAGCTTGTACAGCGTGCCAAGAAAGACGGAACGCTGACCGCCATAGCAAAAGATGTAGCCTCAACGCTCAGTTCGCTCATGTCGATGCTCACAAGCCTGATGAAGACTATATACGATTTTCGTGTGGAGATCGCAGCAGGAACGGCAGGGCTGCTGACTTTTAAAGCGGCACTGAGTATAGGCAAGACCATAGAAGCGCTTGTAACAACACTCTTCGCTATGAAAGCTGCTCTGGAAGGCGCAGAGGCTGCGCAGGCAGGACTGAATGCCACTATGGCACTGAACCCTTATGTGGCTCTTGCGGCAGGAATAGCAGCCGTTTCCGCAGCACTTGTGGTCTATATAACTAAAGCGAACGAAGCCGCACAGATAGTCGGAGAAGCGTCCGATGAAGCCAAAGAGTATGCAAAAGCCAATAATGAATTGCTTGACAGCATAAGGCAGTCCAATGAAGAACGTGATAAGTCTCTTAAAGATATTGCCAACGAACGAGATGTATACACCGATCTGACCGATAAGATATTCGACCTTGCGAAAGCCGAAAAGCTTTCTGCATCAGAAAAGCAGCAGCTGAGCGCTTACATAGATGACCTCAACAGCAAGATACCCGAGCTCGGACTTAATTTCAACAGCGTTACAGGCGAAATGTCCATGCAGAAAGAAGAGGTCAAAAAGCTGATAGATGCTTATGAGACCTACATGGAAGTGCAGGCACGCACACAGTACGGCAGTGAACTGATGAAACAACAGTTCGAGCTGGAAGGCGAATATGAGGCAGCCGGAAAAAGATACGAAAATGCCAAGAATGCGGCACACAACGAGCAAACTATAAAGGCACAGGAAGAAGCGGTGCAGAAAGCTGCTTCTGAACTGGATAGAGCTGATTCTTCAAATTACAAAAAACGTGCCGATGCATATGAGCTGGAAAAGCAAAAGCTCAGGCAACTGCGGCAAGAACAGCAAAACGCTAAAGCTTCCCTTGCTGAATACGCAACTGCACTTGTTTCTACATCTGCTGCTGTTCGTGAAAATACCGAAAAACAAGAGGAGAACAAGGAAAAACTCAGTGAATGTTCCGAATCACTTGCCGATGCCGACGATCAGACCAGACACTACCTTGATTCGGTAAGGAACGGCGAGCAAGCCACAGAGGACCTTACCGAAAAGGAAAATGACCTTTCAAAAGCTTATGATGAGGCTGCAAAAAAGGTCTCCTCATACAAGTCCCAGCTCAAAGATCTCATCGGTGTGCTGGAAAATGTAAACAAAGGTACTGCTTACAGCACAAGCCAGATGCTGGAGCTCATCGAGAAATACCCCGAGCTTACCCGATATATCAATGAGACCACCGAGGGCTATACGATACAGGCGGATGCCGTGCGAGAACTTACACAGGCGAAAGCCGAGCATATGATAACAGAAGCTAATATGCAGCTGGAAATGCTCGATTCTCAGGTGAGAGCCGCTAATGATGCAGTGAACAGTGCGTCGGTAATACAGACTATTACCCGTAACGGCAGAACATACAGAGGTGTGGATACTGCCGCCCGTGATGCTGCATTGCAGCAGCTTAACGAAGTATCGGCACAGCGCAATGCTCTTGAACGTCAGATCGAAGGCTACCGCAGGATAGCTGACAGCATAGCTTCGGGACGGATATACTCGGGAAGTTCGGGCGGATCATCTTCATCGGGATCGGGCGGAAGTTCGGGAAATTCATACTCAAACGGCAAGAGCGAAAGTCAGCTCGCCTGGGAAGCACAAGAAAAAGAAGATTTCTCACAGCTGGAATACCGCTTCAAAATGGGCGAGATCGAAGCGGAGCAGTACTATGATGAGCTGAAAAAGCTGGGCGAGAAGTATTACAGCTGGTCTGCCGAAAAGCAGGACGAATGGCGCAATTTACAGGTCAAGATCTATCAGGGCTTGCAGAAGCTGGAGGAAGACCGCACTAAGGCTCATGAAAACAAGCTGAAAGAGCAGGAAGAGGAACTTACAAAGACCAAATCCATGATAGATTCTCTGCGAGAGCTGAAACAGGCGCAGGACGACCTGAACCGAGCTGAAAAGCAGGAAGTGCAGGTGTTCAGCGGCACGGCAGGTTTCCACAGCGAGAAGAACAGTCAGGCTATCTCGGATGCAAGGACATCACTTGCAGACAAGAACTTTGCGCTGACCCAGACACTGTTAAAGCTCGGGAACTTTGACGGCGAGAGCCTTGCGGAACGTATGGGACAAATAGGCGGAATGTCCCTGCGTGATCTTCTGCCCGACCTTTCGGGGCTGACATTGCCTACAGTAAACGGCGGCAGTACCACGAACAATAATAACACGAACCGCACTGTCAACTATACCGCAGGTGATATTATCGTCAATATCGAGGGCAATGCGGACGAAGCAACTATACAGCAGATACAGACAGAACTTAGAGATGCGTTCGACCGCTATATGAGTGATTTTCTCGATGCGGAGAACCGCACAGGCATATCGGGAGGTGTACGATGAGATCAACAATACAGACGCTGACGAACATCAGTTATGACGGCAGGACGATAGACCTCACCGAGGAAAGAGACCTGACCTGCACGGTGAACTGTGACTGTCTCAGTCATATCGCCATAGATGTGCATGACATGAATGCTGTGCGTTCACCTGTATACACATCATTCGGCAGCGGCTATGAGCCGATCGTGGGACGTGGCGAGACCATGACCATAGGCATGAACGGCAGAACGCTGGGCAACGGGTACGACCAGCTGTGTATCATGACGATCTATCAGGCAAGGCAGAACATGACCGAAAACGAAACGTCCCCGGGACGGTACGATGTGTACATGGGTTCGGGCAGGATACAGGCTGACAGTGAAACGACTACCGATATCAACATCGGTAAGGGCATAACCTATATACGTCCTGCACGATACGATGTGGACACGCCAACAAGGCTCATCGGCGGCTGTGTCATACAGCTTAAAAACACAATGATGATGATAGAAAGCTACGACCCCGATACAGGCATAGCGACTGTTCTTTCATCAGTAAAGATAAACGGCACGTCCTACAGCGCAAGGAGAGCCATACAGGGTGAAAAGTTCAAGCTCCTGACAAACTACCTTACCTGTGATGCTTTCGCTTTTTACGGACGTTCTGCGCCATCTGTGACACTGTCCTACAGTGTAGACGCAGACGGTCTGCAAGTAAGCGGTACGTACTCACAGGCAAACGGTACGGGCATACAGAGCTACAAGCTCACCGTGGAGTACTATGCCAACCTTGAAACGAATGGCAGCTCCTACTACCTTATGAAATTTGAAGATGAGAGAAAATACAGTCAGACTATCGAAGGGACTTTCCCCGTACTGGGCAGGCTTGCCGACAGCACAGACCTGAAAATAGGCAGCACCGGCTATGGACTGCGCATCTCCTGCGAGGTAACAACGCAGGACAACTACACTAAGACATATATGCTGGGTATCAGAGCATCAGCGTACAATTCGGATCACCCATTTGAGATAGACGCTATAAATTGGGAAGAAACGAATTATAAGATAAGTTTCGACCCCGAGTATTTCAGCGCCGAGGGTATGAGGACAGTCGGTATATACAGCTTTGAGAAAACAGCAGAAGGCATTGACGAAGACCGATTTGGCAGTCCTCATTATTACGGCAGTGCAGAAGTCAATAACTGCGAGACCGAATTTGGGCACATCACGGAGGGGCACGGCAGATACTACAAGTATTATGTATTCGGCTCGGACGATGAAGGCAAGCTGTACCGTGGTGAGATAAGCCGTGGTCCCGTATATGTTTTCGGCAGTGACAGTGCGGTGTGGTCGATACGCAAGCTCGTGCGCACAGGTGAACATGAATACAGCACAGACAGTGCACTGTACGAATTCGCATACGATGTTCAGCCGGGCAACATCGAGACCTGCGTCAACGGCATGATCTACAATGCCGAAAGTGCAAAACCGAAATACGTACACGGCAACGACAACTACGACAAGGGCACACTAACAGCGATACTCGTTAACCGCAAAAACACCGAGATCACAATAAACAAAGATGTTACAGCACGCTACATAGACATAGCCGACTGGAATGACTTGATATCCTCGGGCGGACCTTTCCTGCTGAAAACAGACAAGGGAGATGTGAAGATAGTGCAAATAACATCAAACCCTGTGCGTTCATACGGTGCAGGCATAGCGGACATCGGAATTGTCAAAGTAACAGTCGGCTGGACTGAGGTGGACGATATAAACAAGGCGGTGTTTAGATGAACTACTACAACAAGATAGATGATGCGTACATCGCCGCACTGAAAAGTCAGCACGTCCGCTACAGAACGATGATACAGCCGCTTGACCACTGGGAGAACGCTCTCGGCGAGTGTGAAGCCGATATACTTACAAGCAAGCCTGTACAGTCTCAGCAAACCGCAGGCAACAACATAAGGCGCAGCCTGAACATAAGCGTGGTCAATGCAGACGATAAGTACAGCCCCTCGAAGAACTCGGCTTTCTGGTACAGCAGAAAATTCAGGCTCTGGGACGGGGTTGCAGTCGGCGAAAATGTGTACTGGCAGGAGCAGGGCATATACTACTCGCTCACTGCCGAGGAAGAGAACCACGTCATAACCATCAGTGCAGCGGACAAGTTCGCCGCACTGAACGGTGAGCTGAACACAGGGCGCTGCACAAAGCCGTTCACTACAGACATCACCGCAAGTGATGTATATGTGGCTGATCTTATCAGGGAAACACTGATGCTCAACACGGGCAGTCTTCCACTTGACCCGATCTCGCCCGTTATCGACCCGTATTTCGAGAGCGCAAAACTGTATGCGGACATAGCCCTTGATGCAGGGCAGTTCTACGGAGAGATATTAACGACGCTTGCGGGAATGTTCGGGGCTGACTGCTGCTATGACCGCAGCGGACGGCTGAACTTCCGCCGCAAGGCCGTGACAGACCGCCCCTGGTGGTATCAGCATCAGGGGTACGCCTGGAACTTTACCGACAATGATGTGAACATAGTCCAAGGTGTACGCAGAAGCACAACGCTCAGAGCGGTCAACTGCGTAACTGTAATGACGGATAACACCGAGGGGGAGTTCGGGTGCTATACGGCAAAGAACACGAACCCCGAAAGCCCCGTCTGCGTACAGAATGTGGGAGAACAGTACCCCGATGACCCCATTGTGTATATCGCTCTGGGGGACACCACAAGGGATACACCGAATGAAAAGTGCAGACAGTATGCGGACTATCTTTTGATGCAGCACACGCAGCAGGCGCTGACAGAAACGTTCACAACGGTTGAGATACCGCACCTGAAAGCCGATGATATGATACTGCTGCACGGCGAACCGAGACTGATAACGTCTATCAGCACAGACCACCACAGCAGGCTCATGCAGCTGGAAGTGTGCAATACGGCATTTTTGCCGATAAATTATGAAACAGAGGTGATAGAGAGTGAGTAAGATGACTGATATAATCGACCGCAGGATAGACCAAAAGCTGCAAGCACAGCAGCAGGAAAAACACGTCCCCTGCATCATCGAGAGCGTATCGGACGATCATCTGAGGGCAGATGTTAGTCTGCTGACCGACCGTAATACGATCATAAAAAGCCGCCTGAACAAGTCAGGTGAAAAGCTGACAGCAGGTCAGCAGGCGTGGCTGTACTACACAACGCTGCCATCATCGGGGTACATAGGCAGAACAGAAGGCGAGGCTGACCCGATGGGCGGCGGTGGTGCATCGACAACGATAGATACTGCCACAGTGCTTACTGATGAAAACTTCCATGATTTCGTAATTGAGGAAGAACTGATGGTAGACGTTGTGCCGCCTAACCGAGTATATTATGGCGCTCATCCTTCGTTCTGTATAGTTCAGGGACACTACTGTGTGCTGGCATATGGAAATTCAGTTTCTTATGATTCTGAAACTGGCAAATGGTCTATTGATGGTAGTACCGAATTATACGACAGGATTATACAAAACAAAGATAAATTCGGGTCTCAGATAGGCTGTCAAGCAGGAGGGGGATGGCTTAATGGTCAGTCAACATCTGTTGCATATCCCTCGCAGTATACATATCTTAGCTGTGAGCCATATAGTTTAACATTCGGTTCTAGTAGATGCCGTATGCAAGTTGCAATGCGGCGTTGGCAAGCAAACACAAGAGCTCCATCGGGAAATTGGTGGGAAACAGGTGTTACATGGGGCGAACCAATCGAGAGTGCTATTGGTACTTACGACCATTGGACTTTACCCAATCCTAGCAATGGCAATGATTGGAGTGCCGAGCCTACTGACATATTCATTGTACCTTGTATAAATTTTACTAATACAACAAAAACTCAAAGCTTTGAACACCCTTATGGATATATCAACATTAGCAGATATCTTGTATTTGCATCGGCAGATGGAGTACATTACGGCGTTAGTGTCTACCCTCGCAGTGGTACATCGACTATTGTAAATCTTGTAAGAGCACCTCTAATATCCGAAGCCGAAAATGCATTTACCCTCGGAATATCCAAAAGAAGTGAGCCTGTTGATGGCGGTGGTGGCTAATGGCAACTTTAGCTATTAAACACGGCGCTAGACCTAGATATCTGCCAAAGAAAATCACAAACTACACATATGTTGAACGTGGAAATAAACGGGTGCTTGACTATACGTATACGGAAACAAATATAGTACCGTCAATTGATGCGGAATGTGTACGACCTGCCCACTACCCAAGCGAAGCGTGGGGATTAGGAGATGGCAGACTCTCTTATCCAGGCGACCCAACAGGTGTTGATTTGGTAGCGTCTGACGGATTAGCTCCTGGTTCTCCACGTTGGGAATATACATATGACACACGGACTTATAACAGTGGTACTGCATATGAGTTTCAGGTTTTAGCCATGACAAAAGCGACACTTTACTGTGGCGGCACTACAGTAAAGTATATAGCTTTTAACGACCAAAATATGGTTATTTTGGAGCACGTAGGTTCTGGCGGTACAGACTACCACGACAATGAACCCAGCACTTATACACTAACTATATATGAAGCATATCCTCAGTGGACGAAGAAATCTGGCAACAGAGGTGATTTGCATACGTTTTGGAAAAGGAAATTAGTAAAAACTAGGGTAATTGATGGTCAGACGATATATTATTTAGGCGAGGAAGAAGAATATGAATTGATTACCAATGCCGTTATGGGTACACCAGTATTTACTGGTAGCACTACCAACACAGCCTACAACTGCGAAGTAAAATTAGAATTAGAGGAGGAATAGCATGAAACACACAATATGCACAATATGCACAATACTGGGAATGCTCGGGAGCATCATAACAGGCGCTTTCGGGGGCTGGGACGGGGCATTTATCACACTGCTCATCTTCATGGCAGTGGACTACCTTTCGGGACTGGCGGTGGCGCTGATTTTCAAGAACTCCCCGAAGACCAAGAGCGGTGGAGGTTCTTCCCGTGTGGGCTGGAAAGGCTTGTGCCGCAAGGGCATGATACTGCTCATCGTGCTGGTAGCATACAGGCTCGATCTGGTGCTTGGCACTGAGTACATAAGGGATACGGTGATAATCGGTTTTATCGCAAACGAGACGATCAGCATCACCGAGAACGCGGGTCTGATGGGCGTCCCGCTGCCGAAGGTCATCACGAAGGCGATAGATATACTTAACGATGAAACAGGAGGCGATAACAAATGACATTCGATGAATATTTCGACAAATACGAAGGCAAGGGCATTGACTACGACGGAAACTACGGCGTGCAGTGCTTCGATCTTGCCAATGACTACAGCGTGAAGGTGGTCGGCGGCAAGCAGTTCGTGGGCATGGGAGCGTATGAGATATATACCAACTTCGCAAATCAGCCTGCACACGAGCTCTACGAACGTATCCCGAACACTCCCGATTTCGTCCCCAAAAAGGGCGACATCATCGTGTGGAGTCAGAGCCTGAGCAGATGGGGTCACGTTGCTGTCTGCAACGGTAAGGGTGATACAACGTGGTTTGAGAGCTACGACCAGAACTGGGGCGGACGCAACGAGCCCGCCACTCTAATCAGGCACAACTACAACTGCGTGCTGGGTGTTCTGCGCCCGAAAGATCAGGAACGTGTGCTCGGTAAGCAGGACAAGCCCAAGCCGAAGGAGCTCAAAGGCGACCTCAACGGCGACGGTAAGGTCGATGTTGCTGATATTGCGGTTCTGTCGGCGCATATCAAAGGCGTAAAGGCGCTGGAATAGTACATAGTTAAAGCCCTCGGGACGTTGTCTCGAGGGCTGATTTTTTGTTGTTTTGTACAAATGGGTAGCCGTAAGTTTGTATAGTATTTTGCATATCAGCTATTGACTTTTGGCTACCCATATGTTATAATATAGATACAGTAAGGGAAACCTTACAAGTCACAGGGCAAGCTGAGAAAGGAGGAAATATGGAAGAGGGAATGACAAATGAACAGTTCAACAAAGTCCTTAAAATGATAATACAAATTATCAAGGACAGCACCGATAAGCAGGACGCTATCAAAAAAATAGAAGCCTTACTCAATAACGAATAAGACTTCCACACCGCAACAAAACTCGGGCGGACTTGCCGCCGCCCCTGTTTTATTGTAAGTATTATATCACAGCTTGTCCTGAATGTCAAGAGAGGGCGTGATCATTATCGAAAATAACGGCAAGAAGAAAATGGGCAGACCCATCAAAGGTGATGAACCAAAGGACAAGAGGATCTCACTGAGAGCGACAGAAACAACGGTCAAGAAGTTTGACGAGTGTTCCGAAAAACTCAATATACCCAAAACCGACCTCTTGGAAGATATGGTGAACACTTTACACGACAAAATTTTCAAGGAATAAGAAAAGCACATTGCCCGCGCTACCAACGACAAACAATGTGCTTAGTCAGACAGATCGCTCTATCTATACTGATATTATACATTAGATTTAGCTTTCTGTCAAGTAACAGAAAGGATTTTAAACTATGGAAAACATTATCACAAAGACAAACGAACAGTTCGGCAGTATCAGGACTATCGAGGGCACACCTCAGCTGTGGTGCGGCTCTGATGTGGCTAAGGCTCTGGGGTATACTAACCCTAATAAGGCGATACGTGACCATTGTAGGGCTATAACGAAACGTTCTACCCCTATCAGCGGAAAGATACAGGAAATCAATTTTATCCCCGAAGCCGATGTCTACCGCCTTATCTGCCACAGCAAGCTCCCAAAGGCGCAGGAGTTTGAAAAGTGGGTGTTCGAGGACGTTGTTCCCGATCAGATGACCTTTGACGACTACGAGTATTTCGACAAGACTTTCAACGGTCAGCCCGTGCTGACTGCGAAAGATGTGGCAAAGCTGACAGGCGTACACAAGAGCAGTATCGAGTGGTATCTCAGACAGAACGAATTCTTACATGGTACGGACTACTACAGGCTTGAGGGACGCACGCTCGTTCAGTTCAAAGCGCAGAACCCTAAATACCCGAAGAACGTTCCCTGTGTGAACATCATCACCAAAAGTGGTTTTGACAAACTGGTGAAGATCTTCGGTGCAAAGGTCGATACTCCCAAGCTGTTCATTGAGGAAAAGAAGGCTCCCGAAGTCAAGCTCGAAAAGCCCAAGACCGAATATTGCCTCATCTTAGAAAATGTCTTCCTACAGGAGGAAATTGAACGTTGTAAGAACTATCTCACTGCCCTCTCCATAGCTCTTGACAGATGTAATAAGCACAACCTTACCGTTGAAGAAATGGCAGTCAGAAGAACCGTTCTTATGGATATGGCTCATGAGCTTGATAGTCGTATTTGCATAATTGCTCATGAAAAGCTTGCAACCACTACTAAGTATAAGACTTGATATGATAGCAAAGCCGCCCGGGGTAAAACTCGGGCGGCTTTTGTCATATCGATTCTTAAAAAGCATTAGAATCACCGATAAATCGGACTCTGCATACTCTATCGGCGTGTCATATTTCGTGTCATATAAGATTGTTTTTATGCCATTTTGCTTGGTTTTAGTTCAATTTTGTTAGTAATGAAAACAAAATTGAAACCGCCTATCTACGAGGTTTTACGTAAATAAGCGGTTTGCCATGTATTGCGGGAGAAGGATTTGAACCTACGACCTCCGGGTTATGAGCCCGACGAGCTACCAAGCTGCTCTATCCCGCGATATATTAAGTTTTTGACTCGAATTTTTTGTTTCCCTCACCCGAGTGCTTAATTATTATACCACAGCAAACTTTATTTGTCAAGGCTTTTTTTGAAAAAAATCAATGTTTACGTTAAGTTAATAAATAGGGCACCGTGAGTTCATATGACGGGCGGCTTTACATTCGTTATGAAATGTGCTATAATTTTGTTAGCAGAATTTGGGAGGTCATTATGGGACGTTCACTGACATCAAATCACATTTTTAATGCGGAAAAGCTTACAAAAGCGCAGTTCAAGAAGAAGTTCACGGACATGATGAAGGCTAAGGGCTACACGTCGGCGAAAGCGGACGATGGCGAGCTTTGCTATGCGTTGTTTTTTTCAGGGGACAGAAGCTGGGTAACAGTGCTGACGGAAGAAAGCACGGACACACGCAAAGAGGCATCAGAGCTTGCTAAAAACCTCGGTTTGCAGGTGTTAAGCGCAGAGCTTGTGGACAGCGATTTTGCTGAACTTACGCTTTATGAAAAATCAGGCGCAGCGGTTGACACTATGTTTTTAGGAGAACCTTATTTCGAGGAGTACCCCGAACCCTCGCCGCTGAAATGGCAGACTTTGCTGAACATCGACTGGGCGAAAGTCGAGGAAATTCACTCAAAAGATCACACATTTGCAGATGATGCACTGTGCGAATTCGGTGAGGTCATCGGGTGTGAGAATATGCTGTTGGAATTTGACGGTGTTGACGATGATGCGGTCAGGTTGTATTTCAAAAAAGCAGGGGAGAAAAAGCTGACGCTTAATGCGGCTTTTAAGCAGGTGTTCGGACCGGAGCTTGAGAGCCGTGGGTTCAAACTTATAAAAGGAAGCAATGTATATGTCAGGGTGATGAACGGTGAGATAGTACAGCTTGTTACTGTCGTGAAAGAGAAAAGTAATCCCACTTGTTTGCCTGTGGTGTCAACAGAGATCAAAACAGATAATTTAGGGAACAAAAAATTTCCGCTTAAAACTCACGATCACTTTAATGTTGTTTGCTGTATCAAATCTATATACGATGAGATACCGTTCAAGCCTGATAAGCTAAGTTTAGATTATACATTTTTTGATAATTGTGAAATGCTGAAAAAAGGTTTCATAACGATTGATAATATTGAATTTAAAGATGTTAGTAGCTTCACATATCAAAAAGATAACAAAGAGTCGTTAATGGCGGCTATGAACTATAATTTAGAGATTTCTAAAAAAGTAATGTTCCCTCAAATTGAAAAAATTACGAACTTAGATGAACTATTCTATTCAAATATTTTTCTAAACTTAATTAAATCTCTCAAACTATTTTTGATATGTGACGATTTCAATGTTGTTTTAAGTAAAAAATATAATAGTTACCTTGATGATGAGATACGCTATATAAGAGAAAACTATAGTGATGATATTGATGAAAGAATAGAAAAAGCGAAAGAAGAAAAAAAAGCAGCAAAACAAAAAAGACTTAAATTTCTCAACGATATTATAGAAAACGAAGAGAAATACAAAGAAGTAATGAGTAATTTTGAAAATAATAAGAGCGGTAATATATTGTTTTTACGAAAAAATGGAATATTGATCAATGAGGAGAATGAAGATGAACAAATACATTGACCTGCACTTGCATCTGGACGGGGTGGTGACGGTGGGCATCGCACGGGCGCTGGCTGAGCTGCAGGGGATAGAGCTGCCTATGGACGACGGACAGCTGGAAAGGCTGCTGACCGTGCCCGAGGATTGCAGTGATCTCAACGAGTTTTTAAAATGCTTCGGGCTGCCGTTGTCGCTTATGCAGACGCATGAGGGGCTGTGCGAGGCTGTAAGGCTGGTGGGCGACAGTATGGCGGAGCAGGGCATTATCTATGCGGAGATAAGGTTTGCGCCGCAGCTGCACACGGATAAGGGCTTGACGCAGGAGGCTGCGGTCAGGGCGGCTCTGGAGGGGCTTGGCAGGACCAAACTCAAAGCGAACCTGATACTCTGTGCTATGCGTGGCGACGGCAATGAGGATAAGAACGAGGAAACTCTGAGACTGGCGCAGAAGTATCTTGTGAAGGACGGCGGAGTGGTCGCCCTTGACCTGGCAGGGGCAGAAGGACTTTTCCCCACGGAGAAGTACAGGGAGTTTTTTGCCAAAGCGCAAGCGTGCGGTGTGCCTTTCACGATACACGCAGGCGAGGCTGATGGTGCGCAAAGCATAAGGGCGGCACTGGAGTTTGGTGCGGCAAGGCTCGGCCACGGTGTGCGCATTATCGAAGATGATGAGCTTATAGAGCTTGTGAAAGAGCGTGGCGTGGCGCTGGAGATGTGCCCTACCAGCAACAGGCAGACCCATGCGGTGGAGAATATGTCGGCGTATCCGCTTATCAGCCTGCTGGAAAGGGGAGTGCCTGTCACACTGAATACTGACGACCCGGGCATAGAGGGCATAGATATTGCTCACGAGTACCGCTATATGGAAAGCCTTCTGGGACTTGATGAGGTGCAGGAACGTGCCATACTGAAAAATGCGGTCAAGGCGGCTTTCACGACAGATGAGGTAAAAGTACAGCTTATGCGTGAACTTTGTAATGAAAACATGGGAGAGGCATAAGCGCAGGCGCTGTAAAAAAAATTTTTATTAAGACACTTCTGCTGTACCATGGCAGAGGTGTCTTTTTTGCTATAAAAAGTCAGACGATCAGCGAAAAATGTCGTTTCATTACGACATGACTAACGTTTGTTACATTTTATGACAAAAAATTTAGAAATGGTGTATAATGATGTTTGGGGAATTAGAGGAAAAACATCTGGAGGTTTGAAAAAATGTATTATTACACCATAGGGCAGTATCTTGAACACATTCTGCATGAGTTGGAGAAAGAGTTGAAAGGCAAGGACAGTTCGGTATATCCGCAGGAGGTGCCCTGCGAATGCGGCAATACTCCCGAGAACTGCACAAGGACACAGGCATTGCTGTACTATATGAAATACCATTTTGGCTATGCCTTTGAGTACGAGTACATCTATACAAATCACATAATCAAAAGCTTTTGCGGTGACAGGATGAACGTGCTGTCAGTCGGGTGCGGGAACGGTATAGACCTGTGGGCGCTGTGCCATGCACTTGATAAGAATGACACGGATATATCGGTTATAAGCTATACGGGTATCGAGAAACGTGTGTGCAGTGAAGTTTTCCGAGGAAGAAAGGCTGACAGGGTCAGATATCGCAAAAAGTGCGGAAGGTACAGCGGTGATACTGATGTGCTGTTCCTGCCGAGGTCGGTGGGGCTGATGGACAGAGCTGAGCTGGATAAACTTACCAAGCGCATAAGCTGCGGCAAACGGCTTTATATCGCAGCATCTTTCAGGAGCGGCACAGAGGAACTGGGGTGCGATGTAAGCAACTTTGATTATCTTATAGACTGCTTTGAACGTGCAGGACTGCATCTTAAAGAGGGCAAGAGAAATAAGTATTTTAAGTACAACGAAGCGCAGGTCTGTGGGATAAAATCCATCTACCATGATTATGAGTATCCCGACAGGGCGCTGACGCTGCTGGGCAGGCTGAGAGAACAGGGCAAGGGCAGCTGGGGGCTGCCTGTGCTGACTAACAGTATGCTGAGGTATAATTATGCGGTGATGGAGTCGTGAACTGAAAATTAAGAATTTGGAAATGTGCAGTTAATAATCGTAGTTTTTTCTATCAGTTGCTTAAAGCACGTTGTACAGGGCTTAAATGTACTTGCGAGGTCTATATTCGAGCTTGTTTTGTCTGAATTGGATGTAAAGACAAAAAAATTAACACAGATGCAAAGACTTTTGGTCATATTTTCTGGTATAATATGACGGGGTGATTATAAATGCTGAGGATAGCAATAGTGGATGACACAGTGGAGGTATGCTACGATATAGAACGGCAGCTTGGCGAGATAGCCGATAAGATCGACGATAAGATAACTGCCGAACATTATTACAATGGTGAAGCACTCTGTAAGGATATGGACAGCGGTCGGGCATACGACCTTATTTTTTTGGATATCGAGATGGCAGGCACCAACGGCATACAGGCAGCACGTTATATCAGGGAGGAACTGGGCAACCCTTTGCAGCAGATAGTGTTCATTTCTGCCAAGAAACAATACAGCCTTGAACTGCACTCGTTCCATCCGCTGGATTTTTTGATAAAGCCTGTGAGGATGGAAAGCCTTGAACAGGTGATAAGAGAGTATCTGCGTATAAGCGGCAAGTGGAACGACTTGTTCTTCTATAAAAATGGCAGGAACATCGGCAGCGTGCGCATACGTGACATAAAGTACGTTACAGTCACAGGCAGGCTGATATATCTTGTGATGAAAAACGGTGAAAGCATAGAGTTTTACGGGACACTGGAGAAGGTATACTCGGAGGGGCTGAAAAAGCACGGCTTTTTGCTGATACACAAACAGTTCGTGGTAAACCCGTATTATGTTATGAAATATGAGTATGAACAGGTCATAATGGATGACGGCATCAAACTGCCTGTGGGTTCTTCAAGACGCAAAGAGATCAGGGAATATCAGCTTGCGGCTGACCTTGGGAGGCATGGGCTATGATGTACACAGTCATATATGTGACGACCTATATATTCAGCATATTCTTCATAAAGAATTTCATGGTGGGATTTTTCGGGACTTCCGATAAGTCCATGCCTGTAAAGGTATGTGCGTACCTGAGTTATCCTGTGATAGTATGTACACTGTATCTCAGGGTAAATCTGCCTATCGTGAACCTTATAGGAAATCTGGCGGCGCTGTTCATAATTTCACTTTTATATAAAGCTTCGATGAAACGCAGGATAACCTTCTGTGTGTTTTTGTATGCGTTCATGATAGTGGTGGAATCTGCGGTGGTGCTTTTATCCGATCAGATAAGCCATTCGCCGCAGAGTGGGTATGATTATTCAGATCCTACGGGACTTATAGTTATGGCGCTCGTGTGGTATTTCATATCGCTGGTGTTCCGCAAGCTGAATAAGCGGCAGGAACATGATATAGTCAGCCGTGAAGAGTGGCTGGTAATATTCTTTATACCTGCGGCATCGGTGTATATCGTCATTGTCATCGCCATCACGCAGAACCTTCATGCATTGCAGGGCGTTGTCTCGGTCATGATAATATTTGTTATAAACATCGTGGTGTTCTATATCTACGAGAAGCTTATGAGCGCATATAACATTGAGATGAGCAGGGCACTGGTCGAACGTGAAAAGCGGTATTATTATGAACAGTGCAGCTATATGGAGAAGAGTGCGGATGAGCTGCGCAGCTTCAGGCACGATATCAGCAACCACCTTATCTCCATACACGAACTGATAAAAAACGGCAGTCCCGAAGCTGCCGAGCGCTATATAATGAACATCTACGACAGCGGCATAGCCACCAGTATGCTGTTCAGCGAAACGGGAAATATCGCCATCGACAGTGTGCTCAACTATAAGCTGACACAGGCAGAAAGCCTGGGTGTGCGTGTACGGGCAGATATCTCAGTACCCGAGGGGCTGCTTATGGACCCCACGGATATCACGGTGATAACGGGCAATATGCTGGATAATGCTATAAATGCTCTTAAAAAGCTGGATGAGCAGCAGCGTGAACTGATGGTGCATATCTACTATGACAGAGGCAGGCTGTTCATAATTATAAAGAACAGCTATGATGGTGTCATAAAAAAAGACAAAGGCGAGCTGAAAACCACCAATACAGACCGTGAAAACCACGGTATAGGGCTGGTAAACGTCAAAAACAGCCTGATGAAATATGACGGTATAATTGATTTTGATTATGATGAGCGTGTTTTCTCGGCAGCAGCTATGATGTACGTTGAGGCTGTAAAAAAATAGCAGCTATCAACGTTCATTACATCCATACTCACGTTCATTACATTTTTTGTGCACAGCTTACAAAAATGTGCTATAATCAACACGGAACAATATGGAAGGATATAAATATAATGGAAGGAGGGTAGAGCGATGACAAGGTTCGTTACGAAGTTCGGCACAGTGCTGGCAGGCTTTGCTATGCTTATGGCAGTGATCGCCGCAAATTCAGCGTGCGTATTTTTCACCCATCAGGAGAAGCTGCCCGAGGGTGCTGAAAAACTGCGCAAATTCTGATGTTTGACAGATTGTCACGACGCATCACAGATCAACTTGAGGAAAACTGTACCATAAGCCACGAAGACCGTGAGCTGTACGAATTCGGTCTTAGACAAGGGTTCACATCTATGCTGAATATACTCACCGCAGCAGCGGTCGGGGCAGTATTCGGCTGTACACTGAAAGCGCTCTTGTTTATGGGACTGTACATACCGCTCAGGAGTTTTGCAGGCGGACACCATGCACGTACACCGATGATATGCTATATACAATCGGTAGTTATGCTGGTCGCAGTGTGCCTCTATATAAAATTCGTTCCCTGCGGATGGTGGGAGTATATCGTCATAGCAGCAGCTGCTGCGGTGATATATCTCTTAGCACCTGTAGAGACTGAAAACAAGCCACTAGACGAGAACGAGAGAAAGGTATACAGAAAGAAAGCTCTTATTATTTTGTCTGCGCAGGCATTTCTTTTCCCCATTATGCGTGCGTTAGGCGCTGAGGGCTTTGCACAGATCAACTGTTGTGTCATTGGCATGATGTCACTTATGCTGGTGATAGGTAAACTGGAAAATTCTAAAAGAAAATAAGACCACCGCAGCGTTAATTCATAGCGATATCCGTAACATTCACATTGCCGTCGGTATTAACGTCGGCACGTTTGATGGCTGCATAGTCAAGAGCCTTGATGCCCTTTATGTGCGCAGCTGTAAGTGCGATATCGGTAACGTTTATGGAACCGTTTGCGTCAACATCGCCACGCATGATCGTTTCGTCCTCGTCGCCCGTGGTATCGGACTCCCAAGGTATGGTCTCTATGCGGGCTCTTCCGCAGTGCTTGCAGACATAGAGCTTTTCGCCGTCATGACCATAGGAAGGTGCAGTCTCGGATATCAGCTCATCATCATGACCGAGTGCGGAAATTGCACGTTCTTC